>LNDO01000001.1 GCA_001465025.1 Pseudomonas sp. Ga0074129
TGCGCTTGAATCCTTTGGTGTGAGAGCCTGGATTCTACCGGTGGCTGGCCCTCTGCCTATCGTTTCAAGCGTTGCACTTATTCTATGAATTCAGGCCGTCACAGGAAGAGCCTGCATACCCAGAGAGGTCAGTGCCGGGCATTTAGCTCGCATGACTGTTAAGTATGGTGATGAGCACCCTGAAATTCTGACGCAACACAAACTCAGCCTTGCGCTTAAAACCATGATGTCCAGTTACCCTTGCGGCATAGCCGAATGAGGTGTCTTCGACGACCCAAGGATTTTTACTGCCGTGACTCGGTCGGGTCTGGTAGCGTGCGCAGATCATGCGAAAGTCCTCAAATCTGGTGGTTACAGACATAGGCTCACATGTGCCTCAGGAATCCCAAGTTGACTGACTACATCGCCAAGAATTCGCCTTAAGTGCACCTCAAACGGGGTCACCATTCACTCCCAAACCAAGATTCATTCCCGACAAGGAATTCCAGCTAATGAATTCGTCTCTAACACCTCGACTTATTCCTATATTCACGGTCCTCGCAGCGCTTGCTTGGCTGTGCTTCAAAGGCATTGAACTAATTCTTCACCCTGAAAGGGACTACCTAGCTGAAATACTCGGATTGTTTTTGGCGGTTGTTGGTTTGAGCCATTTCGGAGAGGCTAAAGCAGATCTCATAAAATTCTTTAAGTCCATAGTCATCCAAATCACCGATACAGGTGAAGTTAAATGTATTGAAGTTTGGAAGCATTGCTTGGGAATCAAAGCTAGCAAATCAGCCCGCGCCACTCTCTCCAGGCTGATACGCGATGGCCAAACACAATGGGTGGTTGTTGAAGATGAAAAAATACAAGGCGCTCTAAAGGCCCTACAGGACGCCGGCGTTAATACCGAACGCGGGGATGCTCCTGGCAGTGCGCAGAACGACAAATTTAAGGCTGGCCTTGCCGAGTTTTCCAGCCACTGTAATTTCCTTAAAGTCTCGTATCTGAAAGACCTTTCTGACCGCCACAATGTCAGTCAACGTCTGCTAACAAGCGATGAAATCGCTGAGGTTGGCCTTGGCCTAGCTCGTCAGATCTACGTTTCCCCAAGCAGTAAGGGTTGGGAAGCGGATGCCATCAGCGTTAACGAATTCTCCCCGTGGGGAATCCACTCAAAAGAAAAAGAGCGCCCTAAATTCCGTGTCTATTTCACTGACAATTCGATTGGTGAGTTAGAACAGAGGTGCGAAATGGACGCCAGGAGCCTCCACGGCGCTCGAATTGAAGTCTATATATTGCCGGAAACCGCAATTGTGAGGGACTTCCTGCCCAGTATGCTTCAGTGGTCAGAGCAATTCACTAAGCAAGTACGCCGTAATGGCGGCATCACTGAAAGCATTGGAGAACACTACTGGAACCTTTTGTACTGGGAGTTCGAACTGCGACCACGTCTAGATAATGCTGCTATTGACGCAGCTCACAATGGACCTTCTCTTTTCGAGAATCCGAGCTTTATATCCAAACTTGAGCAAAGTAAAGCTGCCAAGTCCAACGCCTAAAATAAACCTGGCCACTACGCCTGGTTTTTCAATTACTCTTGCTGGCTGACACGCCCCCTTAGGTTACAGGCCGCTTTTGCGCCGACTTCTGCCTGATGCGACAGCCTCAATGCGGCCAAATGTAGCCCACTAAAAGTGGGCTGAAATTCCTCTAAGTATTCGGCATGTAAGGCTGCATCTGCTTTGTAAAGTGGCGCGGCAAAAGCGAGTTGTGCAGTGTGTGGGCTGCCCTAATATGAAAGCACTGAGCGCGACATGGAGGCGACCTGCCTGCTTCCCTTTGAAGATGCCGCCTACCTGCCCAGTGGGCACCGCTTTAGTGTTCCCGGCATACACCTGCGTTTGGATGCGGGCCGCGTGATGGCGTGGCGTTAGCGTATTAGCCTGACTCAGCATTGACCCAATCATCAGCTGAGGGCCTTCGAACACTCACTACTGCGGCTGCAACGGTCCGCAATAGAAACTAGATTGAGGGCCACTTTTTCAAAAGTGCATGGCACGATATGTCCTCAAGGCCAAATCTTTGCTATCGGCGGCAGTAGTAAACTTCTGGTTTACTACTGCCGCGTCCGCAAGCTCACCTTCAGCGATGACGGCTTGTATACGTTCACCGATATTTTGCTTGATGGTACAGCTCGGCCAATTACTGCTGGTTCGCCTTGGTCCGCGCTCTGCGGATGTAACTCACAGATACACCCAGCTGGCCGGCGAGCTCGGCGTCGGAGACGACGCCAAACGCAGATGCAATCTCAGGTGTTATTTCTGGTACCGGACGTTTGTATGCCTGTATTCCAAGTTCGTGACGTTTCTTTTTGACTGGAAAATTGCTGATATCCAAACGATCCGCGACCTCCGTATCTGGCATCTGCCCCAGCATAGCAATAGCTTCATTGGTCCAGATGTCCTCAAGGGGTTTAAAGCGCTCCCTGACAGTCTTGGGTTCCTGGACTCTCAATTCAACTCGCTTTCGTTTGATGTGCTTGATTGAAACCCCGAATTCTTGTGCCAGTTGATAGTTCGTTCTTGTAGCAAGTTGTTCAATCAACTCAGCCGGTAACTCACTGTCTTCTGGGTGAAACTCAGGAATGCCAAGCGAGTAGCGGTAACGCCCGACGCTGCTCGCTCCAATGCCAAAGCGTCGCGCTATTTCGCGGTCGCTCATCTTTCCGACACATGCCTTCCAATCACCCATATGCGTGCTCCTAAAACGAGATGTAGCCAGACAGTTTTTGCCTGACATCGTATTAAGAGTGGGGGGCGGACTACCCCTGTTTTCCAGGTTCCCGCCGCGTCAGGATAGTTGTCGTGTGAGTTGATTCGATGAGTCTTGGTCGGTGGGCGGAAGTGAGAGCCGTGTGGCGCGTTATTCGATAGAGCATC
>LNDO01000002.1 GCA_001465025.1 Pseudomonas sp. Ga0074129
AACGGATGACTTGATCGGTTTTGGTCGAATCGCCGCTTTTAAAATCGGCAAGAGCTGAAGTCGGCCGGAAATACAGGGCTACTTCAGAGCATCCCTAAAAAATACTGGCCGCACATTTTAAGGTGAATATTTATGCGAATCCTTATTGTCGAGGACGAGCCCAAGACTGCTGAGTACTTACACCAAGGCTTAAGCGAAAGTGGCTATGTAGTTGATAAGGCTGCCACGGGAGTTGACGGCCTCCATCTTGTTAGGCAACACGCTTACGATTTGGTAGTGCTTGATGTAAACCTTCCAGAAATTGATGGCTGGGGTGTGCTTGAGCATATACGCAGCAACAGCAGTACTCGCGTAATAATGCTGACCGCGCGCGGCCGCTTAGTGGATAAAATTAAAGGCCTGGATTTGGGCGCGGATGATTATTTAGTCAAACCGTTTGAGTTCCCTGAATTACTTGCGCGAATTCGTACGTTGCTACGGCGAAGCGAACAAATTCCGGTACCGGAAGTGCTGCGGGTAGCCGACCTTGAACTTGATCCGGCTAGGCACCGCGCGTTCCGTGGCGAGCAGCGTATCGATCTGACCACCAAAGAGTTTGCGTTGCTGCACCTACTGATGCGCCGCTCTGGGGAAGTGCTATCGCGCACCCAGATCATTTCGCTGGTCTGGGATATGAATTTTGACTGCGATACCAACGTCGTCGAAGTCTCCATCCGCAGGCTGCGCGCCAAAATTGATGACCCGTTCGATAACAAACTGATCCACACCCTTAGGGGTGTTGGGTACGTGCTTGAGGAGCGAGCATGAGGCCGGCCAGTCTATCCATGCGCCTTGGCCTGTCGGTCAGCGTGATGGGGGCGGCACTGGTTGTTCTGCTAGCGGCACTCGCCTACTTCGCACTGACTCATGAGTTGGACTCTTTGGCCAAGAAGAGTCTTGACGGCAAACTGGAGCAGATTCAGCACAGTCTCGCTGAAGACATGAGCGCCCATGCAATTTCCCAGCAGCCTCACGCACTGTTGGATCTGGTCATGGGACATGACAACCTGCACCTGACGATCTACGGGAAAAAGTCAGGCACAAAATTACCCCTGAATCTGGGTGAGAAATCCAGGGAGCCCATTCTTGCCAACATACCGGCAGGCGATACCCCTAGTTACCAAAGCTGGTCGGATACTGAGGGAAACAACTTCCTGACCGCATCCAAAGTGATGCTGCTCAACGATGGCGACCACGTCAGAGTCCTGCTCTCAATTGATCGATCTGCCGACGAAGCGCTGCTCAGCGCCTACCTCAAATCAACACTGATCGCACTCCCTCTTCTGCTCGCGCTGATTGGCATGGGCGCATGGTGGATCGTGCAGCGAGGCCTCTCTCCTCTCCGGCAATTTCGTCAAGTTGCCTCGCTGATCTCCACGCAGGACCTGACCCATCGGATTTCCGTCGACAAACTTCCACAAGAGCTCAGCGCGCTGGCCCACGGCATCAACTTCATGCTGCATCGACTTGATGGCGGCGTTCAGCAGCTATCGCAATTCTCTGATGACCTAGCCCATGAGTTGCGTTCGCCCATCACCAACCTGATGGGCAAAGCCCAGGTAACCCTCTCCAGAGAGCGTCCGCCAGAGGAATACAAAGCCGTACTGGAGTGCTGTACAGAGGAGCTTGAGCGCGTCGCCCGGATCGTGTCCGACATGTTGTTTCTCGCTCAAGTCAGCCACCCAGCGTCGCTAGTGCCCTTCGAGAAGATTTCTTTGGAAGACGAAGCAAGACGCGTAGTGGATCTGTTCAGCATCTCCGCTGAAGAGAAGCAGATAAGCCTGAGTATTTCCGGAGCAGGCCGAACCTTCGGTGATCGGCTGATGGTGCAGCGCGCCATTTCAAACCTTTTGTCCAATGCGATTCGGCATAGCCCTATCGGCGCAAACATCTCGCTGCTGATCGAGAAGCACAGCGAAACCGTATCGTTCTCGGTCGGAAACCCTGGTATTGGCATCCCAGCACAGCACATCCCCCATTTGTTTGAGCGCTTCTACCGCGTCGATACCAGCCGTTCTCGTGCCGAAGGGGGTACAGGGCTGGGCCTGGCAATTGTTCGCTCGATCATGAGCCTGCACCAGGGCACGGTCGAGGTCAGCAGCCTGCCAGGCAGCTTTACCGTATTCCGCTTGATCTTCCCCAAAGTCCGTAATGGTTCCTCGACCTAGTTATTGCGCGCGAACTGGCCTAGCCCCCAGCTGAGCATTGGCGCAGAGGAACCTGCCCCCCTATTCGGAGAGCACGGCATGCAGCGACGACTCCCCGATATGCCAACCCCCTGATCATGGAGAAACAACAATGAAGAAGACCCTCTTGGCAGTCGCGGTGAGTACTGGGGTACTCAGTCTCAGCCAGCCTGCGGCCGCTGACTTCTTGGCGGACAGCAAAGCTGGTCTGGAAGCGCGCAACTTCTATTTCAATCGTGATTTCCGCCAAGACTCAGCTAGCCAGTCAAAGCAGGAGGAATGGGCCCAGGGCTT
>LNDO01000003.1 GCA_001465025.1 Pseudomonas sp. Ga0074129
AGCGCTGATCGTTCAGGCACGGGCCTTCTAAAACGCAACAAAGAAGCACCTCGTGCAGCGCAGGATGAATATGGTGAGATGGGCTTAACCGCGAAGCTACGTGCCTCCAACAGCGTGCTGAAATTGGGCACGCTGCAACCCAAGCTGCCAACCATTCAAGCAAACGATTCGCGCCTGCTGCCACAAACCTTTCAGGGTGGGCATCTCAACTCGCTGGAAATTGATGGACTGACCTTCGATGCAGGCCAACTCAAGCAAGTAAGCCAGCGCGACTCCTCTGATAGCGAAGACCTCAGCATTACCAGCGGCTCTGCCCGTGCTATCAGTGGCGGCGGACTCCAGACCAGCGATGAGTTCAACTTCGCCGGGGCGACCTACAAATGGAACAGCAACCTGACCACTGGCTACAACTACGGCAACCTGGACGACTTCTACAAACAGCATATTTTCACTGTCCTGCATACCTTGCCGCTAGGTGACAAGCAGTCGCTAAAAACTGATCTTCGCTACGCCCGCTCCACCGATGAAGGCAACAGCAACGTCGACAACAAGGCATTCGGAGCAATGTTTACCTACGCCTTTGGTGGCCACGCCCTCGGTGTTGGCTACCAGAGCATGAGCGGAGACACCGGCTACGCCTACATCAACGGCACCGATCCGTTCCTGGTCAACTATGTGCAGATCGGCGACTTCGCCAACAAAGACGAAACCTCATGGCAGGCCCGCTATGACTTCAACTTTGCCAGCGTTGGCATCCCTGGCTTGACGTTCATGACCCGTTACCTGAATGGGAGCTCAATACTGACATCGCATATGTCTTCCAGGACGGTGCGCTGAAAAACCTGGGTGTGAAATGGCGCAACGCCACACTACGTTCAACCAATTTCGGCAACGATGTTGACGAGAACCGCCTGATCGTCAGCTACACACTTCCGCTGTTGTAATCATCAAACCTCAGCGCGGAACTAGTAGTCGAGTGCCGCGCTGAGAACCGCCCGCGCTGATAAAGTGATACTGCCGGAAGTTCAATTCCAAACATAAAGCTCCTCCCTCCATCAGATTACAAATAAGTAATCCTGCTGCGATCCTGGCGTTAGGTTCGTCTCGTTAAGCTCAAAGTACATGCATTTTGCTTGGCACGAGCTTTGATCGCCCCCCATGTTCGACCCTCTCACCATCGACCACCAACTAGCACAGATTTTCTTGACCAGCGCGCGCTGCGCCTGCTTTAGGCAGGCTGCACGCAGCCTAAACTTACATATCGTGCCGATGCGCAAAAAACTCAGGAAGCTGGAGGCAACTGTAGGTACCCCGCTATTCCTTTATAAAGGACGCGAGCTCAGCCTGAGCGCAACAGGACGTGAATTACAACAACTACTGATCCAGAAATTCTGGTGACCTGCATCCAGAGGACGTCAGTGTCCAGCGAGCTCTGGTACGTCTTGCGGTGCCGACGGCACTGCTCACCGACCTGCTGGCCCGTGATTTGATCTCCTGGCTGCGTAATGACGCGGCCGTGAGACTAGAAATCATCCCACAGGAGGGCGAGCCCGAGAGGCTGGCAGAGGTCATGATTTGGATCACCGATCCCGGCACGCCAAGACCGACTCCAAGCTTTGCAATGACAACACCATTGATGCTTGCACGAATTCCCTATCGTGCCCATATGGCCAAACGTTATGCGGGTAAACGCCTACCGAGTTCTGTAGCCGACCTCAAGGATTTCATGCTGGTTCAGCTCGCGGGAAACACAACGGTTGACAGTTTCGAACCATGGAATCAGCTGATCCGTCAGCGCCAAAGCGCGGTCATTCAAGTGCATTCACAAGAGTGGGTCGTTGACTTGCTGCGTAACTCCTCCTGCATTGGCCTGCTACCTGGCTACATCTCCCATGTAGACCGTAACCTGCTGCCCCTTGACGAGTTATTCGAGACTGCCTTGGAACGGGTGGTCTGGATTTCAACGTCCCCGCTGGCAGCAGAGCAATCAGAAGTGCAGACACTGGTATCGCTCATCTACAAAGCCTTTGAAGATCGCCACAACTGGTTCACTCAGTAGCCCTGAGTAGTCCACAAGCAGCTAATTCACCAAATAGTCATCTCGCTGAAACAAACAAAAGTTTCCACTCCTGCATTGAAACCCTCGCCCTGTAAGGCTTTCATTCGCCCTCTCGATCATTGAAATAAAAATGTCATCGAAAGTATGTGCAAGTGTAATACGCCTACCCGAGCCTGCCCCACGTCTACCACACATGTTTTCGACGAGGATAATTACATGCTCATTGCTACCCCCAACTCTCAATGGCTTAACCGAGTCACGTGCGGGCTCCTGCTGAGCGCTGGAGGACTCGGTCTCAGTCAACCAGCGGCAGCTGATTTTTTGGCAGATAGCAAAGCTGGTCTGGAAGCGCGCAACTTCTATTTCAATCGTGATTTCCGCCAAGACTCAGCTAGCCAGTCAAAGCAGGAGGAATGGGCCCAGGGCTT
>LNDO01000004.1 GCA_001465025.1 Pseudomonas sp. Ga0074129
AGCGCTGATCGTTCAGGCACGGGCCTTCTAAAACGCAACAAAGAAGCACCTCGTGCAGCGCAGGATGAATATGGTGAGATGGGCTTAACCGCGAAGCTGCGCGCTTCAAACAGCGTGCTGAAACTGGGCACGCTGCAACCTCGACTGCCAACCGTCCAAGCAAACGATTCGCGCCTGCTGCCACAGACCTTTCAAGGCGGGCACCTGAATTCGCTGGAGATTGCCGGCCTGACCTTCGATGCCGGCCAGCTCAAACAAGTAAGCCAGCGCGACTCATCCGATAGCGAAGACCTCAGCATTACCAGCGGCGCAGCCCGCGCTATCAGCGGCGGCGGAACCCAGAATAGCGATCCTGAATTCAACCCATAAGTGCAACGCTCACCCCTGCATACACTTCGTACGGTGTCTTCCAGCCCAGGCGTTTGCGTGGGCGTAAATTGATCTTCG
>LNDO01000005.1 GCA_001465025.1 Pseudomonas sp. Ga0074129
GGAACGGGAGCTTTCCAAGAGGAAGGCTAACAACACAACCAACCACATCACCTAGGGGTATTCAGAAAGGGCATAACAACACCCTTTCCCGAATACCCATAAAAAACCCGCCGGAGCGGGCTGGGAGAAGGTTTGAATATCTCAAGCAGCTGAAACGAGCGCCTTCATTCGCGCCGTTACCGCCTCCAGCAGGTCAGGTAACTGGCCGGCAGGTAACGCGAACGGATCGGCCACTATGGCGGGCAGCTTATTGAGCGGCACCACAACAGCATCGGGCGTCACCGGCCTGATTTGAAGCTGTCCCGCATGGTCGAAGGCCACAATTAAGCGGGTATCCAAAAGCGCATTCATGCCAAGCCGCTGCACTGGTGTCAGCTCTTCGTCTGCAATTAACTCGCCTTGTAGCGGTCGCGTTTCCGGCAGCGGCTGCAAATCACCCACCAACGCTGGCCGGCCTAGGGCCGCACTGAGTTGCACGCCAAGTAAGTTGGGTGACGCCGCATCCACCAGCCCACTGCGCTGCGCCGCTGCCAGCATGCCCTCGCCGTGCTCCGCGCGCAGATGTCGCGCCCCAACCTGCAGGGCTTCCAGCGCGGCACCAACGCCAATGAGAGCGTTGCTGCGCATCGCCTGATGCACCGGGGCCAGTTCGTGGTGCGCGCGCACTAAGCGATCACCTGCTTCACACAGCGCATACAGGCAAGCCTGGGTGCGCTCATCCAAGCACGCAGAGCCGGCATCGAGCGGTGCCCGGACAAGATCGCCCAGCACCCTTGATATCCAATCCGCCCAAGCTTTGGCTTTGTCGGCATCGCGCACATAGTCGCCAGCCCGCTGCGCCGCCGCTGCATCTATATAGATGTGCCGCTGCCGGCCGCGTAACCGCGCAAGTTTGTTGCCATCCGGCAGCCCGCGCGTGATGCGGTCAGAGCTACCCAAGCCAAGGGCGGTGCAGATGGCGCTGGCCTTGCACCATACCTGGCCACCACCTACAAGGAACTCAACACGGCGGCCCTGGAAAGAATGGTCAAAGCGGTTGAGCTGATCCGTGACCGGCAGCGCCTTCGGCTCCGGCAACGCTTTCGCGCTGCGCTGCTGCCAGTACGCCGCCAGGGCGTCATAGCACTCGAACTTGTAGCGAACCAGCGCCTGACGAACGAAGGGCTTGCAGCGCTTGGAGTCGACACCGAACAGCCAGCCGTTGAGCAGATTGAGCGGAAGGCAAGTAATCTGGCGCTTCTGATCATCGCCCGGCATCTGCGTGGTCATGACAACCATGGAGGTCGAAAGCACTTCATCACGCTTAATGCGCTCATACTGAGACTTCCAGTCCAGTCCGACACCTTCGCAGATCGGCCGCATTGCGACCAGCAGTTGGGAATCAGTGGTCATGACGGTCAGCGGCTTGCCGAGAAATTCGACAGTGCCGAGCTGAACATTGTTTTCTTTCGGAATTGCGGTAGCATTACTCATGACGTTGTTTCCCTCTCTGGTTTCGACGTTACCCAAAGCCCTGGCCGTTCGCGCGACTGGGGCTTTTTTATGCCTGCTTAGTTTGTTCATTGGTCTCTATGGCCTCCTTGAGCAGCTTGCAAATCAGCCAGTTCAGGCTTCTTTCCTGCCTTACCGCCTCACTCGCCAATCGCTCCTTTAGAGATGGTTCCATGCGCAGCCCAAACGGGGTTATGTCACGTGTTTTCATGCATCCTCCTTAATAGCTTCACAATGAAACCATAACACGATGTGTCTACTTGTCAACGACAAATATAGCTACAGTGCGTAGCTATGAAAGATGAAGACCTGATTCGCAACATCAACCCATTCGGCCTACGCATGCAGCCCTCACTTCGCGAAAGGGTTGAGGCGGCAGCCAAGGCCAATCACCGCTCCCTAAACGCGGAAATCACTGCACGCTTGGAAGAAAGCTTCGCTCCGGAAATTCATCGGATCATCCGAGCTGTAGAACCAGCAACACAGGGGCCCTTGCCGGCGCTGGAGGAGTTCCAAATGAACCTGGAGATCGTTCTGGAACAGGTGAAACACCTAGCAGCCGCCAAGAAAAAGTAAGCCTATTGCCAAGGAGAGGCCATGCCATCTGCCAAGCCTGACAAAGCCAGGATCAAAGCTGCAGTTCGAGCGCGATATCGAGAAGAGTTGCCGGACTTCTACACACCTATAAAAGAAGCCGCACAACTGGCGGTAGCGGACGGCGCTATCACCCAGTCGAGAGCAGCCAATTTCGAGCTTCTTCTTTCGGCATATCCGTACCTGGACTTCTTTCCCTACAACATGCTTCGGGCTGCGCTACACCAGGCGACTGACAGTGGTTGCTGGGAGCCAGTCGCGGAGCGCGACCTGCTGATACTTCTCACCACGCTGTTCGCTGAACGATATGACGGCTTCCCGCTTCAAGACCTAGTGAAATCTGACCTTCCAACTTTCGGTGACATTTACCCGCAGCTTTTCGATACACCTCCTGCGGGCTTTAATGTTGCTGGAAAACTCTGCGATTTCACCGGCCCATTCAAAGATCGCTCCCGCCGCGAGTGCTATGCACAGGTCGACGCACTCGGCGGAACTCCGAGTGATATGGGGTGGTACACCGACTGTATATTCGTGGCAGATGAGCACTTCCATAAGCATGCGATATCGAGTGGCTTGGAAGCTGCGGTGTTCACACGGATGCGGCAAGGTACGCTGCGCATCTATCGGGAAAGCGTGCTGCCCCCAAGCGCGGAATAGGGCCATCCCTGGCCCACCGTCTTAAGCCGCTTTGTCGACGATGTTCATCTCGCAGAACTTGGAGATGTCGTTGCTCAGCACCAGCGGATCAGCCAGCAGCTCGGCCGGGCCTTCCAGCTTCAAGTATTCCTGCCCGAATACCGGAAGCTCCGACAGCATGCCGAATTTCACGCGGCGCAGGTGCAAGCTGTAGGGCTCGCCGCTCTGCGCATCGTTCAGGCCGGCAATGTAGATTTCCAGCTCCACCTGACTGCCATTGAGCATCTGCACAGCGCTCGACTTGAGTTTGGTATAGGTGGCCTTGATACCGGCAGAAGTGATCGCACCGCTGCCGGTCACCAAAATGCCATGCGGCGTAACCAGGTAGTCGGTACCGGCAACCAAAGGCCCATCTGCGGCAGTGACTACTGTGATGGGCGCTGTCAGGTCAGGCAGGTGTTTGAAGGGAATCAGCTCGCCTTCAATACCCTCACAGGTGCGCGGCTCAGCAGTGATCACACCTGCTGCAACCGGAACGACTGTGGAGCGCGTGACGCGCGCCAGGTTGGTCGCTGTCAGGTCATACAGGCCAATGGTGGACGCCACATCGGTGACTTGCTCACGCACGTTGCGGTTGCCACCACCGCCACGGAAGTTGCGCAGCGTTTTGCGGTCACTGGTGAAGCTAATGTTGAAAACGTCGCAGTTACCAAGATCAAGAAAAGCATCCTGAGACTGATAGGCGCGGGCATAGGGGATGCCCTCGCCAATAAACGAGCGGTCGATTTGAGGCATTTGAGCTCTCCTGGCTGGGCGGGTTACTTGCCAGCTTCAGCCGGGGCGGCAGGCGCATCAGCTTTGGCTTTGGGTTTCGGGGTGTAGCCGTGCTTCTGGGCATGCTCAACAACAGCTTGAGGCACATCCTGATCAGGGCCTTTGGGGTAGTGAGTCACGACCCCGCCCGAGGCGAAGTTGAATGGCTCAGTGATAGTGATCTTGGGCATTGCGGTGTCCTCACTTGAGGGATTGCACGTAGGTGATCTGCACAGGCAGCACGTGACAAGCCCATGTCCGGCCTTGGCCGGGTGGCATAGGGGTTTCAGTTTGAAAAGCAGCGAGCTGGACGCCCTGTATGGCAAGCCCTGCCTTGGTACCGGGCAGCGCGACCTTGATGCCCAGCCGCGCTGCACGCAGGTGCGCAGCAAAGTCGCGGCGCTTGGTAATGCACGTGATGTTCAAAACCACACGCTCGCGAACACTGCCAGGCGTTGGACGCTCCACCTCCTCAGTGGTACCTGGCTGGATGACGATAAAGTCATCCGGCAAGGTGTCATCAGCGGAGTCGATGACGCGCAGCACGCTGTCCTCGAACACCATGCCGCCGAATGAATCCACGGCAGCCAGGCGCGCGATCAGCTCCGCAACGATGGCGGATTGCATATCGATAGGCATGGTCAGGGCTTCACATAGAAGGTGATCAGGTGGCCGTCATCTTCGGCAATGCCGTCGATGTGCCAGGTCTTACCGTCAGCACCCCACTCCACCGGATAGAGGCGAAACGCCCCCTGACGATCCAGCGGCTGAAGCAGGTGGCGACGAACCGTGATGGTCACAGACCGGTCCACCATGCCGCTGACGATGTCCACGCGCTCGACATCCTTGTCGAGGATCACCTCAATACCCCCGGCCAATACAGCACCGGAGGCGTTGAGGTAATCGGCAATGCCATCGTTGAGTGACGACATAATCATGTCGTCCATGTCTTCCGTCAGCTCATCAAAGCCCATGGCTACTGACCTTGGTTGAGCAGATCCGCTTGTGCTTTGGCATCAGCTTCGGCTTGTGCCTTGGCATCGGCTTCCGCCTGCGCTTTGGCATCAGCTTCGGCCTGTGCTTTGGCAGCGACTTCGGCTTGTGCCTTGGCATCGGCTTCCGCCTGGGCGAGCCCTGCAGCTTCTTGCTCGGCAGGCAGGGCGATCAAACCGGCTTCAAGCAGCTCTTTTTCAAGAGCTGCGGTTGGCGGGGTGTAAAGCTCACCTTTGACGAAAACCTCGCTGCCTTCCTGAATGCAGCCATCAGCCACCACGTAGGTGCGGATTTTCTTGGCCATGTCACACCACCTTGGCGTAGGCGAACGCATCCGGCTCAAGCAGGCCCGCCAGTGGTGCGCTGATCATCTTCAGCCAGCGCGCACTCGGCTCTGGGGTGACCCAAGATTTGGGGAAGCGTGCCGCTTCAACCAGGCCACTTTCGATGGCATCCAGATCCTGAATAGCACCATAGAGCATGGCATTGCGTGTGTTGGTGGCACCCATGATCAGGCCGCCGGACGGGATCATTGGCTGCTCAGCACCGGCAGCATCGAGGAACCATTCGTCGTAGGCGTAGATGTCAACGCCCGGATCGTTCAGGTAACCGATGTAGGTGACGCCATCCGGCAGTTCTTGGGGCTTGATGATGCCCATGTCAACGCGGCGGGTGTTGAGCTGCTCGAGCATTTTCGGGCTGCTGTAGAAGGCATCCAACGCTTCACCACTCAGCACCACGGTGTTGGCCGTGCGGCCAGAGTCCTTGGCGATCTTGCGCTTCCAGGTGCGCATGTTGCCCAGCGGGTCACCATCCGCCGTGCCCCACTTGTTGGTGGACAGGACGATCTTGTGATCGGCCGGCATGAGGAAGTCGATGGTGTCATCAACGCCCTCACCCACCACGCGGATCTGGCCGGTGGTCAGTGCCTGGGCGCACATCCACTCTTCACGGCGAGTGATGTCGCTATCCAGTTCGGCCATATCCTTGCCAAGCTGGTTGCCGGCACGCTCCAGCGGGGTGCGGGTGGCGTAGGGGTTGTCACCAGCGGCGCGCTTGAGAATGAGCTCAGCGGTGGTTTCCAGCTTTGGCTGCACATAGGGCGGTGTGTAGGTGTCCGAGCGGAAACCTTCACGGCTGCTCATGCTGCCGGGCAGGCGCGGGTGAACAAACGGGGCCATTTTGCGTTGGCCCTTAACGATATCGATTTGCACGGCCTTGGTAGGAAAGGTCGCAGGTGACCCGCCGTTGAAGAAGGTATTCATCAGGAAGCGGCGCGCTGGCTTCATCTGCTCAACCGCAGCGAGCATGGTTTGAGTATCAAAAATATTCATGTGGTGCGGCTCCGATTAGCGGACGAACAGGGAAAGGGGGCGCAGCGCAGCTTTAACACCCGCCAGGGTGTGGCCAGCGCCAAGAGTGAGTGCGGTACCGAGTACTTCGCCGGTAAGGCGCAGCACGCCAGGTGCGGCACCGGCTGTTGTGTCGATGGCTTCATCCAGCACCACGGTTGGCGTTTGCGAGCCGTCACTGGCGGCGCTGGCAGACAGCTTGTACTGACCACCGGCAGTGATTTGGCCAAGCACAGCGCCGGCGGCAAGTACCTGCCCGGCAGCGATAACGCCGCCTGCCTTCACAATCGGGAAGTCGCCAGCGGAGAGTTGCTCGGGGGTATACGAAACGCGATCTGGGTTAGGCATGACGGCCTCCTATCAGCGGCTATTGGCGCCAGCGACGATGGCGCTGACAGCAGATTTTTGGGCAGCAGCTTCGGCATCAGTCTTGGCCGCTGGAGTGGTAGTACTGGTGCCCTGGCTATCGACCTTGATACCGGCCAGGCTGATGCCGCGTTCCTGCGAGGCTTTGAACAGGGTCAGGGCGGTGGCCTCAACGCTGGCACCGCCATCAATGGCCGCTTCGATTTCCTTCTCGAAGCCCTTAGCAGCCAGTTCGTTGATGCCCTTGATACGGGCGCGCTCAGCGGTAACAGCCTCTGCAGCGGCGGCAGTTTTGATGGCGGCGATATCTACCTGCTCGACGGCGGCGATTTGGATGGTTTGCGGGTCAGTGCCTGCCGCGATGGCCGCGTGCAGCTCCGCCGTGGTTTTCACGATGGTCATGCTGAGTTTCCTCGGGGTTGCGGCCTCTTTGGCCATTTCGGTGATGAGCGACTCAAGCGAACCAAGCCGGTGCGCCAGGCCAGATGCAACGGCTGCTGCACCTACTTTCAAGCCGCCGTGGTCGCCCATGGCTGGCACTTGATCTGCGGTAACGCCCAAGTTGCGGGCGACCTTGGCGACAAAGACTTCGCTCAAGGCATCGATGGTTTTGGAGAGTTCGGCGCGGCCTTCTTCTGTTTCGAGGTTGGGCCGTTTGTTGGGGGCATTGCTGCTGGTGATGGTGTAGCGCTTCTCCCCTTCGCGGGCCTCGCGCAGTGCCACCTCAACGACAACACCGATACTGCCCAGCAGGGCGGTGTCATCAATGACCAGCTCATCGGCAGAACTGCCGATCCAGTAGGAGGCGCTGGCGACTGTGCCGCCGCCGTAGGCCTTGATCGGCTTCTTGCCCCGGGCGGCATAAACCATATCGCCCAGCTCATTGATGCCGTTGGCTTCGCCGCCCGGGCTGTCGACATTGAGGATGATGCCTTTGACCTTGGGGTCATCCAGAGCAGTCTGTAGGTCTGTAGCTAGCTCCTGGGTGCTAGTCGCCCCGCTGATCCGCGTGAACATATTCGCGTAACGCATGATGGGGCCGGTCACCGGAATGACGGCGATGCCATCACGCATGGTCACTACGCGAGTGTTTTCCAGTGGGCGGCCTAGCCGGGCCTCCAACGCCTCGGGATCACCCTGACGATCAGCAATCGCCATCAGTGAATCAAGGGCGTCAGGAAGCATCAGCCAGGGCCGCGACGCGGCCAGCTCGAATGCACGTGACATGGGTTATTCCTCTTCGGGTTTCGCTGGCTCAGCTTCTGGCGTTGCGCCTTTGGGCAGTGTGTAGAGGCCGTCATTGCGGCGCTGCGTGACCTCGCGCACACGCTGGCGATACACCTGCTGCCAGGGCTCGCCGGTCATTGCGGCGGTTTCGAGTGTTTCGTTGCTGATGCCGATATCGATCCGTTTGCCAGCGGCGTTGGCTTCTTTCAGTTCGTCGATGGCACCGCGCGCTGGGCCAATCCAAAGGGCCATGCAGTAGGCCTTGCGCTTGGCGGGGTCTGAGTAACCGGGTAGGTCAATCAAGCCACGGGCAACGGCTTCATCAATGATCAGCTCACGGCTGGGCTGGCAGAAGTCGCAGGTCAGCCACCAGCGGCGCAGGCTGTAAAACCGCCAGGCTTGCAGCATGGCGGCACGCGCGGCGCTGTAACTGGTGTTGTAATGCAGCAGCAGTTCCTCGAAGGGAACCTCCAAGGCTGCGCCGATCTGCTTGACCACCGATACGAAGAAGGGATCGAACTGCGCATTGGGCCGCGCCGGGTTGGCAATGTTGGCTTTTTCGCCTTTGCCCAGGTCGACAATGGCACCCTCGCCCAGCTGGATATCGTCGCTGCCAGAGGCGTCATCGGTACTGTATCCATCACCACCTTGGGCCAGCGCGGCGAGGGTCATCTTCCCGTCATCGAAGCCTTCGCTCTTCTCAATGAAAACCGTAAACATGGCCGAAATCACAGCGGCCATTAGTTCTGCACTGCTGTAGCGCTCCAGCTTCTGCAGCGGCTCAAGCACTGGAGCCAAGTAAGGCGCGCCACGCTTCTGCCCTGGCCGCTCTTTGTCGGCCATCACATGCATTACGCGGCGGCGTCCGGTGACGGGGCCAAACACTTGCAGCGACTCCCACTTTATTGTGACGCCGCGCTCTAGCTCATTCGGGTAGCCGCTGCACACGTGGTAGCGAATGGGCGCGCCAAGTTCATTGAACTCAACACCTTCAACCAGGCGCGCGTTGTCGAGGCCGTTGGCCGGGTTGCATACGCGGTCTGTTTCGATCAACTGCAGGCGGGTGCTGAAAATACAACCAGGGCGCTCTTCATCTGGGGTAGCAATGAAAACGTCGCCACCCACCATGGCTGAAACAAGCACCAAGGCCTGCAGCTGGTAATGGTTGAGGGTCGCCTCGGCATCGCACTCGCGGGCATCGTCGGCATACAGCGACCAGAGCCGGTCAAGCTGCGCATTGAGTTGCTCGGCGCGAGCTTCATCAATGCCCAGCACTTCGTAATCAACCTGGGCGCGGCACACCAGGCCGGTACCAACCACGTTGGTGCGGATGCGCATGATGGCTGCGCGGGCAATGAGGTGGTTACGCATGGCATCGCGAGAGCGCGCCACCAGCATGTTGCGCTCGTTGGTGTTGAGGTCTTTCCGGGGGCTACCCAGACCCGGTATCCAACTGGCCATGCTACGCAGAATGCGCGAGGCACCTCGCCAGCGCGTTTCAACCCCACCGCCGCCGCCTTGGGCAACTACCTTGGTTTCACCCGCAGCGGCTTGTGCGAGCTTGATGACTTCGCGCATCAGCAGCTCTTCTGGCTTCTTGCGGAAAAAGCTCATGGTCAGATGCTCGGGTAGGAAATACGGCTTCGGCCGCGACCACGAAGGGCCGCATTTTCATTAGCAACCTCTCTGGCCACTTGCGCCTCCAGAACACGCAAGCTAGCCAGCTCGGCCCGCTGTACTTCTCGATCACCGCGCCGCACGCGCTGACCTTTTTCGAGGATGGCCTTGATCGACGCTCTGACTTCCACCAGGCGTTGTTGTGCTTCAGTCATGGATTACCTCAGTGGCCGCCGCGACTGCGTACCCCACGCCCACGGGCAGTGGCCCGACGCGGCACAGCAGAGACGGGTTGGTCGTTGTTGAACAGGGTTGGTTGCAGCAGCTGCTGTTCGATCTGATCCCACTCGGGATCTCGCAGCAGGTGCGTCTTCAAACTGCGCGCGGCATGCAGGGCATACACCTCACAGTCCAAGGCTTCGTTGCGCCGGCCGGCCTTCTTCTGCCAAACCATCTTGCTGGGGATGCGCGGGTGCGGAGCCAGCACTTCGTTGGTCAGCTGCTCGTAGTAGTCCGGGCGAATCTCGGCGTACCAGTGCATGCGGCCAGGGCCTGAGCCCTTCAAGCGCAGCCGTGAGTCGATCAGGGTTTTCGCCTTGTGGGTGCCGACGATGTGAACCCGCAGCCCGTACTTGGCGGCCTTGGTATTGCTCTGGTTGGTGTCCTGCGACTGAGGCGGCTTGGAGTAGATTTCCTTGTCGCGGCTATCAACCGACGCACCCTTGATTGCCAGGATGTTGTAGCGCTGGCGATCCCGGACGTAGGTGTAAACCGCATCGCTGGTATTACCGTCCGAGCTATCGAGGCTGGCGGCAGATACAACCAGGCGGCAGCCGTGCGCACTCTCAATTGGCGTAGCCAAGAGCTTGTCGAGCTCCAGCCAGACACCGTCGTTGGGATCAATCGGGTTGCCCGGTAACTCGCCCCAGTACAACCGCCAGGATTCCTCGCCACGTCCCCAGCCAGTAATAACCACCGCCAGGCGGTCACCTTGAACGTCCACACCGGCAGTGATCAGCAGCACACCCTTGGGCGCAGTTAGCTCGCCATAAGCCTCAGCGCGACGCTCCAACTCATCCGTTTTCGGCGCATCGCTCTGGTACTCATAGCTAGTACCTTTCGAGCTGTTGACGAAGGCAATCATCGGGCCGATGTTGCCGCGCTCGGCGGCATGCTCGGCCTGGAGTTTTTTCTCCATCAACACCTGAAAGCGCGAGCCCCAAAACGTGGCATAGAGCTCGTTGAGGTCGTAGCCAGCAATGCCGCGAAACTCAGCCGTAGCAACCCAGCGGCCATGCTTGAGGTTGGCGTTCTTCTGGTTGTCGTCCCAGATCGACCCGCAATGCGGGCAGGTGTAGAAGCTCAGCTCAGGCCGGCAATGGCCGTAGACCTCGTGACGATACTCAGGGTCTTCATCGCAGTGCAGGTTATCGAAGCTCAGCGCGTGCTCTTGGCCGCAGTCGTGGCAAGGCACCAAGCCACGGCGTTTATCAGAAAGCTCCATCTCTGCATCAATGGCCGAAAGCCCTTTGATGGTTGGAGTGCCACCGATGATGAGCTTCGAGCGGCGGAAGGTTTTCATCCGCTCTTTGGCCAGCTTGATGCTGTCGCCCTGCCCGCGCAGGTTGAGGTTACAGTCGTCTGGTTCCTCGACCGCCACGCGCGGTACCGGCGTGGACTTCACACTGGCCGGGCTGTTCGAGCCCACCATTTTCAGGAAGCCACCGGGGAATTTCTTGAAGTCCTGCCGCTGCTGCAGCTTGCGGCTACGTAGGTCGACCTTCTTGCGCAACCGAGGCGTGGCCTCGATCATCGGTTCCAGTTTTTCGCCAACGTACTGCTTTACCGATTCAGCCTTGGGGAACAGGATCAGGATTGGCGAGGGGTCGATATCGATCCATTTGCACAACGCGTTACCCAGTACGCCGGAAGTCCACGCCACCTGGGCCGACTTGCGGCAGACCACCTCTGCAACACTTGGGTCATCCAGCGCTTCCAGCGGCCCGCCGGGCCAGGTCAGGTGCGGAGTGACATCGAAGCGGTACTTGCCGGGCCGCGCTGCCTCTTCGGGAGCAAGCCAGCGGTACTTAGCCGCCCACTCGATGATCGACATGCGCGGGGGTGGAGCCCACTTGCGGAAAGCTTGCCGCAGCGCCTTGGTGGCACTATTCCTCAGCTTCCTCCGGATCGTCCGGTTCGTCAGAATCCCCGTCTGACGGGTCATCGTCATCAGGGTCATAGTTTGATAGCTCAGTCAGGATGGCCTCTAGGGGCTCGCGGATTAGCTGGTCATCCACATCAATGCCGTAACGCGCCGACAGCACGCTGGCCAGGTTCTCAGGGAAGGTGTTCAGCAGCTCAACCTTGGCCGCTGTGATTGCCGCTTCGAAGCGCTCGAGCAGGTCAGCCGCAAACACCACCTCTTCAAGGTCTTTCGCCAAGGCCAATTCTTCGCGGTCGCCCTTGATGCGGTCGAGCCGATCACGCACGCTTTCCTTTGCCCCACGCTGCTGAGCGACCTGCACCAGCCACTCGATTACAGCCTGGGTGTCGTACTCGTTTTCATTGCCGCGCCCCAAACCAGTCTCAAGCACCGGCATACCGGTGTTCTGCCAGCGGCTGAGGGTACGTTCATCGCGACCGACAATCTCACTCAGCTGGGCTTTGGTAACTCGCAGTCCCATAGCCAACTCCAATAAAGACGGACATCCCTAGCCAAATTTCAGCTAGAGAGAAAACATGGCTTGAATTACCCGTGTAGGGTGGCGGGGGCCAGGGAGGACCCAAAAAGATGGGCACCGGCCGTCCCAACAAGTCCGCGCGCGGCACGCCACTAGCCGCGCCGCCCGCGCAGCTTCGGCAGACGGCCATTCAGAGCATCGGCAATCGCTTTGTCGATGTTCGCTTCGAGCTGCCCATCATCCTCGGCAACCCGCCGCACCACATCATGGAACTTGAAGCGCGCGCGGTACTGAGGCTGACGCACGAAGGCGAGCACCATCACCCACTTGTCACGACTCCCTACCCCATATGTCCGGCGCTCTGCGATGCCGATGGGCGTCTTGCCGCGCTTCAATACGAAGAACGCCAGCGCATTACCCTTGCGCAATGAGCGCTTACTTTCGCTGGCTGCGCTGTCCGAGCCTGATAGTTTCATAGCCTTAAGGCCTGAAAGTATCTGCATCATGTGGCCTTTCTGGATGTTCCCGTAGGCATCAAGGCGAGCGCCACCAGCAGGAACAACAAACCGCCCAGCGGGCAGAATTCCCGATTCACGCAGATAGCCTTCACTGCGCCGCTTGATACGCTCACCGCCCTCAACTTGAGGCAGCAGATAGTCTTCGGCAGTAAAAGGATTCTTGCCTGCTGCCTGATCCTGCACCCACAGCGCCGCCTCTGGGGCAGCCGATGGCTTTGCATGCAGGACGCGGATCGAGTTCAACACCCACGGCGTGGGCTTCGGCTCGAAGATGTTCTCCATCTCTGTGCGCAACGCTTGCCGCGCCTGGTTGGCCGAATGGTTCAGCGCATCCGCCAATGCCCGAGGGGCCAACCCATCGCCCAACTTAGCGAGCGCCGCCAGAGCATCGTCTAACCCATCGGCAGTTATGCGAACTTTCACGCTGGGCGATCTGAATCAGGCTTGGCAGGCACATCACACACGCCCACCTTCTTAGCCAGCCAGCGCGCATAGATCGCGCCAGTGATGTCCGCGCCCAGCAACCCGATGCCAATGGCCAGGCCACCAGCTATATATGGGTTCTGCCATAGCGCCATGGCCAGTAAGAGCGCGGCCATACCAAACAATGCAGAGCTACCAAAGCGCAGCAATACGCGCTTGATGATCTCGGCCATCGCAACGCCAGGCACATCCGCTTGGCGCATCTCACCAACCAACCCGGCCAATGCAACCAGCACCAACAGCCAAGTCGGCAGATCCGCCAGGCCCTGCTGCATTTGCTGTTCAGTAGACATGGCATGCTCCCTTGGCCGGAATGAAAAAGCCCCGCCGATTGGCGAGGCCTTTGAATGAAAGCCCCTTGCGGGGCAGTGACCGGAGCAGGAACCGGTCGGGGCGCACAGCACGTGCTTGGTGTTTATCGCTGACGCAGCAATAAATCTTGGGCACTTTGTACCTCTTGACATGCAACCCCAGCAACCGCGAAAAATCAGCACCCTGCGCGAACCGTGTACGAACCTGCAACGAACTGAGTTAAACCCTGTTCACGACAAACCACGCCGACGAACGGTAGCTAAGAGGCATCCTTAAACAACCACTGCGCCACCCGGCGATCCAGTTCTCGCTGCTCGGCACGGGAGGCTTTCACCGCCTGCCGCCCGCGCTCAACCCGCGCCACAGTGGCAGGCAACTGCTGCTCAGCCTTACGCAATGCCACCGCCACACCCGGCAACACCCGCGCCAGTTCAACATGCAGCGCATCCACCCGCGTGCGATAGGTGCGCACAGATACACCCAGCCGGTGCGCCTGCTGGGCAACGGGTACCGGCCGCTCTTGGCAGTAACGTACATGCGCCAACTGGACCATGGTGCGGCCAACAACCCCAAGCCCGGCAGGTGCATCAAGCGCCAGGTCATGCAGCGCCTTGTCCACCGCCTGAGCCGCGCGGCTCATCGCCACCCAGCACTCAACCGTCGAGAGGCAGCGGCTACCCGGTGCCCTTACTGCACCGCCCTCATCATCCATCCGGCCAAGCGGCGAAGGGATGCTCACCTCCACTGCAGGGTTCACAGCCTCACGGCCCCAGGCGCAAAGCAGCACCTCCATTGCCTTAATCATTGCGCCACCTCCGGTTTTTGCATCAACCCAACACAAAACGCCCAACCCAACACAAACCCAACACACTTAAAACCCTTATAAATCAACACTTTCAAAGCATCTGTGTTTAGTGTGTTGGGTGTGTTGGGTTTTTGAGTCCTCGCGTAGAGCTTTTTTTGCTGCCGTGATGCTGCCTTAACGGTTGTCGCGCATTTGTGTGTGCATGCGTGCGCGCGCGTACAAACCCAACACACCCAACACACACCCGGCAAAGCCGCGCCATTGCTGGCCTCAACCTGTGTTGGGTAGACAAAAGCAACCCAACACACAGCCGACACACCCAACACACTTTTAGGCGTAGTCATGCTGCAGCCGCCTTGACGTGATCCCACGCCCCCACGCTCCAACCCGCAGCCCGCGCGGAATCGCGCCACTTTTCAACCATCACACCCAACTGGGCTGCCGTGAAGGATGGGGCCGGGGAAGGTTCCAAGTCCTGCGGGAAGAAGAACGCACCAAAGCGCCGACTCGTGCCCTCATGCCAGGGGATGCTGCGCGTCTTCTCAATCTCAGCGCTCACGAACAGGCTGAACTTCGTTTGGCTCAACGCATGCTCTTTGTTGCGCTGGCACCACTCGGTAAACAGCGCGTACAGATCGGTGCTTAAACAGCCGCCCCATAGCCCGCCGCCCAGTTCACCCACACGCCACAAATGCACAAAGGTCTGCCAGCCCGCCCGGCTCAGCGCCACCAAGCGTTCACGCGCCTCGGTTTTGGGTGGGCGCGTGCGCTGGTCAAAGTCGGCCAGGTCAACACCCAACAGCCAGCCATACAACGCCGCCACCCCGCCATTGCGCAGCTCAGCACCAATCGCCTTTTGCCGCGCAGCAGGTAGGGTTTCCTGTGGCCACATCACCAAAAAGCGGCGATCGCTTTCGCTGATCGGCCACGGCAGGATTTCGTTCGAGAGGAACACCGCATTCATGTGGTTAGCTTCTTCCCAACCGTTGATGAATTTGGACTCCATGCGCACCGTCTTGCCGGTGATCAAATGCTTGATCTTGCCCACCTGGTTGTAACGCTGATCGCGGCTCACAACCTCTTCAAACACAGCCCAAAGCTTGCGGCTCTGCCACGCGTTGAAGTTGCTCTCAAGCTGCGTCTGCCCAACCGTTGCCGCGTACTGGCCGTAAAGCTCACCCAGCGCATCGGCAAACAACAGGCTCTTGCCCGAACCTTCCATAATCGAGTGCATCAGCACGGCCGTGTCCATCTTCGCGCCGGGGTGCTGCAGCGGATACGCCAACCAGCGCACCAACCAATCACACGCCGCCTCATCGTGGTTACACAAAAAGCTGATCAGCCAGATCAGGTTCGCGCACGCCGCATCATCACGCACCGGCTCAAGCGGCAAGCCGTCATAGGTGTTGATGTAAACGCTGGGGTCTTTCGTCATCGTCGGGTCAAACACGATGTGGTCAACATCCACCACCCGCCGCTCAGCACTGTTCAACCACAACGCATAAGCATCACCGAGGGCCATCTTCACAGCGCCCTCAGGCACGCGCCGCTTCTTTTGCCGGTCCCACACATCCTTGGTGCCATCGATGTACACATACCGCTCAACCGGCGGCATACCCAGCGCCCCGCCCTTCTTGCCGGTAAGCCGCTGCGCCTGCTGGATATCGCGCACCTGGTCAGCACTTACCGCCTTGCGCGTGCCATCCACCAGCGCCATCCAATCTTTCGCCAAAGGCTTGCCCACCAACGCCTCAAAGGCTGGCTTCTTCATCAGCAGGGCTTTATCGATATCCCACACCTGCGTAGTGCCTTCCACCAACGCATAGCGCCTTACCACCTGGGCAAGCGTCAGCGCCTCCCCCGCGCCCCCGGTAGTGACGGTGGTGCGATTTTCCGGCGCGCAGTCATCAGATGGGGCGCGGGGAAGATCCACCGCAGGCTCCACGCTCAAAGCCGCCAGCAACTGCTCACGCACGGCATCCAAACCCAACGCCGCATGCAAGTCATTCCAATCCTTGCCATCAGCCCCCAGCGGGAAGGCAGCAACGCCGCCACATTGCGCAGCGGCCAACTCAGCCTTGGTGCGGCCGGGGTTGCCGTCCACGGTGGGGTCATCATCACCACACAACACAATGCGCGCGGCGGGGTTAAGTGCACGCAGCGCGGTGGCAACCTTCGGCAGGTTGCCCGAATCAATACCCGCCACCATCGCCCAGCCCGTAGCCATCTGGCAGCTCGCCGCCGTGGCATAACCTTCGGCCAGGCCAATCACCTCAACCTGCGCCAACTCAGCCTCACTTAGCCGAGCCAACACATGAAAACAGCCGCTCTTGCGGCCGTACTTCGGAAAGCGCTTCTTACCGGTGCTGGTCACCTGCTGCAGGCTGTGCAACCGCCCTGCCTCATCGCGCAGCGGCATAATCAAATCACCACGGCGCAACACCAGCATCGACAAATGCGCAGGGCGCGGGTCTGGCACGCTCTTCAAGTAGCGCTGCGCATCCTCACCCACCCACAGCTGGCAGCGCTCGGCTTGGTCATCAATCTCCAGCACCACGGTGTGGCGCATAAAGGCCACACCAAAAGCGCCCACCTGTTTGTTGTCCAGGTAGGCGCTCTTACCGTCTGCTGCTGTGTGTTGCGCCCAAATCACCGCGCACTCGGCGGCAACCTTGGCGCGCATGCGCTCAAGCAACGCCTCATCGGCCTCAATCTCAGCTTGGCGGGCAATGCGGCGGGCTTCGTGCTCACGCGCAAAGCGGCGCTTATCCTCGGCGGTCAGCTCGGTTTTCTCCGGCGTCCAACCGTTATCCATCGCCAGCTTAATCACCGTGCCCAGCCCGGTACCGGCCTTGCGAAAGCTTTTCCACACCGTCTTCGCATCGCTCAACTTGTACCCGGTACCGGACTGGCTCCAAGTGCCCCACGCGTCCCAACCGTTGGTGCCAAACTCAGCCTTAATGCCCATCCCAACCTGCACCCAGGTTTCGCGATCAGTCGCGGGGATGAACCGCAGCAGCACACGCAAATCTTCAAGTGAAACCGGGATCTGATCAGCCACGTTTCAACTCCCGCAGCTGCTGGCGATCAATGCAGCACTGGCAACCCGGTACCGCCACACGGCGCGCATCAGGGATATCGCTGCCACACTCAACGCATTCAAGGGCGCTTACGCCCTGGTACTGCACACGGTTGGCCATTGCGGCTACACGCTGCTGCTCTTCGAGTTCCTGCGCGCGCTCAAATTGGTTCTCATCCATGCTGGCTGCACTCCATTTCCTTTCGCGCACCGGCCATAATGCCCAGCAGCTTGCGGATCAACGCATACCCATGCTCTTCCAGCTTGGCCACCTCTGCAGGCTCCCAGCGGCTATCCGCTGCACCGCCCGCCAGGCTGGCCACAAACTCACCCTCTTTGGCCAACAGCTTGCCCAGCGCCTGCATGGCATCGCGCGTGGCAGGCACAGGCGTAGGCTCATACGTCACCACGCCATACACCTGCTCAAACCACGCACGCACAGCCGGGCCGCGCACAAGCTGCACAACACGGGAGAGGTCATCGGGGCGTAAGTGATGGTCGGGGTAAGCACCCGAAAGGCGCTTTTGAAAGGGGCCGTACGGCTCGCCAAGAATGGCGCACACCGCCTTATGGCCACCGCGAAAATCACGGCAATCGTTATCGACTGCCACATCCAGCGGCACGGCAGGCCCGCTGTAATCGTCGTGCTGATGCTTCATGGTAGTAATTCCTGCCAACTACCATAGCCACAGGCAGGGCCGCGCCCTATCCTATGCCTACAGCAGCCAAAACCCCCTGTGTACGTGCTGTGCCTCGGGGGCTTCGGTTGTTGAGGTGTTGCGGCTGGTAACCGCTCCACCGGAACGCAGGGGCTGGGCCTATTCTTGGTGAGTGGCGCCCAGTTCCCCGCCTCTATTGCACCTGCCGCCGAGGCGTCAGGTTTGTTGCTCAAGCTGCAGCAGATGAATGCCGCAGGTACTGCCAATCAATGTCAGGGCGCAAAGATTCGCAAGGAACAGAGCCGCCAGAGTTGCGATCAATCTCAATAGCCAGAGCAGCACTGGCGCGCCGGTTCTCATAAGCGACTTGCCGCAGCTGCCCAACCGTAGTGCGGCAGCTAAGGGCAAAGGCCTCAAGCTGAGGCTTATCTAAGGCTTTGATGTAATCGAGCAACGTCATGTGCACCTCCAATTAGCGGCCAGATTAGCAACTGCTAAACGCACACGCAATAGCAAACCGTAATTTACTAAACGCTAACAGCGCGCAACCATTCAGGGATGGATATGAGCCAACTACGCATAGCAGCCCTGCGCCAAATCATGGGCGAGATGTCCCAAAAGGACTTCGCTGACAAATACGACCTTAACGCCTCTCACCTGTCTCAACTGCTGACAGGCCACAGGGCGCTGGGGGAGCGCGCCGCGCGCAACCTAGAAGAGAAGATCGGCATAACCCCCGGCACACTGGTTAGCCCGGGCCTTAGCCCAGATCAAATCCCCGCCCCAGTGCAAGTACTAGAAGAGGTTAAGACCTATAACCTCACGCCGATTAGTGCCTGGGACGATGACACACCACTGGATGACGACGAGGTAGAAGTGCCGTTTCTCAAGGAAGTAGAGCTATCCGCTGGAAGCGGCCGCACCGCCATAGAAGAAAACACCCGCTTCAAGCTGCGCTTTGGCAAATACACCTTGCGCCGCCACAACGTTCAGCCTGAGCACGCAGTGTGCGTTCCGATTTACGGCAACAGCATGGAGCCTGTCCTGCGAAGCGGCGCTACAGTCGGCGTTGATCGCAGCAAAACACAGGTAATTGATGGCGACATCTACGCCCTGAACCATGCAGGCCAATTGCGCGTTAAACAGCTCTACCGCCTTCCGGGCGGGGGCATAAAGCTGCGCAGCTTCAACCGTGAAGAACACCCTGACGAAGAGTACAACCCTGACCAGATGACTGATCTAAACATATCAATCATCGGCCGCGTATTCTGGGGCGCAATGTTCTTCTAACGAAACGCTACAATTATTTAGCATTTGCTATTGCAAAGCGCTTTAGCTTTTGCTAATTTTGCTCCGTACCCCTTACCAAGGTCACGGAGCAACCCATGCACACAGCACAGCACGCCAACACCCGCTGCCCGGTGTATCTACACCCGGCCTGCGCATCCAAACCCGCCACCGTTCTCAGCATCCAGCAGGCCACCGGCCAGTTGGTGGTGATCACCGGCACCCGCACCCAGCTCAAACCCGCCACCACCCACGCCGATGACTTCGGCCCGTTCGGGGGTGACGCAGCATGATCCGCGACGGCTTTATCACAACCCTCCAGCGCCGGCTTACCCGCGTCCGCCAAGCCGCTTGCCTGGCTGATGCTCAGTTTTGGGCAACTGGCGTGTTAGGCATGACCAGCGCCGGCTTTTTACTGGGCGCGCTTTCGTTCGAAGAGCGCGACCGCCTGGACGATCTAATCGCCAACGCGCAAAACACTCGTGAAGCCGAGCTAAGCGCACAGGAGGCCGCAGCATGAGCCACCTTCTAATCGGCCTGCACGGCCTCGCCCGCACCGGTAAAGACACCGTAGCCCGCTACCTGGCCGCGCATTACGCGCTGCTGTCCTACGCCTTTGCCGACCCGCTCAAGCAAGCGCTGGCACAGATGTTCAACCTCACCGAGGCCCAGCTGGAAGGCGCAGCCAAAGAACAGAACATTGAGTGGCTGGGCAAATCCCCCCGCCAGCTAATGCAACTGCTCGGCACCGAATGGGGCCGCCACCTGGTGCACCCTGACCTTTGGCTGCTGCTGGCTGAGCAGAACATCGGCAACCAGCTCAGCATCGACCAAGCCCGCTACAGCGGCGTGGTGGTGCGTGATGTGCGCTTTGAGAATGAGGCCACCTGGCTACGCCAGCGCGGCGGCAGCGTGGTGCATATCCTGCGTCCGGATGCCCCCAGCGTGGCCAGCCACAGCAGCGAAAGCGGCCTAGTTATCCACGACAACGACTTCGTGCTGCGCAACGAAGGCAGCCTGGATGATCTGTACGCCCAGGTCACCCAGCTCATGCTCATCTTGCAGGCCCGTCAGCGCCTGCGTAACGCAGCCTGAGGCCATGCCCATGAACCGCGACCTTAACCAGGCTGCCGCCGTGCTCGGCATGGGCCCGCGCAAGCTGCGCGACCAGCTGCGCGAGCGCGGCATCATCAACCACCAGGGCGAACTGGCGTGCCGCTACCGCGACAAAGGCCACCTCTACACCGAAACCCGCAGCCGCTGGAACAAAGCCATAAACGGCTGGAGCCACTACGGCACCGTGATGGTGACTGAGGCAGGCATTGCCTGGCTTGCACAGCAGCTGAGCATCAACGTCATTATCAAATTGAGGGCTTAACCATGTCACTGACCCAAGAACAACGCGCCGCTATCGACGCAACCACACACGCCGCAATGGTCGCAGCGCTTGTGAAGCCTGGCCAAGACATCATCCAGCAACTTACACCTGGCAAGGCCAACGCACTTCACATGGCAGTTGGCGCTTCCGGCGAAGCGGGCGAGCTATTGGACGCGATCAAGCGTTTTGTTATCTACAACAAACCGCTCGACCGGGAAAACGTAGTCGAGGAAATGGGCGATCTGGAGTTCTATATCGAGGGGCTACGCGCAGAGCTTGGAATTTGCCGCGAAGAAACACTCACCGCGAATAAGTTCAAGCTGCTTGGTAAGCGCTACGCCAGCGGCAGCTACAGTGATGCGCAAGCAATCGCGCGCGCCGACAAGGCCTAGCCGCATGAGCAGCCCAGCCAACCACGCCATCGGCGCGCTCAAACTGGCCGTGCTGAACATCGATCACCCGGGCGTTATCAGCCGCAGCACTGTGCAAAACGCCTGTGCCGAGGCTATCGGCCGGCTGCAAAGCAACCAGCCCCACGCGGACGATCTGGTGCGCCTCTACACCCAGCTCTTCAGCGTAACGCCAGACGGCTACCTGCCCCACGTCACGCTGATTGACAGCACCCCGGCCAAGTTCGGCTGCGTCATCACCGATATCGACGGCAACGTGGTGGATCGCCAAGTGGGCAAAACCATCGAAGGCATCACCGAAATCATCCGCCTGCGCTTCACGCGCCCCAACGCGGAGGCCGCACCGTGAGCAGCACCCTCGAACAACTGCGCAAACAATACGCAGCCAGCTACATCACGGCCGAGCAACTGCTGGCCGACCACCTGCCCCACATCGGCAGCGTGAACCACCTGCGCCGCAAAATCCGCGCGGGCCACCTTGACATAAAGCTGCAACAGATCGACCCCAGCTCCAACCGCAGCCCGTGGGTCATCTACCTAACCAACCTGGCCGACTGGCTAGACAAACAAGCCGCCGCATCCGCAGCGGCCTAAACGGCCCACCAGGGCCAACATCACCACTGAGGCACAGCACATGAAAGCAACCGACACCAACGAGTTTTTCAACTCACTTAACGCAGGCGTATTTGCCCAGCAAGTTGGCCGCGCCCTCTCAGATGTAGCAGCCGGCGTTATCGACCACGGCAAAAAGGGCAAGGTGGTACTCACCTTCGAGCTGAGCCAAATCGGCGAAAGCAACCAGGTGAAGATCAATCACAAACTCGACTTCGCCCAGCCCACCAAACGCGGCACCAAGCGCGAAGACACCGCCCTCGACACGCCCATGTATGTCGGCCCCAACGGCATTGAGTTGTTCCAAAACGACCCAACCGCCCAGCTGTTCAAAAACCAAGACACCCCAGTGCACGCCCGCGACTAAACGCCCGCTGCCTGCTTAACGCATCACACAAGCCACTCACCAAGGAACAAACCCATGTTTAACAAAGAAACCCTGCAGCACATCGAAGCCCAAGCACTGGCCGCTGCAGCCAAGCCCATCAGCATCGACGGCGGCACCAACGTGGTTGTACTGCCGGACTCCGTCAGCCTGCACAGCCTTGAAAAATTTCAGCCAGCCCGCGATCGCTTTCGCGGCGGCTTGAAAACCCAATCACTGCGCGACTTCAGCAAGTATGTCGAGGGCCACATCCGCGCCGGGCTGGAAATCGAATCGGCGGGCTTTATCGACCAAGACGCCATGTCGGCCACCGTCATCTTCAACCTTGGCAACCCTGATCTACCCGGCCACGGCGACGACCGCGCCACACTCACCCTCAAGCCATCCGCTGCCTACACCGCCGTGCAGGCAATTGCGGGCAAATCCCTCGGCCAGCAAGCCTTGGCCGAATGGCTGGAAGACTGGGCACCGCACATCATCGCCACCGCAAGCGACGAAACGCTGACCATCGCCGCCGCCATCAGCGGCATCCGCAAGATGACCATCAAAGCCACCAGCCAGCGCGACAGCTCGGTCGGGGACTTCAGCGCCTCGCGCAGCTCCATGGATGACATCGAGGCCAAAAGCCAAGAAACCCTGCCCACGGCTTTCCTCTTCCAGGTTGTGCCGTTCGAAGGCCTGGGCGAATCGACCATCACCCTGCGCCTTTCGGTCATCACCGGTGAAGACAAGCCCGTACTCAAGCTGCGCTGGATCGGTGAAGAAGCCCAGCGTGAAGCCATCGCCATCGAGTTCAAGCAAGTACTTGAGCGCGAGGTAGGCGGCTTTGTACCGCTCACCATCGGCACCTTCGCAATCGGCAACTAACCCCACCCACCCCTGCCGGGCTTACCACCCGGCATCCACCCAAAAGGCACAGCACATGACCCTTATCAACTTCATCTTTGTCGCCCTGCTCAGCGCCGCATTTGCCGCCCTGCTCGCCTACCGCGTAGGCCTCGGCACCGGCGCACGCGCGCAGCGCCTCAACAACCAAGCACTGCACAACCAACAGGCCAAAGCACTGCAAAACGCCCTGCGTTCAATCGAGAGCCTCACCGCCCGCCTGGCCGCGCTGCTCACCCGCCAAACAGAAACAGCCGAACGCGCCGACCACTGCGAAGCGCACGTAAACGAACTGCTGGCCAAACAGCAACACCACCAAGCCCAGCTTGAAGCCATCATGCAAGACGCCGACGCCCGCATAAAAACCTATGCCCGCCGCGCCAACCCATTCAACCATGATGACCGCATCACCCTGCAAGCCGCGGCTAACCAACTGCAAGTAGCCGCAAACACCTACACCGCCCTGCACCTTCCAGACGAAGCCCGCTTCGCCACACAAATGCAGCAGCGCGTGCTCAACCTGGCCGAGCGCCTGCAAACCACCCTCGCCGCCCAAGAAGCCAACGAGCAGCAAGCTGCCAAGGCGGCTGCCTAATGGACACCGCCATCACCACCAACGACCAACTGCGCGCCCGCGCCGCCCACATGGACAACCTCAAGCGCCTGCGTCACCAGATTTACAGCCTCAACGCCAAAGACGCAGCACGCGCAGAAACCACCATGGCCAACCTCATGCAGCAGGTTTACGACATCGACGAAGCGCTGCGCATCAAAGGCAAGCAACCTGCCGAGTGGGGTGACGCATGATCAACTCAACCCACTACGTGCTCGACCTAGAGACCATGGGCAAAGGCTCACATGCAGCCATCGTGGCCATCGGCTGCGTACGCATCGAGCAAGGCACAATCAACGGCGGCCTCTACCGCCGCGTACGCCTTGAGAGCGCCCTTCAAGCGGGCCTGCAAGTAGATGCCAGCACCATCGAGTGGTGGCTGCAGCAGGAAGAAGCTGCGCGCGCAGAGATATTCAACCCCGGCGGCCACCCTCTGGAATGGGCGCTAGAAGAGCTTGCCGCTTTCATGGGCATGAATGCCGGCGAACAGCCGAGCAAGAAGGCCCTGCTATGGGGCAACGGCAGCAGCTTCGACAACGTAATCGTCGGCAACGCCTTTGATGCCTGCAACATCCAGCGCCCATGGATGTTCTGGAACGACCGCGACCTGCGCACCCTGCTTGCCCTTTACCCGGAAGCCAAGACGCTGCCCTTCGAAGGCACCAAGCACCACGCTCTGGATGACGCCATGCATGAGGCCAAGCAACTGCTGATGGCGCTGAACATGCACCAGACACTGCAAGTGGGGGCACTTGTATGAGCTGGATCATCACCCGCAGCGGCCAGAAGTTCGACCTGGCCAACCCAACCGCCGACATGGTGCAACCAGCCGATATTGCCCACAGCCTAAGCATGCAATGCCGCTTCAATGGGCATACCAGCAGCTTCTACAGCGTGGCGCAGCACTGCTACTTGGTGGCCGATCTGGTACCGGCAGAAGATCAACTCGCCGCCCTGCTACACGACGCCACCGAAGCCTACGTGGGCGACCTGGTGCGCCCGCTGAAAGAGGGCATGCGCGACTGGGCACACTGCCACGGCTTGGCGTGCACCTATGAAGTGACCGAACAGCGCGTATGGGAAGCCATCTGCGAGCGCTTCAACCTCTCCCCAGTGCTGCCGCCCAGCGTAAAACACGCCGACCTGATTGCACTGGCCACCGAAAAGCGCGACCTCATGCCCGCCCACCCGGAGCCATGGCCTTGCCTAAACGGCATCACGCCCGCACCGCACATCATCCCTTCATGGACGCCAGCCACAGCCGCGATCCACTACCAAAACCGGCTGATGCAACTGCTGGCCACCACCCACCGCGCGAGGGCTACGGCATGAGCGTCTTTGAAGTACGCGGCGGCAACGACCGGCGCAGCATGATCAAGCGCTATGAGCGCAAATCCAAGCAGGAAGCCATCCGCGAGCTGATCGACATCATTCACTGCAACTGGAACCAGATCGAGCAGCTGGAAGCTGCCTGCACCCAACTGCGCGGCCTCACACCAGAACTACCGCCACGCCCACCAGAAGGCGAAGGTCTGCCCCGCTACGGCCTCCGCTGGAACGGCCCCGGCCAGCCACTTTCGGTACCGATGGATGATGGGTATTGGACGCCTTGGCACTTAGCCAACAGCGCAGCAGACCATAGTGAGGATGCGCGCCAGATGGTGCCGGAGGGGTGGAAGCCTGTACCGGTTGAGCCAACACCAGAAATGATCACCGCCGCCGAAGAGGCCTACATGCCGTTTGGCGATATGGATATTGCACTGCGCTGTGCGCTTCTCAACGCTCCCGAGCCTATTGCCTACCGCTGTCACAAATGCCAAGCCGAGACTGGAGCACCTGAACCATACAAAGCCTATGTGCGCTGCGCGAATTGTGGCGCAGCCACTGCGGCCACAGCAGCGGCCACCCCGTTGGCTGAGCAGGCAGAACACAAAGCAGTAAGCGTGATTATCCCTGAGCCGCTAAAGCGAACCGACAACACCATGGGCGAATACGGTGCGGCAATGATCCGGGGCTTTGAAGCGTGCCGTCGTGAAGTTGCGCGTCTCAACGGATTAGAGCTGTCACCTAAGGGGCAAAGCCAATCAGCGCCAAGCGCGGGAGGTGAAGCGTGATAACCGACATCGCAAACGGTCTTAGCGATCACCTGATTGCCGAGGCAAACCGGCTGAAAAATATGGCAGCGATGTATGCCGTCCAATATGCAGAAACCGACGACAAAGCCAGCAAAGCCGCATACGAAAAATACTCTCTAGCTTCTGAGGAAATCAGAAAGCTACATGCGCCTTTGTGCAATGTTCTTCACGCCCTAGAAGCGATGATTCCAGGCCAGCAGGAGCGCGACCAATGCCCGTAACCGTCGGAACCATCGGGCATGTAGAGCAGCGGCCATTATGCGCAGTGCGCGGCTTGCTTCACGGCGGGCGCGCTATGTGCGGCTCGGTCATCAACGCTAAAAAGTGCGGCTTTGATGGCAAATGCGAGCACCAGCTAGAGCCTGTTGAGGTTGTTGATGCTGACAAACGCCAGCAACAGGAGCCACGCCCATGACCACCAACTATTCAGTATCCCGCCCACACGGCAGCATTGATCCTAAACCGATGCGCATTGCCGTGGTTGGCAGTGGTAGCGGAATCATCGGCAGAAAGCTGGGGCTGGCGCTTTTGGCTGCCATGCCAGCAATTATGGTTTCGCCTTATCACCACAGTGCCTTGCCAAGCATGCCAGCACCCAAACCAGCCAAACGCCTCAGCGCTGCAGACTTGGCGCGCATCGAGAAAGCAGAAGCCAAACGCCAGCGCCGGGTAGAACGTAACCGCAAACAAGGCGGTGCAGCATGACCAACCTCTACCGCATCCACCCCCAGCCCAGCTTCAACTTCGGCGGCTTGGTGATCGACAACTTTGCGGGCGGCGGCGGCGCGTCCACCGGCATCGAGCTTGGCCTCGGTCGGCCGGTCGATATCGCCATCAACCACGCCCCCGATGCCGTGGCCATGCACACCACCAACCACCCGCACACCCGCCACTTTTGCGAATCAGTGTGGGAGGTCAACCCGCGCGACATCGTAGGCACGCAGCCGGTTGAGCTGTGCTGGTTTAGCCCGGACTGCAAACACTTCAGCAAAGCCAAAGGCAATGTGCCGGTGAGCAAAGAGATTCGCGGCCTCGCGTGGGTGGCCCTGCGTTACGCCGCCACCGTGCGCCCGCGCGTCATCATGCTGGAGAACGTCGAAGAGTTTGTGACCTGGGGGCCGATCAATGTAGATGGCCGACCATGCCCCAAGAACAAGGGCCGCACCTTCACCACCTTCGTCAACGCACTGCGCCGCCAAGGCTACCAGGTGGAATGGAAAGAGCTGCGCGGCTGCGACTACGGTGCCGCCACCATCCGCAAGCGCCTGTTTATGATCTGCCGCCGCGATGGCCAGCCCATCACCTGGCCCGCGCCCACCCATGGTGACCCAGCAAGCCCCGCCGTTAAAAGCGGCCAACTTAAGCCGTGGCGCACAGCCGGTGACATCATCGACTGGTCCATCCCCTGCCCGTCGATCTTCACCCGCAAAAAGCCACTGGCCGACAAAACCTTGGCCCGTATTGCCCGGGGTTTAAAGCGCTTCGTGATCGATGCGCGCACGCCCTACATCGTCAACAACAAGGCTGGGTTTATCACCGAACACGCCAACGGCAGCAGCCAGCGCAACATGCCAGCCAGCGAACCCCTGCGCACCATCTGCGCTGAGGTAAAGGGCGGGCACTTTGCATTGGTCACCGCGTTTTTGGCCAAGCACTACGGCGGCAACTACACCGGCCCGGGCAGCAGCCTGACCGACCCGCTCTCAACCGTGACCACCGTTGACCATAACGCCTTGGTAACGGCCCACATCCAGCGCGACTTCGGTACCAGCACCGGCCATGCAATGGATCGCCCGCTCGGCACCATCACAGCAGACGGTGGCGGCGGCAAGTCTGCCTTGGTGCAGGCGTTCCTGATCAAGTACTACGGCCAGGGCGAAGGCCAAACACTGGCCGACCCGCTGCACACCATCACCACCGTCGACCGCATGGGCTTGGTGATGGTGCGCGGCGAGCCGTGGCGCATTGTCGATATCGGCATGCGCATGCTTGAGCCACACGAACTCTTCGCCGCCCAAGGCTTCCCCGCCGACTACATCCACAACCGCCTGGCAGACGGCACCCCACTCAGCAAAAAAGCCCAAGTGCGTATGGTCGGCAACAGCGTCTGCCCACCGGTTGCCGCCGCACTGGTACGCGCCAACCTGGTGGATCAGCAAACTGGCGAGGTGGCGGCATGAGCCAGCTCGAACTATTCACGGCCCCAAGCCGCGCCCCTGCAAACAAGCACGAACCCTACGCCGCTTACGATGCACGCACTGCCAAACGGATCATCTTGGAGCGCCTCCAAAAAGCAGACGGTGAATGGGTGCGGCGTATGACCCTGCGCCAAGCTACCGGCATGCGCCAAGACTTAGTGGCGACTGCATTTGACGAGCTAACGCGCGCCGGACTGATCGAGTTCAACGCATCGATGCCAATCATTCATCCCACTCACGGGGCTATGGGTCACACGCGCGGGTACAGGATCTGTCATCAAATGAAGGAGGCGGCATGACCAAGCGCAAACCCAACAGCGCCCATGCCCGCATGATGCGCTACAGCCGCGCCATGCTGCGCACCAACCACGTGGCCGTGCTGGATCTGGAAAGCAGCAACCTGCACACGCTGATCAACTGGAAGAGCGCCGCCGCCATCACCACCAACGCCCGCCGCGCCCTGGTGGATTCGCTCTGCGATATCCCGCACAACTGGACGATCTACTTGGCAGGCCTGCACCGCTCACCCAACGGCGAGCACTACATGAAAAGCGAAGAACTGGCGCTGGACGGCATCTACCTCGCCGCCCACTTAGAAGACGTAATCGGCCCAAGGGCCGAACAGCTGCGCGCCACCTGCAACCCTAAACACTTTGTCGGCATGGCGTGGATTGCCATGCCCTACGACACCACACTGACAGAAACCCACGCCGCCTACATCTTTGAACGGTTCGGCGCATGGTCTGCAAAGGAGGCCGCATGAACCAGATCGATCCAGCAGAATTGGTGGCGGCTATTCATTCGCTGGTCACCCAGCTAAGCACCCCGCGCGTGATGCCAGCCGATGAACTGTGGACGGCAGAAGACATTGCTGCCTATCTCAAGCTGGCCACCGACACCACAGAGCGCCGCGTGGTAACCCGCCCGGATTTCCCAGCACCTCTGCAACCCTGCCTGACTGGCGCCAGAGCAGCAAAGCGTTGGTTTGCGGCAGAGGTCATCACTTGGGCTCGACAGAACCGCTCCAAACTTCCCGCCCCAAGGCCTGGCCGCAAGGCCGCCTGATCAATCCAACCGACCGGCCACTTCGGTGGCCGTGGCGTTGTAGTACACCATCAGCGAACGCGGATCCCGGTGCCCAGTCATCCGGGCCAGATCAAGCACATCCAGCTTCCTGGCCAAGCGCGTGGTCGCCTCATGCCGCGTGTCATGGAAGTGCAGATCCACAATCCCCAGCTCATCACGCACCTTGCGGAACATCGCATCAGCCGAGGCAGACTTGAGCCGGAACAGGGCCTGCCGATCGCCAGCCGCATCAAGCATTAACTGCAGCAAACCTACAGCCCGCAAACTCAAAGGCACGTTACGGCTGTCACCATTCTTTGTGGCATCCAGCCGCACATAGCGCTTGGCAAGGTGAGTGGTGGCCTTGGTTAACCCCAGAATCTCACCCTGGCGCATGGCCGTTTCGATGGCAATTAGGAAGGCATAGGCCAATTCCTGCTGCAGGGTCTCAGGCTTCGCACCCTCAACATAGCCAAGCCTATCGAGCAGCTTGCGTTCTTCCTCAGGCTGAATGCGCCGGTCACGTGGCCGCGCATTGCTTGGGCGCTTCACTTCCCGCACCGGGTTGGTCGCGCACCAACGCCACTCACGCTTGGCGATCTCAAACACTGATGACAGCAACGTCATCTCACGCCGCACCGTTGGCGAGGCGACTTTCTTCAGCCGAGCATCGCGCCACTCTGCAATCTGGTCAGCCGTCACATCACCAATACGCTCGCCGGCAAACTCCAGGTCATTGTCCAGCTTGTCCAGCCGCACCTCTTCCCAGCGCTGCCCGGCTTTAGTCGGCGATACTTCTTCCTTGTATCGTTTGAGTGCATCTGAAAGACTCGAACTTACACCAGCGGAGTGCCCAGGAACGCCGGCCAGTATCTCGGCCTCGCGCTGAGTAGCCCAAGCCTGAGCCTGAGCTTTAGTCGGGAAAGTCTGCGACTCCCGCACACCGCGCTTAACGACCTCGGCACGCCAGCCACCGCTCCGTTTTCTGAATGACGCCACAACCGCCCCCTTGGCGTAATTTTGGCGTAAAGGCTATCACGGAACTGCACGAAAACGCCCGAAACTGACAGCAGCAAAAACCCTGAAAGCCCCACTAATGCTGGGCCTGACGGAAACTGCCGAAAACTGGCGACAACTGCCAAAGGCTTTAGAGTCCCCCCCGGGGCACCATACAAATACTTCAGGACGTACCGAAACGACCTGAAACCCATAGAAAACCGGCCATCTGAGCCGGTTTTTTATTGCCTGCAATTCCCTGCCTTTTGCTTTAAGCCAACTGGGCTGTGAGTAGATGTGTGAGTAGATCGAGTTGGGTCGGAACGTCTACCCACCGTTGAGCCGCCAAACACCAGCTCACGCAGGATCGGCAGGCCACCGCCACGCAGGCACACGGCAAGCCGCCGACGCCCATCCAAATCAGCGGCGCGGCGATTACGCATGGCACAGGGAGCAAAGCGTTAAACCACCCCAAGCTAAAGCAATGAGCGCTCACCGCCATTGCAGTGCAGTGGCCGTCTTTGTCGGCCCAGCCAGTTCCGGTAGAGTGGCCGGCTTGGCACTTCCGCCCGGCAACACTGGCCTCCCTCTTCATGTTTGAACAAGCCTTCAAGAACATCGACGACATCCTGCACAAGGATGCCGGCTGCACCAGCGAGCTCGACTACACCGAGCAGTCCTCATGGCTGCTATTCCTCAAGTACCTCGATGCACTGGAGCAGGACAAAGCCCTGGAGGCCGAGCTGGAGGGCAAGTATTACCTGTACATCCTCGACCCGGAATATCGCTGGGGCCGCTGGGCCGCGCCGAAGCTGGATAACGGCAGCATTGACCACAACAGCGCACTCACGGGCGATGACCTCAAACGCTTTGTGAACGACAAGCTGTTTCCTTACCTGCATGGCTTCAAGCAAAAGGCCACCGGCCCGGACACCATCCAGTACAAGATTGGCGAGATCTTCGGCGAGATCCAAAACCGCATCCAGAGCGGCTACAACCTGCGTGAAGTGCTGGAAATCGTCGACAGCCTGCGCTTCCGCTCGCAGACCGAGAAGCACGAGCTGTCGCACCTCTACGAAGCCAAAATCAAGAACATGGGCAACGCCGGGCGCAACGGCGGCGAGTACTACACACCGCGCCCGCTGATCCGCGCGATGATCAAGGTGGTCAACCCGCAGATTGGTCAGCGGATTTACGACGGCGCAGTGGGTTCCGCTGGCTTCCTCTGTGAAGCCTTCGACTTTATGAGCAACCAGCCGAACCTCACCACCAGCCAGCAGGCAACCCTGCAAAAGCGCACCTTCTACGGCAAGGAAAAGAAGAGCCTCGCCTACGTTATCGCCATCATGAACATGATCCTGCATGGCATCGAAGCGCCGAACATCATCCACACCAACACGCTGGCGGAAAACCTCAGCGACATTCAGGACAAAGACCGTTTTGATGTGGTGCTGGCCAACCCACCGTTTGGCGGTAAGGAACGCAAAGAGGTCCAACAGAACTTCCCGATCAAGACTGGCGAAACCGCCTTCCTCTTCCTCCAGCACTTCATCAAGATCCTCAAGGCTGGCGGGCGCGGCGCGGTGGTGATCAAAAACACCTTCCTCAGCAACACCGACAACGCCTCGGTCAGCCTGCGCAAGCTGCTGCTGGAAAGCTGCAACCTGCACACGGTGCTGGACTGCCCCGGCGGCACCTTTCTGGGTGCGGGCGTGAAGACCGTGGTGCTGTTCTTCGAGAAGGGCGCACCCACGCATAAGGTCTGGTATTACCAGCTCGACCCCGGCCGCAACATGGGCAAAACCAACCCGCTCAACGATGCCGATTTGGCCGAGTTTGTCGAACTGCAACAGAGCAAAGCCGACTCCGGCAAAAGCTGGAGCGTCGATGTGGCGGCGATTGATACCGCCACCTACGACCTGTCGGTGAAGAACCCGAACGGCGGCGAAGAAGTCATTCACCGCAGCCCGCAGGCCATCATGGACGAGATCGCCGCGCTGGATGCCGAGAGCGCAGAAGTGCTGGCAAATATTAGGGCGCTGTTATGAAGGAAGGCTGGAAAACAAAGACGCTGGACGAAGCCTGCGAATTCTCCAACGGTCTCTGGAAAGGGGAAAAGGAACCTTTCGTCAATGTTGGTGTGATTCGGAATACGAATTTCACTAAGGATGGGGCGCTCGACGATTCGGACATTGCCTACCTTGATGTCGAGATCAAGAAATTCGAGAAACGCCGACTGCAATTTGGCGACATCATTCTCGAAAAATCAGGTGGCGGACCTAAACAGCCTGTTGGGAGAGTTGCCTTGTTCGACAAGGACGATGGGGCGTTCTCGTTCAGCAACTTCACAGCAGCGATTCGTATAAAGATTCCAAACGAGTTGGACTTCAGATTTCTGCACAAGCAGCTTTTCTGGACGTACTTGTCAGGTGTAACGGAAGGCATGCAAAGTCATTCAACGGGGATTCGCAACCTTGACGGTAATGCTTACAAGGCGATCCAGATTGCAATCCCCCCCCTCCCCGAACAACACCGTATCGTCGCTATCCTCGACGAAGCCTTCGACAGCATCGCCACGGCCAAAGCCAACGCCGAAAAGAACCTCCAGAACGCCCGCGCCTTGTTCGAAAGCCACCTGCAATCCGTTTTCACGGAGCGGGGTGAGGGGTGGGTGGAATACGCACTGGGTGATGTCTGTGATTTTGAGAATGGGGATCGTGGCAAGAATTATCCGAATCGACATGAATACGTCGACTCGGGAATTCCTTGGATTAACACAGGCCATATTCGACCGGACGGAACGCTATCTGAAAGCGAGATGAATTTCATAACCGAAGAAAAGTTCAAAACACTTCGGAGCGGGAAAATTCAGACTGGGGATCTGGTGTACTGCCTTCGCGGAGCAACGCTGGGTAAAACAGCGCTAGTCGATCCGCTCACAACCGGTGCCGTTGCGTCCTCACTGGTTATACTTCGACCGCGAAGCATGTTGGATAGTCGCTTTCTTTATCACTATTTGAGTAGCCCAGTCGGGCGTGAGTCAATTAAGGCCTACGAAAACGGTGCAGCGCAGCCAAATCTTGGAGCGAAGAGCGTTGCGAAATTCAGAATAGACCTGCCAAACATTGCAACTCAAAAACAAATCACTCCTGAATTCAACCCATAAGTGCAACGCTCACCCCTGCATACACTTCGTACGGTGTCTTCCAGCCCAGGCGTTTGCGTGGGCGTAAATTGATCTTCG
>LNDO01000006.1 GCA_001465025.1 Pseudomonas sp. Ga0074129
ATGCTCTATCGAATAACGCGCCACACGGCTCTCACTTCCGCCCACCGACCAAGACTCATCGAATCAACTCACACGACAACTATCCTGACGCGGCGGGTGGCGGTCTTCGTGTTTTTTTGGCGGTCTTCGGTTCCAAGCTGCCAAACCCAGCCGTCTTTAAGCCCTACTTTTACAGCCTCAGCCCCAAGTGATTTCTTGGCCCGCTCGATGGTTCGCCATGCATAGCCAGCACCAGCAGCATCGGCCTTGATTTGCCTAACGGGAACAGGGCCACCAGACAGCAGGCTGACAAGGAAGCTCTCGGCGTCTTCTCTTTCGCTTGCGGCGTCGTTCTCTACGCGCTCGACATCGGCCAGGATATCGCGGGCGCTGCCTTCGATCGGTTTGCCCCACACCACGCGGGTAGTGGTAATCCCACCTTCAAGCGTGCATTCATCGATACTGTAAGAGCACCCTCCATTATCTACAGCAATGTTCGACTTGGCCCGCGCCAGCACTCGAAGTTCGGAGTCTTCCTGTTTGGCTGCCACCAGGACTGTTCTGGCGAGCGCGCCGAACGCCTGAGAACCAAGCACCCGGTCAGCGGGATTACTACCGGCGCTACCTTTGGAGAAGTGGGTGATCCCCAGCACGGCGCAGTCATATTGCTCTGCCAGGTCTACAAGCCCCTGAAGCGCACGGCGCACGTCGTTTGCGCGGTGCATGTCACCGGCAACGGCTGAGACGATCGGGTCAATCATTATCAGCCCCACATCGCCAATGCGCTCCAGTTCGGCGGCAAGCAAATCAATATCTTTGGCCGGGTCAAACGGTTGTATCTCGCCAAGGCCGTTAATGCGCCCCTGCAAAATGTGCACTCGCGAAAGGTCAGCGTCCGCTGCAATAAGGCGCGGCACTATGGTGTCGGCCGCATCGTCTTCACTTGACCAGATCAGTACGCTGCGGCGAGTTCGGCAGGGTTCGCCATCTGGCCAGCGGCCTCCACTGGTCAAGACTGCGGCCAGGCCGATGGTTAGCGTGGTTTTACCTGTGCCACCTGCGCCAGCCAATATCGTAAGTTTTCCCAGCGCCAGCCAGCCGGGCCAAGCCCAGTGGATAGCCTTCGGGGTAATTTGCGTTGCCTGGACTGCGTTGGCGCGCCAAGCGTCTTTGGCAGCACTGGCGGCCCATTCCTTTTTAAGTAGTTCTAAGGTGTTACTCATACAGCACCCCCAAACATGCGCCGCTTAGCTAGCTCGAAGCGCTCACGATCAGCAGTAGAAAGCGGCCTACCCTGGCGCAGATTGTTTAAGGCGATGGTGATGATGGTTGCCTCGAATTGTTGGGCGGCCTTACTTGGGCCGCGCCGGGCTGGCTTGTCGCCGGGGAATAGATCGGAAAGCTCAAGCCCGATGGCGGCGGTTATGTCCCTTGCTGTGCAGCCGGCCCAGCAATGCAACAGCACCTTGCCGTCGGCAGCCTCGGAGACGCCTAGGCTTGGGGTTTTGTCATCGTGCGCAGGGCAGCAGGCTTTCCACTTGTTTGGGCCTGTTGCTTTCACCTTGTCGAGTCGGGACAGCACGTTTCCCAAGCAAGCCGAACCCGTCGGCGCACTTGCGCCGTTTTTGATGTGCATGGGGGTTACTCCTTGGCCGTCGGTGCGGCGTGCGGCCAGAAACCGGAAGCGCTCAGGAAGGCATGTCCAGGCCGCTCAGCTTCGCGGGCCTCGATCACCAGCCGCTTGATGGTGTCCGTCTGCTGTTCGGCATCGGGGCGCGTTTGCGGTGTCAGATCTACGCGAACGATGCTCACCAGGGCGGCGGGTAGTGCTTCGCGGATCATCGCGGCCAGCTCCAGGGCAAGGCCGCCCAGGGTCAGGGTAGGCAGTTCGCGGCGGCGTCCGTCGCCGGGGTGGCAGACGGTGACGACGTGGCCACGGCTCAGGGCTTGGCAGCTCATACGGCACCCCCTGCGGTTTCCAGGGCGCGGGCCTTGGCCATGTGGTGGTTGTAGCGTGCCAGGCGTACAGACAGGGACGAATCAGCGCGCAGGGCGGCAAGGGCCATTGCCTTGTAGGCGTCGGCGTGACTGTTGGGAGTGGACGGATTGCGGGCGTGTTTCATGGGTAAGGCTCCTTTTGCTGAGGAACCGCCACTAATCGTCGCCAAACGATATTGGGTGGCGGCTGTACGCAGGTTGGCGAACCGGGGCAAAAGGAACCCGGCATACCCGAAGGTATCCCACGCACAGCCACCATTGAGGCGAATAGCGGGCACAAAAAAAGCGCCTGCTGTTCTCTGGTGGCGCTTGTGCGCCTTTTGCTTAATCGGGTCGCCAAACCCGGTCGCTGATTTTGCAGCGACAGCCACACGATAGCGCCGACGGTGACGCTTGGCAATGGCTGGCAGAATGTTGGCGTTATTCATGCGGCCACCTTCTTGCCTTTGCCATCCATCAGCGCCAGAACATCAAGCGCGTGCGTGCGGGCTGAGGCTTCAATGCTGTAGCGGGCGACGGGCTGGCGGCTGCGGCCTATCATCTCCCTGGTGCGGGTGATCGTGACGCCGTAGTCGTTCGCCAGGTCGGATATGGTGCTGCTCAGGCTCCAGTCGCCAAGCACGTTAACGCCTTCGTATTTGTTCAGCGAGCCGGTCTGCAGAAGGTGGCGGAGGACGGAAGCAATCAAGGTGGGGGCTGTCTTGCGTGTGCCCAGTGCCGCGGCTTTTTGCTTTTGGGTCTTCATGCTGCGTCCCTCGCCTCGATCTTGGCGCGGAGCCAAGCGTTAACCTCGGAAACGACGTAGTAGGCGGCGGCTTGGCGCGACTCACCATCTTTGATTGGCTTCGGGAAAGTTGGGTCTTTTTTGCGAAGTTTGTCTAAGCCAGAGCGGGACAGGTCAAGCCAGGTGCAGAGCGCGGGCTGACGAATAAGGGCTTTTGCAGGTGTGGTTACTGGGTGCATTTGAGCGCCTCCGTATGGGTACGGGACGCAATTTATGATCTATTGCTGAATGGTTCGCCGTGCGGAATTGAGGCCAGTTAAAGGCTATTTCGCCCCCCTCTTTCACGTCTTATCAATCGCTCAATTTCGACAGTTTCTTTAGGCGCTTCAACGTCAGTTGCCACCAATAGATCTCTGGCTAACTCAGCAGCCTTACGCTTGGTAATCGGTTTGCAGGAATGCTCCAGCAGATAAGCAGCGGTATCAGACAATAGGCTGTCCCTCGCTTGCTTTGGCTTGCTTCCCTTATTGACCGGATACCGGCCCAGTTCCTGCTCCGTAATCGCGAGCAAAGTGTCGGCTTCTCTGGCCAGTGCATTTAGGTCAGACAAAAATCCGTCGGTGCCATGGAACAGCCGCTTATGTCGGTGCCAGCACGCAGCATTTATATAAGCATCAGCAGCCGGAGGTAGGTTTTTAAGCCTTTGTCGGACTTCTAATAAGTAACGTTGGGCCTCGCTAACTAGGCGCAGCTCCTCGCTAGTCGCGGGCATTTTTTTTGCCATTTCGCTGTAAACGCGGTATCGACCTATTCTTTGTTTAAACCAAGCCCTTAAATCGCCGCTAAAAAAAACGCTCAAACTCTCTAAGTAGGACTCGCCATCAGGTGAAAGGCTTTCATCCACCATTCCACCCATGCTCCAGTCAGCATCCTTGTCGAGTATGGGAAGCGCTTTAGCCCGTTTAGCTCTGATTGTCATGCGCGCACCAGCTCCAGCACGTTGGCAGCATCTCTGCCCAGGTGCGCAAAGTCATAGGGCGTTATGTGTTTTTCCCGGTTTGCTTCTAGGTAGTCAGCCCACCACTGAACCATTAGCCGGCGCTCCTCTATGTGTTCGGCCTTGTGGATATAAGCCGCCCTCACCCCGCTGCGCTCTTGGTGGCTCATTTGCCGCTCGACTCCATCACGCGACCACAGGCCAGACTCCACCAAAGCAGAGCAAGCCATTGAACGGAAGCCATGCCCGCAAACGTCGGCCTTGGTGTCATATCCCATAAGGCGCAGCGCAGCATTTACGGTGTTCTCACTCATAGGCTTGTGGTGGTAATGGTCGCCAGCAAAAACCAGGTCAAAACGCCCAGTGAGCGGCTGGATAGCCTCAAGAATGGAAATCGCCTGCTTACTCAGTGGCACTAGGTGCGGAGTACCCATCTTCGAGCCGCGTTGCGAATGCTTAACACCCTCTATGGCCTCGCGGGTGCCGGGGATTGTCCAGAGGCTTCGGTCAAAGTCGATTTCTGGCCAGCGGGAAAAGCGTAATTCGCTTGAGCGAATAAAGACCAACAAGGTCAGGTGTACTGCCAGGCGAGTCAGAGGCCGCCCCTTGTAATTGTCGATACGCTGCAAAAGCTCTGGCAGTCGCTCCAGGGGCAGCGCTGGACGATGTGCGGCCTTACGGGTGGCAGTCGCTCCCAGCAGATCGCGCGCGGGATTGCTCTCTATGTGCCCGTTCTGGACGGCATAGCGCATGATTCCATCAATGTACTGGCGCAGACGGCTTGCAACATCGAGATGGTTAAGTTTTTCGGCGTTTTTTAACGGCACCAGTAGATCACGGGCCTTTAGCTCTGAAACTGCGCGATCTCCTAGGCAAGGGAAAAGATCAGTTTCCAGGCGGCGCAATATCTTAATGGCGTGATCTTTCGACCACTTGCGCGCTCCAGCAGCGTGCCACTCCAGCGCTACAGCCTTAAATGTGTTGGTTACTGTCGCTGCGGAGGCTGCCTTTACTTGTTTCTCATGCTCGAGAGGGTCAATCCCAAGGGCCAGCAGTTCGAGCGCGGCGGCTCGTCGATCACGCGCAGACTTGAGGCCAAGTGCTGGGTAGTTGCCAAAGGTCGCCAGCCCTTCCCTACCATCCGGGCGCTTAAACTTGAGTCGCCAGCTCTTGGTGCCGTTTGCTTTGACCAGCAAAAACAGCCCTTGGCCGTCGCTGAGCTTGTACGCCTTTTCGCGAGGCCTTGCAGCATCACACTTAGGGTCTGTTAGCGGTATAACTGAGCGTGCCATAGGGGTACGTTTTCCTTACCGAACCGGCGTACCCCTAAACGTACCCCTAAAAGCCGGGAATGTATAGAAACACTGGAAAGCATACGGACACAAAAAAAACCGGCTACAGAGGCCGGCTTTAGTGGGTTTCAGGTTCATCAGGGAACATCTGAAATCATTGTAATGGTGCCCGAAGCCGGAATCGAACCGGCACGAGGTTACCCTCGAGGGATTTTAAGTCCCTTGCGTCTACCGATTTCGCCATTCGGGCGGTAGCGCTACGTTGCTTGCGATGGACTATATACAGCCCATCAAAAGCCCGCAAGACTTGCAGACTAAATGAAAAATGCCTCGTAAATCTATGATCTACGAGGCATTTATTTGGAGGCTGAGGTCGGAATCGAACCGGCGTTCACGGATTTGCAATCCGGTGCATAACCACTCTGCTACTCAGCCTTGAAACGTTCAGGACGATTATCTCAACCTGTTTAAAACTGGAGCGGGAAACGAGACTCGAACTCGCGACCCCGACCTTGGCAAGGTCGTGCTCTACCAACTGAGCTATTCCCGCATGTCGTGTTGACGGGCGCCATTCTATAGCTTCAAGGCTTGCAGTCAACCCCTTGATTCAAAAAAGCTTATTTCTTTTCAGTAGTGGTCTGAAGGTGCGGCCATGCGGCAAGCAAATACTGAATCATTGACCACAAGGTGAGGACTGCAGCGATTATGAGTAATGCATAACCGAGTATGACCCACACCGTAAACAGCGGCGGATTGGCCAGTAAAATAACCAAGGCGACCATCTGCGCGGCTGTTTTCCACTTGGCCAAATTGGATACTGCAACGTGGGCGCGAGCACCCAGTTCGGCCATCCATTCACGTAATGCAGACACAACGATTTCACGACCGATGATGATAGCGGCAGGAAGCGTCAGCCATAGATTCGAGTGCTCTGCCGCCAGTAGAACTAGCGCCACGGCCACCATTAACTTATCGGCAACCGGGTCAAGAAAAGCACCAAAGGGTGTGCTTTGCTCCCAGCGCCGAGCCAGGTATCCATCAAGCCAATCTGTTGCTGCTGCAACTGAAAATACCGCACTTGCCGCCCAGTAACTCCAGCTAAAGGGAAGGTAGAACAGCAAGATAAAAACCGGGATCAACAACACCCGGAGCATGGTAAGCAGGTTGGGGATATTCATCGACACAACTTGGCTGATCAGAAAGAGCCGCATTCTACTCGCTGTGCAGCGCTGCATAAATCAACTCTGCAAGCTTTTTGCTGATACCAGGCGCTTTGCCGATTTCCTCGATGCTGGCGCGAGACAGTTCCTGCAAGCCACCAAAGTGATTCAGCAACTCGCGCCTGCGCTTGGGACCCACGCCAGCCACGTCCTCCAGCGTTGAGGTGCGACGTGTCTTACCTCGGCGAGCGCGGTGCCCGGTGATAGCGAAGCGATGCGACTCATCACGAATTTGTTGGATCAGATGCAAGGCCGGCGATGTGCCAGGTAGTGTAAATTCATGCGCGGCATCATTCAGAAACAGGGTTTCCAGGCCTGGCTTACGGGTCGTGCCTTTAGCAACCCCGAGCAGAATCAACTCGGGCACAGCCAGCTCTTCCAAAACAGCGCGAGCCATCGCTAGTTGACCTTTACCGCCGTCGACCAGAAGGATGTCGGGCAACTTACCCTCACCCTCTTTGATCTTGCTGAAACGTCGGGTAAGCGCTTGGTGCATCGCGGCATAGTCGTCGCCAGGGGTTACGCCTTCGATGTTGTAACGCCGGTAGTCTGACTTTATCGGGCCTTCCGGGCCGAACACCACACAAGACGCCACGGTAGCCTCGCCGCTCGAGTGGCTGATATCGAAGCACTCTAAGCGTTGCGGCACTTCATCCAGGTCGAGCGCCTGAGCCAGTGCATCGAAACGCGCGGCTACATGTTGCCGGTTAGCTAAGCGCGCCATAAGTGATTGCTCAGCATTGGTCACCGCTAACTGCTGCCAGCGCGCCCTGGTGCCACGTACGCGGTAACTGATACTTAGGGTCTTGCCGCGTAAAGCCTCGATGGCATCAATCAAGGTGGCAAAGTCTTCATGCTGGGCATTAACAATCAGTTCGCTGGGCAAGTCGCGCTCCTGATTGCTCAGGTAATACTGCTCAAGGAAAGCTTGCAGCACGCTGCTAACATCTTCTTCAATCGCCACCTGCGGGAAAAAGTTCTTGCTTCCCAATACGCGTCCGCCACGCACGCTGATCAAATGCACGCACGCGCCACCGGGATTGACCATCGCGGCGACGACATCTACCTCGCCTGTGCCCCCTTCCATGCTTTGCTGATCCTGCACGCGGCGCAGCAGGGATATCTGGTCGCGCAAGGCGGCGGCGCGTTCAAACTTAAGGGCCTCGGCCGCCGCTTGCATTCCAGTAGAAAGCTCATCCGTCAGGGCGTTGCTACGCCCCTCGAGAAACATCACTGAATGGCGAACATCGTCAGCATATTCCCCTGGCTCAACGAGCCCAACGCAGGGGGCTTTGCAGCGCTTGATCTGGTACTGCAGGCAGGGACGCGTGCGGTTTTTGTAGAAACTGTCCTCGCACTGACGCACTAAAAAAGTTTTTTGCAGAAGATTAAGGCTTTCGCGAATGGCTCCGGCGCTCGGGTATGGCCCGAAGTAGCGGCCTTTAGCCTTTTTGGCGCCGCGATGAATGCTTAGGCGCGGAAAATCCCCATCAGAGAGGAACACGTAGGGGTATGACTTATCATCGCGCAGCAGGATGTTGTAAGGCGGCCGCCATTCTTTGATCAGCGTTTGCTCAAGGAGCAAAGCCTCAGTTTCATTGGCAGTAATGGTGGTTTCGATCTGGGCAATTCGCGCAACCAAAGCCGAGGTCTTCGGTGCTAAACCCGTCTGCCGAAAATAGCTGGCCAAGCGTTTTTTGAGATTTTTGGCCTTGCCGACGTACAGCAATTTGGCGTCAAGATCGAACATGCGGTAGACACCAGGCCTACCACTGCATGTAGATAAAAACGCGCTGGAGTCGAACGCTGCGCCGCCGTCGTCAGTTACCGGCATCAATCATGCCATGGCGTACGGCCAGTAGAGCCAACTCCACATCGCTGGTGATGGATAGCTTTTCAAAGATGCGATACCGATAGGTATTCACGGTTTTAGGCGAGAGACACAGCTTGTCAGAGATCACCTGAACCTTTTGGCAGCCTGCAATCATCAGCGCAATTTGAATCTCGCGCTCTGAGAGCAAATCAAACGGCGAATTACTGCTCTGTGGCTGAAACGACTTGAGGGCCAATTGCTGTGCGATCTGAGGGCTGATATACCGCTGCCCTTTGAAAACCAAGCGAATCGCTTGAACCATCTCTTCAAGCGCTGCGCCCTTGGTCAGATAACCTGCCGCACCGGCCTGAAGCAGGCGGGTCGGGAAAGGGTCTTCTTCGCACACGGTGACAGCCACAACCTTAATATCTGGGTGGCTGCGAATGAGCTTGCGTGTAGCTTCAAGCCCGCCAATGCCCGGCATTTTGATGTCCATAAGAACGACATCGGGCTTTAGATCGCGGGCTTTTTTGAGAGACTCTTCGCCAGATTCGGCCTGACCAACAACATGCAAGCCATCAATGTCGGCCAGCATGCGGGTGATGCCTGTGCGAACCAGGTCGTGGTCATCAACAACGAGTACCCTGATCAAGCGTCACCCCAGATTGCGTCAGCCGCTATCACTAGCATGCTTGGTGGGAAAGCAGGAATTAGGTTCAATCCCAGCTTGGCGCACAACCGTCACAATCAAGCGTCAACTAATTGCTTGAAAATAACGGCCAGAGGAATTTGGCGGAAGCGGTGAGATTCGAACTCACGGAAGAGTTTCCCCTTCGACGGTTTTCAAGACCGTTGCATTCAACCGCTCTGCCACGCTTCCGGCGTTTGCGGGCGGCAATCTTACCCTAACGTCACACGCTGTCAAACTCTACGTATTAGTTGACTCACTTGCTCTGCTATTATCGACTTCGACCTTGGTCACGGAACCACCACCTTTTTCTGGAGTGTCGCCATGAACGAACACAATTACGCCCTTGACCATACCCAGGTCGAGCAGCATGAAGTTAGCCGCGTTTTGCGCAACACCTATGGTCTTCTAGCCATCACGCTGGCCTTCAGCGGCTTAGTCGCATACGTTGCCCAGCGCGCCAACGTGCCTTACCCGAATATCTTCGTGGTGCTGATTGGCTTCTACGGTTTGTTCTTTCTTACCGCCAAGCTGCGCAATTCAGCATGGGGGCTGTTGTCCACGCTCGCGCTGACCGGCTTTATGGGTTACACCCTTGGCCCAATCCTCAATCGCTACATGGGCATGGCCAACGGCGCTGAAGTAGTGAGCTCGGCCTTTGCCATGACGGCACTGGTCTTCTGCGGGCTTTCAGCTTACGTATTGACCACCCGTAAGGACATGAGCTTTCTCAGCGGTTTTATCACCGCGGGCTTTTTTGTCCTGTTGGGCGCGATGGTTGCCGGCTTTTTCTTTGAGATCAGTGGCCTCCAGCTGGCGATCAGCGCCGGCTTCGTCTTGTTCTCTTCAGTCTGCATTTTGTTCCAGACCAGCGCCATCATTCATGGCGGCGAACGGAACTACATCATGGCAACCATCAGCCTGTATGTGTCGATCTACAACCTGTTTGTTAGCCTGCTGCAAATCTTCGGCATCATGGGCAGTGACGACTGATCGCTTCTGTTAAACATGTAGCTTGTGTAACAAAAACGCCCCGACTTGTTCGGGGCGTTTTTATTTGTGCCATTTACAGCTGCTTAAGGCAGGTCAGATACGGAATTGACCGACCAATGCACCCAAGCGTTGGCCTAAGCCTGCAAGATTTCGAGCTGTTTGAGCCCCCTGCTGCGCTTCATCAGCCACGCTGTCTACCGCTCCTGCGATCTTATGCACACTGCGGTTTATCTCTTCAGCGACTGCTGTTTGTTCTTCAGCGGCACTGGCAATTTGCGCGTTCATCGAGTTGATGGTGCCAATGAGCTGTGAGATCGCATCGAGCGAGCTACCCGCGCGGTTAGCTTGTTCACTGGTGACGTCTCCCGCATCGCTTGAGCGGCGCATGGCTGTGACTGCGTCTTGGGTGCCCTTTTGCAGTCGATCAATCATGCCCTGGATTTCCTGGGTGCTCTGCTGCGTGCGACTTGCCAGCGCGCGCACTTCATCGGCAACAACCGCAAAGCCACGTCCGGCCTCGCCCGCACGGGCCGCCTCAATCGCGGCATTGAGTGCCAGCAAGTTGGTTTGTTCGGCTATGGAGCGAATGACGCCTAACACGCTGACGATGGACGAAACATCTTTCTGCAAAGCATCCAAAGACAGCCCACTGTCGCGGATGTCCTGCACGGGGGTGTGTATGCGAGCAATGCTGCCATCTACAACCTGTTTAGCCGCTTGACCTTCATGATCAGTTTTTTTGGCAGCTTCTGCGGCGCCTTGGGCGCTCTGAGCAACCTCATGGGCGGCGGCTGACATTTCATTGATGGCGGTAGCAACTTGGTCGGTTTCGTGACGCTGGCGATCCATGGCCACCTCGGAGCGCTGAGTCTGAGCCGAAACCTGACCGACCAAGTCAGTCAGTTGCGCGGTCATATCCGCGATCTGCCTAACCAGGCCGTGGATTTTTTCGACAAATCGATTAAACGATCCGGCCAACTGCCCGAGTTCATCATCGCTGCTGATCGGCAGGCGCCGGGTCAGATCGCCCTCGCCGGCGGCGATATCATCAAGGTTCTCTTTAATCTGCTGCAGTGGGCGTAAAAATGTATTGCTGAGCACAACACCGACGACACCGAACACCAACAAAAGCACGCTCGCAATCACGATGATGCTGGTGATGATGGTGCTGATACGTTGGTCAATTTCATTCTGAACTTGCTGAATTTGCGCCTCGATGCCATCCAGATTGATGGCTGTACCCAGCGCCATATCCCATTTGGGAAGGTAAAAGCTGTAGGCCATCTTCGGCACCAGAATCGAATCATTGGTGGGCAGTGGTGACGCGTAATTCACGTAGTAGGTGTTGTTTTTGGCCACATTGACTAGCTCGCGATTTAGATACACCCCATTCGGGTCGCGACGATCCGCCAGGCTTTTGCCAACATCAACCGGGCTGTCACCCCTAAACAGCCGCACTACATCGGAGTCATGACCGAAGAAGTAACCATCCTTGCCAAACTTGATCTTTGACAGGATGGCAATGGCCTGTTCCCGGCTGGCCATATCCCCTGAAGGTGAGCTGTCATACAGCGCTTGTACGGAACCTAGGGCAATCTGCACGTAATGCTGTAGCTCGATGCGGCTTTCTTGCAGTAGTCGCTCTCGGGTCTCCTCAACTTCTTGCGCCGCCAGGTTTTGCAATACCTTCGCTGCGGCGCCGCTTAGCGCTAAGGCAAACAGCACCACGGGAATTAGAGCCAGTAAAACGACTTTTGATTTCAATGTCAGACGCATCGGTAAACCCTTGCTTGGCAGAGTACGAAATAAAACGGGGCTGCCTTGTGCATCGGCAGCCCCGTTTCAGAATTTAGCGATTCGTCGTTATTCAATAACTAATCTGATCGGTCAAATCACCATAGCTGCTACCCAACCGAATACCAGCAACGGCAGGTTGTAATGAAGGAAGGTCGGCACCACGCTGTCCCAGATATGGTTGTGCTGGCCGTCCACATTCAGGCCGGCGGTTGGGCCTAACGTCGAGTCAGAAGCAGGTGATCCGGCATCCCCCAGTGCGCCAGCCGTGCCAACAATGCAAAGAATAGCCAGCGGGCTAAAGCCCAGTTGCATGCCCAGAGGCACAAAAATTGCTGCAATGATTGGAACAGTTGAGAACGACGATCCGATGCCCATTGTTACCAGCAGGCCTACAAGCAACATCAACAAGGCGCCCAGCGCTTTGTCGTGGCCAATCAGTTGAGCCGCGTCGTCGACCAGGCTTTTGACTTCGCCAGTGGCCTTCATGACCTCAGCAAAACCGGCTGCTGCAATCATGATAAAGCCGATCATGGCCATCATTTTCATGCCTTCGGTAAACAGGCCGTCCGCTTCTTTCCAGCGCACAACACCCGACACCGAGAAAACAATAAACCCGACTAGGGCGCCGATGATCATTGAGTCCAGCCATAGCTGCACCACGAACGCCGCAACAATCGCCACACCCGCTACCAGCAGACTCAACGGGTTGTATGTCACATCCACACGCTCAGCCTGCTCGATCTTGCTCAGGTCATAGATGCGTTTTTTGCGGTACGTAAAAAACACGGCTACCAGCAGACCAAACAACATGCCCAGCGCAGGAATCGCCATGGCTTCAGTGACATTTAACCCCGTGGTATCAACACCAGCGCTGGCGACATTGGCCAGCAGAATGTCATTCAGGAAAATCCCGCCAAAGCCCACAGGGATAAACATGTACGGGGTAATCAGGCCGAACGTCAGCACGCAAGCGATCAAGCGCCGGTCAAGTTGTAAGGTGCTCAACACATACAGAAGCGGAGGAACCAGAAGCGGAATAAACGCGATATGAATCGGCAAAATATTCTGTGAAGAAATGGCCACAGCCAGCAGCAGTGCGATCAATAGCCACTTGAGCAGGCCCGCGTTTTTGACGTCCTGTTTGCCAACCATTTTCAGTGCTTTATCGGCTAATGCATGAGCCAAGCCTGATTTGGCAATCGCCACAGCAAATGCACCCAGTAATGCGTAAGACAGCGCCACCGTTGCGCCACCGCCCAGACCTTTATTGAAAGCAGCCAGTGAGCCTTCCACGCCAAGACCGCCGAGTAACCCGCCGGCCAATGCACCCACAATTAATGCCACCACCACATGTACGCGGCACAAGCTGAGAATCAGCATGATCCCCACTGCCGCAACGACTGCGTTCATCTTAATACTCCACTGTTTATCTGAGTCTGCGAGGCACATGGCCTATAAACAGACAACGCCGGGGCGGCGAAGGGCGCGTACTCTGCCCAATGCTGACCAAACTGTCAAAACAGCCGTAAAGTATTTGCTACGCCGCGTTAATAATTTCGTATAGTCTCACTCGAAACAACGCTACTGGCCTGCAAATTGCTGTTTGTTCGACTAGTTTTATCCCTAAAGAAGCGCACGCAACCGCCGATAGGCGATTTAAGCCCGCCCACACATGAAGGTCCTGAAATGCTGTTCAGCCGACTCTCGATTCAATGGAAAATTACCCTTCTGGCCGGGCTTTGCCTCTTGGCAATCGTCGCTGTTCTGGTTTCAGCTTCGATGATCCAAGCATCGCGAAGCGCTGTATTGGTAAAACAGTCCAGCAGCAAAATGCTTGAAGAATCTGCGCAGTTACGCATGGAGGCGCGCGGTGAATCTCAGGCGCTGCATATCCGGCGTTACTTCATGGACGCTTACCAGTACGGTCGTGGCGCGGCGTCTCAAGTGCTGTTTATTCGCGAACAAGCTGAAAAACGCTTTCTTGATGCTTTTGACTTGCGTGAAGACCTCAGTCGGCAAATTCGTAGCGCCCTAGAAGCCAACAGCAGCTTGCTGGGTATCTACGTAGTGTTTGACACCAATGCTCTGGATGGCAAAGACGAGTTGTTTGTCGATCAAGACGCCCTTGGTAGCAACGATAAAGGCCGTTTTTCGGTTTATTGGTCACAGGGTGATAACGGTGAGTTAGCGGCCGAGGCGATGACCGAAGAAAACCTTAATGACACCACCCCGGGCATTAGCGGAGCACCCTACAACGCGTGGTTTACCTGCCCAATGCAGAGCAAGCAAGTGTGCTTGCTTGACCCTTATATAGATGAGGCTGATGGCGTTAAAACATTGATGACCAGCATCGCGTTCCCTCTTATTCAGGGTGACAAGGTAATTGGCGTTTTGGGTGTTGATATCAGCCTTGCCAGCTTGCAAGAGCTGAGTATGGCTGCCCACAAGGACCTATTTGATGGCGCTGGGCATGTCAGCATCATCAGCCCTGCTGGACTGCTGGCCGGTCACAGTCCTGACAGCAGTTTGTTGGGCGGTAAATTACAAGCCGCTTTTGCGGATCAACACAGCGAAATGATCAATCTGCTGGCCAGCAACCGCCATGAGGTCATGCACCACGATGGTGAACTGCAGGTGCTACAGCCGCTTTTACCGATTCCAAATGCCAAACCATGGGGCGTTTTGTTGGAGGTGCCGGAGAAGGTGTTGCTTGAACCTGCCACGCGCTTAGAAATGCAGATGGATGAAATGGGCACGCGCAACGCGGCTGTGTCGTTGGGCCTCGGCCTGGCTGCAGGCGTGATCGGTATTTTGCTGATTTGGCTAACCGCATTGGGCGTAACCCGTCCGATCATCGGCGTGTCGGCCATGTTGAAGAATATTGCCAGCGGTGAAGGTGACCTGACTCGCCGCCTCGAATACAACAAACAAGACGAACTGGGTGAATTGGCCAGTTGGTTTAATCGCTTCCTCGACAAGTTACAGCCGATTATTGCTGATGTTAAACGCAGTGTTCAGGACGCGCGCAGCACGGCAGACCAATCCGCGCTCATAGCCAGCCAGACAAGTGATGGCATGCAGCAGCAGTACCGTGAAGTGGATCAAGTCGCCACGGCCTTTCAAGAAATGAGCGCCACTGCACAGGATGTTGCGCACAACGCGGCTCAAGCGGCTGAGGCCGCGCGCACAGCGGATCTCGCCAGTACTGAAGGCATGAGCGTGATCAAAAAAACCACGTCTTCTATTGAGCAACTGGCCAGCGAAATGACGGTTGCCATGCAGGAAGTTGAAGGACTGGCGGACAGCAGTGAGAAAATTGGCTCGGTTCTGGAAGTGATTCGCTCCATTGCCGAGCAAACCAACCTGCTGGCACTCAACGCCGCGATTGAGGCTGCACGGGCAGGCGAAGCAGGTCGTGGCTTTGCAGTTGTGGCTGACGAAGTGCGCAACTTGGCCAAGCGCACACAAGACTCCGTCGAAGAAATCCGCCAGGTGATAGAAGGCCTGCAAAGCGGCACTAAAGAAGTGGTCAGCACCATGCACAGCAGCCATCGTCAGGCCCAAGGCAGCGTCGGTCAGGTCGAGCAAGCAGTGGCGGCTCTGCAACGAATCAGCCAGGCGGTGAGTGTTATCACCGATATGAACCTGCAAATTGCCAGTGCCGCCGAGGAGCAAAGCTCAGTGGCGGAGGAGATTAACCGCAACGTTGCATCGATCCGTGATGTGACCGAATCGATTTCAAGCCAAGCTGCGGATTCCACGCCATCCGGCCACCCAGTCCGCTCTCATCTGGCCAGGCATTCCAGGGCCATCTGGCCACCTGTTCCACGGCCATCCGGCCGGGC
>LNDO01000007.1 GCA_001465025.1 Pseudomonas sp. Ga0074129
GCACATTCTGTGTCGATTGGCGAGGGGGCGATCGCGCTGCACAGTGAAACAGGTATTCCGCTGCGCTCCCTTGGCACGGGCTCGTCACGCTTGCTAGTGGCAGGGCTTCAAAGGGCTGCGGCCAGCGCCGCGCCAATTGCCCTGGTTGATGAGGTGGAATACGGGCTTGAACCTCATCGGCTCATGCGATTCCTTGACTCGCTGGGTGCAAAGGACGCTGCCGCTCCGTTGCAAGTGTTCATGACGACGCACTCGCCGGTCGCGCTGCGCGAGCTGTCCGGCAGCCAGTTATTCGTTGTTCGGTCAGCACCTCAGCGCCACAGTGTTATGCCAGCTGGGGAAGCCAACGAGGTACAAAGTACCCTTCGGAAGGACCCCGAAGCATTCCTCGCCAAATCCATCATCGTTTGCGAGGGGGCCAGCGAGGTTGGCTTCGCGCGTGGCCTTGACCAATGGTGGGTCAGTCTTGGCGCTACCTCATTCCTGGCCCATGGCGGCGCGTATGTGGACGCCGGCGGGGGAAGCCCCGATAACAGTCTTATCCGGGGAACAGCACTTCTGAACTTGGGTTACCGCGTGATGGTTTTTGTAGATGCCGACAAGCCTTCGACCGCGGGGCTCGCTGAAGCATTCTTGGCCGCCGGCGGGCAAATTCTTACATGGCGACCAGGCCTCACGTTGGAGGACGAGATCTTCCGCCATCTCAGTGAGCAAGCACTCGATGCACTTCTGGCGAAAGCCGAAACAATAGTGGGTGCAGAGCTGATGAACGCACACATTCAGACGAAGTCCCAAGGCCGCGTGACGCTGAACGATATCCGAGCCGAGCGACTCGTGGATGGGTACTCACCTGAGAGACGAGAGCTGCTGGGAACCGCATCCCGTATCCGCAACAGCGGCTGGTTCAAGTCGCTGACAACCTATCAGGAGGTTGCAAGGGACATCGTCGGTCCGTCTTTACAGAACGCCGAACCGGGCTTCATGGCAGTCACGAATCAGCTCTGGACGTTTACAAGTGCCCCCTGAGATTGATCTTTTCGCTATCGAGCGTGGCTCCATAACGGCCCCCGCAGGTTGTGGAAAAACGCAATTGATTGCCGAGACGCTCATCGCGCATACGCAGAGCAAACCCATCCTCGTCTTGACACATACGAACGCCGGCGTTGCGGCCTTACGGGCGCGCCTGAGACGAGCCGGTGTTCCTAACTCCGCATATCGAGTCTCCACCATTGACGGATTCTCGATGCGCCTGATCGCTAAGTTCCCAGCGCGAAGCGGCCATAACCCGCAGATCCTACAGCTGCATCAACCCAATACTGACTACCCGGCAATTCGGGAGGCCGCCATGCAGTTGTTGCAGGCCGGTCACCTCGCTCAGCCCCTTCGCGCCACCTATGCACGGTTGCTTGTCGACGAGTACCAAGACTGCAACGTCGTCCAGCACGCCATCGTGTCTGGTTTGGCCCAGGTGCTTCCGACCTGCGTGCTCGGTGACCCGATGCAAGCCATATTCAGCTTCCGTGGCAATCGACTGGTGCATTGGGCGAATGAGGTGCAACCCCTGTTTCCCGCAGCGGGAGAGTTGAGGATACCGTGGCGCTGGCGGCTGGCTGGAGCTGAGAACCTCGGGCAGTGGCTGCTCGCCATAAGGCAACAACTTCAAGCTGGTCAGCCGGTGGATCTGCGCACGGCTCCGGCAGAAGTGCGCTGGGTGCAGCTCAACGCCGGGACAGAAGTCCAGCAGCGGCTGGTGGCCGCTAGAACCGAGCCACCCAACGCTCGGGGCAGCGTCCTCATCATCGGGGACTCCATCAACGTGCAAGGTCGCCATCAGCTCACGAGCCAGACACCCGGTGCCATGGCCGTAGAAGCCGTCGACCTGAGAGATCTCGTCAACTTCGCCAGGAACTTTGACTTGCAGGGTGCCAATGCTCTGGCACAACTTGTGGAGTTTGCTTCCAGCGTAATGACGGGGGTAGGTGCAGCAAACCTGCGAACGCGCGTGGAGTCGCTGCGTGCAGGAAGGGCCCGAACGCCTCCGACCGCGGCCGAGGCTGCGGCGATCGATTTCGTAGCAGCGCCAACATTGGGGCAAGCGCTCCGTGTGATCGATACGCTCGCTGAGCAGCACGGGGCACGTGTATACCGACCGGAGGTTCTGTACTGCTGCCGGTCTGCAATGCAAGCGGTGGTGGGAGGTGCTGCCGACTTTCTGAGTGCAGCCATTCAAGCGCGAGAGCGCAATAGACACCTTGCCCGACCGATCGCAAGACGCTCTGTAGGCAGCACATTACTTCTCAAGGGGCTGGAGGCGGATGTCTCGGTTGTCCTGCATCCTGAGCTTATGACCCCCCAGAATCTATACGTCGCACTGACGAGGGGCGCAAGGCATGTCGTGGTGTGTTCACCAACCCCCATCCTTACGCCCGTGGTAAACGGCTGATCCTTTTGTAGCGCTTACGGGCTTGACCTTGCCATCGTGTCAAGGTCGATGCTGTCCGTGCGGTAACTTGAGCCGCGGACGAAATGAGGTGAAAGACATGTTTAGTCTGAGTGTTGCGGGGATGGGCTGTGGCAGTTGCGTGAGCAAAATCACGAAGGCCATTCAAGCTCTGGATCAGGATGCACGAGTAGAAGTGGATCGAGCGGCCGGCAAGGTCACCGTTGAGAGCACAGAAAGTGCCGAATCGATCCGCGAGCTGATCCAGGAGCTTGGTTATGCGGCCCAGGTCAGCGCTTGAGCGCTGGCCTGCCGACCGACTAAATCTCCAGTTCTGAGAGCTCTTTTAGCCCTGGGATACTGGTGACCTCGTTGGTCATACCTTCTGAACCATCTCGGCCGCGAAGCCAGTTTGAGTGATCGCCTGGCTCGCGCATTTCCAGCGTGTCATAGGAGTACCGCTTGCGCTTGAACAGGCTTTTCAATGCAGCGAACTCGTGGCTTTTTTCGTCTTCTATGCCGACGACTTCTCCTGCAAGCCGCTCCCAGTGACCAACGCCGTCGGCCAGCATTGCCTGATAGGTCTCCGGGTCAAGCAAGGCTTGCTGTTTGAAATGCATGATGCGGTGAGTCATAGAAGCGCTCGGAGTGGCCAAAGAGAGAGCGCTAGCCTAAAGGTTCCGGGTCATTCGTGTAATAGCTGGCCGCGCTTTAGCAAACCGTCGTTGACCCACAACTTCAACCAGGTCGCGGCTTGCAAGGGAGGTTGCTCGCCATGCGTGGCGCTCAACGACTCGCAGAGTTCAGCGAACGATCCGCCCTCGATGAGAAACTGCAATGCCGAAGCCTCCGCTGGCTCCAGGCTCCGGTACTGGCAGACGAGTTCATGACGCCAAACAAGACAGGCTAGGTTCGTTGGCAGGCGGGTAATATCAGGCAGCAAGCTGCCGGACTTGGCGGCTTTCCACAACTCCAGCGTGTTGTACTGCAGCTGCAACCACCGGGCAGATGCAGTCAGGGAAACCCTGAGTGAAATCCAGTCTTCAGCCGAAAAATCACTCATGGTCTCCAGCGAAAGCGCTTCGACATCCTGAGCGTCGAAGGCCAGTGTAAAGGCCCATTCCAGTTCCGCGAGTTCGCGCATCGGCGATAGTTGGGGTTCTTCGACGTAGCTGCTAATGAACTCGGGCAGCTTCTCGCCCAGCCAGCGAATGCTGAAATGTCGTGGTGGCCAGGCGGCCAAGTAGGCCAGTGCGAGCTGCTCGAATGATTCGTTGCCGATCCAGTGAAGCAGGGCAGGGAAGTCTTCTCGCAAGACCGCAAGCAGGCGCGAACGGTAAGCGTTGTGGTAGATCTGCAGGCCTTCGAGAGCACTCAGCGCTGTGCTACCTCGGATCTGCTCCAAAAGCTCGTTGGAGGGCAGGGCACTGTCACCTGTCAGGTAAGTTTCAAATGCAGTCTGTAGGGCGATCAGGCTCAAGGGGTGGCCCCCGATATCACAGATTTGGCGATAGCACGGGCATGTGCTAATTCGGACAACAGCTCTTCCAGCGGCGGAAACTGGTCATCCCGCTCGATCAAGGTCGATGTCGGGCCCAAGTAGCTCAAAGTCTTGCTGTAGAGAGACCAAACCGGATCAGCGATGGGCTGGTCATGGGTGTCGATGAGGTACTGCCCGTAATCGCTGTGCCCGGCCAGGTGAATTTGCCGAATCCGCTCGTGCGGCAATTCCATGATGAACTGCCAAGGGTCGAAACCCTGGTTGCGCGAACTGACGTAGACGTTGTTCACGTCGAGAAGCAGCTCGCACCCGGTCAGGTAACTGAGCTCCGAGAGGAACTGAGACTCGCTCATGCTGGATGTTGTCCACTGCACGTAGGAGGAAACGTTCTCCAGCACGATGGGACGTTCCAAAACATCCTGCACCAAGCGCACCCGGGCCGCGACATGCAGCAGGCTCTCCTGGGTAAACGGCAGCGGTAGCAGATCGTGAAGTTGATGGGCGTTGCCTCGACTCCAGCACAGGTGATCAGACACCCACTGAGGCTGCACCCGATCCGCCAGCTGCTTGAGCTGTCGTAGGTAGTCTATGTCCAAGGCATGTGAGCCGCCAATCGAAAGAGATACTCCGTGCATCACCAGGGGGTAGTGCTCGCCGATCGCATCAAGGAAGTAGAGAGCCTTGCCGCCCTCCACCAGGTAATTCTCGGAAATGATCTCGAACCAGTCGACCGCAGGCCGTTCCTCCAGGATCTGCCGGTAATACTCGTTACGAAGGCCAAGACCGAAACCCAGAGTTTTGCGCTTACTCATTCGAGACTCCAGCAGGGGAGTGGCATGCACTCCCCTGAACCGCCTTATTCGCTGGTTTTGCCACCGGCTTCGTCACATTTGGTCTGGGTCATCAACTTGAACCCTTGGCCTTTGCATTCGCCTTGGCCTTTGCAGTCGTTTTTCGCGGTCATGCAGTCGTTCTGCCCTTTGCAACCATTGATCCCGAAGCACTTCACTTCTGCTGCTTTGGTTTCCTGAGCAGCCTGGACGGGCAGGGTGGAGAACAGGCTGGCGGCCACCAGAGCCAAGGCGGCACCGGTAGCTACGTTGGATTTGTTCGACATAGTGGCTATCTCTCTTGATTGTTTGATGGTCGCGATCCGTCGGTGCGAATGAACGAGTTAGCTCAGGCATTGCTACCGATCAGGCCCATGGAATCCGCAAGGCTGCGCGGGCAGGAAGACAGTACCGAGCCTTCAGGAGGGCCTACAAGAAAGAAATAGCAAACTGACAGAACTGTAATGTTCGGATCAGGTTGCTGACAGGGCGTCGTGGTTAACGTAGCAGCGAGCTTAACGCTCGTCCCCACTAGTTACAGGGGCTTCTAAACTTCTGAGGATTAACGAAATGAAATCGATCAAAACCCTGTTTGTAGTTGCTGCCCTGAGTGTTTCCAGCCTGGCGATGGCCGAAGGCGGTGCTGATCGCACGTTTGCACGCATGGAACAAGCCCGCCAGGTCTCGCTGGAAGCCTATCAGTTGGCCCAGCAGCAGAAAGTTGAGGTTCCTGTAGCCAGCAGTCCAACCGAGCAAGCAGAGCACACCAACTGCTGAAGTCATCTACCTTACAGAAATGTAATCACCCGGATGGTTGGGATATGGCAGTTTCATACTGCTCATCGTCGGTAAGGCTTGTGTAATGCACCGACGTGGAAAGTTGAGGGGTAAATCCCCGACATTGAAGCAGCCATGAACCCGAGACCGGGCACACCATCACCGGCTCATTTGACGGATTGGACAAAACGGCATGCAAAGCAAAACCACAAGGCGCACCTTCGTCAAAGGCCTGGCAGCCACCGGTATTATCGGCGGACTTGGCCTGTGGCGCACGCCGGTCTGGGCGGTGAACAGCCCCGGCCAGCCCAACGTACTGACTGGTAACGAATTCGACCTATTCATCGGTGAAACCCCGGTGAACATCACCGGCGCAGCGCGCACGGCCATGACCATCAACGGCTCGCTCCCTGGGCCGATTCTTCGTTGGCGCGAAGGCGATACCGTCACATTGCGCGTGCGCAACCGCCTCAAGGAGGACACCTCCATCCATTGGCACGGCATCATCCTGCCGGCGAACATGGATGGTGTTCCTGGCCTGAGCTTCCATGGCATCGCCCCTGACGGCATGTATGAGTACAAGTTCAAGGTCAACCAGAACGGTACCTACTGGTATCACAGTCACTCGGGGCTGCAGGAGCAGGTCGGCGTATACGGCGCGCTGGTCATCGATGCCAAGGAGCCCGAGCCCTTCAGTTACGACCGTGATTACGTCGTGTTGCTGAGCGACTGGACGGATGAAAATCCAACGCGGGTACTGGCCAAGCTCAAGAAACAGTCGGACTACTACAACCAGCACAAACGCACCGTTGGTGACTTCATCGATGACGTAAGCGAGATGGGTTGGTCCGCCGCCGTAGCCGATCGCAAGATGTGGGCCGAGATGAAGATGAGCCCGACGGATCTCGCTGACGTCAGTGGCTACACCTACACCTACCTGATGAATGGCCAGGCACCCAATGGCAACTGGACCGGCATATTCAAACCAGGCGAAAAGATCCGCCTGCGCTTCATCAACGCCTCGGCGATGACCTATTTCGATGTGCGCATCCCGGGCCTGAAGATGACTGTGGTTGCGGCCGATGGTCTGCACGTCAAACCGGTCAGCGTCGACGAGTTCCGTATCGCCGTGGCCGAGACCTACGACGTGATCATCGAACCAGACAGCGAACAGGCCTATACCGTGTTTGCCCAATCCATGGACCGCACTGGCTATGCGCGCGGCACCCTTGCTGTACAGGAGGGGTTGAGTGCACCAGTACCCAGCCCCGACCCGCGTCCGCTGATTGCCATGGGCGACATGGGTATGGATCACGGCAGCATGGGCGGTATGGATCACGGGAACATGGCCGGAATGGACCACGGCAGTATGGCGGGCATGGATCATGGGAGCATGCAGGGTGGCATGGCCGGCATGGATCACAGCCAGATGGCTGGAATGGATCATTCGGGCATGGCTGGCATGGCTGGCAACATGCAGGCACACCCGGCCTCAGAGACCAACAATCCTTTGGTCGACATGCAGACCATGACGCCGACGCACAAGCTGGACGACCCAGGTATCGGCCTGCGTGATAACGGCCGGCGCGTCCTGACTTACTCTGACCTGCGCAGCACCTTCCCTGATCCGGACGGGCGTGAGCCAAGTCGCACCATCGAGCTGCACCTCACCGGGCATATGGAGAAATTCTCCTGGTCCTTCGATGGAATCAAGTTCTCTGACGCCGAGCCTCTGCGCCTCAAGTACGGCGAGCGTGTTCGCATCACGCTGGTCAACGACACCATGATGACTCACCCGATCCATCTTCATGGCATGTGGAGTGATCTGGAGGATGCGAACGGCAATTTCCTGGTGCGTAAACACACCATCGACATGCCGCCAGGTTCCAAGCGCAGCTATCGGGTGACCGCCGATGCGTTGGGACGTTGGGCCTATCACTGCCACCTGTTGCTCCACATGGAAATGGGCATGTTCCGTGAAGTCCGTGTGGATGAGTAAAGGAGATTTCTGATGAGTACTTTTATGAAGCGTAATGCCCTGTTTGGCAGCGCAGCGATGTTCAGTCTTTTGGCTGTTCTGCACGCGCCGACGTCATTGGCAGGTGAGGGGCACAGCGAGCACGAACAACATGCTGCCGAGTCGGCTGCGCCCGACGCCAGTGACAAGCCTGCAGATCAATCGAAAGACAAGGCCGCTGGCCAGCAGATGGATCATGGCGCCATGGATCACGGAGACATGAAGCATGACGGCATGAATCACGAAAACATGATGGATAAGCATGGCGGCACCGAAGCCGAAGCAGGTTCGAACCATGACCACTAGGTTTTCACGTCCATCTCTCTTGGCGCTGGCTGTGTCGCTGAGTGCGTTCAGCGGCGGCGTTACTTTGGCTGCGGAAGAAATGGATCATTCGGCAATGGGGCACGGCACCATGTCGATGGACCATAGCCAGATGAGCCACAGCGCTACCAAAGCGCCGATGGAGGGCATGGATCACAGCAAGATGGACCATGGTGCCATGCAGGGTGCTTCGGGCAGCATGGATCATAGCCAGATGGGCCACGGCCAGAGCCAAGAGAAGGCCCAGGCTATGGATCACAGCAAGATGGGGCATGGCGCCATGCAAGGACAGATGGAGGGCATGGATCATTCAAAGATGAACCATGGCTCCGCTGAAGCCCCGAGAACCACCAGCCGTACGCCGATTCCCGTTCTGACGGATGCTGATCGCCAAGCGGCTTTCCCGCCATTACCTGGCCACAAGGTTCACGACAGCGCCATCAACAGTTTTTTCCTGCTCGATCAGCTCGAATACCAGGACGCAGATGAGGGCAGCACCCTGGCCTGGGATGCGTCGGGCTGGGTAGGCGGTGATATCAACCGGGTCTGGTTCCGCTCCGAAGGCGAGCGTACCAACGGCGTGACCGAGGATGCTGAATTACAGCTGCTGTACGGCCGCTCGATCGGCCCTTGGTGGGATGTCGTCGCGGGCGTTCGCCAGGACTTCAAACCGGAGTCGCCGCAGACTTGGGCCGCCTTCGGTATCCAGGGCATGGCGCTTTACGCCTTTGAGGCCGAAGCCACGGCCTTCGTCGGCGAGAATGGCCAAACTGCTGCCCGACTGGAGGGCGAGTACGACATTCTGCTGACCAACCGGCTGATTCTCCAGCCAACTGCCGAAATGAACTTCTACGGCAAGAACGATCCTGAGCGAGGTGTGGGGTCTGGGTTGGCAAATACCGAGCTCGGCTTGCGTCTGCGTTACGAGATTGTCAGGCAGTTTGCCCCCTATATCGGGGTTTCCTGGAGCCGCTCCTATGGCAACACGGCAGACATGGTGCGCGACGAGGGCGGTGATGTAGACGAGGCGCGTTTTGTCGCCGGTATCCGGATGTGGTTTTGAGAACCTGACATGAAAAGAACAATTAAAACTTTGGTGGCGGCCGGCGTGGTCGGTAGCACAGCTGTCCTGGCCGGCGCCTACTTTGGCGTGGTCAACGTGGGGGCCGACGATCCCCATTTTCCTGCAGTGCATGCGTTTCTCACGATGGCCCGTGACCGCTCTATCGAAGTCCGTTCGCGGGACATCGAGGTTCCCAACCTGGATGATCAAGCTCTTATTCGCGCCGGTGCGGGCAACTACAACTCCATGTGTATCGGCTGTCATTTGGCGCCAGGTGTGGCGGAGACCGAGCTAAGCCAATCGCTTTATCCTGCGCCCCCCAACCTCGCCAAGATCGGTGTCGATGGCAATCCGTCAGCAGCGTTCTGGGTGATCAAGCATGGCATCAAGGCAACGGGTATGCCTGCGTGGGGCAAGAGCATGGGAGACGAGTACATCTGGGGCATGGTTGCCTTCCTCAACCAACTGCCGGCGATGGATGCCAAGCAATACCAAACACTCGTCGCATCCAGTGGCGGCCATCAGCACGGTGGTGGGGAAACGCAGATGCATAACCATGAAGGACAGCACGGCGACAACAAGCCTGGCCATCATGACAATAGTGGCGGTGGCGATGACCATCATGGATCAGGTGATGCTGGAGAGCCTGGTCATCACGATGCCGCGGCTACGGATAGCGAGGGTGGCTCCGCACCTAAGGCAGGTCACCATTCGGATATGAGTGGCGATGACCACCATGCTGGGGATGAGGCGTCGTCCAACGGAGGTGATCATCACGCCGAGCAGGCTCCGAACGCCTCGCCCAAGCCCCACACCCACGCCGATGGCAAAGAGCACGTACATGAAAGCTAAATATCTGGCCTTACTGGCCGCTCTCTCCGTCACGTCTGCGGTTCAAGCAGCTGATGCCCTGCCGATTGATGTCCATCGTGATGCTAATTGCGGATGTTGCAAGAAGTGGATCTCACACCTCGAAGCGAATGGCTTCAAAGTCGTCGACCATGTCGAAAGCAACATGACGGCAGTGAAGCAAAGTCTGGGCGTTGCGCCGCGGTTAGCGTCTTGCCACACCGCGGTGATTGACGGCAAGTTCGTCGAAGGTCATGTGCCGGCGGCTCAGGTCATCGAACTCACCAAGCGCGATGATCTGCTGGGCATCGCTGTTCCCGGGATGCCGGCGGGCTCCCCCGGCATGGAAGTCGATGGCGTACAGCATGCCTACCAGGTCATTGGCTTGACCAAGACGGGTTCTGATCAGGTCGTTGCAGAATATCCCGCCCAGTAGTACTGCCTGCCAGCACGGCCGCTTGTGTGTAGTGGCCGACTCATTTTCATACGTCCTTTAACCTAAGTAAAAAAGGCGCCCTAGGGCGCCAAGGGCTGTCTCCAAACCAAAGGAGCACTACGAGGGGACAGCAGGACCAAGGAGCGAGCGGGCAATCAACCCGCTCGCTTGCCAGGGTTAGAGAACTTCCAGCGGGTACTCGACAATCAGGCGGAACTCATCCAAATCCGACTCGAAGTCGGTGGCGCGAGTCGTGGCTTGTCGAATGCGAAAGGACATGTCCTTCAACGACCCAGACTGCACAACGTACTTGGCCTCGATGTCCCGCTCCCAGCGCTTCTGGTTGGTCAACGGATCGCCGTTGTCATCACGGCGCATATAGACTTCGTTGGCGTTGCTGTAGTCGGCATCCCAGCCCTGGGCATATCGAGTCATGAAGCTCAATCCAGGCACACCGAAAGGCTCCATATCCAGGTCATAGCGCACTTGCCATGACTTCTCCTTCGGCGAGTTGAAGTCGCTGTACTGGATGGAATTGTCGAGGTAGATGGAGTCCGATTGGCGCAAGTAGTCGAAGTCATCATCGCCATTGTTGCGCTGGAGACCCACCAGCACTGTATGAGCGCCGAATTGGATGCCGACCTTGCCGCTCCAGATGTTGTTATCGAAGCTCCCGAGGAGCTGCCTCCCTTCATCGACCGCCTTGTAGTAGTTCAGCCCGCCGATCAAGGCGACATCGTCCGCAAGCGGGTAGCTCAGCGTGGTGCCCGCGTAATATTGATTCCAGGCATCCTTGAGGCGGCTGGTGTAGAGACTAAAGCCGACGTTGTCATTAAGCGTGTAATCACCACCGAAATAGGCGATCCATGGCGAGTCCACTTCGCCCGCGTAGAAGGTAGCGAAGCCGTCGCGCATGCTGCTGGTATTGGGTTGGCTCATCGAGTGGAGGCGACCGCCTTGAAGCGACAGTCCTTCCACGCTGCTGTTGAGCACGGTGATACCTCGGAAACTCTCCGGTAAAAGCCGCGCATCACCGTATTGGACGACAGGGCTGACAGGAAAGACGTCGCCTACCTTGATCTCGGTATCCATGAACCGAGTTTTCACCGCGCCCCCCAATTTGGAGTAGTTGTCCTCAGCCTGCCCGAGGCTGTTGTAAGGCAGCACATCGACTGTGCCGCCGGCTCCTGAACGGCCGTCGCCAGTGTCAAGTTTAAGTCCTAGCATGGCAAAGGCATCGACACCGAAGCCTATGGTGCCCTCGGTGAAGCCAGACTCGAATCGGCCTATCACGCCATGCGCCCACTCTTCCGAATAGCCATTACCCGAGCTGCTGGACTGGCCTTTGCGTGTTGCTGCTGACCGAAAACTGACCCAGTAGAGGCTGTTCTGCCGACTGAAAACTGACCCAGGTGTTCAACTGCTTCTGCTCAATTTTTGAGCAGG
>LNDO01000008.1 GCA_001465025.1 Pseudomonas sp. Ga0074129
GAGGTCGCTTTTTACGGCCAACTTGGCCGCTTCAATGGTGTCGAAAATCTTGTCAGCCGACCACGTTACGGTGGTCGCGCCATTGGTGGCGGCGTCGTTGATTGCGGCACCGGCTGAGCCAAGCGCCGCCTTCAGCTCATTGATGGCCGCAACCAAGTTGCCCTTGGCCACCGTGGTCAAGCTGGTGAGATCGCCATGCTTGGTGCGGACGTCTTTAATGTCCGCGCCGATGGCTTGAGCAAGGGCAATAATTTGGGTTTCGAGGCTCATGGTTAACTCCGGGCGATGATGTAGTAAGCGATGGGGTCGGTGGGTAGCGGGGTGAAATTGCCGGGCGGGCCGGCGGGGCCCTGCGCGCCGGCGGCCAACAACGCGGCGGCGGGCTGCTCAGGCTCAACCACCAGCACGAAAGTTTCAGCCGCCACCAGTGCGGCGGTTTGCTCAGTCATGGGTCTGCTCCACGCTCACCACCACGGCACCCTGCGCCCAGCGGTCAACGCTGCCGTCGGACATAGTCAGCTCTAGGTCATACAACCCGGTCTGCCAGCGGATTGCAGCGGTTTGCGCCGCCGTAAGGGTGAGCATCACGCGCCCTGGCCCCGCCATCACCAGCCCACCCGTGGCGGTGCTCAGCGCCAATAACAGCGCGCCATTGGTATCGCGGATGTGCAACTGGGCACTGGCGCCGGTCAAGTCCAGTGGCAAGCGATATACCAAGTGCCCGCCACTGGCGTGCATGTCGCAGCCGTTGAGTTCGTTGTATTCGAGGGTGTCCGCGTCAATCACCGTGGCCAACCGGAAGCGCGCACGGCCTTTGTCCAGGTTGAGGCCTCCCCAGCCGCGCACCCCTTCAATCCAAGTGGGCCAACCCTCTGGCAAACCGTGGGCCGGCACCTGCAGCCGCAAGGGGGCCGTCTGGTAAATGGCGGCGATGGGCCGATAGGCGTACACCGGCTGCATGAGCAACAACGGCTTGCGCAACGTGGCACCCTGAATGATGCGCAGGTCGAGTCTGGACGGCTGCATTGATTTCTCCAGGCAAAATAAAACCCGCACGGCGCGGGCTTGGCGGTGGGTTACGCCTACGGCTAACCCACACTACGGGTGAGATGGGGCTAAACATCCACATCAAAATGCGGCAGGTTCGGCGCAGGCCCGGTGATCACCCCATCGGCGATGTAGGCCTTACCGCTCACGGCCACATCCACCCCCCGCACCGTCACGCGCGTGCCGGTGCGCAGCTCCACCTCACTGATACCGGCGCTGCTGTTGATGCTCATGACGGTGGCCACCGTGCGAACCCCACCAGGCAACAGGCCGATAAAGCGCTTCCAAGGGTTAACTGTGGCCATTAAAAGTGCCTCTCTAACCGGAGTTGCTGCTGCACACGGCTCGCGCCAGTGCCTTCAGCGGCGATGTCCACGGCCAGGCACAGCCCAACCCACGCGCCACTTTCCTCTGGCACGCGACAGAGCTGGGCAGGCAGTACCAAGCCGACGCCATGGTCATCCGTAAACGGGAACAGCGGGATTGAGACGCCAACAATTTCAATGTTCCCGCCCTTGCTCAGCTCGTGCACACCGCGCGCTCGGTTGGCTTCCTGCCCGGTGATCCAATCATCGAACACATCCGGCGCAGGGTTATCACCTGCCGTGCCAGCGCGGCGCACAAGCATGGATACACCGTGGCTGGTGCCCGACACGTAGCAGGCGTTCCAGGCCGGCTGCGGCGTCCACTCCCCGCCGAGGGCGGTCATCATTGCAGGCGGGATAATGCGATCAATCGGCGCATCGATCTGCCCCCACTCCCATGGCGGCACCGGGTAGCGCGGACGCACCTCAAGCTCATCAGCAGCACGCGCCGGCCGCACCACCGCGCCAACCGTTTCAGCAATACGAGCGATCACCTGCATAGCCGTTTGGCTCTGATAGCTCAGCGCACCGGCCGGGAACGTCCAATCAGCCGGCCCTACAGTCTCAGCGTCCCAAACGATACTAAACCCGGTGAACAGCAACTGCTCCGTCGCTGCCTGCCGCGCGGTGATCGGCGCAGCGTTCAGCCCAGTGCGCAATGGCGCGTAGGGCGCAGCGAGCAGTTGAGTGCGCGTAGCGCCCTTGATGCTGTAGGCCTCGGTCGGAAACTTGAGTTGCCGGCTGTAACCCTCCACCAGCAGCACCCACGTCCAGCCGTTGATATCCAGTTCAATCTCTTTTGCGCCATCCTCACCAGGTGCCACCAGGTCGAGCGCAGCCTTGGTGAAGATGTCGGCGCTGAACTTCCAGCTAAAGCTGTCGGCATCCAGGCCAATGCGCACATTCTTCGCTTCAATGGGCGTGCGCGCTGGCAGCACCACCAGGTTGACGGTGTTGGCAATCATGTAGGTATCCAGAATGGTTGGATCGGTAGGCGGCTCAGGCAGAGGCTTGACCGGGCCGGGGTAGTCCACATATTCAATGCCGGTCAGCGGGCCATCGAGCACCCGCGCCCTGCCCCACGGCAACCGCGCCAGAGCGCTCAGCCGGCGTGCATCTTGCCAACGCACCCGGCTGGAACTATCTACCGGCTGAATACGCGGAGCAGGCGGCGTGTATTGAAAGCTGAAGAACACCAACGGCGAGGTGGGTGGGAAGTACGGACGCCCCCCAAAGTTGAATGCCAGCGGTCCAGGGCCAGGCACGTACAAACTGGCCTGCACTGCCGCTGCCGCATTACGGCTAGGCCCATAATCGTCGACCCGCCGACTGGGGCAGCCCACCTGCACATCCTTACGCGCCGGCATCGGGTTGTAGATCAGCCGCAAGCGCACATCACGCGGCCTGATGGTGTGATCCCAACGCCCCACCACACCGCAATCCTTCGCCGGCACCGCACCCCACAGGCCAGCCAGCTGCTCACAGTCAGCCGCGCTGGCCAGGCCCCAAGCCTGAATGCTTTCCCGATCCCTGGCCGGCACCGCACTCCAACCAGCTGCAGCCTCAAGGTCATGCCCCACTGCGCGCCGCCAGAGTGCCCGAGCCTCTACCACCAGCGCCGTGGTGCCGTCCCAAGGCAAAGCAGCCGGCCGCGCCGAGGCTGGGCGTGCTGTAGACCAGCTGCCCCCTACTCGCATTGTCAGCATCAAATCACCTCAACAGGCACAGGCCCATGGCCAATGGGTGCGTAGTAGCGAACTGCAATGGCGCGAGCGGTGCCAATCAGGCGAGCGGCGTTATCGCCACTGGCTGGCCACCACTCCGGCTCAGCGGCCGGCAAGGTGCCAGCCTCCGTAACGCGGTACAGCCAGCCGGTGAACAGTGTTGGCCGGATGGTTTGCCCAACGGTAACGGCCAAGGTCGGGCTATAGAGCACGCCCCAATCATCCACCGCCACGGCATAGCACAGCCCACCAGCAACTCGCAGTTCCAGCTCAGCCTCACCATCAACAGTCAGGCCGTACCCGGCCACACGCCACTGGCCATCCAGTGGCCGCTCAATCACAACCACCTCACGCCCTGCCGGCTGATGATCCACACGCACCTGCGCGGCCAGGGTCGCCGGCTCACCAACTACCCCGCCTTGGCCAGAGGTAATGTCAAAGGTCAGCTCGGCTGATTCGGTGAACGCCAAGTAAGTGGCCCGAGTTCTGCGCGGTGCTGCCAGATCCTCACCGGCCACTAGCCACTCCCCCTGTGCCAGCAAGGTGGCCAGGTCGAACTGCTCGGCACGCGTCCATTCGCCATCAAGCGTTTGGAACACCATCGCCAACGTGGCCACCGAGCCCCACCCGCGATACAGAAACAGCGTCTTCACCCCTGGCGTCACTAACCCCTCGCGCAATACCCGAAACTTCAGCGTTGCACGCGGCGGCACAACAACAGGCAACGCCAGAACCAACGCAACCGTTGCTGTCGCCATCACCAGAACTCCGGGTTGTTTGTAACGATTCGCGTGGCTGAGCCGTCAAAAGCAACGCCCATGAAATACGTATGCGCACCGCCCAGCGGCAGGGGCGTGTTCAGATTTCGAGAGTTCAGCGGCCCAACATGCCCTAGGCTCTGCGCCGCTGGCGAAGGGAAATACATCGACACTAAAGGGCAAAGCGCTTGGCCACGTAACCGCCCAGCCAGCACCGAAGCCCCCCATCTGACAGGGCACAAAGGTGCCTCAAGAAGCGGAACGATGTGTGCGGCACCGAGCGAGGCAACGCCGGTATTGGCGTTGGCAGTCAAGCGAAGGCCAGGTGCCACAACAGCAATTGACCCGGTATCAACCAGCAATCCGGTTGCAGGGTTACGCAGCACCGTTACTCCCTCAGGCCCAAAGTAGGCCCGAGGCTGAGTGCCGTTTGTGTTCTGCCCACCCATGGCGATGAAATTGCCGGCGCTGTCCTCTCCGACATAAAGCGGGTTCATCGCACCAAAGTCCGAGGCCGCATACTCAAACAGACTGAAGCCTCCACTTCCCTGGAAGTAAAAAGTCTTGTTATCCGCCACCAAATACCAAGTGCTATTGGCCGATGAGTTCGCCAGAACCGAGTTCCACATACGGTGCTGGTTGGCACTGCCCGCTGCATCCGTTCCCGACTTAAGCCCGGCTCCCGTCATCACATCACCGGACATACCCGTAAACGTCGCGGCAAGGTGGATGATGAAATACGAGGTCGCAGCAACCCAGGTAAAGCACACAAAACCGCTTGAGGTCCCATTGCGCAGCACCAGAAAGCGATCACCTTCGGCGATCAGTGCCCAGCCGGCAGCGGGTTTGCTGCCGTAGCCCGACACCAAGCACGCCTTGAGGATCGTCTTCAGTGCAGCAAAGTGCGCGATGTTTGTGCCGCTGCTGGAGAACGCGAAAGTAGGCGCCCCACTGTCATCGCGGTGATAGACGGTAGCCATCAATCTGCATCCCCCCTGATCTGCAACTCGAACTTGTCGTCATCCACCGTGCCCTGCCCGCTGATCACCGTGCGGATCACCCACATAGGCCCAAGGGCCGAGTCGGTGTTGAACCGCACCGCATTACCCGCAGCCCAGCCGGAGCCCCAGCCTTGAAAGCGGATGGTGAAATACGGCTCGCCGGTCAGGGCGTTCACGGGCGAGCAGTCGCTACTGATGGTGCCCGTGGAGATAACCCCCAGCTTTTCCTCAACCACCTGAAAAGAGGTGGCACTGGTAAACACCAACGCCCAGCGGCCATCGATACCGCCTGCGTTGGTGATGAGCTGCGGGTAGGTCAGGCTGTTGTATTGCGCGGTTGTGGTATTGCCGATTGGCGCATCCGTCCAGTTCGGCGCGCCCTGGCTCCAAGTCTGCTGGGTAAACCAGTTATGCACCCGCGCCTGCAGGTCACCCCAGGCAACAGCACTGGACACCTGCGTTTCATCAGCAGGCAGATCCCACGGCAGCGGCGAGCTGAGGCCCAGCAAACCGGTGATCTGCACCTCGGTGCAAAGCGTCATGTGCTCAACACGATCACGAATGATCAGCGGCAGGCCTACCGGATTGCCTTCCGCATCCTGCATCACCAGCGGGTTTGCCCAGGTCACCGTGCCTAGCATGCGGTCAGCGGTGTATGAGGCTGCACGCAGCAGCACCCCATTGCCATCAACCACCTCAATGTCCTGCTGTTGCTGGCGTGCCAGCGACACCGTGCCACCCGGCACAGGGCTGGCCACAGCGGTTTCGGCGGTGTGGTGAATCACCAACACATCGCCATCGCGGTAGATCGGCACACGCCCATCTGAGGGCAGGCGCACCGGGTCCAACCCCAGCAGGCGAGCATCGAGCGGCAAACGGGTTTGCACCACGGCGTTGTAGCGCAGCAGCAGCGGGATCACCGGCACATCACTGGCACCCGTGTCGTCGTCGGGGTCAGAGGTGAACACCAGCCGCGCAATACCCGTGCTCGCATCAACACGACCATGGATGATGCCGCTGGCAAAATTCCCGTTCAGCCCAGCCGAGGCCGTGACCACTTCGGCAGTATCCGTGCGCACTACGGTGAGCTGCATACTGCCAGCCCGCAGTGGTGCACCAGGTGTTCTGAAGGTGACCGAGGTCACGCTAAACCCAACGGCCGCCGTGAGGCAGGCCAGCACCGACACAGCCCCGCTGGCGTTGCCGCCATAGCTGCTGAGGGTGGCCGTGCGGGCGGCATAGTTGACCGTCCCCACCGCCACGCCACCGTTGGTGTTGGTGGCCACGTCCCGGTACAGAATCCCCGAGCGGTCGCAGTACACCGAACCGTTCCAGCTGAACAACAAAGAACCCGGCACAATCGCCTCAGCCACCCCCGGCAACAGGTTCACCGTAATCGGCGGCTGCGCTTGGCTGCTGGTTTTCGGCGTAGCACTCACGCTGGCCGCCTGCGCCGTAACTGTCAGCGTGCCACCAAACTGTTCACGAGTCGGTACATTCGTCGTCACAAGCACCGGCTCGGTCGCACCGAACATTGATGTACGGACGCGGGTATAAGTGTGCTCTTTGTAGTCATACAGCCGAGCCACTTGCAGGGTGCAGGCCCCGGTGGTGTAGTTGATGGTGCCAGCCCGGCCACCCTGCCAACCGCCCGCGCCATTGTCATTTGCGGCCTGGGCGATATCGCGCTGGCCATCGTAAACAGGCAGCGAGTTACCGCTTTCGATCACAGACCAGTTAACAGCCGGCGCGGCCTGGCGCTGTGTAGTCAGCCAATCCACGCGCACGCTGCCCGGTTTGAATGGCGCACCCGGCAGCGTGAAGCTGGCCATGCCGCTGCCATCACTGCTCACGTTGATCGGGCTGCTGAGCGTTGTACCCACCTGATAGCTGTACACAATGCCGCTGGCTGGCGTAGCAGTCAGCAGCATCACAACTTCACCAGTTGCATAGGCGATGGTGCCGCTGCCACCCGTTCCGCTCAGCACACCCTGGCCGTTGTCAGTCAGGGTGCGAGGTGTCCCGGCAGTGAAACTGATCGACACCGAGCCAGGCAGCACACCGCCCTCCGGCAGGGTATGGCGCACCTCAAGTACAGGCGTCACACTGCCGCCCGCACGCTGCACAATGGCGTTATCGGCGCTGCTGACGTAGCTGTAGATCAACGCACTGCCCACATCAGGCAGCGCGTTGAGGGTCAGCGATACACTGCCCGTGGCAAAGCTCACGGTGCCCGCACCCTCACCTACCAGCAGGCCGTCGCCGGTATCACGCAGCTCATACCATTTGCCCAGCGCCATAAAGCTCACGGACAAGGTGCCGGGACGCGGCACTGCGCCAGACAGATTCAGCGTGTATACAAAGCCACGGTTGCCCAGCGTGACCTCAATCTCCCCGGTGATTGTTTCGCCTGTGGCTGCAGCACCGGGGCTGTAGGTGGCGCTGGCACTTCCGGTCATGCTGCTGCCAGTGCGAATCAGCGTCAGTTCGCCGGTTTGGTAATCCACCCGGCCACTGCTCATCCAGTTGCTGCCACTGACAAAGCGCAAACCGCCCTTGCTGTCATCGGCATAGGTGCCGCCGTTGAAAGTAAGTGTCAGCGAACCCGGCGCGCAGCCAGTACCCAGGAAGGTACGCGACTCACCCACCACAGCACCGGCCGCCACTGTCAGGCTGATGTTTCGCGCGGGACCAGCCGCGATATACACCTGGCGCTGATAGCCACCCAGCACATCAACCAGGGGTGATTCCTTGGTGGTGCTCGGCACCAACTGGCTGTAGACCGATTTAACCTTCAGGCTCAACGCGCCCTGCGCCACGGCCTCAGCCAATGGGCTGATCCCGTAGTAGCGCGCGGCATCGGCAATCTGAGTGCTGAGCACCCGCGCCTTGGCCTTGCCATCCAAGCTGGCAGAACTGGTGCCAGCAGGGCTGGGCTGACCACCAGGGAACTCATTGAGCAGCGGCGCGGTGATGGACAGATCAAGCCGGCGCAGGGTGAAGTTCACAAAGTTGCCGTTGCCATAGTCAAAGGTGAATTGCTCAAGCCGCGATTCAACCCCAGACAACCGCACATACTGCTGATGGGGGGCGGTCACCAGCTGGAACACATCGCCCACCTCAGGCACGCGCCGATCCTCGCGCTGCACGCAGGCAATCGCACGCTGGCCTGCCAACTGAGTACCCAGCAAATCAAACTGCGCCGCCGAGGCCGCTGCCACGTAGCTTTCAATGGCATCACGGGCATTGGCCCGCACATCAGTCTGACTACCGGTATTGAACAGCAGCACGCTCACGCGCGGATCTGCAGGCGGCTGCGTCACGATGCCATGCGTGCCCAGGTAGGCATCGCTGTTGCTGGTCATCACGCCGGCAAACACCTTGCGCAGGTTGATGCGGCCAGTGGTGCGGTCCATCCGGCTGATATCGGGGAACAGGTTATTAACCTCGCCATCGATCACCGCCGCGCCTGTAGCGCGACCGCCCCCATCATCCTCATCAGTCAGGCGCTGAGACTTCAGCAATTTCACATCGGTGCGGTTGATCGCCATGCCAATCTCCGGGCATTAAAAAGCCCGCACAAGGCGGGCCAGGAAAAGTGGGTGTTTTACGGGGCGGGCGGTGCAGCAGGTGGAGCCACCGTGATCAGACGCAGGGTTAGTTCGTGTAGCCAATCTGCCGTAGGTGCAACCTCACGGAACAAAGGCTGCGCCTGAACAGCAGGGCCGGCAGCACGATTCCAGGTCACGTAATGCTGATCACCTGTCGGCAGCGTGAGTAGCATCACTGCCGCAGGTATCGCGGCCTTCGCTTCCAGCTCACGCACCTTGGCCAGCGTGAACCACGCGCCGCCATTGCTGCTCAGGGTGATTGGCCGCCCGTAGAGTTTCAGACCTTCCTGAAAGATCATCGCGCCAGTAAGGCTGCGATCCTGCACCTGCTCTACTGGGTCCCACTCCCATTCGTCCATCCACTCCATTTGCTCGCCGGCCAAGTCGGGGTTGTCCGCCAAGTCGATGCTGTCCAGAGTTAATGCCATCAAAGCGTCCTCATTCCAGCTTCCTCAAGAATGCTGAGCAGGTTGGTTTCATCAGCAGCAGAATTCACGGCCACCTCCACAGCTTTGCCACGGGTTGTTTCCAGGCGGATAACCTTTTGCGGGCCAGCGGCGGCTGCAGCCTGAGTCGGTGCAGTTGTCGTCAGACGTTTCTGTTGCTCATCCTGCTGTCTTTTCTGCGCGGAGGCGGCTTCAATCTGCCGCAGCACGCTGATGGACCGCTGAGCATTGGCCACTGCATTCCGATCACCAGCGGCCTGCGCGGCGTCCAGCTGCACCTCAAGCTCGCGCTGGCGTGCTGCAAAACGGCGGCGCTCTGCATCAGCTTCACGCCCTTCAAGCCTGTCCAGTTCATCCTGCAGACTTTCGAGTGTGCTGCGGCTGGAGTCGCCCAGCTGTTTCATCTGCTGCTCAGCGCTCTGGATGGATGACTCCAAGCCGCTTAGATCAGACTCATCAAGCAGCTTCAGATCACCCTTAGCCGAGCGAGCTGCACGGGCAAAAGCAGCAGCAGACATTGCACCCGAGCTGTAGCCCTCGGTCAGTTCCTGCAGCCGTAGCTTCTGCGTCAGGTACTCAGCCTGCACCTCGCGGCTGCGAAGTGCCGTTTCGCGCATCCATGTGCCAAACCCATAGTCGCGGCTACCGAGCAACCCCATCTCAGCCTGCAAACCTTTGGCTTCCTCACGCACACGCGCAAGAGCTTCGCCGGTTTTATCAGCGCCACTGGTATCCAGTTCGACATCCGTATTCTTGATACCGCGCAATGCATCGAAGGCCTCAAGAGCTGCCTTACTCATGTTGGCAAGCGGCGTCCGGGCCGCGGTCATCACCGCGCCGAAGAAATCCACCCCGCCAGAAGCCTCTTCTGCCGCATCACCAACATCTGAGATGCCGCGCCGCGCCGATTGCATGTTTGCATCAATGGCCTTGCGCTGTTCGCCCAAGGCCTCGGTGCCTTTATCAGCAGATGGTTTGAGATCCTTGATGCGCTTGTTCAGCTCGGCTTGCGCCTTAGCGAACTCATCGGCGCTGATCTTGCCCTCGCTGTAAGCCTTTCGGATGCCTGTACGCAGCCGGTTGAAATCCACCTCATTCATCGCGCTGCCCACAGCGCGCATAATGCTGCCCAAGTCGCCGAAGTCTTCGCTCAGGCCTGCCAGAGAATCCCCAGTACCAGCTGCCGCTCCGCCCAAGGTGGTCAGCTTCTCATTGAGCAGACTAGTGGCTTGAGCGAACTGCTCTTGGGAAATGCGACCATCTTGATAAGTCGTGAGCAGCGCACCCCGTAGGCCTTCGAGTTGCTGCACGGATGAGGCGGTGTCGATCAGTTTGAGCGCATCAGCCATGTCGGTGATGGCGCGCTGACCTGTTGCAGAGGCCTCAACAGCCTGCTGCGCGAAACCCTCATTCAGCTCTGCAACTTTATCAGCAGTATCCTGGGCAGCATCGAGCTTGGCCTGCTCTGCATTGACGGCAGCAGCCTGCTGGTCCTGTGCGTTCTGAACCGCTGATCTTGTATTAGTTTCCCAAGCATCGCGTATATCTAGGCTGTCCTGCTCAATCTGAGCCACGAAACCATCGCGCAATCCATTTATCGTTTCGCGTGCCGCCTTTACATCAGCCCGAATCTTTTCACCGCCCAGCATATCGGGAATTTTATCGGCTGCTGCCTCCACAACACCGAGCATCAGTCCAACAGTCCCAGTGAATGCAGCACCCACAGAACTCAAGCCAGCTGTCAGGCCGTTGAACATCGTGCGAAACGGTGCAACAAACAGCTGTGCACTTTGCGCTGCACGATCAAGTTTCGTACCGAAATCACTGAGCCAAGCGCTGCTGTCATCAATGAACTTGTTAAGGTCTACCTCTGCCAAGCGCCCGAGGAATTCCTTAGCTTTCTCGGCACCTTGCTCGAAGGCAGTGGACAGCGAAGTGGCCAGCTTATCCAGCCGACCGTCGCGGTCCATCTGCTCGATGTACTCTGCCACCCCTGCCAATTGCTGCTTGGCGTAATCCAGTGCACCGCTCTTGGCGATGCGGTCAAGGAAGTCCGACCAGGTATCCGACAGGTTACTCACCAAACCAGTGAGCGTGCCCATGTTCTCTGCGGCAGCGCCCTCGGCACTGGCACCAATCTCTTTGATCAGAGCCCCGATCACATCGCGGCCAAGCTTGCCCTTACTGGCCAACTCTGCAAGTTGCGCGGCATTCTTGCCGGTAACCTTCTCCAGCATCGACCAAACGGGGACGCCCCGTTCAACCAGCTGCAAGATCTCTTCGGTCTGCAACTTCTGCTTGGCATAGGCCTGGCCCAGCGCTGACGAGATACCCGTCAACCGCTCCATGCCGCCGCCGAGTTGTTCGTTTTTATCGACAACAGCCTGCAGGGTGCCGTCCATAGGGTCTAGCCCGTAGGACTTGAGTAGCGCAAAAGCCTCCGTAACGTCTTGCACCTGTAGCGGCGTGTCGCGAGCAAATTGCTTGATCCAGGACGTAGCCTGTTCGCCCGCAGCAACGCTACCCATCAGCGAGGCCATGCGCTTGTCGAGCAACTCGAACTGATCACCTGTTTTCAGCATCGACAAGATGCCGTCACGCACCACATTGAGGCCCGTCTGCACCAGGCCGAATGCGGCTTCCAGCGAGATGTAGGCCGCAGCAAAGGCCAGCACCTGCTTTGCGCCGCTCGACATAGCGCCACGAGCAGCATCAATACGAGAGGTGTGCTCAGCAGTGGCCCGCGCTGCCGCATTATGCTCGCGCTGTAATTCCTTGAGCTGCTGGCTGTTGGCATCCAGTGCCACCTTGGCCTTGTCGACCTCAGCCGCCAAGCGCTTTTCTTCATCGGCCAGGTTGTTGGTATCAATACCCGCTGCTTGTGCAGCCTTTTCCTGCTCAGCCAGGCTAACGCGCAAGGCATCAAGCCCGCGCTGCATCCTCCGGGCTTCACGCTCGGCATCCTTCAACGACTGCTCCAGCCCCGCAGAGCCGGGCGACTGGTTTAGCGCATCCCTCAACTCTTTAACTTGCAGGTCTGCCTGCACGAGTCCGCGCTCGGCTTGCTCGGCGGCACGCTGGGTAGCCTCAAGCCCTCTGGCTAGGCCGCGCGCATCTTTGGCCGAGTCGAGCGCTTTGCCCAGTTCCTCGGCCTCGGCACTCACTGCCGCCAGCGCTTCGGCGCTCTTCTTGGCTTCGGGCGACAGCTCATCCTTGCCGCGCAGCACAAACTGAATCAGGCGGTCTTTAATGCTCACGCGGTTTACTCCGGGCAATAAAAAAGGGTTATCGGTTTTACGTGTTGTTGCAGGCAAGGCGCAGCCTTAAAACGTATTGGTATTAGCTTCGGCTTTAAATGTTGTTATGCTGGGCTCACCAAT
>LNDO01000009.1 GCA_001465025.1 Pseudomonas sp. Ga0074129
GATGACCTCAACATAGCGGATACAGGCTTAGGATGAAACTTTATTTGTAAGGATGATACTTTATTTGTACGGATGAAACTTTATTTGCATCCCACAACAAGGGAAGGATGCAGGGAAAGCCAAGCGCGACCAGCACCAAGGCCGCCACCAAGCAGAACAGCAGCTTGTAGGTGGTGCGTACCCGAGGGATGGCACAGACTTCACCAGGCGTGCAGGCCTGAGCCGGGCGAAAAATACGGCGCCAGGCGAGAAACAGCGCTACCAGTGCCGCGCCAATGAAGAGCGGTCGGTATGGTTCCAGCGCGCTCAGGTTGCCAATCCAGGCTCCACTGAAGCCCAAGGTGATCAACAGCAGCGGCCCAAGACAACAGGTCGAGGCGAGAATCGCCGCCAGCCCCCCGGCGACAAGAGGAGCGCGCCCGTTTGACGGTTCAGACATACATAGCTCCTTTTATGCACTTGATCGATGAACTAAGGTTACTTCCGTAGTCAAGTACGGGATCAAGCATCATGGAGAGCACGGCACAGCGTCTGACCATTGGCGTTTTCGCCAAAGCCGCCGGCGTCAATGTAGAAACCATCCGTTTCTATCAGCGCAAGGGCTTATTGCCTGAGCCAGATAAGCCGTTCGGCAGTATTCGTCGTTATGGCAACGTCGATGTGGCGCGGGTGCAGTTCATCAAGTCCGCTCAGCGGCTGGGCTTCAGCCTGGATGAAGTGGCTGAATTGCTGAGGCTGGACGACGGCACGCATTGCCATGAAGCCCGTGAGTTGGCCGAACAGAAACTTACCGATGTGCGCGATAAACTCGCGGACCTCCAACGGATCGAGTCAGTGCTGACTCAGTTGGTTCGCGCCTGCTGTGCAAGCCCAGACAGGGTGGCATGCCCGCTTATTGAGTCGCTGTATCAACGCAAGAATCCGCCTAACAGTGAGCTGCAAAACCCGCTGTAACAAAGCCCATAGCGGCTCATCTCAATTGCACAGGGCGACTGTCGCGCTCTGCCAACTGAGGTTTAACCATGAGCCGCGTCATCCTTTACACCAGCCAGCACTGCCCTTTCTGCAAACAAGCCGAACATCTGTTGAGCCAGCGCAATGCCGGCCCCCTGGCGAAGATCCGGGTGGATTTGGACCCCGCTCAGCTGCAACAGATGATTGAACTGACTGGCCGGCGCACCGTACCGCAGATCTTTATCGGCGAACGCCATATCGGCGGTTATGACGACCTGGCCAAGCTCGACCGCAGTGGCGAACTCAGGACACTGCTCGGTAACCAGTAGCCGTCTGCTGATGGGAGGTGCCATGCACTGCCGATACTTGCTGACCTTATTGGGCCTGGTCTACCTGGGCGCCACACTGCCCGTTCAAGCCCAGCCGCCGGCCGGGCCTGAGCGCGTGCTATCACCCAGCCATGCCATGTTTAACGAGCTGCTGCTCTCCGGCGGCCCCGGCAAAGAGGGCATTCCCGCCATCGGCTCGCCCAAATTCAGCGATGCCGGGGATGCAGACGACTACCTCAAAGCCCAGGACATCGTATTCGGCGTCTATCACCAGGGCGAGGCAAAGGCTTACCCGCAGCGAATCATGGTCTGGCATGAAATCGTCAACGACAGCCTCGGAGGCGAACCCGTCAGCATCACCTACTGCCCGCTGACGGCCACGGCCATCGGTTTCAAACGCGGCAGTACCAGCCTTGGTGTCTCCGGCAAACTGCTGAACAGCAATGTGGTGATGTACGACCGGGCCAGCGATAGCTACTGGTCGCAGATCGCCGCCGTAGCCATTGAGGGGCCACTCAAGGGCCAGAGTCTGGATGAGATCCAGGTTACCTGGACCACCTGGGCTCGCTGGAAGGAGCGCTACCCGCAAACCCAGGTGCTGACTGAGCGCACCGGCTATATGCGCAACTACAACCGCGATCCCTATGGCAGTTACAGCCCGTTGCATGGCTACTATATCGAGCCGCAGGTGATGTTTCCGGTCACCCATAGCCGCCCCGAACTGCATGCAAAGCAGATGATTCGCGGTTTTCGCACCTCACAGGTGGCTGTCGCCATCAATCGGGAATACCTGGAGCAACAGGGAGTCGTGCATTACCAGCATGCCGACCGGCACTACCTGATCATTCAGGACAGCCGCCTCGATACCGCCTGGGTTTATGAGTCTGACGCGCGCATCGCCCTCGACCCAGCCACTCTGAGCTTCACCCAGGACGGCCCGCAAGCCCCGGAGCTGCTGGGGTTGGCCAAGGTAAACATGATCGATGCCATGTGGTTCGCCTGGGCCACCTTCTACCCGCAGACGGTGCTGCTTGATGCCCCTGACAGTCTTTAAGCGCTGGCTGATCGGCCTAGTCTCCGGGGCTTATGGGCTGCTGTACCTGTATATGCTCGGGGATATCGACATCGGTACTGCTGGCTGGAGTTGGCACAACCTACCCTGGCAATGGGCCCATCTCCTTTCCCAGCGCAGCCCCTGGCAATTTGAGGCGCTGGCCATGCTGGAGATGGGAGGGCTGGTCATACTGCTTAGCCCGGTCAATCTATTGATTGCCACGACGCTTTCAGCCCTGCTGGGCCTGAACTTGCATGGTGCTCTGGCGTTGCGTCAAAGCGCCCACTGTACGGCCATCTCCAGCGCGGGGGTATGGCCCTCTCTGCTGGCCGGTGGCGCGTGCTGCGCCCCCAGCCTGTTATTGCTGTTAGGTATTCCAGGGCTGGGAGCTTTTGTCAGCCTATTCGCCTGGATGGTACCGCTGGCGCTGATTCTGTTGCTGATCAGCCGCTTCTGGCAAAGACGCCAAGGCGCGCCTGCGCTCTGGTCACTGTTTTAGGCAGCCTCGGGCAGTAGCAGGCCAATGCGCCGAAGCTCTTGCTGCAACTGTTCCGCCTGCAGGTTGGCCAAAGGTAGCTGCAGAAACCGCTCGACACGGGCGCGGATCACTTGCACGGTCTGATCGAATACCGCGTTGATCTCCTCCTCCGAGCCCTGCTGCGCCGCCGGGTCGGCAAGCCCCCAGTGCGCCTTGAACGCCTGATCGAAATAAGCCGGGCAAGGTTCATTAGCGGCATTGTCGCAGAGGGTAATCACCACATCGGGTTGCAATTGTGCGTGCACCTCCTGGGACTTGCTGTACAGCCCCGTCTGCTCGATGCCAGCACGCGCCAGGGCCTTCAGGCTTTGCGGATGCACCCAGCCACAGGGTTTGCTACCCGCACTCACGGCACGCATGTTGACCGGGGCCAGGTGATTGAACACGGCTTCAGCCAGGATGCTGCGACAGCTGTTGGCGGTACAAAGAAACAGGATATTCATGCTGGTACTTACCTTGGTTGAAGCTTATCGGCTTAAGCCCTGGGCCTGACGCAGTTGCTCGACCCAGGCGTTAATTGAAATGTCGAGATGCCCGGTGATCTCCAGAGAACGGTCTTCCAGCACATCCTGGTCGGGATGCAGCGCACGACAGTGCTCGACAACCTGATCACGATGATCAAGCAATGCCTCGATATGCGGGCGAAACAGCTTGAGCATGGCGCTTAGCCACAGATTGGTCGGCCAGGAGGGATGGGCGTGGTCGATCAGAAAGCCCGGCAGCATCTCTTTCACCGCCTTCGCCGGGTACCAGGTTTCCGCCGTGACCCAACGATTGCAGGCGAACAGGCCAATCGGCTGGCCCCAGGCATCCATGGAAATGGCCACCAGATGGGCAATGGCCTCATCGCCCGCAGGCCAGGGCTCGCTCTTGCACAAATCCTTACGCGGCTGCAGGTGTGCACCTATACCTGCACCGCGAATAAAGGTGTGGAAGTGTCCATGCTCTACGCCCCCTTCACGGTGAGCGTGGTAGTAGTACTGGCTGTGGCTGTCGCGGTCGAATACGTCGCCATCGGGGTAGTGGTTCATCTCATAGAACCCCTCATGGCCCTTGAGCAGTTCGCCGACCACGTTCAGTCCGGCCTTGGCCAGCGCATGCTGGCAACGCTCAACCTCGGCGGCGGCCTCCAGCATAACGGCCCGCTCGTGCGGCGAAAGCGCGGTTGCATCAGGCGCGGCCAACAGCATGCCTGGGACGGCATTGGGTAGATTGGAAAGCGGTAAATTCATGCAACCCTCCAAACGCGCCGGAGCCGATCAAACCGGCCCCGGCTCGCCCTGATTCAAGATTTGACGGCGCAGGGATTTTTAACCACGCAAGGGTTCTTGGCGGCACAAGGGTTTTTCGCAGCACAAGGATTTTTGACCGCGCATGGGTTCTTCGCGGCGCAAGGGTTGGCCGCACAGGGATTGGCTGCGCAGGGATTGGGCTTGAAGCTGGTCTGCAATGTCGCGGTGTAGGCTGTCAGCGCCGCCAGTTCCTTCGACTCCCAGCCCAATGCCTTGGCCGCCATGGGCGCGACCATGCAGATCTGCACCATTTCATCGAGAAAGACCTGACTCATGCCGAACTGATCCCTGGCCATGGCCACCTCGTGGGGGAACGCCTTGGCAAAGCTGGCCTGAAACAGATTGCCGCCCTGGTGGCAGGTCGCGCAGGACAGGCCGTTGCTGCTCAGTTTTGGGTCCTTGTACAGCTGCTCGCCATAGGCCACCAGCTCAGCCTGAGGGCCCTGATAAGGCTTGTAGTTCGCTGGGCGCTTGACTGATTTAACGGCGCAAGGGTTGAGCTTGGCGGCACACGGATTGGCGGCGCAGGGGTTCTTGGCCGCACAGGGATTTTTCACCGCACAGGGATTGGGCGCGCATTTGGCGGCACAGGGATTCTTCGCTGCACAGGGATTTTTCGCGGCGCACGGGTTCTTGGCGGCACAGGGGTTCAGCGTGGCCGGTGCGCATTTGGCCGCGCAAGGGCCGCACGGGCTGGCGGCGAAAGCTGGGCCGGCCAGGGCCAAGGCCAGCACGCTGGCTGACACCATCGCGGCAAAGGGGCGCTGACAAGAAAACTGCGGATGATCGGGACAAGTCGAGTGCATGGGGGCTTTCCTCATAGGGCTACAGGTATTGTTTGTTATTGGTGCCACCACTGAAGACACCTGCGCTGGCAGGTCTGCAAGCATTGTCAGCGCTTGGTCGCGTTCTCTCCCTAGGCACACTAGTAGGCTTTGGATGATTCGCTACTACTCTGATGAAGCATCGATGTTTTTGTTACAGACCACCCTCTTTCCAATTCCGAGCTGTAACAAAAGCGGCGTTGTTTGCTCCAAGACCAATGCTCACAATCAGGCCCATGAACCATCAGAGGTAATCCGCCCATGGATGATGAACAGGCACTGCTCAAGCGACTGCGACAGGGCGACAAGGAAGCGTTAGAAGGCGTTATCTGTGGGAGGAAAATAAAGTGTCATCCTAACTACAGGACCCTGCAACGTAGCAATTCCTGCAAAAATCCATTTAAAACAATGACTTATTTCAATTCTG
>LNDO01000010.1 GCA_001465025.1 Pseudomonas sp. Ga0074129
CAGTGGCCGGATGCGCGTGGAATGGGTGGCCGGATCAGCGTGGAATCGGTGGTCAGATGCTCATGGAATGGGTGGCCAGATGACCGTGGAATCCGCAGGTGTTGAACACACCACAACCCAGCCATGAAGACGACCAACGCCTGCATGCGCGCATCGATTATGCGCTGGACATCCTCGTTCGCTATGGCGATGCATTACGCCCGGTTCGCGCAGCTATTGATATGGCGAACCCGGCTTTCGCCAACGGTATGTGACGATTAATGCAAGCGTGCTTGTGCGACTCAAGCACGCTTGGCAGGCAGGTTGATCTGTACACACAGCCCACCCAAAACGCTGTCGGTCAGCTGTAATGTGCCACTCCAGACATCGACGATGTCGCGCACAATACCCAACCCCAGGCCATGCCCCGCCACTTGCTCATCTAATCGGCTGCCCCGGCTGAGTACTTCCTGACGCCGCTCTGGCTCAATGCCCGGGCCGTCGTCGTCAATACACAAGGTGTATCCGTCCGCGCCTGAACTCACGCTCAGTTGCACGCGGCTATCCGCCCATTTGCAGGCGTTATCCAACACGTTACCGAGTAACTCCAACACGTCTTCCCGGTCCCAAGGCAAGCGCAGTTGCCCCGGTGCATGCCAATCCAGTTGCAGGTGACGACCATGAATCATTGTCAGCGTGGCAAACAAACCGGGTAATTCATTGGCGCAATCGAAATGCGCACCTGGTAGCACCTCACCCGCCAGTTTGGCCCGACCTAATTCACGGGCAATACGCTGTTCGATTTGTTTAAGTTGCTGATTAAGGCTGTCGTGTAGATCCGGTATCCGCTTGAGTTCTTCACGGCTGGCCAGGCTGACTAATACGGCCAGTGGTGTTTTCAAGGCATGGCCCAAGTTTCCCAGTGCGTTGCGAGAACGTTTGAGTGTTTCTTCTGTGTGGTTAAGCAGGTGGTTGATCTGCGCTACCAAGGGCTCCAGCTCAAGCGGGACGTTCTGATCGAGTTGATTGCGCTGTCCCTGTTGCAGCTGCTTTAACTGCTGACGGGTTACTTCCAACGGGCGCAGCGCTCGGCTGACGATAACGCGCTGCAGCAACAAAATAAGTACCAATGCCGCCAATCCCAAACCCAGCCCTACTTTCTGTACTTGGCGAAAGCTATTGAGGATGGGGGTGTAATCACGGGCGACCTGAATCTCGATCTGCTGGCCGAAACGCTGGTAATCCGCGCGCAAAACCAGCCATGACTGCCCCTGTGGACCGTCGACTAACTCACGTTGCAGGCCAAGATGTTGCGCCCGTGGCAGGTCACGGTCCCAAAGCGAACGCGAGCGCCAGGTTTGATCGGCAAAATCAATTCGAAAATACAGACCTGAATAAGGACGTTTATACGCCGCGCTCAAGCGGCGCTCATCCAGTTGCACGCCAGCAGGGCCGCGCTCAAAAGCCCCGAGCAGAGCCTGAGCTTCGTCTTGCAGGGTTGTTTGTAAGTAGCCCCGCAGGCTTCGGTCAAATAGCCATAAGCTGCTTTGTGCCAGCACCAGACCGGCGATCAACAACACACTGATCAGCCCAAGGCTCAAGCGCTGTTGAATCGATCTCAAGGTATTGCCCCGTTAAAACGGTAGCCCTGACCACGGCGTGTTTCGATAATTTCACGACCCAGTTTGCGGCGCAGGTGATTGACGTGCACCTCAATGACGTTTGAGTCACGCTCGCTCTCGCCGTCATACAAATGTTCGGCCAGATGGCTTTTGGATAACAGCTGTCCAGGGTGCAGCATGAAATAGCGTAACAGGCGAAATTCGGCGGCGGTAAGCTGCACATTTTCACCTTTGTGTTGGACGGATTGGCGTGATTCATCGAGTTGCAAACCGGCCGCTTCCAGTTGCGGCTGATTCGCCAGGCCATGAGCACGGCGCAGCAATGACTGAATGCGCAGTTGTAGTTCTTCAGGGTGAAAAGGTTTGGTCAGATAGTCATCTGCTCCAGCCTTCAACCCTTCTATTCGTTCCGCCCATGAGCCGCGGGCTGTGAGAATCAATACCGGCGTACTCAACCCGTTTGAGCGCCACTCCTGCAACACCTCAAGCCCTGGTTTGCCGGGCAAGCCCAAATCAAGAATGATCAGGTCATAAGGCTCGGTGGCCCCTTGATAAGCCGCATCACGACCATCGGCCAACCAGTCAATCGCGTAACCCTGTCGGTTTAAATCAACCAACAATTCATCAGCCAAGGGGACGTGGTCTTCAACCAATAACAAGCGCATCAGTCTTCCACCTCGTCCTTGAGTAATTCGGCAGTGGCGGCATGTAACTCCAACTCGCGCACAACGCCCTCTGCTGTCACTAATTCGACCTCGTACACCAACACGCCGTGCTCCTCTTCAAGTTCCACTTCAAGAAGCACAGCCCCTGGATAACGTTGCAAAGCCACCTGCATCAATTGTTCGAGGGGCAAAATCAAACCCTCGCGACGCAGGCGCAATGCTTCGTCCTGGTTCAAGTCGCGGGCGCTGCTGCTGAACGCAATGCTCAGCAGCAAGCCAACCAGCAGTGGGCGCAGCGCGCAGGCCGGAATGATCATTAATCGTCTCGTTGATTTTTCAAAATCTGAGCATTGGTGGCGTCGACTTCAACATCCCACTTCACGCCCTGGGTGTCGCGCACGTCAACTTGATAGATGTAACGGCCGTAAACCTCTTCCAGCTCAGTGGATTCTTTTGTACCACCTGGATGCAGAGCGAGTGCCGCCTCGTTGAGTTTCTCAAACGGCATTACGGTTCCGGCGTCGCGCAATTTAACGGCATCATCCGGGCCCAAGTCACGGGCCTGAGCGAGGCCTGCGGTAAGGGTGAGAGCCGCTACGGCAAAAATGGCAGTCAGTGTTTTCATCTTCAGTTCCTTATGGGATTGGCTTTCGACACAGCCCAAGTTACTGCACACGACTTAACTCAAGCTGAATTTGCTGGAAGTGACTGCACAGGCAATTATCCAGACCACCGTGTACATCATTCACGCCATGAAGTGGCTTGGTCTGGCCGCCAAGCACTCTATAATCGCCGCCCTGCGCGATGGAGGCCAGCATGAGTGCAATTTTAATCAAGTCCCCTGCCCTGACAATCAAGGCCGGTAAACGCGCCCTAGCCCGGATTCGCGAACGCGGCTTGCAGCCGGCCGATGTTGGAATTTTGCCCGGCGCTGCAGGCGGGCCCAAGGCGCTCGGTATTCAGGGGCTCGACTTGGCGTTGTTCGGCGACTGGTTGCCCCGCGTGCAACGCGAGCGCTCACTGATTGGTGCATCTATTGGCTCTTGGCGTTTTGCCAGCGCCTGCCTGCCCGATGCGGCCGCCGGCATCCGTCGCCTTGGCGAACTGTACACAGCGCAACGCTTTGCCAAAGGCGCGAGCATGGCCGAGGTAACCCAGAGTTGCAGCTTGATGCTGGAACAGTTGCTCGGCAAAGACGATCTTAGCGTGCTGAACAACCCCCACTACCGCTTGAATATCGTGGTGGTTAAAAGCCATGGCTTGATGCAACACGATCACCGGGGCGCACTGGGGCTTGGGTTGTCGTCCGTGATCGGTAGCAACTTTCTGGGCCGCCCTCGTTTAGCCCGTCATTTTGAACGAGTAATCTTGCACGACCCACGACTGGCGCCCCCGCTCGATGAATTGCGCGACTTCCCCTCACGCTTTCTCGCGCTCGACGGCGGCAATTTGCGTCACGCGTTGCTGGCTTCTGGTTCGATCCCGATGATTATGCAGGGCATTCGCGACATTCCCGGCGCGGGCCCAGGCACCTACCGTGATGGTGGCCTGCTCGACTATCACCTGGATCTGCCCTACAGCGGTGACGACATCGTGCTTTACCCGCATTTCACCGACAAAGTCATTCCCGGCTGGTTTGACAAGAGCATGCCATGGAGACGCGGCAGCCCCGAGCGCCTGCAAGATGTGCTGCTTTTAGCGCCCTCACGCGAGTACCTGGCACGCCTGCCGCATGGCAAATTGCCTGATCGCAAAGACTTTAATCGCTTCCTAGGCGATGATGCCGGTCGTGAGCGCTACTGGCGTAAAGCCATGAGTGAAAGCCAGCGTTTGGGCGATGAGTTTCTTGAATTGGTTGAAAGCGGCCAGCTGAAAGAACGTCTGATCGCGCTTTAACGCTTTAACGCTTAAAACTGAAATGCTGACCAAGGATGGCAGGATGAAACTTGCAGTCGCCATTATTCATGGCATAGGCACACAGGCGGATGTGCGTGATGCCGAGGGCCAACATATGTTTGCCCAAGAGTTGATCAGTGGCTTACGCCAACACCTGGGGGCGCAGGCTGACCAGGTGGCTTTTCAGACCCTCTACTGGGCCAGTGTGTTGGACAAGCGTGAGCGCGCTTACCTGGACAAGCTGCGCGATCAACCGGTTCGCTGGCGCTGGTTGCGGCGCATGGTCACGCTGTTCCTTGGGGATGCCAGCGGCTACCGCAAAGTCAGCCAAGCTTACGACACCACCTACGAAGAAGTTCACCAATGCTTACGCGGTGGGCTAAACGCGTTGCGCGCGAAAGTGGCCGCAGACACCCCGCTGGTGATACTCGCACACTCGTTGGGTGGTCATATTGTGTCCAACTTCATCTGGGATCAGCAGCGCATTAATAAGGCCGAACACTGCCCACTGGATCCTTTTCTGGCAATGGAAACCTTGAGTGGTTTGATCACCTTCGGCTGCAATATCCCGCTGTTTACCTTCGCCTATGATCCGGTGATACCGATCCGCTTTCCAGGGCACTGCTTGACCGATGCAGTGACGCAAAATGCCCGCTAGCTGAATGTATATGCGCCTGCAGACCTGCTGGGTTATCCGCTTCGCCCACTGACTAACTACACTGCCATCGTGGCCGAAGATCGACCCATGTCAGTTGGTACCTGGTTCAAACGGCACACGCCCTTGAGTCACATGGGCTATTGGCAAGACCGTGGTTTTCAACGCTATGTGGCGACCTATCTGCAGCGGCTTCTAGCTGCGTGCAAAGACACCTAAGACCCACTGTGTTTGGGCCTGCAACTGCGCTTACTGTGATTTAACGGACAATTTCGTGCATTTTTCGGCCAGCGTGTGACTTAACAGTCAGCTTCGTTCATCAACACATATGAACGGCAAGCGTGAATCCTGCGCCTGCTCTGATTATTTGGGATCACCTCGGAGAAACCGACCCCATGAACGCACCGCTGCGTTTTAATGAAGCCCTGCTGATTGCTGACCGTGCTTTTCAACCGTTTCAATGCGTGGCTTGGGCACCGCAAGATGGCACTGGCAACCTGAGCCTCAGCGTCATCGACAGTACCAGCACTCGCCTGCTCGGCCGCACTCAATTGTCGAGCCATGTTTACAGCGATCCTGTGCAGTTTGCCGATGTGCTCAAGCAATCGCGCGAGCAACTGAGCCAGCAAGGCTTTGCGCTAGAGCCCTGGACCATGCCGGCTTAATCAAGTTTTGCGAGCCTGCGGGCGTTAAGGCTTTTCTTTATGGCCTAACGTTCATTTTTGTATGGCCAAAGACGCTCTCCTGGCGTAAGTGTTGACTGATCAATCCGGCAACTGTTTAGCTGGATACAGGCTTCACCTCTATTTAAAACACGCCAGGAGGCTCCTCATGCTGCAACTTCGTCCAAATTGCGAGCTCTGCGATTGCGACTTGCCTCCGGCTTCAGCCGACGCTCTGATTTGCTCATTTGAGTGCACCTTCTGTCGCGATTGCGCTACGCAGCATCTGCAGCTCACTTGCCCTAATTGTGCTGGGGAACTGCTGCAGAGACCTCGGCGTCCGGCCAACAAATTGTTGAGCTACCCTGCATCCACCGAACGTGTGAAGCGATCTTCATAGCGAAACACCATGCAGGAGCCACCACCATGAGCGACGATCAAGACAACAAGCCATTGAGCCTCTGGGAAATGTTGCAAAGCGTATTCAGTGCGGCCTTAGGTGTGCAGAGCGGCAAAAACCGCGCACGGGACTTCTCGCGCGGTAAACCCAGCCACTTCATCATTCTGGGCGTACTTTTCACCGTGTTGTTTGTGCTGGTGATCTTCGGCGTGGTGCAACTGGTGCTGCACCTGGCGGGTGTGTAACTCACTGCAGTAAGGGTTTTACACTGAAGTTGTAGTTTTTGATCTTGGGGTTGTGAACCGCGCTGAACTCATGAAAATTCAGCCCATAACCCGGCACTTTTAGACGGCGCTGCAAATGCGCGGCTTGCTGGGCGGTCAATATGCTGAACAGCTGATCCACCCTGTCTTTGCCGCCGCGCTCGGCAAAGTCTAAGCCCGCATGGTAGTCATGCAGCATGACCATCGCCCAACCGCCGAGGGTGAAGTGTCCTGCAGCCAACACACACAACTTGCCGGAAACTCTGGCACTCAGCACTTCATCTGAATTGTTGAGTGCGGAAAAAAACACATCTTGGCCAGGCTTTTTGCCGATCTCCTCTGCCGCCCGCATGGCGCCAAAGGCCATCTCATCGTTAGCCGACCATATCAGTTGCACCTGAGGGTATCGCGGCAGAACAACCTGCGCTTGCTCATACGCACGCTGACGACGCCATTCGCCATGCAATACCTGCTGCAGTTTGATTTCTGGGTGTTCTTGCAAGGCCCGCCGCAGACCATCCTCGCGCAAGGTGGATGAGGGTGTATGCCTTACGCCGGCGAACGCCAACATATCGCCAGGCTTGCCCTTGAGTTTGGCAATCAGCGCTTTGGCCATCCAGTAGCCTGCCTGCTCATCATCAGGCACCAGACTGCCGATCCAGTTGCGGTACTGCTCACGTGAGCCACCAACGTGCTGCAGTTGCTCGGCAGTTAATGTGCTGTGTAGGGAAAACAGCTTGATTGGGCTGTCGGCAAACAGCCTGAGCAACTCGGGCGCGGTGAACATCTCATTCACAAAAATGAGGTAGTCCGGTTGTTCCGCGCGAGTCAGCACCTCGCGGGCTTGTGCTAATAGGTTTTGTGGGTTGCACTCACCATAAACCACCTGCAACTGCATACCGAGGTCATCGGCCGCTGCCTGCATAAAGTCTGAGTAGCCCACCCAGAACGGCTCATTGGAATAGCCCGGATTGAGAAACAGTGCGGATTCCACGCCATTCGGACACTCAGCCCACGCTGATCCGGACACCTGTTCCACGATCATTCGGACAGGCAGTCGGAGCGCAGCGACGCAGGGC
>LNDO01000011.1 GCA_001465025.1 Pseudomonas sp. Ga0074129
CAGTGGCCGGATGCGCGTGGAATGGGTGGCCGGATCAGCGTGGAATCGGTGGTCAGATGCTCATGGAATGGGTGGCCAGATGACCGTGGAATCCGCAGCTCTGACGCCACTCCATCTGTTTCTCGTCGAACCAGAGTTCGGCGAAGTCACGAAAGATCGGTACTTTCGAATCTCCACGCCCAGCCTTAAGCCTGCTGATTACCTGAGCCTGACTCCCTGACGGGAAATACTCGTTGTAATCAAAGGTGCCAAGGGTGATCTCGGCCTCGATTCGCTCGAGGAGCTTCTGCAGTTTTTTACGGTTGGCTGCCGTGTCGGCCAGCGTGGTTTGCTCTCGACACCGCTTACCCAGGTAGCGGAAATCAAAGAACAGATTCCCCGTCTCTTTTCGCGCGACGATCTTACCCATGGCAAACACCGCCATTGGCCATCGGGATGCCGAAGCCATTGCCGCGTGAAAACTTCACCATGTCGCGCTCGACAGCTTCCCAGATGAAAAGAATTTTCCGACCGCCAAAAGGGCGAAAGTAGTGGATGCCTTCCAGCAGCACGGAATCCTTCAAGCGGTTACGGATGGTCCGTGCGTCGTATTTGATGCGTTGGGACAGCTCATCAGTTGTCAGATAAATTTCACTCATTTCTCTCTCCAGACTCAAATGAATCAAATATGAGCTTATTGGCTCGAATGTGATAATAACGAGTCATTTGAGACTTTCAAGCTGTTTTTGACTCAAATTTGAGTCGAATGCAAAATGAGTGACCTACCTGAGCAAGGTCACCCACCATGATTCGCGTGATGTTCAAACAGCAGTTGGACGAGAAGTCCTTCAGAGAAAAGCGGCGAATCACCCTTCAAGACGTGAGTGATGCCACGGGCATTTCGAGAGCCACGTTGTCGCGCATAGCCAACACGCCTGGCTATAACACCTCGACGGATCACATTGATCTGCTCTGTGAGTATCTGGGGTGCGAGTTGGGCGATTTACTGAAGCGAGTAACTGAGTTACCTGGAAAGGCTGAGTGACGCCTTGCGCGTCACCGCTCATAAAAGCCATTAGTGTCTACCAGCGCCCCGCAGATAAGGGCAGTGGTCTAAATGGTGTCGCTACATTCCGAGTGCCAATTTGGATGGGCACAGAATGGACACATTTTGGACACATGAAAAACAAAAGGGCCTAGGTTTTCACCTAAGCCCTTGTTTTATATGGCGCACCAGGCGGGATTCGAACCCACGACCCCTGCCTTCGGAGACTAATAACGTACAGGAATCTTGGTTGGCGGTAAGCGTTCAAAAATGCCTCTAAGTGCCGCAATGCAAGGCTTTCGTCTTCTACTGTGTCTTGCAGTTTAAAGCTAATAACAACATCTGATGGCAGTTATTCTTGGCACAAAAAACGAAATCAGGAATATCGATTTTGACCACTAGCCAGACTCTGAAGAGTCCTACCGCCGCTTCATTGAGCCTGAATTCTTTTCTCCAACAGCAGCGAGCATCGTAGCCGTTACGCTATGCATAAAGGACCCTGCTCCTGCAGGAAGCAATGCCAGAATCGCAAGCAACGATATATGCGGGCAGAGGCTTTGCAGTTAGCTCTCTCGTCCTTGGCGTTTATCTCGGAGGATACTTTACCAAACGACCCCCAATCGCCAACCAGCTCATCCAGCGATCAGGAATTTACGGTGACTTACTGAGCACCAGACAGCGGGTCGTATCCGCCTGACTCGGCAGAAGCAATTTCTGCCATTGCCCGGTGCTGGACTAGTGCGATCTGTGCAGCTTCCTCGATTTACTCCGTGTTGCACGTACAGGCTACCAACCTCTCAGGGCGCAATGGCAAAGCCGCCAAGGAGTGGGCCGAAAGTTAGGAAAGAGCCAACCCAAGCGTACAATAAGCATGAAGCTTGCCTCGCCCGCTAATCGGCAAGCGAATGCCTGTCATCCCTAACACTAGAGCCACACTATGAACCGTGCCCTGCTGCTGATTGCTCTCGCCTGCACAGGGCTGACTGTGCTGATCTGGGGAGGCATCCGCACCCTGCAGGGACCGGCCTTGGCCGGCTACCAGCTAACTGCGCAACCCCTCGTGCAGACGGTAGTGGCCACCGGCAGGGTCGCCGCACTTTCGCGTGCGCAGGTAGGTAGCCAGGTAACCGGTGTGGTGATCGAGCGCCGAGTGACCGAGGGCGACGTGGTAGCTCCCGGCGACGTGCTAGCGGTGTTGCGAGCCGATGATCTGGTCGCTGCGGTACATGAAGCTGAAGCCGCGCTGGCGGAGTTGCAACAGTCCAGCCGGCCCCAGGCGCAAGCCGCGTTGCGTGATGCGCAAGCTCGGCTGACTCAGGCCAGCCGGGAAGCCCGGCGCCGCCAAGAACTGCTGGGCAGGCAAATGATTTCCCGCGAGATCATGGAGCAGGCCGTACAGGCTGAAACCAGCGCGCGTGCAGCGCTCGAACAGGCACAACTGGCTGCTCGCACGCTGCAAGCCGGTCAGGCCAGCGAGCTGGCGGCGCAAGCAAGGGTAGCCAATGCTCGTGCGCAGCTGGCCAAAACCACCATTCGGGCCGAGCTGGCCGGTACCGTATTGACCCGTAATGCAGAGCCCGGCGATCTGGTGCAGCCAGGCGTTGTTCTGTTCGACATTGCCCGCACCGGCGGTACCGAGGTGCTGGTGCCGCTGGACGAAAAGAACCTTGAGGTGCTCGCTCTGGGCCAGTTGGCCACCTGTGTCGCGGATGCCTACCCGGCCAGCACCTTCCAGGCCAGGGTCGATTTCATCGCGCCGACTGTCGATCCGCAACGCGGCACTGTGGACGTACGCCTCAGCGTGGATTCGGCCCCGGATTTCCTGCTGGAGGGCATGACGGTTTCAGTGAACATAGAAACCGGACGTCGTGATAATGCCCTGGCGGTGCCCAACGATGCGCTGGCAGTTGTGGACGGTGAACACGCCGAGGTGTGGCGTGTGGCCGATGGGCAGGCCACGCGGCGCAAGGTGCGCCTCGGGCTACGGGGTCTGACTCAAACCGAGATCAGCGCAGGGCTGCAGGCCGGCGACTGGATTCTGGCTGATGCGCGAGCGTCCATCTCCGAGGGTGACCAGGTTCGGATGACGGCCACCGCCAAAGCGTCTTTTGACTCGCAAAGTCGAAATGAACTGCCTGCCCGACTGGACTAGCCCCGATGTGGATTGAATGGACCATCGCTGTCAGGTTCCTGCGTGAGGGCAAGGCACAGAGCCTGCTGATCCTCGTCGGCATCGCCGTCGGCGTAGCGGTCATCGTGTTCCTGACCGCACTAATCACGGGACTGCAGGACAACATCATCCAGCGCACGCTGGGCACTCAGGCCCACATCAAGGTGGAGCCACCGGAAGAACGCAACCGCGTGCTGCCCGTCGAGCCCGGCAGCGTGCAGTTGTTGCTGGAAAACAAGCGTGCCCAGCGCCTGCGCTCGATCAACAACTGGCAGGAGGTGCGTAATGTGCTCGACAGTTTCCCGCAGGTCAGCGCGGTCTCGCCGGTGATCTCGGGGCCGGCCTTTGCCCGCCGTGGCGAGGCCCTGCAATCGACCGCACTGATCGGCATCGACGCGCAGCGCTACCAGCGCATCATCCCTATCCAGCAGGACATTATCGCCGGCGTCTTTCGCATCGGTGCCGGTGACGCCGTGATCGGCAGACAGCTGGCCGCAGACCTGGGCATGGCCGTCGGCGACAAACTGCGCTTGGATGGCGGTCAAGGTCGTGAGGCCGTGGTGAATGTTGCCGGCATCTTTGAACTGGGCGTGCGCGAACTCGACGCACGCTATGTGTACCTCGACATGAAGCAGGCGCAGGCCCTGCTCGATCTACCGGGCGCGGCCACCGCCATCGACCTGACGGTGACAGACATCTTTGCAGCGCAGGTGATTGCCGAACGTATCGGCCGCCTCACCGGCCTGAAGGCCGAGAGCTGGATGGAAACCAACACACAACTGATGAACGCTTTGCGCTCACAGAGCCTGTCCACTCAGATGATCAGCTTGTTCGTGGCCCTGAGCGTGGCACTGGGCATCGCCAGCGTGTTGTCGGTGAGCGTGGTGCAGCGCACGCGCGAGATCGGCATCCTGCGCGCAATGGGCACTCGTCAGTCACAGATGCTGCGGGTGTTCCTGATCCAGGGAGCGCTGTTCGGTCTAGCTGGCTCGCTGCTGGGCGGTGCGGCCGGCTATGGTCTGGTGGGCGCGTTCAACACCTTCGGTCCCAAGTTGTTCTATATCCCTCTCAATCCCTGGCTGTTGGCCTCTGCTGCGGCGCTGGCCACGGTTACCGGTATTCTCTCGGCGTCCGTGCCAGCACGGCGTGCGGCAGCGCTCGACCCGGTGGAGGCGATACGCCATGTCTGATCGGCAAGCGATGCAAGAGGTTCTGCGCCTGGAGGGTCTCAGGAAAGCCTACAACGTCGACACACCGACCGAGAATGAGGTGTTGCACGGGCTGGACCTGCGCCTACAACGCAACGACTTCGCCGCACTGGTGGGCGCTTCCGGTTCTGGCAAGAGCACCCTGCTCAACCTGATCGGGTTGCTCGACAAGCCTACTGGCGGCGAACTCTACCTGCTCGAAGAACCTACCCGCACGATGGACGATACGCAGCGCACCGCACTGCGCGGCACCCGGATCGGTTTCGTATTCCAGTTCCATCATCTTATTCAGGCCTTCACGGCGCTGGAAAATGTGTTGATGCCGCTCATGCTGACCACTGGCAAACCCACATCGCAACAGCGTGAACGGGCCACCGATCTGCTGGCGCGGGTGGGCCTGCAAGGCATGGAGCAGCGCAAGCCCGATCAGCTCTCCGGCGGGCAGCAGCAGCGGGTGGCGGTCGCTAGGGCACTAATCACCCGCCCGGCCCTGCTGTTGGCCGACGAGCCGACCGGCAACCTCGACAGCAAGTCGGCCGCCGAAGTCTTTCAACTGTTTCGTCAGTTCAACCGCGAATTTGGCTGCGCGGTGCTGCTGGTCACCCACGACCCACGCCTTTCTGATCAGTGTGATCGCGTCATCACTCTCGCAGACGGCTACATAGAGAGCGATGTGACCCGACAGGCATGAAACACCCGCGGCCGGCTCCGCTGGGCTGGGCTGGGCTGGCAGCCTACGGGCAGCGACTTGGCCCAGCAAAGTCATAGGTATTAACACGATCACTAAGACCTGCCGCTTTGGGCTTCCCCCGCGGCCACACAAATTCGTTTTGTCGCTCTCTGCTGTTGCTGTCACAAATTGGCAACCCAGGAGTGTGCAGGCCCCAACGTTAGCGATGCTTTTCTGGTGGAAAACTCTACCCTCGCAGGGACCAAGGCCGTGCAAGCTGCATCGAGGTTAGTGCGGTGGCTAACTCACTCGTCCTTGGCGTTTATCTCGGCGGAGACCTTGCCAAACGACTCCCAATCGCCAACCAGCTCATCCACGCGATCAGGAATGCGCGGTGACTTACTGAGCACCAGACAGCGGGTTGTGCCCACGTACTCCTCAAGGAGGTAGAGCGTGTCCCCAACGTCGACGCCCATTTCCTGCAGAACGTCATCGGGTAGGCGAATAGCGCCGTCGCCATCCCAGTCCTCAATCACTACATGGTTCCGCATCGTAACCCCGGGAAACGGTTGAATGGGTGTCCGCAGGGGGAGACACCGGCGAGCCGCTGCCAACGAAGTCCCGCGGCGCAGGCCACTAGTTTAGCAAAAGCTCACGGTTTCAGAGGTGGCCGCTGTGGATTCCTCGCTGCCCAATCTGGGAGCTGACGATTTATTGGTTCGAGGGTTAAAAACCCGAGCATCAGGTTACTGTGTGTCACACACCCGATCTTTTTTGCTGGTTAGAAACAGGAGCTTCCGTCATGCATGCAACATCCAGAATTCGCGCATTCTCGACGGATCAAAGTGGCGTAATTCTACGCACGGCCCTGAGGGTCCTGGAGAAATGGAAGGCCACTACCGAGCAGGCGAGCAATGTTCTTCGTGTCTCGCGCAGCAGCATTTCTCGTGCTCATCAGGGCAAAAGCGTTGAACTCGACCGAGATCAACTGGAGCGGGCCAGCATTGTCTTGAACTGCCACGCCAGCCTAAGGCTGGTCTTTGATAACCCTGAAAACGTCTACGGATTTATGGGGCTTGATAACCAAAACGAATTCTTCAATGGTCGTAAGCCGTTGGAAATTATGGCGCAGGGCGACCTCATGTCATTTTTGGAGACCTACAAACGAATCGACGCATTTTGTGGGGTTAGTGAACCTGGTGCGGACTAACCCTCAGCACGAATGAGCGCTCACGGGTCATCCTGATTTCCCAATCTGGGTGCCGACGAAATTTTCAGCGCTAGCGTTAGCACAGTAGAACATCGGGTTACCGTGGCATCTCGTTTGTAATCGGGAGTACACGTTGATGAGATGGTTTTTTGTGACGATGTTGTGCGGTGGCGTTGGTCTTTGGTTGGGCGCCCAATACCAAATACCTCAGTGGATTATGTGGTTCTTGTTGTCACTGGGTACTGCTTTGTGGGTGTTTGCCAAGTGGCATGAAAGCCGGGAAGCCGAGCAGGAGCGCAATCATGATCGTACGTAATGATCAGGATTGGGCTGCATGGGATTTCGCAAATCTGCAGGCTTTGCAGCTTTCAACTCGGCAGACACTACTCGGCATCGCCCCCTATCTGGAGCGCCTGCAGAGTGGGCGGGACGACTTAAGGGAATTACAGGTAGATGGACTACTGTTCTTCGCAGTAGAGCTGATTGAGGGTGTGTTGGTAGACCCTGCGTTGCCTGCAGAATTCGAGAATCTAGTCAGCCAGCAGCATACCGACGTATGCAAAGCCCGCTGGTGGAATCGTCCATTTATCGAGCGTTGTAGTTGGGAAGGACCTTATGGGCTGGAGGTGAGTCATCGGGCTAGCCAAGCTTCGATAGGTAAAGTCTTCCCCGAACTGGCGGCAAAAGATGTGGAAAAGCATATCGCAGCTTTAAAGGCACTCTGGTTTAGCGATTGGCCAACAGGGGTTCGCTACGAAGTGTGCTGTTTTGATAGCACCGCTACTGGCGGCTTAACGAGCTGGGGAACTTTTAATTCAATGCCCGAAGCGCTGGGCTGCATTATGGGTGGTAGGCGCTGGTAAGCGCTTTAGCTAGCCGCGACCTTCATATCCCGTCTGGGAGATAACGATTGACCCTACCGTATGAAAGAACTCGTATCCTCGTCAAAACAGAGGAGTTCTTGCGTGAGCTCTCCCGTGATGCGGGCCTACCGCAGGGCATCCGCAGTTATGCGAAAAGTTTACTCAGGCACTACCCCTCTTCAGCTGAGGTGTTCTCGCTGGGACGCTTGGAGGAATGCTTAGCAAGCGGTGCCGATGATGACGAATATCGGCGCCGAGTTATCGCCTACCACCAGCCGCTGCTCTGCTCGTCGCTGGAGCAGGAGCGATAGCAATGGCCAGCTATTTGACTGAACCGACGGTATCTCAACTCGTTATGCGGCGGGTTAAGCGGCTGCGTAAAGGAAGACCTTTCAGCATCCGCGACTTTGCAGAGCTTGGTACGAGTACGGCCATCTCCAAAGCAGTAGCCCAGTTGGTTCGGCAAGGCGAGCTTGAGCGTGTGTGCCGTGGCATTTACATGCGCGCCCAATACAGCCAGCACACTGGCAGAGCTGTGCGTCCTGGGCCATTGGACTTGGTAAATCTGATTGCCAAGAAAAACAGTTGGACGCTGCAGATTCATGGAGCTGATGCAGTGAGGCGATTCGGTCTGAGTACACAGATGCCGGTCATTCCGATTTATTACACCAGTGGCCCCAGCCGATCGATATCTGTAGGCAAGGCCGATATAAGGCTTGTACATGCTGCTCCGATGGTTATGCAGCGCGCAGGAACCAAGGTCGGGATGGCCATCAGCGCTTTATTTTATCTCGGTAAAGACGGCATCACTCAGGAAGATGTGGCTGTAGTTAAAAAAGCGCTTAGTCCCGAAGAAATGAACAAGCTATTGGCCTGCAGAATGCCGAAATGGATGCGCATGGCACTGATGTGAAGTTGCACTGACTCAGCCACCGAGTTGCATTCCAGCTGACCGGGAATTTTCATTGGTATCGAACATTAAGCGCGGTAGTGACGATCGGCCAAAAGCGGACGCCTAAAGTTACCTACGAAACTAGGCTATTCAGTTTGTCCTTGAGTTGAACGCAAGAGAGAATATCCCTTGCCGCCTGGGCATTACGGAGTAACGAGAATGAAAAAACGGATGATGGCGGTAGCGTTTAGCTTGGGCCTTGTATCGATACCTGGTGCCTTTGCGGTAGGTAATACAGAGGCTCGCATGGCCGAACTGTTGAAAAAATGCGAGCGGGCATCAACACCGCGCACATGCGCATGTGTCCCCAAGGAAATGAAAAATGCTGGATTCAGTGATGATGAAATCCTGATGTATTCCAACCGCGCCTACAAGGCAGTTACCCCCGAAGAAAAGGCACGGTACATGGAATACGGCATGAAGTTGAGAATGGTGGTTGCGCCTATGTGCTCAGTTAAATAGCTAGCAAACGCATCTGCTCCAGCTGGTCACGCACCTGGGGATAACCGCTGATTTTTTAGTATCAAGGAGCAAAAAGAGTGAAGCACAAACTTTTACTCGCAGGGCTGTTAGCTTGTTTTTCGTGTGCAAACGCATTTGCTGACTCTGGCCGAGCGGATGAGCTTTTAGGTGAGTGTGTCAAGGCAGTGCAATATATGGATGCTCCAGATGCTGACCCTAATCCAGTTGATTTGGTCTACGCCAATAGATGCACGCACTACATTTCTGGGGCAAGGGATGTTCTTACCGCCTGAATTCAACCCATAAGTGCAACGCTCACCCCTGCATACACTTCGTACGGTGTCTTCCAGCCCAGGCGTTTGCGTGGGCGTAAATTGATCTT
>LNDO01000012.1 GCA_001465025.1 Pseudomonas sp. Ga0074129
GTGCCCGATTGAAGTCATGACAGAGGTGGTAGGAATGCATCATGCTGCGCCTGCTTCAATTCAATAACCGTGTTGCACTCAGCCCCTGCAACCGCCCATCATCAAACGCATCCTGGAAAACACGGGCTACCGCGAGATTGAACTGCGCACGGCGTTAAATGGCGACGAGGCGTTGGCGATACTGGAAGGCTGGCAGCCCGATCTTGTTCTGACGGACTGGCACATGCCAGGTATGACGGGTTTGGAGTTACTGCAAACCATCCGTCAATTAGGCATGCATGACATCAAAGTGGGCTTTGTAACCACCGAATCGTCGGCGCGGCATCTGGACGAAGCACATCGCAATGGCGCGGCGTTTGTGGTCAATAAACCCTTCAATACGGAAGAATTAAAGCAAGCAGTACTCTCCGTGTTGCAAGATGCCAGTGGCGTTGAAGATGCCATTGAGGCCGCCGCCCCGGCACAACCGCCGACAGCAGCGGCGGTGCCAAGACAAGCCATTGACGTTGCTGAAATAGCCTCGATCCTGAGTCTTTCGTCGATTGTCTGCAAAATCGAGCGTATCGAACCTGTCCCTATCGAACACGTCAAACTGCCCTACGTCATTGGTATTTACAGCGCCCCAGACAGCAAAGCCGTCGATGCGGTATGCCTTATGGACCTCAACGCCGCGTGCATGCTGGGTGGTGCAATGGCCAAACAGAGCGCCGATCAAGTTAAAGCGGCGATTCTGGCTAAAACCCTTAACCGCGATGTATATGAAAACTGCACCTCATTTCTCAGTGATTTGTCCGGCATGATTTCACGCAGTTCCGGCAAGCGCGGTACGTTGTCGAGCAGCCATCTGGTGCAGAAGCCGTTCGGCAAATTGTTCGAATTGATGGGTAATAACTATGGCCGCGCTGATTTAAGCATCTCTTTCCCGGCGTATGGCGACGGCTTTATTTCGGTTTTGCTGAGTTAACTCCCACCCCAATAAGCGCATTTGTGCAGGAGGGTTGATGAGCGATTTAAGCCATTTGGAGCTCGGCATTATGTTGGCGGTTGCCGCTAACTTGTTGCTGGTCGCTGTAGTCGCGGGCTTAGTAGCTTGGATTTACATGCAGTCTTGTAGCGCCGCCAAAGGCGTTGTCGACGATGCACAAGAGTTGAGTGCATCTGAAGAACTCTCCAGCAACATCCTGCTCACAGACATGCTCGCGGAAGTCAGCGAACACAGCCTCGAACCCTTTGATAAGGCGCTTAACCAGAGCTTTGAGCTGGCGTCATCGATTGATGGATTGGCCGATGAAAACTACCCCGCTTGGAAACTCCAGCACCAGCCTGATTTAGACGCCTTGATTGCTGGCCGTGCTGAACTTGAGTTCAAGCTTGAAGACCTGAAAAACAAACTGGATCGGGCGCACAAGCTCATCACCACGCTGCATGCACAAAAGCGCCAGACCGATACCCGTGATGACAAATTAAACACTCTGCACGCCAAGTTTCAGCACCTCAAAGAGGAGATGGCTCACCTAAAGTCTCAGCGCGAGCATGGCTTGAGCGAAGCGACTGACCTGCAAAGGCAGCTCAAAGTCACCAAGCAGCATGCCAAAGAAGCGGAAATTCAGCTGCACGCCGTTGAAGAGCAGGGACGTCTGCAACTTGTGAAGATGCAGCACCTAAAAGAGCAAATGGCGCACCTGCAAACGCAGCGTGAACAAAGCAGCGCCGAGGCTACGGAGTTGCGGCGTTTACTCAGCGAAACCAAGCAGCTTGGTCAAGAGCAAAAAAACCATCATCTGCAAGAAGTTGAAGAGCAGAACCGTCTGCAAACTCTGCTGCGTGAAGAGGCTGAATTGCTGCGTGTGCAGCTGGATCGCGAGCGTGAAGTGCTGTCGCGCACGCTGCTTGAAAAAGATTTTATTGAAAGCGCCTTTCTGGAAACCGATGCGGCCACCGACCAACTCCTCAAATTCAAAAGTGACTACGAGGAGCTACAAAAAGCACACCGCCTGCTGCAACTGAAGACCAACCCCGCAAATGGCTGACGAGCAGCAATTAGCCAATACCTAGACCTAACAACTGCCGATTTCGGCTGCACTGAGCGGGCGGTATTGGCCGGGGGCCAGTAGTGGGTCGAGTTGGATAGCGCCCATGCTCAACCGGTGCAGGCCGATGACCTTGTTCTGAAAGTGGCCAAACATGCGCTTGACCTGATGGTAGCGACCTTCGTGCAAGGTCAGCAGGGCGCTGTGGCTGCTCTCGATGATCAGTTCGGCAGGTAAGGTGGTGAGGTTTTCGTAGGCGAAGTACAGGCCGCGGGCGAAGACGTCGATGTATTCGGCGGTTATCGGCTGTTCGGTCTGAACGCGGTAGACCTTGCCCAAGCGGCTGCGCGGCTCGGTTAGGCGACGCGACCACTGACCATCGTTGGTGATCAACATCAGGCCGCTGGTGTTCAGGTCCAAGCGACCGGCCAAGTGCAGGTCGGATGTGTCCGGCTCATCCAGCAGGTCAAGCACGGTGCGGTGCTGCTCGTGCGCGGTGGCGCTGACCACCCCGATGGGTTTGTGCAGCATAAAATAGCGAGCGGATTTGCCTGCTTGTAGCAGCTGAGAGTCCACTTCGATGCGGCTGAATTGAGTCACCTCATACAGGCCGTCGCGCATCACCTCGCCATCAACGGCTACATGCCCGCTGACCAGTAAATGCCTTACGGCCTGACGATTGAATTGAGGCAAATTGCTGAGGAAGCGATCGAGGCGCATGGCTAGCCGACTGTTACTTCTGGCAAGCCTTGCGCGCAGCGCGGGCACAAGCAACTGCGGTTAAGCTGCTCGGCAGGCAGGGCGCTGAGTCGTTCTCTGCTAATTACCAGGTTAAAACACCAGCAGGTGCTGACGGGTGTGCTTGCGTCAGCTTGCGCACACTGGTTTAGCTGCCCGCAGTTGGGGCAATGGGTGGTGTCACTCACAGGGTTTCTTCACACAAACGGTTGCGCCCACTTTGCTTGGCACGGTACAGGGCGCGGTCGGCGCGGGTGATCAGTTGCTCCAACGATTCTTCGTCGTGCAGTTTTGCCAGGCCGAGACTGGTGGTAATGCGCAGGTCAGCGTTGTTGAAGTGGATACTGCTTTGCTCAGTCAGCTGGCGGATTTTTTCGCCCAACTCGCGTGCTTGTTCAGGCGAGGTGTCCTTGAGCAACAGAATAAATTCCTCACCGCCCCAGCGGCAGATAATGTCGGATTTACGCACGGTGTTTTGCAGCGTACTGGCAAAGTGGCGCAGTACTTCATCTCCAGCCATGTGGCCGTGACTGTCATTCAGCAGTTTGAAGTTATCCAGGTCGAGCATCAGCGCGCACAGCGGATTGGCAGTGCGCCTAGCCTCCTGCACGGCCTGATTGGCCAACAATTCAAAGCCACGGCGGTTGGGTAGGCGCGTCAGTAGGTCAGTGGTGGCCAGGGCGCTGATGCGCCGTTGATAACGGGCCATCACCAGGCTGACCAAGGCGATGACAATGCTGGTCACGATCAGGCAGATCAGCAGGTTTAAATACAGCGACTGGCGGATGCCAGCCACCGCGCCGTCTTCGTGCTTGTCTACAAACAGGGCGGCCGCGGAAACTGAGTGCAACACCTGAACCTTTCGGTAAGGTGTCGGCCCTATGTCCTATCACGAACTCAGCATTGAAGAACGCGTCACGATC
>LNDO01000013.1 GCA_001465025.1 Pseudomonas sp. Ga0074129
CGTGACCGATGCGATTACAATCCAGAACCCGCGCAACCGGGGTGGAAGCACCGGTCACGTATTAGCGAAACGCTCGGTCACGTTCACCGAAATCCGCAGGCGACCGGCCGAAATCGGCCCAGGCTGTGTAAAAACGTCGGCATCGACCTTGCTGTGATTTTATGGATTCAAATCAGCTGGAGGATGCCAATGAAGCGTTTTATCCAGGGAGAGCATCGAGGCCAAAGCGCGCTGCTTCCCGAGAGCCTGGATGACTACGTGGCGGACACCAACCCGGTGCGGGTGGTCGATGTTTTCGTCGATGAGCTCGACCTTGGCCAGCTGGGTTTCGAGGGTGTCATCCCAGCTGAAACAGGTCGGCCCGCTTACCATCCTGCCGACCTGATGAAGATCTACATCTACGGTTATCTCAATCGCATCCAGTCCAGTCGACGTCTCGAACGCGAGGCTCAGCGTAACGTTGAGTTGATGTGGCTGACCGGACGGTTGATGCCGGACTTCAAGACCATCGCCAACTTCCGCAAGGATAACGGCAAGGCAATCCGCGGTGTCTGTCGGCAGTTCGTGGTGCTGTGCCAGCAGCTCAGCAAGTTCAAGGCAGTCAACAATCGCGACCGCAATTTCACCAGCGCCAAGCTTCAGCGGCGAATGGAGGAGATCGAGTCCAGCATCAATCGTTACCTGACCGCACTGGATACCGCTGATCGCCAGGAACCTGCCGTGGTGCAGGTCAAAGCAGAACGCCTCCACGACAAGATCACGACCTTGAAAACTAAGCTGAAGGAACTCAAGGAAATCGAAGTACAGCTCAACGAAACACCGGACAAACAGATCTCCCTGACCGATCCTGATGCCCGCTCAATGAAGACGCGTGGCACCGGCATGGTCGGCTACAACGTGCAGGCAGCGGTCGACGCGAAGCACCACCTGATCGTGACGCATGAGGTCACGAACGACGGAGTCGATCGAGACCAACTGAGCGCCATGGCCAAACAGGCCCGAGAGGCCATGGGTGTTGAGAAGCTATCGGCGGTCGCAGACAGAGGGTATTTCAAAGGCGAAGAAATCCTGGCGTGCCATGAGGCTGGCATCACCGTTTTCGTACCCAAGACGCTGACCTCGGGAGCGACAGCGGCTGGCCGCTTCGGCAAAGGTGATTTCATCTATGACGCAGCCAAGAACGAGTACCGATGCCCGGCAGGGGAAAGCCTGATCTGGCGGTACTCAAGCGTCGAGAAAGGACTGAAGTTGCACCGCTGCTGTAGTTCGCACTGCCAGGGTTGTGCGCTGAAAGAGCACTGTACGCCGAGCCCACAGCGCCTGGTGAGCCGCTGGGAGCATGAGGCTGTGCTTGAGGCGATGCAGACCCGCCGGATCAAGCGCCCGAGATGATGCGGATCCGTCGCCAAACGGTCGAGCACCCGTTCGGCACGCTGAAATCCTGGATGGGTGCCACCCATTTCCTCACCAGAACGCTCGACCAGGTGAGCACCGAGATGAGCCTGCATGTGCTCGCCTACAATCTCAAACGTGTGTTGAGCTTGATGGGTAGCGATGCCTTGATGGCGGCGATGAAGGCCTGAGGCCTGTTTTTACGACTCTTGCTGCCCTCCAGCAAGCGCGCCGAAGTCTACAGTGCCATAGCAACCAGAATCACCGATTGCGCCTGACTGGGCCTCCGACGGCCTCCTGGATACTGAGAAAATTCCCAGGTAATTGATTGCCATCGCTTGCTGCGTTTTTACACGGTCTGGGCCAGGAGCGGTCACTCGCAATCGGTTGAGTCCGCAACCCAAAGCTGCCAGTTCCGATCCTGCTTTCGCCATCAGCTATCTGCCTAGTATGGGGGTGGAAACATTTATTTTTGTGAGTGCTTTGGTGGGAGCAACCGAATATAGCGAGAGTAGGCTCAGAGTTTTCAAGGAAGGTAGGCGGACATGGTCTCGCATAGCCAGCTATTTGCATCTATAGCCTTAACTTTTGATGTGGCTAACTCTTTATGTCGACTGTTTACTTCTAGTCTCTGGAAAATGCCATTGCCGGGATTCAGGTATGAATCGCCCCGCTGCTCGTCTGGCGTCAAAATAGCTTTGCAGCGCGACTCTTGGAACGTTCCTGCTTCCGAACTATGCTGCTGGCATTTTGACAGCTTAATAGTTAGGCGGTGACAGGGAGTCCTGATGGGTATCATCGTACGCGTCCTCAAAGCGAATCATGGCGACTGCATCCTGGTTACCCATGAGGGGCCTTCCGGTGTGTTCAACCTACTAATAGATGGGGGAACAGCGCAGACCTTCAGGCATGGGCCTAGGCAGCGATACTCAGGAGCGCTGTGTGATGCTCTGGACGAATTGAGGGATCAAGGGCAGTCCGTCGACCTAGCCATTCTTACCCACATCGACGAGGATCACATCCACGGCTTAATCAAAGCTTTCGAAGAGCCTGATTACCTGGGGAAAATGGTCAAATCTATGTGGTTCAACTCATCACGGCTGATAACCCGGCACTTCAATATTCCGGAAATACCAGAAAATAACATCATACTGGCTGACGATTCACCTGAAACCAGCGTGAAGCAAGGCAAAGACCTTGAGAAACTGCTTGACAAGCTTGGGTGCAAACGTGCCCCGCTTATCATGGCTCCCCAAGAATATGAAATTGGCCCGTTCAAGTTGAAAATTCTGTCTCCTGATAAGAAGCAGCTTGAGAAGCTTCTGCACAAATGGCCAGTGGAGGAGGATTCTGGAGAGACGTCCGCGCATGGCAATGACTACCACCTTTCTCTAGATGACATTTGGGCGGATGATGAGTTTGAGTCGGATTCGTCTGTTTACAATGGTAGTTCTATAGCATTCATCTTGGAGGCTGATGGGAAAAGCATGCTTTTTCTCGGCGATGCTCATGATGAGGTAGTCACAAGTAATCTACGGCGTTTGGGTTACAGTGCAGCAAATAAGTTAAAGCTGGAGCTTGTCAAGCTATCGCATCATGGCAGTCAATACAATACAAGTAGTGATTTCTTGTCGCTGCTGGATTCGCCGCTATACATTGTTTCCACAGACGGATCTAGGCATGGGCTGCCAAACAAAAGAACTATTGCTCGGATTATTAAATCTACCTGTGGCAAAGCGGCGTTCAATTATGAGGATGTGATTGAACAGCTACTTTTGGCTGATGAATTTGAGGATTTTTCCTCTCGTCTTGAAGTGCTTGGTGATGAGGTCAGATTTTAAAATGACATTCTCGGAAATCATGCGGTCATATTGCGTCATGGTAAATGGTGGCAGTGGAGTGCTGGTTAATGCAATGACCAATGACTACTCCTATGTGCTCACAGCTGGGCATGCAGTTGAGGCAGACGCTGCCACTAATATTGTTACTGACCATCAAGGGCGCAATATTGAAGTTCTAGAGGTGCTACCTTTTCCAAAAGTTGGTAGGGAAAAGCTCCTGGACTGCGCGGTGCTAAAGGTCGCTCACCAAGCCGATGTTGCGCAAAGATCTTGGGCTACTTCAGATTTGCCACACAGGGCTAATTTGACAGTGGTTGGCTTTCCCGAAACAGAAAGAACAAGTGCAGAACCTGTAAAGCAATGGGATGGCCACTCGACTAGTGTGGCTGATGAGCTAATAGTATTTACTGTGGATGGTATTCCTGGAGTAGATGTTCTCAAGGGAATCTCTGGTGGCGGGGTATACCATGTCGATAATGGTTATCCATACCTTGTAGGTGTTGAGTTTAAAATGGAGGCTACACGAAGGGGGGATCAGTTTGGTCGTGTAGAGTGTCATAGCCTTGAAAGGTTTAATGAGATAGTCGCTGCGCACTCAAGTGCTCCGATGATTCCCGCTCACCTTGAATGCTTCTCTAGAATGCGAGAGATGATCTTTAAGTTCAATGTGGTTGAGCAGCGGAATGTTCAAGACCTTAAGGCTGCATTAATCAATATTGCAGATTCGCTGATTTTAAATGGGTTGCCTCCTCCCTACGAAATCATGAAGAAGTATAAGACTCAATTACTGCTGGATCCTAAGCATGCTGGCGAGCTAGAAGTACGAGCGTTGTGGGTTGCGTATTTAGAGTTTGTTGTCATATCCGCGCTAATGGATAATGTTGGCGTGACTGATGAAATCTATATTGAAGGTATTGAGAAGAGACGTCGATTGCTGTACACGAGCGATACCTCGAATTGGATTGGTCGCCTGGAAGAAGTTCTAAAAGTTGCACGTAAGCTTCTAGACAGAAACGGTACCCTCATTGTTGCCTCACCAGACATAGCAGCAAAACCGTTTCCGCCGAAATTCAGGCTTGAAGGCGTGATCAGTAATATTTCTGTAGTGCCTAATCAAGGCCCGTTGGCAATTGATAATGTTGAAGGAGAATTATACGCAAGCTTTAAACTGGCCCATTTGGAAGGATTGCGTAGTAGTTGCGTCATTGAACAAGAAGATGAATACCCAAAAAAATTCCCAGGTAGGCAGCAGTTGCAGTATTTTAGGGATAAGCTGAATGAAATTATTACTTAAAGAGTACGATCTTTGCTTCCTCAGTACTCAGTGTGAAGGTATTGAGTTTCATATGTTTCGATCGGATGATTCTCTGTCATACATTTCTTGCATAGTCTGCTTGTGTGAGCGCGCATCAGATATCATTAAACACTGGCGCGCAATTCAAGGTTTTGTTTCTGTTCATTATCAGCCGAAAGGGAACTTGGCGTCATGGAATTTGTATTTGGCCTTCGTTACGACTCAGAAAGTGTCGATGTGGGAAAAGTATGAAATTGAAAATAATAAATTTTCTGCTCGTAAAGTAGTGCTAGATGGTTGTTCTGAAATGCCTACGCCCGATGAGCTGGCTGTTGAGCTGGAAAAGCAACTGCTTGGTTCCGATTTGACACTTGATTCGCGCGTAAATGAGCCAAGAGAAACTTTGCTTTCCCTGGAAAAATTCGTGCGTGGCGCACCGCTGGATCAGAAGGTTGAGTCCAAAGAAAAGCGCGCCTATATGATTAATAAAATTATAGAATTTCTGAATAAAGATGAAAATCAAAAAAGTTGAGATCGAAGCGTTTCGCGCTTATAAGCTAAAATCTGAAGGGACTTTTGATTTTACCAATGCGGGCGATGTTCCTTCTGACTTTGTAGCCATATTTGCGCCAAATGGGTTTGGTAAAAGCTCATTTTATGATGCGGTTGAGTGGGCTGTAACCAATCATCTGGAGCGACTTGGGGGGGAGTACAATAAGGCTAATTACGAGAGCGCTGCTCGTATTACAAAACATGATAAGGTTGGGCAAAAGATACTTAGGAATAAATATGCCGATGAAAATATCGCTACCCGAGTTGTAATTGATACAACCTGGCCTGAGCCATTTGCTCGAACGCTTCCTACTGTTAGATCTAATGGGCGAGATTTACGAATTGGAAACAATGAAGGTCGGGAGAATGATTATTTCCGACGAGTGATTTTGAGCCAGGATGAGATTGACAGATTTCTTAGAGAAGCAAAGCCGCAACAGAGATATGAGAAATTTATGGAGGGTTTCGGTGGTGAAGCCGAAATTGCCCGTAAAGAGCTAACAGCGCTTATGGCTGATAACAGTGCTGAGCTAATTGATCTTAATAGACAGCGCGAGGAGCTCATTGAGGAGCTTGAGCAGCCAGTAGACCTTTCCATATTTGAGCGTTTCAACGCAGAAGCCTCTAAACTCAATGACCTCGGTGAAAATATCACTCTGGCTGATGAAGGTTTTTCTTCTCAGAGTGAGCACGCACTAAGTTCGAGTCTTGTCTCAAGGCAGCACGAACTCACTGTGGAGCTGGAGTCAAATACTCGGACGATAGAAGCACTCTCGAATAGAGTCGCTAAGACGGCCGATATGGAGTTTCATAGGAGATTTATTGAGGAGAAGAGTGATACTTCTGCTCGCCTTTCGCAAGGGGTGATTGATGCTGATAATTACCAGTTGCGGTTAGATGGATATAATAAGTGTGAGTCAGATCTTCAGCTGACAAATGACCGCCTTGGAAGAATTGTTTCGATCAGTGAAAGCTTAAACGAATATTTTGATACTGAAGCGCGCCTTAGCGAGATTGTCACAAGTCAGAAATCATTAGGTGAGGCGCGTTCGGGCAGTTCTTCTCAGTTGCTGGGCCTGGCTAAATCTGCAGAAGATTTAAAGAAAGAGCTAAAAGAGTCTGACGATAGGGCTTTATTGCTCAGGAATTCGATTGATAATGCTGGCCCGATTTATTCTGAGATGTCGGTTCATCGCGCGCGAGTCGAGGTTCTTGGACAGCATATAGCGGAAAAAGAAATTGCAGTTCGTCTAGATAATTCAAAATTGAGCGATTTGGCGGAGGAAATTAAAAAGGCTTCTGCGCTAAAGATTACTTCGGACTTTCTCTTGTTTGATCCTGTAGGTTTGTCTCTTATAGATCAAGATAAGATCGATAGGTTGACGCGGTGCTTTAGTGAGCTCGATACCATCAAGGCGTTTGAGCAAAAGATACATACGACCCAGAAAGCGCTGACCGATCAGATGGGCGTGCACGAACGGCTTGTTGCTACAGGGGTTGAGTATCTTAATACATGGCCGTCTCATGTTTGCCCTTTATGCAGCGCAAATCATGAGTCTGCTGATGAACTGTTGGATAAAGTCAAAGGCCAGCATCTGTTGTCTGCATTGAGTCAAGAAAACACAGATAAGCTTGCGCTCTCTAGGTTGCGTAAAGAAAAGCTATTGAGTGAAATTGACGATATTACTCGGGCAGCGAGAGAGGTACATATTCTTCAACTCACTGGCCTTCAAGGGAAATCTAAAGATCTAAGCGGTCGACTAGCTCAGGCTGAACGTGAAAAATCTACCCTTGAGTCGGAAAAAAAGGCTTTAGAGAATCGAATTGGCGAGCTGGAAAAAACTGTATGGAATCTTACTCAAGATGAACTGATACAGCGCGCTGAGGCAGAAGTGCGCCTGCTCTCAGAAAAGCGGGTAGGTCTGGTGCTCCGCCAGACGGGCTTGGCAGAGCAAATAGATGTTCTCAAAAATAAGATATCGGAAAATGATTTGGAGTTGCAGGCTCTAGCTTCTGAGTACAGTACTAGAAGTGGCTTGGATCCTTATCTCTTGGTGCTTAAATATTTGACTGAAAATGCGCTCAACTCTGCAGACCTCAGAAGCCATTGTGATTCTAAGAAAGCCGAAGTTGCGGATGAGTTGGAGAGTCACAGGCGAAACTGTGAGTCTCTCGTTTCCCAGTGCAACAACCTGCAACAGAAAATGCAGGCTGATGGGAGCTGGGTTGAGTTCTCGCTACTCAGGTCTCAAAAAGAAAGCTTGGGACTAGATCTTGCACGATCTCAATCAGCGATAAATGCTTTCTATGAAAGCCTTGCTGGATTGATTGATGTTAAGGGCGAGAATGATCTGGAAAAGATTAAATCTCTAATGAGGGGTAGCATAAGTGAACTCCTTCTGCGGAATGATAGCCTTGAACGCTTAGTTAATGGCTTCAAGCTGCTGCTTGAGTTGATAGTTTCATTTAAGCCCTATATTAAGCGTCTGTCCCTGCAAGAAGACTTGGCTGCTGTAGAGTTGAAGCTTGATCAACGAAATAAAGTCAATGACATTCTGTTAGCAGAAAGAGAGGTGGTAATTCAGCAGCTGAAAACCTTTATTAATAATTTCTTCTACGAAGATCTTATTAACTCTATTTATCGAAAAATCGATCCGCACCCCTCATTTAAGAAAGTAGAGTTTAAGGCTGACTTTGATGCTGATAAACCAGGCCTGAATATTGTGGTTAGCGATGAGGATGGGATACAAATTTCACCAATCCTTTACTTCAGTGCCGCCCAATCCAATATTTTGAGCTTAAGCGTATTTCTTGCAAGCGCGCTCCACGCAGTAGATGACAAAGGAAACGCTATTGATGTAATCATGATAGATGATCCTATCCAGTCGATGGACTCGATTAACATTCTTTCGACTATTGATCTGCTGCGTAGTATCTGCCTTCAATTCCTGAATTCATAGAATAAGTGCAACGCTTGAAACGATAGGCAGAGGGCCAGCCACCGGTAGAATCCAGGCTCTCACACCAAAGGATTCAAGCGCAGA
>LNDO01000014.1 GCA_001465025.1 Pseudomonas sp. Ga0074129
TGCGCTTGAATCCTTTGGTGTGAGAGCCTGGATTCTACCGGTGGCTGGCCCTCTGCCTATCGTTTCAAGCGTTGCACTTATTCTATGAATTCAGGCCGCAAAAACCAGGTCCGCACATTCAATCAGAACCAGTGCCAAAAACAGCGGGGTCGCCCACAGCACGGACTTGCCGTTGGCGTCAGGCTGACGCACAAAGAAGCGGCCCTCATGCAGTTTGTCAGTGATGCGCATGTGTTTGCGCAGGTATTTGACAAAGAAGTTGTTATCCAAGTCAGGGTGGTCATCCACTTTGGCGAACAGCATCTTTATACCGGTCAGCAGCAAAAATGCGCCGAACACATAAAGAATCCAACTGAACTCACTGACCAAGTGAGCGCCTAGGCCGATCATGATGGCACGCAATACAATCACGCCCAAGATGCCCCAGAACAGAACTTCATGCTGGTATTTACGAGGGATGGCCAAGAAACTGAAGATCATGGCCATGACAAATACGTTGTCCATGGACAGTGATTTTTCAATCAAGAAGCCTGTGTAGAACTCCATGCCGGAGCCTGCGCCTTTCATATACCAAACCCACAAGCCAAATAGCAGGCCTGCAGAGATATAACCGGCGGACAAGAACAAACTCTCACGAACACCAATTTCTCGATGTTCACGGTGTAATACACCAAGGTCAAAGACCAACAGTGCAATTACGATGCTGATGAAGATGAGCCACAACCACGTTGCGGTGCCGAGAAAGTCGGCCAATAAAAACGTTTCTAGGGCAGTCATAGCCCCTCCTTAGTGTCGAAGTTGTACAAACTGCAACTCCGACATGGCAGCGATTAAGCTGTCAGAGGGGCCCGGCGTCGCGGGGGCAATGCTATTTATCCAGCGTTGGTTGTACAAGTATTTTTTGCCATAAGCATTGATGCATCTGGCCATAACCGGTTCAACGCAAGCCGCTGCACACCACTTCCCGCCGAAAACCCGGATAATGGCCGCCATTCGTTTAGCCCGTCTTCTGGTATTCCCGCATGGAAATTAAGGTCAAGTTCCTCGACAACCTCCGTCTTGAGGCCAAGTTCGATGACTTCACGGTGGTCGCTGACCAGCCCATTCGCTACAAGGGCGATGGCTCTGCGCCGGGGCCGTTCGATTACTTTTTGGCCTCTTCGGCGCTGTGTGCGGCGTACTTTGTGAAGCTGTATTGCGACACGCGCAACATCTCCACCGAGAACATTCGCCTGTCGCAGAACAACATTGTTGACCCCGAAGACCGCTACAAGCAGATCTTCAAGATTCAGGTCGAGTTGCCCGCCGATATCTCGGAGAAGGACCGCCTGGGCATTTTGCGGTCCATCGACCGTTGTACGGTGAAGAAGGCGGTGCAAGCCGGGCCGGACTTTGTCATCGAAGAGGTGGAGAACCTCGATGCCGATGCGCAGGCGCTGTTGATGCCGGCGCTGACGGCCGGTGAAGGCACGCGCATCCTCGGTAAGGACCTGCCCCTCGAAGAAACCATCGCGCGCATGTCGGCGATCATGGCCACGCTGGGCATGAAGATTGAGATCGCCTCGTGGCGCAACATTGTGCCCAACGTCTGGTCGCTGCATATCCGCGATGCGCAGTCGCCGATGTGTTTCACCAACGGCAAGGGCGCGACCAAGGAGAGTGCGCTGGCCTCGGCGCTGGGCGAGTTTATCGAGCGGCTCAACTGCAACTTCTTCTACAACGACCAGTTCTGGGGTGAGGAAATCGCCCAGGCGGCGTTTGTCCATTACCCCACTGAGCGCTGGTTCAAGCCGGGGCCTAAAGATGCCCTGCCGGCGGAGATTCTCGACGATTACTGCCTGGCGATTTACAACCCGGACGACGAGCTACGCGGCTCGCATCTGTACGACACCAACTCGGGCAACACCCTGCGCGGTATTTGCTCGCTGCCGTTTGTGCGCCAGAGCGATGGCGAGACGGTGTACTTCCCATCCAACCTGATCGAGAACCTGTACCTCTCCAATGGCATGAGCGCGGGCAACAGCCTGGTTGAAGCGCAGGTGCAATGCCTTTCGGAAATCTTCGAGCGGGCGGTCAAACGCGAGATTCTCGAAGGCGAAATCGTCCTGCCGGACGTGCCCGCCGAAGTGCTAGCCAAGTACCCGGCCATCCTCGCCGGCATTCAAGGGCTGGAAGCGCAGGGTTTCCCGGTGCTGGTTAAGGATGCGTCGCTGGGGGGCGAATTCCCGGTGATGTGCGTGACGCTGATGAACCCGCGAACAGGCGGCGTGTTTGCCTCCTTTGGGGCGCACCCCAGCTTTGAAGTGGCACTGGAGCGCAGCCTGACCGAGTTGCTGCAGGGGCGCAGCTTCGAGGGTTTGAATGATCTGCCGCAGCCGACCTTTGAAAGCCAGGCGGTGATGGAGCCGAACAACTTTGTTGAGCACTTCATCGACTCCAGCGGCGTGGTGTCGTGGCGTTTCTTCAGCGCGCGGGCCGATCATGCCTTTGTCGAGTGGGACTTCTCCGGCGCGGGTCAGCACAGCAATGCCGAGCAGGCCGCGACGCTGTTTGGCATCCTCGAAGACCTGGGCAAAGAGGTATACATGGCCGTGTACGACGACCTCGGCGCCACCGCGTGCCGGATTCTGGTGCCGGGCTATTCGGAGATTTACCCGGTCGAGGACCTGATCTGGGACAACACCAACAAGGCGCTGCTGTTCCGTGCCGACATCCTCAACCTGCACAGCCTGAGCGACCGTGGCTTGAAGTCGCTGCTGCGCAATCTGGAAAACAGCGACGTGGACGATTACACCGACATCACCACGCTGATCGGCGTGGAGTTTGATGACAACACGGTGTGGGGCCAACTGACCATTCTCGAACTCAAGCTGCTGATTCACCTCGCCCTCAAGCAGTTCGACGATGCCAAAGAGCTGATCGAAACCTTCCTGCAGTACAACGACAACACCGTGGAGCGCGGGCTGTTCTATCAGGCCCTGAACGCGGTGCTGGAAGTGCAGATGGACAGCGATCTGGAACTGGCCGACTTTGAGCCGAACTTCCGGCGCATGTTCGGCCACCCACGCATGGACGCGGCGCTGGGCTCGCTGGACGGCAGCGTGCGTTTCTATGGGCTGACGCCGACCAACCTGCAGTTGGACGGCCTTGACCGTCACCTGCGCCTGATCGAGAGCTACAAAAAGCTGCATGCGGCGCGTGCTAAAGCGGCGAACATCGGTTAACCGAACGGGGCCTGACGTGAGGGGCAGCATGCAACTGACAGAGCACGAGTGGTCGCGGGTCATCGAAATGGCCTGGGAAGACCGTACGCCGTTTGAGGCGATCGACAGCCAGTTTGGTCTCAGTGAAGCGCAGATCATCGCCCTGATGCGCCGCAGCCTGAAAGCCGGCAGCTTCAAACTCTGGCGCGCCCGCGTCAGCGGCCGGCAGACCAAACACCTGCAACTGCGCGACCCCAATGTCAGCCGCGGCTACTGCCCTACGCAATACAAACAGCGCTAGGGCTCAGCCCTGCATGGCTTCGCCGCTGAAGCGCCTCCCACAGGTGGTGGTGCCTGTGGAAGTGCGGCTTGCGCCTCGATCTGTGGGAGGGGCTGGGCGGCACCCCGCTTTAGCCGCGACAGGTGTTAACCGGCCTGGGCCTGGCTTTCATCTAGGGCGATGAAGTCAGGCTTGTCGCGCACGCAGCATTGCGGGCAGTTGTAGTCCTCTGGCAAGTCGGCAAACGGGGTACCCGGCGGATAGCCGGTGTAGCGGTCACCCAATTGGCTGTCGTAAACATATCCACATTCCGGACACTCATGTCGGCTCATGCGGCCTCCTGCTGTGGGGTCTGCGCCTCAGCCTGCAGGCCGTATTGGCGGATCAGTTGCTCACGCTTGGCGGGCAGGAAGTTGATGCGGCTGATATCGCCGTTCACGGCAGCGATCAGGCGCGAGTTCATCAGGCGAAACCACAGCGGCGGTACGTAGGCCACGAGGAACATACCTGTGTACCCGGCTGGCAGGCGAGGCACATTGGGGAAGTCGCGCAGGGCCTGGTAGCTCCGTGTTGGGTGAGCGTGGTGGTCAGAGTGACGCTGCAGATGAAACAGCATCAGGTTGGAGAGGACGTGATTGCTGTTCCACGAATGATGAGGCTGGCAGGCTTCATAGCGGCCATTGGGCAGTTTTTTACGCACCAGGCCGTAGTGTTCGATGTAGTTGGCGGAGGTCAGCTGGAAGGCACCCCAGAAGGCGACCAGCAACAGCACCGGCACCATTGCCGGACCAAACAGGGCGATCAGACCGCCGTAAAGAGCCAGCGTGACCAGGCCAGCTTGGACGATTTCATTGTCCAGGCTCCAGATTGAGCGGCCCTGACGCTGCATGCGCTCGGCCTCCAAATCCCAGGCGCGGAAGAAAGCACCCGGCAGTTCGCGGAACATAAAACGGTAGATGCTTTCGCCCATCTGCGAGGATGCCGGGTCTTCCGGGGTGGCCACGTGACGGTGATGGCCACGGTTGTGCTCGATGGAGAAATGCCCGTAACCGCCCAGCGCGGTGTTGAACAAGCCGACTTTGCGGCCCAACCAGTCTTTCTTGTGGCCCAGTTCGTGACTGAGGTTCAGGCCAACACCGAGCATCGAGCCGGTCAGCACCGCGGTTGCCAACCAGCTGTACCAAGGCAGCTCATGGGTGGCGAGGAAGATGCAATTGAACAGCATGCCAAACCAGAGAAACGGCACCACCGCATAGTTGATGAGGCGGTAATACGGGTCAGCCTCAAGCGCTGGCACGGCAGACTCAGGCGGGTTACTCAGGTCTTCACCAAGGAAGGCGTCTATCAGCGGCACGATTAGGGAAACTCTGAAAAAGACTTCCTGATTTTGGCAAAATACCCGGATTCCACCCGCTGAGTTTTCCGATGAAGCAGATGACCTTCGCCGACGCCGA
>LNDO01000015.1 GCA_001465025.1 Pseudomonas sp. Ga0074129
GCGCCTGCCGACGCAGCGGGCGAGTGACATCGATCAATTGCTACCGCATAAGTGGCAGCCACTTTAATCACGCAAGGCGTGATGCCCGGACGCATACAGCCAGATCGACCATCTACAGGTATATCGGGGAGGGCAGCTTCCCGAAGCCGGTCTCGTTGGGCGACCGTTGCGTCGGCTGGGTCGACACCGAGGTGCAGGAGTGGATCTTGGCAAGGATAAAGGAGCGCGACGTGACCGCAGGATATACCGCACGCAGCTAGAGCTGTTCGCTAACACAGTGGCGGCCAAGGCTGGCTAAGGCTAGATAAACACCTTGTTCCAGTTCCGGCTGACCAGTGCCTGGCAGGCCTCTGCAGTGCCGCCAAAACATTTCCGGGAGACAGTCTGCATGCTGACTTCTGTGGCATACGTAATGCCGATGCCATCTTGATCGACTAGCACTCCACCGGCACCAATTAGCAGTGCATGACCGGCAGCCACGTCGTGCGCTGATACGGGTACAAGTGATACTCCTGCGTCCCCATCCCCCGCTGCTACTCGCGCCAGTCGATAGGCGATGCTGGGCATCGCAACAAAGCTACCGGGGGAACACAATTCTGAATTGAGCTCGGGCTTGCCTTTTGCTGCGGTGCTAACCATGACTTTGCTGCTTTGATTCCATTCCTTGTGGGGAAGAGTTATGGCGACCGGTTTTCCATTGCGCAGCAACGTTGGCGAACCTTTGGCCCACGCGATGCAGTCAGGTTGCTCTCCCTCTAGAACGGGGGCATAGACCACGCCAAGCACCGGTTGTGAGTCTTCGAGCAGACCGACCGATATGACTGAGCCTTTGTGGCCTTTTAGAAAGTCGGCAGTTCCGTCATTGGGGTCAACAACCCAGCAATGCTGTGCTCCAGTGAGTCGATAACCTGTTTCTTCTCCCCAGAAGTCGCAGTCGAGTAACTGAAGCAGCCCGGGCTTCAGCATGGACTCAATCTCGATATCGATTTCTGCCTTATCACCTGAGCCACGAGGTCCATTCGGGCGCTGCCACTCGGCAATTAGAAGCTCGCCCGCGTCTTCTACGAGCTGGATGACACTCGACAGTAACTTTTCGTAATCCATAACCGCTGTGCTGTTCTTCGAGCTATATCAGGGTGCCTGGCTAGGAGCTCTGCCAGTGTCAATCCGTTTCCAGATGCTTGGGTGCTGTTCAGTATTTCAGTGCTTGAAGGCATTGCTGAATTGGCACCGTTTAAATGCTGTTGGCGCAATATTGGCGCAGTTTCCAGAACCGCGCCATTTACGATTGCGAATGTGGCGCAGTTTTTTGATGAGCTGCGCCATATCTAGGTGGGCAAGGAGCTCTAGGGAATTGCGAAAAACCGGATGTGCATGCGTTTCGGATATTGGTGCGTCCGGTCAAGATAAACCCAGGTCCAGCCCTGGATCGTCCACTTCCGGCCCTGGCCGTGTAAAAACGTAGCGAGTGATGGCAATCCTGGGCCATTCCAGCCAAGCTATGACCAGCCGCTATGCGCACTTGGCTCCAGCTCATCTGCAGGATGCATTACGCTTCGCGCCGCTCTCGTCGTCATGAACAAAATATTCCATTGATGGAATATTCCTTTGGGGTTATATTTTCTCCATGACTTGGGATATTGAATACACCGACGAATTCGGTGACTGGTGGGAGAGCTTATCTGCTGAGGAGCAAGAGTCTGTTGCTGTCTCGGTTAGGCTCCTGGAAGAGCGAGGCCCGACACTTGGATTTCCTCATAGCAGCGGAATCAATGGCTCACGCCATGGCCATATGAGAGAGCTGAGAACTCAGCACGAAGGTCGACCATACAGAACCCTTTACGCTTTTGATCCCAGGAGGTCGGCCATCTTGTTGATCGGCGGCGACAAGACTGGCGATGGTCGTTGGTATGAAATCAACGTTCCGTTATCTGACCGTCTGTATGACGAACATCTGGAGCAGCTTCGGAAGGAAGGTTTGATAGATGGCTAAAAAATTTGCAGAGCTGCGCGCAAAGATGGCACCTGAATCTCAGGCCAGAGTAGAGGCCAAAGCCCAACATCTGCTTGCAGAGATGCCACTCAATGAACTGCGGCAGGCGCGTGGCCTTTCACAGAAGGTGCTGGCTGAGGTGCTGCATGTGCAACAACCATCCATTGCCAAGATGGAAAGGCGTACTGACATGTACATTTCCACCTTGCGTAGCCATATCGAAGCTATGGGTGGTCAATTGGAAGTAATTGCCCGTTTTCCTGATGGCTCAGTGAAGATCAGCAATTTTTCAGATATCGACAGCGGGCTTCTCCAGCAGGCTTAAGCTCGACACCTTTTGGACACCCAAAGCTCCTCTGACTTTCTCTAGGAAAATCAGGGGCGATTTAGTGACTGTGACCAAGGTATTCCTCGATTGACCGAGAAATGAGCCGATGTCCACACACTGGTATGACGGTGTTATGGGCAGTGGTGCGTCTATGACCAATGCACCACTGTCAGAGGCTTCTTGGGTAGATGGGATACCGTGGCGTCACTGTGGTAGGCAAGTGCAGCTTGCCTTTAGTCCCAATTTGGGACTGTCATCGGGCCATGAGAATAATCGCCATCAGCCATCTTAAAGCTCTCTTGGGAGCTGTGCCCGGATGCCGAGCAGTCGCTCCTGGCGTGGATCGATGAGGCCAAGAAGGCTGATTGGAAAAGCCCGACAGAGATAAAGGAAAAGTTCCGCAGCGCGAGCATTCTCAAGAGTCGCCGCGTGGTCTTCAACATCAAGGGGAATGACTACCGGTTGGTCGTTGCCGTGACCTATCGCTTCGGTGCCATCTACATCAAGTTCATTGGTACGCACCGGCAATACGATGCCATTGATGCTGATACCGTTGAAATGGAGTGAACACCATGAACATTCGCCCTATTCGCAATGATCAGGATTACCGCGCAGCGCTTAAGGTGCTCTCGCCGCTTTTCGATCATGAACCTGAGCCCGGTACTCCGGAGGGTGATCGCTTTGAAGTTATGCTGACTTTGGTGGAAGCCTACGAAGCCAAGCACTTTCCGGTAGACCTGCCCAATCCGATAGACGCCATCAAGTTTCGCATGGAGCAGTCGGGGCTGAGCGCAAGCGATCTGAGTCCTGCAATCGGTCGTACCAATCGTGTGTACGAGGTGCTGAACGGCACACGCTCCTTAACCCTGCCGATGATATGGAAGCTGCATAGTTTGTTTGGCATCCCGGCGGAAAGTCTTATCAAGCCGGTTTCGCGGATACGCTCGATGGCACGCGGATGACGGGTTTTGGGCTCTGGGCATGGTGCATCTATTCAAGATAAACCGGTGTCCATTCTCAGCCAACCACGGGGTAGTTGGCATCGCCCCATAAGGTGTCTGGGTTATCCAGCATGATCTGGATGATCAATGGCACTAGCTTGCTGAGAAGGTTGCTGCAGTCTCGCAGTTGGTCTCTGTTAACCCGGCCATTCCAAGTCGCGCCACCGTGTATGAGCTGGTTTCGCAGGGTGTAAATCCGGTTGAACATCACGCCAAGTACCGCAAGCGTGTTTCGGTTGGCCAGCGCCAAAGCTGCTGCTTTTTTTCCGCTGGCGAAGCGTTCTTTCCACTGTTCTTCGCTGATTTTCCCGCTTTGATGATCCCAGAAGCTTTGGAAAACATACGGGTTGTCCAGTAGCACCCGGATGCTACCGGGGAACTCTGACCAGACGAGCTTCTCGATGCTGTTGGTGCTATCAAGTGAGCACAGTTTTTCGAGAAAGGCTTTGAAGGTTTCCTGTTCGGATAGCCGTTGCTGCTCGTCGATATCTGTGGCGTAGGCTGCGTTGAATGCGATCCACAGAAAAATGAATCGGCCATCAATATCTTCGGCGTGTTCTGCCCGGTTCAGCCAGCTCAGGGCTCGATGCAGTCGTAGGCTGAGATTGGGATGTTGTTGGTCGCGTTCTTGGCGGTGGCGCTCCTTCAAAGCCTGGTAGTGCATGCGATAACTCCCTGTGATTGTGATGAAAGTCAGACCATACCAAGGCTTTCAAAGGTGGGGCAGCAATGTTTTTGACTGGTGGGATTAATAGTCGAAGTCACGCGCCAACTGCTTCCATGGCAGATGTCGAATGGCGCTTGAAAGAACCTCCGCCAGTGGCTGCATATGGCACTCGTCCACAAACCAGGTGACCACGAGCTGGGAGCCATCGAACATCGGGTTTATCGACTCTGAGCAGAGCCATACATGCAGGTTGAGTCGCGGCAGGGTAGGGCGTGCAGGATCACTGACATCCATTACAGGCGGAATCATGTAGATCTGGCGCTCTCCCCATAGCGCCTCGTGGCGAGTCAGCGCGCGCTCGATAATCCAGGTGTTGAGGCTTTCATTGGGCGTTCCCTCAATGAGCCCTGCATAAGTCAGGTCGTACATGAAGGCCTCAACGGAGACTGATTGCCCGCAATCCAACTGGATGTTCAGGGGTGGGGAAGTGGTGTTGAGAAGACAGACCATGATTCGTTCTCTGAGGTTTGCCGCAGCTTTGCGGAGTCAAGTTGGCAGAGGAATTCAGTCAATAGGGCTTGATCCGCACTGCTGAGCATTTCAGGCAAACGTCGTTGGTGCAGGGCTGTCTGTCGACCTGCCGGTCGACATTTGGCCTGTGCTTGGCGGAAGCATCTTGAGCGTTTTTTCATTCGTTGCCTCCAGATCAGACTGAGGCACCAGCCTGGGATATTGGCGAGGAGAGTGGTGTTGCCTAGTTATGGATGGCGGAACCTCAGGAGCTTCAGGCCATAACCCGAATAGTTCAGGCTTACCCAGCCAGTGGTGACAAAGTCCAGTTCGAGGCTTCGCTCCAGCGTATCCACGATATCGACGTAATCTCCGATGCGTGTGTCTATACCACCTTCAATGATCAAAATCTCACCATCGAAGTGGCTTGGATTCGTCGTTTCTGCTGATGCCAGCAGAGCATTCACAGCTGCGCTAGGTGTCGCCCCCCAGCCGACACTCACTGTGGCAATGCAGTCAACACGTGGCTGCCACATAAAGTAGCTTTCCCAGTCCAGCTCTAAGAACCAGCTCATTTCGCGGGAGAGGTAGAGGCTTGCCCAAAACTCTACCAAGTCACTTTCTGACCTCCAGCGATAGGCGCGAAATCCAGACGGTAGTCTTGTATCGTTTTGCTCTAGCAGATGGATGTGCACGATGCTGCCTAGGCTAGCCAGAAACTCCTGTGGTAGCGGGCAGGTGGGGCCGCCATGAATCCAATGGGCCTCATCAAATAGCCGCAATGGTCGCCATGCCTGATCCAACCCGTAAGCCGTAAAGCGCTGCCTTGTCGGGCTGGATAGGTGCTTGTGCATGGCACCTTCAACAAGCCCCATAAACCGGTCAGCCTCCGCTTGTTTAGCGGCGATAAGACCAACTTCGTAAGTATCCAGGTGGGGTACTTCTTGAGCTGCCATCTGGTCGAGCGCAGCTTTGGGGCTTTCGAGACTTTCTTCCTGGTTGAACAGGTAGTAGAGGTAGTCTCGAAGTCCCGATTTGCCAAAGCGTGGCTTGAGCACCTTTAGCGTACCTGCACGGGAGCGTTGGCACATTTGTAGCCGGGGTACTGGGCCTCGGCTGTCACTCGCGCCATCTCGGAGCTGACGGCCTGTACCGTGATCGTAAAGTTGGCGCGCGGTCCCGCATTGGGCGTCACACGTTGCAGGAAGGCAGAGTAGGTCTTCATCGCTGAGTCTCCGTGGTTAGATGGCAGGAGACAGGGTGCTTCGGGTATGCGACAGCCTGTGTCGCATTAGCTTTTTTCGTACAGCGCCGCCATCCGTTTCGCCGAAGTAGCGATTTGCTCTCTCAGCTCAATGGGTTCGAGAACCTCCAGGTATTCGCCTTGGCTTAACAGCCATAGGTCCAGTCCTTGACTGAGATGCAGGCTGCCTGTCATCAACCACCAGCCATCGGCTGTCGGTTGTAGCTGTTGATCGGTGGTGAGTGCGTTTTCGTGCAGACGCTCATAGAGGGCTTGCGAAATACGCAGTTTCAAGCGAACAGGGTGCTCTGATCTCTGACTGATAAGGCTTCGTCTGGCCTCGTTCGAGTTGATATCGAAGTCGTGAGGTGCTTCCAGATTGTCCCGGGTGGTTTTGGCGGATTGAAAACGATGCAGGGGGAGGGCGGCGACTTGGCCTTTTGGCAAACCCTTGAAAATGCATGACAGGTAGATGTTGGAGTCCTGGTAGGAAAGCCCCAAGGGTTTGAGGTGAAGCAGGCGTGGCTCGTGGGCTCCGCGCTTGAGGTAAAGAACCTCGACAGAGTCATCATCCAGTAGAGCATTTTGGATGACTTCCAGCACTTCAGGATTTACTGGGCTTGGCTCGAGCACGACGAAGCGAGTGTTGCTGATGACCTTGCCAGAGCAGTCCTGAGCAGGGCGGTTTCCCTTGAGTAAGGAGATTGCATAGTCCCGTATCGGGGCTAGTTTCTGCACCTGAGCTGCCATGCCAAATCGGGCTGCGTGATTCATGATCATGACGAGATTCATTGCATCGGTTGGCAGCATGTATAGACGTGACAACGACTTTTCGGCCCACCACAAATTGGCTTTGCCCATGGGCTTGCTGCGTATCTGAGGGTATTGCAGTCCGAGATCAACCAAGTCTCGCTGAATGGTTTTTATGCTGACATCAATCCCTTGGTTTGCCACCCGTTGCCGAATGGTGTTGATGCTGATGGCGTTTTCCTTCCCAGGGAGAAGGCGAAGAATCAGATCGTGACGGAGTAGCTGGTCCAAATTGTCGTCCTTGTCTGCATGCGACATGAGCTGTCGCAAAGCTGGTGAGAATGCACAGGCAGGATCACCGATGAGGCGGCAGCATGAGCAAATCTGCAGATGTGTTCAATCTCATGGACAACCTTCTTCCCCGTGCCGAGCACGTTGAGCTTGCCGAGCTTGATGAGTTAACGCGCTTGTATGCCGGCATCGGTATGCCATCGCTACGAGTAATGGAGTTGAGTGGGGTGGCCGGCGTGACTTATCACCAAATCAAAGCAGCCAATCCACTGCTTGGCTTGGTTGATCCGATCAGAGTTCGCCACCGATATGCGGAGCTGCGCGGGCAGGCTTTGCAGGGGGATGCCGAGGCTCTCAATGATCTGGGCTGGTTGTGGCTCAATGGGGCGCGGCTGAAAGCAATCCCTGCGCTGGCTCGACGGTTATTCAAGCTTGCAGCAGTGATGGGCTCTGCCGAGGCGCTATTCAACCTCGCCGAGCAGGCTTTCTATGGGAAGGGGCTGGCCGTCAACCCTGTCTTGGCTATCGACTATTACGAGCAGGCTTTCGAGGCTGGGATTCCCTGTGCTGCGCAAGCATTGGGGAGCTTGTATGAGCGAGGGGACGAATGTGTTATCGCTGATCATGGCAAAGCCATCAGCTGGTACAAGAAAGGTGCGGCGGAGCATGACGCGATGGCGTGTTTCTTACTCGGCAGGCTGGCTCTGGATGAGGAGTCAACTGAGTATGATCCTGCGCTTGGCCTATACTGGTTGCAGTGGGCTGCGATGAAAGGGGAGGTGTTGGCGACTGAGCGGCTTACCGATTTTTACTTCTCTACCTTTGAGTCCCCTCCGGATCCTGATGGGCTGCTGTTTCGTTTCTGGCGGGATCTGGCGATCAGCCAGGGGAGCTCATGGGCGAGGGGGCTACATGATTTGGATGGTACGATTCAATCGGCATGTAAAAGCTCATAGCATGCTGGCTGTGCTCCCAGCAGGTCTTATCTAGAAGCGCTGGGTTAGGATTATTGAAGGGGAAGGGAATGAGTCTGACTGCAAATCAAAAGGCCTTTGCACAGTACCTGGCTGATTTATGGGACAAGCCAGAGGTACTGGAAGAGATGCGTGGCTTGCTCCCAGTGGGAAAAGCTGCGGGGGCAGGGCTACTGCATAGCTATCGTATCAGCCACAGCTCGCACTGGAAGCCTTGGAAAGGGCGTATTGTCTCAACGGTTCATCATTGGTGGTGTCATTCGCTGCAGGAGGCATTTCTCCATTACTCCTGGCCTGATAGCCCTAAGCCTAATTCTTTCCAATGCATTGCTGACCGTTTACGGCAAGCGCTAGCGGCGCATGATCAAACAGCTGCCCGCCAAGCATGCCTGGATATATTTCACTGGGGGGGCGTCGCGCGTCGCCCTGGTGATAAATCTCTGGCTTGGGTCGAGGATCAGTACCAACGAAAAACGCTATGCCAATCGATCATGGATGCAGTCCAAATGCTTCAGCCTGGATCTGCTCAAGGGCTTGCTGCATTCGATGGCAAGAAACTCCTAATGAATTCCGCTATGACAAAGGTTTACGCGGCGGCTGACCCTGACAACATCATCATTTATGACGGGCGCGTTGGCGCTGCACTGGGACTGCTTGCTCGTTATTGGCTCCTGCGCGCTGGTGTACCCAGTGTGCCGGCTGATTTAGCCTTTCGGTGGGGAGAGGGCAGAAGCGACGCTAATAGAAATCCATCGCTGGGGGAGTTCAAGTTTCGCAAGCTCAACGCCGCGCAGTGCCTGCTATGGGCGGATCAGGTGTTACTTGCAGGAAGGCTGCTGCAGCAAGTGATGGCCTACAACCCAAGCATTGGCTCCATTGCCGAGATTGAGAAAGCACTCTTTATGATCGGCTTCAACGTAGATCCAGAGCTGCCCCCACTGCCGCTTCCCCAGGTTTCACTCTAAGGAGTTTTACATGGAGCTGTTCCGAGCGATTCCGTCTAGCCAGTTGGTGGCGGCAGAAAAGGGCTTTCGACGTCAGTCGACTATTCGTGTTCCCAGCAATGTTCCCTACGTGGTCGATAACCTGTGGGAGTCTCTCCGGCCGAAAAATATGCCGTCCCGCCGGCATGCAATTTACGCCAGCCCAACCCCTGAGCTCGCCTTGCAGAATGCCAGTGCTCCGCTGGCTGATGGTGATGAATACGTTGCCTGCAGGGTTGTTGTAGAACCACAGAAAATCCGTATTGCTCAGCTTCAGGTGACCGATGCGCGCTACCACAGCGACATTCGTTTGATTGGCAAGTGGATCAGCCAGCATGGGCAGGAGTTGGCTGAGCTTTCGTTGGATCAAAAGCAGAAGCTTGCACCGCTCTTTATGCCGGGCCTGCATCGACGTGAGCTGACCGAGCTGTGGAAGGCTCATCCGTTGGTGGCCGCGCTTTGTACCTATGCGAGGCAGCACTCTTCGTTCTGGTCCTCCGCATCTGACAGCCCTCGGTCCTCGGATGGCGAGCTGTTCTTTGAGTTGGTCGATGACGCCGATACCTACCGGCTTGAAGTCATTTGAGGTTGCCGGAGCGTTTCTCCAATCGCTGCCTCAGTTCAACGACGTCACTTTGCTTCTTCCGTGAAAGATCCCGTGCGACACAGGGTGTCGCATGTGTTGATTAGCTTTCACTCCAGCGTACCTAGAGGGATGTGTGTCTATGCAGGAGCTTCAGCCTGGTCTTGTTGTCATCCATGGCAATCATCTAGAAGAACTGCGAGCCCTTGCGGTGCAGTGGATGCGCAGCCACCCGCTACACCCGCTGGAGAACGAGGTGCTGCTGGTGCAGAGCAACGGTATCGCCCAGTGGCTGAAACTGGCGCTGGCCGAAGACCCGCACAAGGGTGGCTGCGGCATTGCCGCGGCGCTGGATGTGCAGTTGCCTGCGCGCTTTCTGTGGCAGGTGTATCGCGGGGTGCTGGGGGCGCAGACCACGCCGCAGTCCTCGCCGCTGGACAAGGCAGCGCTGAGCTGGCGGCTGATGCGCCTGCTGCCCAGCTTGCTCACGAACCCGGTTTTCGCAAGCCTGCAGCGCTTTCTGGAAAAGGACGATGAACAGCGCAAGCTGCACCAACTGTGCGAGCGGTTGGCGGACTTGTTCGACCAATACCAGGTGTACCGCGCCGATTGGCTGGAAGACTGGGCTGCCGGGCGGGATCAACTTCAACACATCAAGGGCACTGTGCAGCCATTGGATGCGCCGAACCTGTGGCAGGCGCAGCTATGGCGCAAGGTATTGGCCGACGTTGGCGAGGGCGCGCTCGAGCAAAGCCGCGCCGGGGTTCACAAACGCTTCGTCGCCCACCTGCGCAGTGCTGCCCAGGCGCCAAAGGGGCTGCCACGCAGGGTTGTGGTGTTCGGCATTTCCTCGATGCCTGCGCAGGTGCTCGAAGCCCTGAAAGAGCTTTCCCGCTACAGCCAGGTGCTGCTGTGCGTGCACAACCCTTGCCGGCACCACTGGGGCGATATCGTTGCCGACAAAGACTTGCTGGCGCACCACTACCGCCGCCAACCTGCCCGTGAGGTTGCCGCAGCTGCGAACGAGTACGGCCAACCCTTGCTCGCCGCCTGGGGTAAGCAGGGGCGCGACTACATCAACCTGCTCGACTACCACGACGAGCCCGGCAGCTATCGCCACCTGCTCGACGGCCTCAATGGCGGGCGTATCGACCTGTTCACCGAACCGGATACGGCAACCCTGCTAGGCCAGCTGCAAAGCGATATTCTTGAGCTGCGCCCGCTGCCGGAAACCCGCGAAGCCTGGGGGCCGGTAGACGCTACCGCCGACCGCTCGCTGCGTTTTCACGTGGTGCACAGCATGCAGCGCGAAGTGGAAGTGCTGCACGACCAACTGCTCGCCCGCTTCAGCGCCGACAAGCAGTTGAGCCCACGGGATGTGATCGTGATGGTGCCGGACATCAACGCCTACACCCCTCACATCGAGGCAGTGTTCGGCCAGGTGCCAAGGAGTGATTCGCGCTACCTGCCGTTTACCGTGGCCGACCAAGGCCAGCGCGGCCGCCAGCCGCTGCTGATTGCCCTGGAACACCTGCTCAAGCTGCCCCATAGCCGCTTCGCTGCCAGCGACATTCTTGACCTGCTGGACGTACCGGCCTTGCGCGCGCGTTTCACGATCAACGAAGCCGACGTACCCACCCTGCAACGCTGGATCGACGGTGCCGGTGTGCGCTGGGGGCTCGATGCCGAGCAGCGCGAAAGCCTGGGCATGCCGGCGGGCCTCGAGCAGAACACCTGGCGCTTCGGAATGCGACGCATGCTGCTGGGCTACGCTGCTGGGCGAGCGCCTCAGCTCAACGGCATCGAACCCTACGACGAAGTGTCGGGGCTGGAAGCTGCCCTGGCCGGGCCGCTGCTGACCTTGCTCGACCACCTGGAAGTGGCCCTTCAGGAACTCCAGCAACCGGCCACGCCGGTGCAATGGGCAGAGCGCCTGCAAGCCTTGTTGAAGGTGTTCTTCCGCCCGGTAAACGATACAGAGGAACTGCTGGTCAACCAATTGCTCAAGCTGCTCGAAGGTTGGCTGCGCACCTGCGAGGTGGCGCAGTTCGCGCAGCCACTGCCGCTGAGCGTGGTGCACGAGGCCTGGCTCAGCGGTATCGAAGATGGTGGCCTGTCGCAGCGCTTCCTGGCTGGCGCGGTGAACTTCTGCACATTGATGCCGATGCGGGCGATTCCGTTCAAGGTTGTGTGCCTGCTGGGCATGAACGATGGCGATTACCCGCGCCAGCAATCGCCGGTCGATTTCGACCTGATGCGCAACGACTATCGCCCCGGCGACCGCTCGCGACGTGAAGATGACCGGTACTTGTTGCTGGAGGCCTTGCTGTCGGCCCGCAAGCAGCTGTATGTGAGCTGGGTAGGCCGCAACATCCGCGACAACAGCGAGCGCGTGCCCTCGGTGCTGATTGGCCAATTGCGCGACCACCTGGCCAGCGGCTGGCGCTCGGCCAGCGGCCAGCCACTGCTGCCAGCGCTGACCCAGGAGCACCCACTGCAACCCTTCAGCGCCGCCTACTTCGCCAACCAGCCGGGGCCTGATGGCTTGTTCACCTACTCCAGCGAATGGCGCGAGGTGCATGACGAGCACGACTCGCAGCCAGTAGGCGAACGCCTGCCCGCGCTGGTGCAGGACACGCCGTTGAGCCTGCGGCAACTTTCCGAGTTCGTGCGCGACCCGGTGGGCGCGTTCTTCAGCCAGCGGTTGAAGGTCAACTTCGATGACGACGAGTTGGTCAACCGCGATGACGAGGCCTTCCAGCTCGATGGTCTGGAAAACTGGCAACACCAGGACCGCCTCACCCAGGCGCTCAAGCGCTGGGTCGAGGAGGCGTACGAGCCCGAACAGGCCCTGACCGAATTGGACCAGCAAGTGCAGCGCCTGCAACGCGAGGGCGCCTTGCCACTTGGTGGCTTCGGCACTTTGAGCGCCTCGGCGCTGGTGGAGCCGATGCCGGGCCTGCTGGCGCGTTACCACGCCCAACTGCAAGCCTGGCCCGAACTCGAAGAAGGCCAGAGCGCCGCCGTTATTGACGCCACTGACGAGCGTCCCGGCCTCAAGGATTGGCTGGGTGGCATTCGCCGCAACGCGTTGGATGAGCGAGCCTACCTGCAACTGGACAGCAAGAAGCTGTGCAGCGACGACAGCCTGCGTTGGCAGCACCTGGTGCGGCCTTGGTTGCGGCACTTGGCGTTGCAGTTGAACGGGCCTGCCTGCACGACCATTCTGGTGGGTTTGAATGGCGATGTGGTGTTCCGGCCAGTGCCTGAACATCAGGCCCGGGAGCAGCTGCAAGCGCTGCTCCAGGCCTGGGTGGCGGGCATGCAAGAGCCGCTGCCGGTGGCCTGCGAAAGCGCCTTCGCCTGGTTGGCAGCGGGTGGGGAAAGCAGCGATTCGGCCTACGACAAAGCGCGCGATATCTATGAAGGCGGCTACATGAAAAAGGGTGAAGTGGAGCGCTCGTTCGCCCAGCGGCGTGCCTACGCCGACTTCGACCAACTGTGCGCGAGCGGCCAGTTCGTGGCTTGGACCCAGCACCTGTATGGCGGCTTGTTCGGCCACTTCACCTCGACCGACGCAGGAAACGACCAATGACAGCGGTTAACCTCAACCCCCTCGATTTCCCACTGCATGGCAGCCGCTTGATCGAAGCGAGTGCCGGCACCGGCAAAACCTTCACCATCGCCTTGCTGTACGTGCGGCTGGTACTGGGCCATGGGGGCGATGCTGCGTTCAAGCAAGCGCTGACGCCGCCGCAAATTCTGGTGGTGACCTTCACCGACGCCGCCACCCAAGAGCTGCGCGACCGCATTCGCGCACGCTTGAACGAGGCTGCCCAGTGCTTTCAGGCACCTGATGAGCGTCACGACCCGCTGCTGGTGAAACTGCGCAACGGTTACCCCGCCGATCAGTGGCCGGCCTGTGCTCGTCGGTTGCAGTTGGCCAGCGAGTGGATGGACGAAGCCGCGGTTTCGACCATTCATGGCTGGTGCTACCGGATGCTGCGCGAGCACGCCTTCGACAGCGGCAGCCTGTTTACCCAGACACTGGAAACCGACCAGCGCGAGTTGCTCGATGAAGTGGTCAGGGACTACTGGCGCCAGCAGTTCTATGGCCTGCCGCCTGAGGTTGCCAGAGTGGTGACGGATAGCTTCAAAAGCCCCACCGAGCTACGCGAAGCGCTGACGCCGCTGCTGTCGCGTAGCGATGCCGAGTTTCAGCAGGCAGGGATGTCGATCACAGCGCCCGCGCAACTGGATGCTTTGCTTCAGGGGCCTGCTGACTGGGCTGCGCAGTGCGTCGTGCTCGAAGCGCAGGCAAGGGCAGCCTGGGCCAACGACATCGTGGCGCTGGAGGCGTTGCTGCACAGCGCGCGCAGCGCACTGAACGGCAAGTCCTACCCCACCAAAACCCCCGAAACCTTTGAGCAAATGCTTGGCGATATCGCCGCCTGGAGCCAGGGAGGCGAAGCCAGTAGCCACGTTCGCAAATGCGGGCAAGCCCGCTTCAAGCTGAACAAAGGCGGTGCCATCGGCACGCACCCAGCGTTTCAAGCCATCGATGCTTGGGTCGACCATGAGGAGTCGAAGCAGGACATCCGCGCGCAGTTGCTGCTGCATGCTCTGCGTGAAGTGCAGGGCGCCTTCGAGGAAGAAAAGCTGCGCCGGGCGCAGATCGGTTTCGACGACTTGCTCAACCGCCTTGGCCGTGCCCTGGAAGGCCCGTCTGGCCCGCGCCTGGCGCAGACCATTCGCCAGCAGTACCCGGTGGCCCTGATCGACGAGTTCCAGGACACCGACCCGGTTCAGTACGGCATCTTCGAAAAAATCTACTGCATTGGAGAAAACCTGCCCGACTGCGGCCTGTTCATGATCGGCGACCCGAAACAGGCAATCTATTCGTTCCGTGGCGCCGACATCTACACCTACCTCAAGGCGCGTGAGGCTACCAAGGGCCGGCATTACACCCTGGGCACCAACTACCGCTCCACCCAAGCGATGGTCGATGCCGCCAACCATTGTTTCAAGTTCGCCGAAGCCCACCCCCGAGCCGCGTTCCGGTTTGCCGAGGAGGGGAAGGAGAACCCGGTGCCGTTCGAAGGTGTTGATGCCAAAGGCCGCAGCGATACGTTGGAGATCGAGGGTGAAAAGCAGAAGGCCCTGACCCTCTGGCAGCTGCAAACCAACGGAGTACTCAACAACGCCACTTACCTGCGCGAGGCCTCCGAGGTATGCGCCTCGGCGATTCAGGCCTGGCTCGACCGCAGTGCAGAAAAACCCTCGGGCCTGCGCAACAGCGATGGCCAACTCACTGCACTCAAGCCTGCCGATATCGCCATTCTGGTACGCAGCCGCAAGGAAGCCGAAGCTATTCGCAAGGCCCTTGCGCGTCGCAAACTGGCCAGCGTTTATCTGTCTGACCGCGACTCAGTATTCGAAAGCGAAGAAGCCACCGACCTGCTGTGCATCCTGCGGGCCTGCGCCCAGCCCACCAGCGACCGCTTGCTGCGTGCGGCATTGGCCACCCGCAGCGTGGGCATTTCCTGGCAGGACCTGGAGCAGTTGAACCAGAACGAGCTGTGCTGGGACGCGCATGTGCAGTGGTTCCGCGACTTCCGCTTGCTGTGGCAGCAACAAGGCGTGCTGCCCATGCTGCGCAGGCTGCTTGCAACCTTCAAGGTGCCGGCCCGTTTGCTGGCTGAAGAACAGGGCGAGCGCCGCCTGACCAACCTGCTGCACCTGGCCGAATGGCTGCAGCGCAGCGCCGCCGAACTCGATGGCGAGCACGCGCTGATTCGCCACCTGGCCGAGCAGATCAAGGAGCAGAGCGAGGAAGAAATTCTGCGCCTGGAAAGCGACTCGGACCTGATCAAAGTGGTGACCGTGCACAAGTCCAAGGGCCTGGAGTACCCCTTGGTGATGTTGCCGTTCGCGTGCAGCGCCAGGGCGGTGGATGGCCGCAGCAAGGCGCCGCCGATGTTCCATGAACAACAGGATGAGCATTACAGCCTGGTGCTTGAACTGGCCAAGGGCGACCCGGCAAAGCCTGCGCAGAAACGCGCTGACGATGAGCGCATGGGCGAGGAAATGCGCCTGCTGTATGTCGCCCTGACCCGCGCCCGCTACGCCACCTGGATCTGCGTGGCGCCCCAGGGGTTCAAGACCGGAGGCTCGTCGATAGACCTGCACAAGTCGGGCTTGGGCTACTTGCTGGCAGGCGAAGGCACGGTTGCCCCTGATCGGTTGGCTGAAGTGGTGGACGCCTTCGCGAAGGGCTGCAACGACATCGCGGTGTGCAAGGCCCCTGCGCAAACCGAGGGTATCCATGTGGCACCTGCGCGCCCGACGGTAAGCGAGGCCTTGCGCCCGCTGCATGCGCTGGCGACCAACTGGTGGATCGCCAGCTACTCTGCCTTGGCCATCGCCGACGACCGTGCGCGGATGGGCGCCGAGTCGCCGGTTGCCCCTGAGCCTGCCACCGCGCTGGAAGCCAACCTGCAAGAGCAGGACGACGAGCAGAACCCGCCTGCCGGCGTTGGTATTCACGCCTTCCCCCGCGGGGCGGGGCCGGGCACTTTCCTGCACGGGCTGTTCGAGTGGGCCGGCGATGAGGGCTTCGGCAACGCTGCCAGCGACGAGCAAGCCCTGCACGACGCCGTGGCCCGGCGCTGCAACCTGCGCGGCTGGGAGCGCTGGATCGACCCGCTGTCGGCCTGGTTGAGCCATTACCTCAAGGCCCCACTGCGCTTCAACGGCACCCAGTGCACGCTAGCCGGGTTGAGCACCTATCAGGTCGAGATGGAGTTCTGGTTCTCCAGCCGCAACGTGAACGTCGAACGCCTCGATGCCTTGGTACGCGAACACACCCTCGGCGGTACGCCGCGACCGATACTGGCGCCCAACCAGTTGAACGGCATGTTCAAAGGCTTCATCGACCTGACCTTCGAGCACGAGGGCCGCTACTACGTGGCGGACTACAAATCCAACTGGCTGGGCAGCACCGACAGCGCCTATGTCGCCGAGGCCATGGCCGAAACCATGCTGGACAAACGCTACGACCTGCAGCTGTGCCTGTACCTGTTGGCCCTGCATCGCCAGCTCAAGCTGCGCCTGCCCGGCTACGACTACGAGCAGCAAATGGGCGGGGCGTTGTACCTGTTCATTCGTGGGCACCAGGCGCCCACCCATGGACTGCACTTCGAGCGCCCACCGCAGCAACTGATCGAGCAGCTTGACCAACTCTTCATGGGCCAATTCGAGGAGGCCAGCGCATGAGCCAGACCCTCAAGCAACTGAGCAGCAGCCAGGGCGATGCCGAGCAGGTGGCGGTGTTCATTGGCGTCGCCAGCAACAGCGAGCTCTTGCAGCAAATCGATACCTGGGTGGCGCGTGGCTGGTTGCGCGCGCTGGATCGTGCCTTGGCGAAGTTCATTCTTGAACAAGACCCTCAGGCCCAGGCCAGCGTGCTGCTGGCCGCCGCGATGACCAGCCACCAACTGGGCCGTGGCCATGCCTGCCTGGACCTTACCGCCACCCTGGCAGCGCCGGATTTCGTGCTGTCGTTGCCACCAGAAGGCGAGGAGGGCAGCACGCTGCCGTCGCAATGGTTGCAGGGCCTGGACGCTACGCAGTGGCGCCAGGCGCTGGCCGCCAGCACCCTGGTCGAGGACCGTGACGCCCGCCAGGACGCCCCTGAACGGCCCTTGGTGCTGGTGGGGCAGCGCCTGTACTTGCGCCGCTACTGGAACTACGAGTGCAGCATCGCCCAAGCCTTGAGCGCACGCTTGAGCGTGGCGCCGGTCACGCCAGATAACCTCGCCAGCCGTCTCGATGAACTGTTTCCCGCCCGTTCCGAAGCCGAGCGCGCGCAAGGCAGCAACTGGCAGAAAATTGCCTGCGCGCTGGCGGCCCGTGGCAACTTCAGCGTCATCACTGGCGGCCCGGGCACCGGCAAGACCACCTCGGTGGTGCGCCTGCTGGGGTTGCTGCAAACCCCGGCGGTCGAGAGCGGCAAGCCGCTGCGCATCCGCCTGGCGGCGCCGACCGGCAAGGCGGCGGCGCGTTTGTCCGAGTCCATTGGCAAGGAGGTTCGGGTGTTGCCGGTGAGTGATGCGGCGCGCGCCGAGATCCCGACGGATGTGTCCACCTTGCACCGCTTGCTGGGCAGCCGACCGAACTCGCGCAACTTCATTCACCAGCGCGATAAACCGCTGGAGCTGGATGTACTGGTGGTCGATGAAGCCTCGATGATCGACCTGGAAATGATGGCCTGCGTGCTGGATGCCTTGCCCCAGGCAGCGCGCTTGATTCTGCTGGGCGACAAGGACCAGTTGGCCTCGGTGGAAGCCGGCTCGGTGATGGGCGACTTGTGCCGCGAGGCTGAAAAAGGCGACTACAACGCGCAAACCGCCCAGTGGCTGAGCACCCACAGCGGTGAGACGCTGGTTGACCCTGAGTTGCAGATGGCCGAAGGCGCGGGCGCCCCGCTGGCGCAGCAGACCGTGATGTTGCGCCGCTCTTGGCGTTTCGACCCGCAGAAGGGTATCGGGCGCCTGGCCAAGCTGATCAACAACAAGCAGGCGGGCGAAGCACGGCGTGTGCTCGAACAGCCCTCGGAGCAGCTTTTCAACCTGCTGATGCGTGGCGAGCAGGATGCCGCGCTTAGCGACCTAGCCATCGATGGCAACCGCAATGCGCCCGGCTACCGGCATTACCTGGAGCAACTGCGCGACCTGCGACCTGCGGCTGATACACAGTGGGACAGCGAGCTATGGGCTGGCTGGGCGGGCAAGGTGTTGTCTGCATTCGACCAGTTCCGCCTGCTCTGCGCATTGCGCCGGGGGCCTTGGGGCGTGGAGGGGTTGAACCAGCGCGTGGCCACGCAGTTGCGTCGGCGCGGTTTGCTGGACAGCGACCACGGCTGGTACGAAGGGCGGCCGGTGCTGGTGACGCGCAATGACTACAGCTTGAACCTGATGAATGGCGATATCGGCATTGCGCTATGGGTGCCGGGGCCGGACGGTGCGCTGGCCCTGCGCGTGGCCTTCCCGCGCAACGACGGCAGTGGCGGAGTGCGTTTCGTGATGCCGAGCCGGTTGGTGGAGGTGGAAACGGTGTTCGCCATGACGGTGCACAAATCCCAGGGTTCGGAGTTCAACCACACCGCGCTTGTGTTGCCCGATGCGCTGAACCCAGTGTTGACTAAGGAGCTGCTGTACACCGCCATCACCCGCGCCAGGGAGTGGTTCAGCCTGGCTGAGACTCACCCGGGGGTGTTCGAAGGCGCGGTGGGTCGCAACGTGCAGCGCACCAGCGGCTTGGCGTTGCAACTGCACGAGGCGCTGGCTCAACGAGTAGGGCAGGCAGGATCACTGACATCAGTAGTGGGCGGGATAATGTAGATATCGAGCCTGCACCATAACGCTTTGTGATGGAGCAAAATGAATCTTTAGCTGTCATTTAATTTTATCCGCAACTCCTCAATGGAGAGTGGCGGGTTTCGCCTATGAAGCATGGCGTGGCAGTTCGGGCAGACCGGTACCAAGTCGTTGATAGGATCGACTTGGTATTGCTTTCCGATCGCGGCGATCGGCACTATGTGGTGAACATGAATGTAACCACGTCCGATTTCTCCGTATTTTTCCTCAAAGTTTAAGGTGCATACCTGACAAATCGGTTTGTGATGATTGATGCATGTATTGCGAGCTGATTCGCTACGCTCGTAAGTATTAACGAGAACAGAACGCGCTAGCCCCTCCACATGAGATGCATCATCAGGTAATTCATCTGGAAAAATAGTTTGTGCGAGAAGTTGTTCTCCTACGACGTCGGTGCTTTCGGTCTTGGTTGTATTACTTGGTGTGTCCTGATCGGTTGCCGAATGAGAATGCTGGGGGCGTGAGAAGTAGGCTTCAATTTCGGATGCGGGGCAGCTCTTTTCCCGGTCGTGATGCTCAAGTAGGTGACGGGCCACGGTCGCCATTTCAATCTCATAGTTGGAGCCCGGCTTGAGGCGGAAGGCGTAGCCCGGATCACGATCCTCGTCCCATACAAAGATGCAGGACACTGGACCATATTTCTGCCACTTTTGGCCAACACGGCCTATATTCCGAAGAAGATTCTTTGCTCCATCCGGCCCGTCTATAGCTTTTTGGAGGGACGAGTGCTGGGCCTTTCTCCAAGGGCTGGTCGTGTGAATTGCACGATATTTGATAGCCATTGTGGCTCCCTTGTGAGGTTTAACGTGCACTGGAGTGTAGTGGTGGATTCTACCTGGCGCTCCGTTGAGTTCATGCAAACTCTACGGAATGAGGCGTCAACAGACAGCGCACAGTTGGAGCTATATGCTCAAGGCATAGAACTGGTTTCCGGGCGAAAAGTCATGGCTCTATTGGCTGATATGGGGTGGTCCGTTAACGTCAGCCTACGGCGATGCATGAGGTTCATCTCAATCAGATGAACCTCACTCAGTTTTCCTAATGTCGATTGCCTGTCAGTAGAAGTGGCTAGTAAGAAGGCGTTTAACCTCAGCCATTCAGGTGGTTGGTTTACTACCGTTCCTGCGCTCTCGCCTCAATTCTTGGAACTCGCGGTAGTGTTCATAAGCGGCTTTTAGCACGACAGCCAGACCGACAGTAGCAAGAATATTTTTGACCATGATGGGCTCTCCTTTCATTTCGTTCAGTTTTTTGGTCAGCGCAGGAATTGGCGCAGCCGTTCCCGCATGATTTCCGTGCGGCTGGCAGGGCGGGTTTCCAACTCGGTGTGCTGGCAGGACGGGCAGTGATTGAACCAATCGATCCCCCGCTGGAGGGCGTCACTGGTGAAAATGCGGGTGCGTTGCCAGCGGCGTTTTGCAAGGTAGTTGTCGCGTCAGCCGTGTTTTTAAGCTGCTATTTTCACTGCCGGCTGCTCCCTCTCTGGGTTGAGTGTGACGGCGC
>LNDO01000016.1 GCA_001465025.1 Pseudomonas sp. Ga0074129
CTGCTTCAGGAGCCAGGGCGTGCAACCTTTACGACCCGTGAACTGCGCGATGCCTATGCCGCTCGCCTGAAAGGCACACAGTTCCGTATCGCCGATGTACGCCGCTATGTGTATGAGCAGATTCGCCGATTAGTTCGTGCGGGCTGGGTTGTGCAGGATGAGGATCGTCGTGTCCGAGGACAGGTCTACCATTTGCAGTCGATTCCGACGCATCTGCAACTTGAGCTGATCGACAACGGTTTTGAGAACAGCCTTATGGCTGCCGGAGTGCCCGAACCTGACAAGGCCGTTCGCGACCTTGAGGCTTTGCCGCTTAAGTCGTCAGTCAATACGGATTTGCAGTTGGATGCGCTCCACAAAGAAATCCGCTTGGACTTTCTCACTTCAATGGGCGAGGCGGAGCGGTTCAAGCTATTGCTGGACGAGATGCCGCATTTGCGGGACAAGGTTGAAGGTGATTACCTGGAGGCCAGGGATCGCAGTTCTCGCCTTCTGGGGCATCTGCGCGCCATCGAAAAGACCCTCAAAACGCTCGCTGCACCACGATGAGCAGCTCGCTACGGAGCTGGCAGAACAGCTGCATCACTCGGGCGTTGGAGCACTTTACCGTCACGCCGCACTTCTTCTGCCAGGCAACGCCGGGAGCCGGAAAGACGCGCATGGCTGCAGAACTGGCCAGCCGACTGCTTGAACAGGACAGAATCGATTTGGTGCTGTGTTTTGCGCCTTCCTGCCAGGTCGTTGAAGGCTTCCGCTCGACCTTTGCTGAGGTGCTAGGCAGGCGTCTCGACGGCCAGATAGGTGCTGTGGGGGCGGCCTACACCTATCAGGCTATGGAGCACCGTGGTGAGGGATTCTGGCAGCTTCTTGATGACTACCGTGTGCTCGTGGTTTTCGATGAGATCCACCATTGCGCAGGTCACGATCCGCTGCTCAGCAATGCCTGGGGGCAGCAGATACTGCATCGGATACAGGATCGTGCTGCCTTCACGCTGGCCCTTTCTGGCACGCCCTGGCGTTCGGACGATAAGGCCATCGTCCTGGCGCGGTATTCATCGCCCGAAGGGCATCTGATCTGTGATTACCGCTATGGCTTGAAGGAGGCCGTTGCCGACGGCGTATGCCGATCTCCTCGTATTGTGTTGCTCGACAATCAGAAGGTGAAACTTACTGAGGAACTTGGTGCTGATAGCTCCGTAAGGCTGTTTCCCAGCATCGCTAAACTGTTGGGCGAGTCACCTGTCACCTATGAGGAACTGCTGCGCCATGATGAGGTGATCAACCCAATCCTCGACCTTGGCTGCAGCAAGCTGAACGAGCTACGCCAGATCAAACCTGATGCCGCCGGTTTGGTGGTGGCCACCGATATCGAACACGCTCAGCAAATAGCCCTGGCTCTAGAAGCAATGGGTGAAGAGTGTCGTATCGTGACCAACAAAACCCCGGATGCGCAGCAGGTTATCAATGCATTCCGCAGCAGCTCCTGCCGCTGGATTGTAGCCGTCGGAATGATCAGCGAAGGCACCGACATTCCCCGCCTGCAAGTGTGCTGCTATCTCAGCCGTATCCGCACCGAACTGCATTACCGGCAAGTACTCGGACGGGTACTGCGGCGCACAGGTGAGTCTGACGCCCAGGCTTGGCTATTTATGCTGGCGGAGCCAACGCTTCAGGGCTTTGCGGAGCGAATTGCGGATGACTTACCGGATGATCTGGCAGTTTTGAGCGATGTGCAGATGCCTGGTTTTACTCCAGGCTCCAGGCCTGAGCCGATGGGCACTTTGGGACATGTCGAAGGTTTCGACGGTGCGGGGTTAGGTGGTGTGGAACCGGGTGTTAGATCTCAGCCTACGAACATCATTTCGCTGGGTGGCTATGCAATTGAGCCCGCTTACCAGGTCAGCTTTTCCCAGCATTACCGGCAGCAGCTACTGGCTTGTTTTTGATGCTCAGCCAGTCGAGGGTCATCCAATGATGTTGGTGTTCATGATTCCATAACCGGCCGGCGTCGTGTGGAACGTAATCGTGAGGTGTGCATGGAGATTAAGTCGCAGGCATTGGTCGATGTCGTTGAGGATGTGATCTGCGACGTGTGCCGCTCTGGCACGGGTATTCCCAGCTATGGTCCCCAATATGGCAAGCTTGAAGCCCAATGGGGATATGGCTCCCAGCATGATGGGCAGCACTACCGGGTGCATCTTTGTGAGCCCTGCTTTTTCAGGCTGCTGAGTGGGTTGCGTCGGGAGCGCATGGTCAATGGTATGTTCGATGATGATCAGCCATTTTCCTCTGAGGATTTTGGCTTAGTCAGCAAGGGAAACTACTGGGGAAAGAGCTGATGTCTGAATCAGGGGTTGCTGAGCGCCTTGAGCAGGTCGAGACGCTAGCCATACAGGTCTTCGGTAGCCGTGCCGCTGCTATCTCATGGCTCGCATCCCCCAATTTTGCCCTGGATGGGAGGCCCCCCCATTCTTTATGCACCACCATTCTTGGAGCGCTCCAAGTGCGTCGGTTGTTGCGCAGCATCGAATACGGCGGGGTTTTATAAGTTGAGAAGGCTGAGCGGTTCGACCAGACGCCTGCTGGCCCCAATCAGCTTGGGTTTAGATCAGTATTTGGAGGGCTGGGCATGACCATGCCACATGAGCGCACCAGGGCTGTCATCCATACCAGAGCTTTTTTGATTGAGCTGTCTCGTAATGCTGAATTGCCGGAGGATGTCCGATCCAGTGCAAAGCACCTGTTGCGCCACTACCCGAGCGCTGGTGAAGTTCTTCTGGCGGGGAAAGGCGAAGAGTTCCTAGCAAGCACTACATGCTGGTCGAATGTATTCAGCTCCACCGCCGAATGATTTTTTCGGGCCTTCGCTGGCCGTTGCTCCGCGTAAAGAGCAGGCCGTCCCTACCAGGTGAATTCCCCAGGACTGCAATGCTTCACATCGGGCAGGTGAGTGGAGAACTAAATCGGCGTTAAATCCGAAATAAAATGAGAAAAATATTCCCTTGTGATTGGTGTGTTAGTAACCTGTGAGCAAGTCGTAGCAAGGGCCTTGAGGCCCTGACAAGTCAGAAAATAAATCAGAAAATAAAAGACATGAACGATCAGCTCATCAGAGGCATCCATTGGCTTGAGCCTATTATCCCGACCCATCCCGGGTACCCGGCTGATGTGTTGGAGCTGGCTGACTCACTGCCTTTTCTGGCTGGACAGCTTGCAGGCTCAGTAGCTCCCGAGACAGCCAAACGGCTGGGCAAGCTGATGCGTTTGACCAACAGCTACTACAGCAACCTGATTGAAGGCCAATATACCGAGCCTGCAGAGCTGTCTCAGCGTATTAAGCGTAGGGAGGCCAAAGAGCTGGGCCTTCTGGCGATTACGCACATCCATGCGCAGGAAGCCTTTGAACGAGTGCTTGATCGTCGCAGCAGCGAAATAACGTGGAGCGATATGTTCGGAGTGAATCTCCTGAAGTCGTTCCATCGCAAGTTATTTGACGGAGCGAAGGACGCTGACCTCAGGGTGAGTGAAGGCCGTTTGATGACACCCGGCCGACTTCGTGATGAGTCGCAAGAGGATGTAGTTGTTGGTGGGCATTACGCACCAGCCTGGGAATCAGTGACGCCGATGCTGAACCGACTGCAGCAGGTTTACGGTAGTGCAAATGACCCGCGCTCCCAGTTGCTGGCGAGCATGGCTTATCACCATCGACTGGCGTTCGTGCACCCATTCGAGGACGGTAATGGTCGTGTTGTCCGGATGGCAACGCACCTGCAGCTGACAAGAATCGGGTTGGGCTCACCTCTGTGGTCCATCTCACGGGGCCTGGCCCGCAAGCAGGACGAGTATTATGCGCGCCTCAGTGCGGCCGATCAGGGACGCAGGGGCGACCTGGATGGGCGTGGGCAGCTGACCCAAGCCGGCTTGGTTGAGTTTGTGCGCTTCATGCTTTCGGTATGTAAGGACCAGATTCAGTACACGCGTGAGGCTATGGCAATGCCAGTCCTGCGCGAACGGCTAGCACGAATTGTCCAATTCGAACCCCGCTTCATCCATGCAGGCATCAAACCTGAGGGCGCGCGCGCGCTATACCTACTGATTATTCAGGGCGCGGTGTCGCGCGCCGACTTCAAGGCGTACTTCAACCTGCACGACAAGACGGCGGCCAATCAGCTCAAGGAACTGTTGCTGCTTGGGGTGGTAGAGGCGCCGTCACCCAAGTCTCGCGAACTACATCCTGGCTTTCCAGTATGGTTCGCTCAACTGCTCTTCCCGGATTTACACCGGCGATTCCAGTAGCAGTTTTTTGGTGAGTGCTGATACGGCTACTGCCAAAAGCCGTAGCCGGTTGTGCTTCACGCTCCCACTAGAGTGCGCACATTCGGTAGATCCTTTGCGGGGGCTGGGCTGTTAGGCTGCAAGCAGGCTGGAGGCAGCTGATGCGATTACGATGGAGGCCAATGGCTACTGTGTTTTCATTGCGGCCAAGAGGCGCTAGTTATCCATCCTGAATGTCCTTGCTCAAACGTCGGTAGGCGATTCGACAGGACGCTCGTAGAAGCGGAAATACGAGATCCGCGTGTAAGAGGGAATTTCATGCACCTAGCAAGCTTGAGCATTCGCAACTTCCGAAATTTTGTGTCAGTCGATATCCCACTCGCCGGCAACATCGTGTTGCTGGGCGAGAATCGTGTCGGCAAAAGCAACCTGCTGTTTGCCATTCGCCTAGTGCTCGACCCCACCCTTCCTGATTCATTGCGACAGCTGAAACTGTCAGATTTTTGGGACGGTTGCGATCTGACAACGAACCCTCAGATCGAAGTGCACCTAGATTTTGCTGACTTCGATAGCGACGACATGCTGGTTGCTTTACTCACTGACTTTCGAACAGCAGCCAATCCAACGGTTGCACGTCTTAGCTGTGGGAGGAAAATAAAGTGTCATCCTAACTACAGGACCCTGCAACGTAGCAATTCCTGCAAAAATCCATTTAAAACAATGACTTATTTCAATTC
>LNDO01000017.1 GCA_001465025.1 Pseudomonas sp. Ga0074129
TACGCAACCGACGCGCTGGAGTCAGCCATCCAGTTCGTAGATTCGCTGGATAGTCGGATCATGACTTCCACAGCATCTCGCCTTTCGGTGGTTCAGCGTGAGATCGAGAACCTGGAAACAGGTTTGAACCCCAGCCCAACTGGCCGCATTGCCAGCCTGCGCCGCCGCATTCAGGATCTGCAGAACGAGCTGGCGCAGGTAGAAGCTGGCCACGTCGTCGTGCTGGATGAAGCGCAGGCGATAGAGGGCATACGCGAGGTCTATAACTTGGCCACCAGCCTGCGCGCAGACTTTCGACGAGTTGAAGACTCTTGGCGCGAGGCGGACCGCGCCCTTCGACACTCCATCATCAGCGAGCAGTCTCACCGTGGAGAAATCGTCGATCGGTTGTTGGACGGGCAAGATGCCCTACTCAACACACCGGAGGGGCGCGTCTTCGAGAGCTTTCAGCAGCAACTGAGGCAGTCCGCTGAGCTGGAGGCCATGCGTGAGCGCTTGCGCACCATTTTGCGTCATCCAGCAGTTGCAAAGGCGCTGAATCGTCCCCAGCAACGTGAGCTGCGTTGGCTGGCGTTACGCCTGGTTCGGGAGTCGCAGGCTGTGCTCCAGGCGCGCGCCCGCAGCGAGCGCGATGTGCGCGGTTTCATGAAGACGGGGCTGGCCGCCGAGCATCATCGCGTCGGACAGTTACTCAACGATTTCTTCAATCTAGCGCTCAGTGTCGACTGGCAACGCCAGTCAGAACGCCGTAAGCCTGTCTGTTTACCAGCGGTTGGCGTCGCCATTACCGGTGTCCCGGCAATCGAGCGCCTGCGCTTCAAGACCCTGGATGACGATGAGGCCGCCGAGCTGGATCTGAGCCAGAAGCCCGCAGGGTTGGAGCAGATTGACGATGACTTCTGGGATGCTTTCGACGGGCTGGATCGTGAAGCGCTGATTCATGACACCCTGGCTGTGCTGGTGAAGCAGGGTCGCCCTGTGAGCCTCGGGGAGCTTGCCGCTTTGCTGCCACCTGCTCATGACCTGGAAACCTTTGCGCTCTGGTTAGCGATGGCGCGCGAGGCAGGTATCGAGGTGCTGACAGAGGCGCGTCAGCTCGTGGAGCTGGTGGACGAGGATGAGCAACGCTGGCGCTTTAATCTGCCTTATGTCGGACTCGACCACCAGGCACTCAAGGACATCGATTGGGAGTTGTGAGCATGGCAGGGATCTTCGATCGAATGGCAGGCGCCTCCGGCGCCGACGAAACGGAGCTGACGGCGGAGCCCGTGGCGTTGGATGACGGCATGGAGGATGAACAGCCCGCTACACAGGTCGATGAGCGGCGCACGCCGCAGCGGGTACGTGAGGCCGTACAGGAAATGCTCAAGTACGGGCTGCTGGAAGAAAGTCACAAGCCCAATCTGTATCGCTCGGCGCTTGCCAATCTCGAGGCGGTCGACACAATTCTGGAACCCCTCGATCTGGCCATGGGGGTCGATGAGGTTCGCGGGCTGGTGTTCGTCACCGTTCGCCAGGGCGAGGTAGCCGAGCAGGATGACTGGTCGCACCCCCTCGTGCGTCGGCAAAGACTGAATCTGGAGCAGTCCCTGCTGATAGCCATTCTGCGCCAGCACTTCATCGCCTACGAACAGGAAAGCGGTACGGGCGCCACCCAGGCACTGGTAGCGGTTGATGAGCTGATTCCGCAATTGCAGGTTTACCTGGGCGAGCTGGGCAGTGAGGCGAAGGAGCGCAATCGCATCATCACACTGCTGGACCAGCTCAAGGGGCATGGCCTGGTGTCGGCTCTGGACGCGCATGATCGCGTCATCATCCGCCCCATCATTACCCACTTGGCCAACCCGGAGAACCTACAGGCTCTGGTGGCCTGGCTGCGCGAGCAGGTGGAGGGCGCGGTTACCCCGGCTGCTGGTGCTGAGGAGGATGAGGCGTGAAGCAAGCACTGCTCTGGCGTGACAGCGAGACCTTCATTCTCAGCAGCATAGAACTCTATAACTGGGGCGGCTTTCATGGCTATCACCGTGCCGAGATCGATCCTTCCGGCACCGCCGTGATCGGCCCGACGGGGAGCGGTAAAACGACCCTGGTGGATGCGCTGATGACCTTGCTGTGCGCCAATCCGCGCTACAACCTGGCCTCCACGGGCGGGCACGAAAGCGACCGCGATCTGGTGTCCTATGTGCGCGGCGTCACCGGTCCTGGGGACGGAGGTGTGGAGCAATCGCATATCGCGCGCCAGGGTAAGACGGTTACCGCCATTGCCGCTACGCTCGAGCGTGACGGTGCGCAGGTACGCCTGGGCGCTGTGCTCTGGTTCGAGGGCACCAGCTCTTCGGCATCCGATCTGAAAAAACTCTGGCTGTTGAGCGAGTCCCCCGAGCAGACGCTGGAGCATTGGCTCAGCCAGCATCACGCAGGCGGCATGCGGGCGCTGCGTCAGATGGAGAAAGATGGCACGGGTATCTGGCCGTATCCCAGCAAGAAAGCCTTTCTGGCCAGGCTCAGGGATTACTTCGAGGTGGGTGAAAACGCCTTCACCTTGCTCAACCGCGCTGCCGGCCTGAAGCAGCTCAACAGCATTGATGAGATCTTTCGCGAGTTGGTGCTCGATGACCACTCCGCTTTCGCACGGGCTGCCGAAGTCGCTACTAGTTTCGATGACCTGACCGACATTCACCGAGAACTGGAAACCGCCAGAAAGCAGCAGCGCTCATTGCAACCGGTCGCCGATGGCTGGGAGCGTTACCAGGCCTTGCAAGAGCAGTTGCAGGACAAACAGGCGCTCGAAGGCATTCTCCCAGTCTGGTTCGCCGAACAGGGGTATCGCCTGTGGTTGGCCGAAACCAACAGGCTGGAGACGGCGTACAAAAAGGCCGAACTGGATCAGGCGCAATGCAGGGGGCAGCTTGAAACCCAGAAGGGCGTGGTCGATCAACATCGTCAGCGCTACCTGCGCGTAGGTGGCGCAGGGATAGATCAATTACGCGGGCGCATTGCGGATTGGGCCAGGGAGCGTGATAAGCGAAGCCTTAAAGCCGAGCAGTACCAACGCTTGGTCAAGGGACTTGGACTCGCGGATGAGTTATCGGCTGCCGCGCTCGAGGAAAATCAGCAGCAGATCGCGGCACGTCTGGAAATACTGGCTCAGCACATTACTGAGGCGCGGCAAAAGGCGTTCGATGCAGGTCTCGTTCAGCAGGAGCTCAATGGCCGCCTGCAGAGCTTGCAGCAGGAGCGTGCCGAGGTTGAAAGGCGGCCAGGCTCGAACTTGCCTGGGCATTTTCATGCTTTTCGAGGGGATCTGGCGCAGGCGCTTGGCGTCGATGAATCGGCCCTGCCTTTCGTCGCCGAGCTGGTGCAGGTCAAGCCCGAGGAGCTGGCTTGGCGGGGTGCCATCGAGCGGGCAATCGGCAGCCACCGCCTGCGTATACTGGTGCCGCAGGGCGCGTCCGAGGCTGCACTGCGCTGGGTGAACCAAAGGCACAACCGTTTGCATGTGCGCTTGCTTGAGGTCAAGGAGCCGTCGTCGCGCCCGGTGTTCTTCGACGATGGTTATACCCGCAAGCTGACTTTCAAGGAGCATCCGTACCGAGAGACGGTAAAGGCACTACTGGCGGAAAACGACCGCCACTGCGTGGAAAACGACCGCCACTGCGTGGAAAGCACGGAGCAATTACGGCATACCCCGCACGCCATGACGGCCCAGGGGCTGATGTCGGGCAAAGAGCGCTTCTTCGACAAGCAGGATCAGAAGCGCCTGGATGAAGACTGGTTGACCGGCTTCGATAACCGCGACCGTCTGGCCTTTTTGGCCGAGCAGATTGGCGAGGTCAATCAACAGCTCGCGCCTGCCAAGCTGGACTTGGACGCTGCCCAGGGCGATGCCCGCAAGTTGGAGGATCAATCTTCGCTGCTGCAACGTGTCGAAGAACTGCAGTTCGAGGAGATTGATCGGCCGGGCGCCGAGCGTCAGCTTGCGTCGCTGCATGCTCAGCTCGAAACCCTGACGCGCCCCGATTCCGATCTTGCCATGATCAAGGCTGAACTGGATCAAGCCGAGGTTTTGCAGGCGTCTCTGGATCAACTGTTGCAACGACTGATCGAGCAGTGCGTGCAGTTGAGAACTCAGTTCGAGCAGGCCGCATCCGCTACCCGTAAGGCTTATCGCGGTGCCGAGAGGGGGCTGAGCGATACGCAGCGCGAGTTGGCGCACGCGCACTTCCCGACCCTGAATGCTGATGACCTCGGCGATATTGTCGAGCTGGAGCGCCAGCATACGCGTGAGCTGCAAGGGCAGCTCAAAACCCTGAGCGAGAAACTGGGCGATCAGAAATCCGAGCTTGCCAAACGTATGTCCGACGCCCTGAAGGTCGATACCGGCGCGCTGTCAGAGGTCGGGCGAGAACTGGTGGACGTACCCAGGTATCTGGAGCGGCTACGTGTACTGACCGAGGAAGCCCTGCCCGAGAAACTCAAGCGCTTCCTGGAATACCTCAATCGTTCCTCGGATGATGGCGTCACCCAGTTACTGAGCTATATCGACCATGAAGTCGCGGTGATCGAGGAGCGTCTGGATGACCTCAACAGCACGATGCAGCGTGTCGACTTTCAGCCCGGACGCTACCTGCGCCTGGTGGCGAAAAAGGTCATCCATGAAAGCCTTCGCACCTTGCAACAGGCTCAGCGCCAACTGAACTCGGCGCGTTTCATCGATGATGAAGGCGAGAGCCATTACAAGGCATTGCAGGCGCTTGTTGGCCTGCTCAAGGATGCTTGCGAGCACAGCAGGAATCAGGGAGCCAAGGCACTTCTGGATCCGCGCTTCCGCCTGGAGTTCGCGGTATCGGTGATCGATCGAGAAAGCAAGAATGTCATCGAGACCCGAACAGGTTCTCAGGGCGGTAGTGGTGGCGAGAAGGAGATCATCGCCTCCTATGTACTGACCGCTTCCCTCAGCTATGCGCTCTGTCCCGACGGCAGCAGTCGGCCGTTGTTCGGCACCATAGTGCTTGACGAGGCGTTTTCCCGCAGCTCCCATGCGGTTGCCGGTCGGATCATCGCGGCACTGAGGGAGTTCGGCCTGCACGCTGTCTTCATCACCCCCAACAAGGAAATGCGCCTGTTGCGCCACCATACGCGTTCGGCAGTCGTCGTTCATCGGCGCGGCGTGGAATCCAGCCTGGTTTCCCTGAGCTGGGAAGCGTTGGATGAACATCATCAACAGCGCATCAAGGCCATGCATGAAGTCGCCCATTGAAATCGGCCGCAGCTTGGCCAGGCAATGGCAGCGCTCCAGCGTGCGATTGGAGCGCTTGCTCAATCCCGCTAGCTGGCCGCAAACCCTCAACATCGGCAAACCTTCGCCACGCCTGTTCACTGACAACATTCAGGCGGTGCTCCGGCATGTGGAGAACTGGCGGAGCGTGAACGTGGGTACAGTCGACTGGCAACCCGTCAGCTACCGAGCAGGGCTGGCCCCCATTTCCTTGCCGATACGTTGGCACTTGCACAGCCCCTCCGAATGGATTGCCGCAGCCAATGATTCAGCGGTCAGCCAGGAATACGCTCAACTCGAATATCTGGTCGAACGGGTAGACAGTGCCTTTCATGCACTGCTGGTGGCTCAACGCAGCCTGTGGTTGGCGAAGCCCGCTGAAGAAGTCGTCGCCACGGCGCGACTCGCCACCCAACTGTCACCAGGCTGTGCCCGAGGCCGACCACTGCGCCTGCTTGCCGAGCACGGCGTGGATACCAAGTTTTTCGAGCGCAACGCCAGCTTGCTGACCAAGCTCTTAGATGAGCGCTTCGAAGGCGCGGCGTCCGAGCAAGGCCTGACGATTTTTCTGGATGCCTTTGAAGAAAGCAGTCATTGGGTTCTGGTCGTCCCCCTTCAGTCTGAGCTGTTGCCCTTCAAGCGGCTTAGGCTCACAACTGCGGAACTGGCCGAAACCCTACTTCCCGGTTCACGGTTGCTCGTGGTGGAAAATGAGCAATGCATTCACTTGCTGCCTGAGAACTTACCGGACACCCTGGCTGTGCTGGGCTCAGGACTCGATTTGCAGTGGCTAGCGTCCGCGCACCTGGCCGGGAAACAGATCGCATACTGGGGCGATATGGATACCTGGGGCTTGCTGATGCTGGCGCGAGCGAGACTCCATCAACCTGCAGTGGAAGCGCTATTGATGGAACGTGAGCTGTTTGACCAGCACTCACCAGGCAATGCAGTCGTTGAACCGGCCAAAGCGCTGGAGTCGGCTCCACCTGGTTTGCTGGCTGACGAAGCGGATTTCTATCGGTATCTTCTGGTGCAAGAACGAGGACGTCTTGAGCAGGAATACCTCCCAAAGGTACAAGTTGGGCGCGCTATCGAGCAGTGGGCTCGGAAGGTCCCTGTATAGGACGGCTAGCGGTGGGCGCCCCCTGTAATTGAATCGCGCCTAGTTCCGCAGACGCCTCCAAAAATCGAAACCGAGCTTCAGCAAATGCCCGTTCTTAGACTTCGGCCTGTCAGCAGGGAAATATGTTGATCTACAGGTATCGATGGTCGTTATAGCAAGCCGTTTCGTTCACATCGACTTAATGGGTAATAGCGATGCCAACTATTGGCTGGATAGAAGAAACCGGATTGGATCGGTACTGGGAAACTGGGAGCCCACTTGACTATTCATCAGTACCCGATAGCTACCCATGCCGCCACTGCAAATTGATCTTTGACTCCATTGCTCAACGCGAAAGACATGAGCTCGAGCATCCGATACAGAACCCGAGCCTGTATTTTCAGGATCGGGATATTGCCGGCAAGCAACTGCGGATCATCGCGCCACTCAAGCCCGGAGATCTGGACGCACGCAATGTAGAGGCATTGACCATCAACGGCGCTGATAACCAGTCGGTTAACGATCTATTTGAGCGCATACAGGCGATGCAGAAGGGCTACATCGATGTGAGTTATGGAAACTCGGCTTTGCAGAAAAACTTGAAAATCGAGGTATGCATTGCCGACAAGCAGGAACTGCTTAAGGTCGACGAGGCATTCACACTGCATTTTTCCAAGGACGACTTCACCAGTAGTGATATTGCTGCATTTATCGACAACGTGAAGCCGTACAGCACAGTGATCGAGTACACCAACGGGCTTGTGCGCTACTTGCACGGTGTAATGGCCAAGGATCGACGTTCGGATAGCATGCCATTTGAAGAGTTTGACACTCGCTTCAACCAGGCTGTGCAGTCGCTGCAGGATTACCGTACTGGCCTTTGCATGGGTGTAAGGGCCGTGATTCGCTTCAATCGGAATGACTTCAGTAGCCTGCAAGGCTGCGGCCTGCCGGAAATAGAAGCTGCCATGCAGTTCTTCAGAGGTGAGCCCTATACGGTGCCAGTGCAGGTCGGCAGCAGAGTGAGAATGCCGGTGGACTTCCCGACAGAGTTCATTCTCAAGGAGCTACTGGGTAGCTTTCAGCAAGCTTCGCTGCAGTATATGGAGCAGCAGATTGCGGCGCTATCGGCGAACAATCTGTCGCTGCAGGATAGAAGCAAGTTCGACTACATCTGTTACAGAAAGGCAGTTGCGCAAGATGATGTTTCTGCGATCGATAAATACCGAAAAAAACTCAAAATTGACGATGTGTTCAATACGCTTATTGGGGAGCAATGACAGATGACTGGCATTGAGAATGAAATCGCCGAGCCCAAATCGGACGATACTAAAAAGCCCAAGCTGAGCAAGGCCGAGCCAAAATCTGTTGAGCAAATACTCACAGAGGCTTTTGCAATAACCACGGATAAAGATAAGAACATCAAGCCGGCAAGTATCACCAAGGCCGATCTGAAGTCGTTGATGACCTATCCGCAGGATACGCGCCTGAGCAGTGAACTTGCCGATAGCATTACTGCTGCTGCCTGCAAGACGGATCCAGAGCTCAAAGTTCTTTCACTCATCACGCTGGCAGCCTTCAAGTGTCAGCGTGATGGGCTACGCCATGAGCTGATGGCCTTCTGTGTGCGCCTGGCCAGTTCCCTTTGGATTCAGCGCCATCGCGGGTCATTAGATCTGTACCGGGACATCATGGACGCCGACAAGGGCCTGGACAGCAGTCCGCTGACCTTCCTGAGTAACGCCATCACAGAGCAATACCGAAAGCGGATTGACTCGGTTGGACGACAGTCCAGTGAAGCACCAAGCCCGAGCACAAGTAATGCCGAGGCCAAAGAATCTACCGCATTGGATGTATTGTCCAAGAAAGAGCTGGCGGCACAGAGAAACAATATTCTGCTGATTGGCGCTCTGTGGCTGATGGCCCAAGGTAAGACGGAACTCAACGCCGCTATCGAGTTCTTCTCGGGCCTGCTGAATGAGCAAACCTCGCCCACCCAGAGCCCGCGTGCGGTTGCAGTTTTTCTTGCGGAGCAATATGCCAATCAGGACAGCCTGCTGGCCGATACCATCGATCACTTCAAGAAACAGTTCACGGAGCTGGCAGGCCAGCAAAAATTCTTGCAGTCGAAACATAACGCGCAAGAGGTTGAGCTTAAGGCTTTGCAAACCAAGGTCATGACGCAGATCACTGCGATCGCTGACAAGGATCAGCAAATTGCTCGACTAATGGCTGAAGTCGAGCAGCTGAAGCTGGCACAGCATGAGCAGCAGCTGGATGAGCGGGCTACACGAACGCATCTGCGTGACAACGCAGGGCAGGCCAAGGCCAAGGCATTCAATCTTCTTACTGAGGATGTGCTTGAGCCGCTGAAGCTCTCCCTGGCAGCCTTGCAGCGTGAAAAGCCCAAAACAGAAGTTGCCGTGCATCAAATCGAATTGGCAGTAGAAAGTATTGAAAGGGATATCAAATGGTTCAGCGAGTAGGCATTGACTTCGGCACCACCAATAGTCTCATTTCAGTAATTACCCGAGCGGGTCTAGCAAAGTGTTTCGACGATACCGGGCGTCCACATCCTTCAGTTGTGCGCTATGAAGGCGAACAGGTTATCTGCGGGAAAAAGGCACGGGACAAACTTGATAAGCTGGGTATTGGTGTGCTGGGTAACACGGTACGCGGCCCGAAAAAGCTGCTGGGTAGCGAGCATATCAACGTTGATGGCCGGATCATGACGCCGGTCGAGGTCATTGCCGATTACATCAAATACCTAGTGGCTGATGCTGACGATAGTGATATTGACCAGATTGCAGATCTAACACGTGCCGTAGTGACCATTCCGGTGGCTCTGGACGGACGGGGTAGGCAAACATTGCGCGAAGCAATGCTCAATGCCGGCGTATACGTTGAAACCTTCGTGCACGAGCCATTGGCAGCGCTGTATGGCTATTTCAAAGACCAGCCGAATACTCGAGACGTTCTTGCGTACTACGACGGCAAGATGGTTTTGGTTTTTGATTGGGGTGGCGGCACGCTGGATCTCACACTGTGCAAGATAGTTAATGGCTCCATCGTTCAGGTGCTTAACCGCGGCAACAATCTGGTCGGTGGTGATTATCTGGATGACACCATTCTCAGTCATGTGACTGACGAGCATGCGCGCAAGTTTGGTTGGAGCGCTGAAAGCAAGTTACCGGCCAATCCCGGCATGCGCGCGAAGCTGATCACTCAGTGCGAGCAGGCAAAAATCACGCTATCAACCCGCGACAAGACCAATATATTTCTACCCAATTATTTTCAGGGTACTGATGAAGAATCTGAAATTGATATCTGGTTGACCAGAGAGACTCTGGAAAGTATTTGCAACCGTCTGATCAATCAGGGCATCGACGAAATTGACAGTCTGCTGGACAAGGCCGATGTAGATCCACAGACGCTTGCGCTATGCCTTGCGACCGGGGGCATGGTCAATATGCCAGTGATCAAAAACAAGCTAACCGAAAAATTTGGTGTTTCCGCACTGCATATTTCCGAGAAGGGTGACCGGATTATTTCCGAAGGTGCAGCCTGGATCGCGCACGACAATCTTGAGCTGGCCCTGGCAAAACCGTTTGAACTGGCTGAAGCAAGAAACTCGCTGCTCACAGTGATTCATGAGGGCACCCGCTTGCCACAAAGGGGCGAGTCAATCCAAAAACAGCAATCCATGTATTGCTCTGATCCTCGCGATGGCAAAGCCATTTTCACCTTCAAGCGCCCACAGATGGTTCAGAAGTCAGCTGCGGCTGATCCGCGCACCAACTATGGCAGCCTGGTGGTTGAAGTGAATCCAGACTTCCCCCCACTTGAGGAGCGGATTGAGCTTACGATAACTATCGATGACAACCTGATTTTGCATGCCCGGGCGATGGCCGAAGACTTCAGAGAACCTGCAGCAGAGGAATACTACGATCTGGAATTTTCATTGGTGGTGAAAAAAGCGGCGGATGACTCAAGCGAAAAAAAAACCGCTTAAGGCAGGTAGTTAATAAAAGCGGGCCTGCACAATTATTCGTGCGGGCCAACGTCACGAACGATAAGGATCGCTGGGACACCGTACCGGGTGAGCTGCTCAGAGAATACAACGCCAAATATGTCTATCTGCAGAAGCCTATGACCAGAGTGCAAAGCGAGGAGGATGTCCGCTATCAGCCTTGTTCTGGATGTGGCGCGAAATGGAAGAAAAATTGTTGCACTACTGGATCTGTTACGGGATAGAAAACTCCTTACAGGACGGGCCTCGCTCCTCTGCCAGAAAGCTGAACCAGTCATCTTGAAGTGAAGGCTGTAACCGGTAACAAGTCGAGCGACTGAAGCGCTCAACCATCGCATAGGGAGTTTTAACGGTGGCATTAAAAGCATTCCGTGGCAGGCCTTTCGAGCATACCCACGAGAATCGGGCCTTCAACGACCTGTTTGACGCGCTGCAACAGCATTGCATAGCCACTGAGCAGGACTGGTATCTGCTCGGCAACTTCTTTGTGGGCAGCCGCGAACTGGATGCGATGGTGATTAAGCCCAACGCTCTGATCATCATCGACTTCAAGGAGTTCAACGGAACTCTGCAGTTTTCCGAAGAAGGACCGTGGCTGATCAGCAGCGCCGAAACGGGCGACAGCGTGACGGTTAAGGGCGGCGCGAGTATCAATCCGCTGCGCCAGCTACGCCTCAACAAGGGGGCCATGCTCGACTTTCTGAGCCGCAACCTGGCGGAGCTGAACCCGGTATGTAACTGGCGGCACATGGCCGCTCTAGTAGCCTTTCAGGGTAAGGTCGAGTTCGATCGGCAACAGCTGCCGGGGTCTATCAAGCCCTGGTTTCATATCAGCGATACGCGATCCGTCGTCAGGGATCTTGACGCTATTGTCAGCAGGGAAATCAGGCTCTCGCCCGAGAATATTGAAGATATCGTCGGCAAACTTGGGCTTGAGGTTTTTGTGCCTGCCGGCATCCCCACAACCAGAGAGCTGGGCCATCCGCCAACTCGTGAAAATGCCGTCTGCCGACTGACCACTCGACAAGAAGAGGTACTGCATGACTTTTGCAGCTGGCTGCAAAACGGCACTGGGGTATTTCGCGTCACTGGTATGGCTTCAACCGGAAAGCGCTTCCTGTTTCCTCATCTGGTGGATGCCATGGGTGAAGCCAGACGGGAGCTGTTACTGCTGACGCCCAGTGTGCGAATCTCCTCGACTTACCAGCACCCTCTGGCGCAGCCGACCTCTATCTATAGTTGGTTGTATACCCATCAACCCAAGCGCTTCGAAAAGCAAGACGATCGCCAAATCGGCATTCACGAAATCAGGGACGAGCTGTTGTTAGAGGGCAGGATCCCGGTTCTGGTGGATGCCCATCTGTTGAGCGATGAAGAGTTTGAGGTAGGTGACAGGCGCTATGGGTCTGGCCGACTGCTGCATGACTTTCTTTCGGTCATTGCCAAAACCAAAGCGCCCTTTGTGATCATCGGCGACCCTTATCAGATGCCCAGAGGTTCCCTGCAGCGCAGCCTAGTCAGTGGCACCATGCTGGAGCAGTTGGGGCTGACAGTAAATCACTGCGCGCTGACCGAGCAGATCGTCATGGATGAAGACGATGCACTCAAACACATGCAGGCGCACCTAGCCGACAGCCTGAACAAGAACTGCTTTAACAGGCTGCCACGCCTCTCGGGTAAGCGCCTTGAAATTCTCGATGGCGGAAACGTCAGGAGCTGGACACCTGATGTCAGCAATGTACGAGCCGAGTCCATTCTGATCTGCGCCACCCATGAGCAGAACAGCAAGCTCAATGCGGCGGTAAAAAGTAGGGTTCTAGGGCACGCCAACCCAACACGACTGGCTGCTGGTGATCGAATCGACTTCTACAACCGCACGCCCATCCTTGCATCGACTGAGGAATCTTCGAGCCTTGAGGCGCTGCGCTGGGTTAGCTCCGGCGAGATTGCGCTTGTCGATTCGGTTGACGAGACCGTTGAAACCCACTTTGTCGAGCTGCGTGGCCGCAAGGAGGCCATCCGCTTACGCTTCCAATGCGCCATTTGCCGCCTGCCTGGCCTGGGTGAAGTGCGCTTCCGCTATCTGGTGGACTACTTCGAAGCTGATCGCCCGGAGATGGCCAGCGAGCAATACCTGGCGTTGCAGGTATTGGCCAGACAGCTAGCCAGACCGTTGCTGCAGACACTGAAAGCCAGGCTGCCGGATAAGCAAAGTCCGGACTACAAGGAAGCAAGAGACAATTACGATCGGCTCGAATATCAGATCCTGCAGGCCCACGGCTATCTTTCCGCCGCGCAGATTCGCCCTGCACATGCGATGACCCTGCATCGTGCTCAGGGCAGACGTTGGCCCAGTGTCTGGGTCAACGCGGCGCGCAGTGCCTCGAGTACAACGGCCAATAACGCTGACTATTTCCGTTGGTTGTACACAGCAACCGTGCTGGCAGATGAACAGTGCGTCATTCGTCAGATGCCTGCTCTCACGCCGCTGAGTAACGCCTGTATAAGCCGCGCCCATGACTTGAAAATAGCTCCCCTACCACTTAGGCGGGGTCTGTTCTACGACACAACCCGGCAGCCTACGGAGCAGGAAGCCTTGCTGAGCACCCCATCAGGGTTCTCCAACATGGAACTACTTCCACTCTTCCTGACATTGCATGAGCGGCTGTCAGGGTCTGACTGGTGCATTGCGGACTGGAGTGAGCACAGCTACCAGGTCGTTATGGGGCTTACCCACCGGCAATCGACGGCAAGCGTGCGGCTTAGGCTGCATTACGACAAGAAGTTTGCCGTCAGCAATCTGGTTTTTGCCGATGGCAGCCCGCCTGAACAGGATGCCATCAGCACTCTGTTGTGCCAGCCATTCAGGCCGAAGAGCGAATCCCTGGCGCAAGCACTCGATGCGTTGCAGGAGCAGATCAGCACGCTGGGCTTTAGCCTGGTGGAGGCCAAGGAGTCGAACTATCGGCTGCAACTAACGCTAGCCATTGACGATGAAGCCGTCGAGACTCAGGTTGATTGCGACAAGGAAGGCATGATCAGTTCGGTGCGTATTATGAAAGCATCTTCCGAGGGCGTAATTAAACGTCTGGAAGAGGCTTTGGTGTTCTCGGCATGAGTGTTTTTGATGAAATTCGTGAACATAAATCACGCTATGACTTCGAAGGTGCCTGGCAGGTCGGCTTTAAGGCCCTGGAAGTTGAGCCCAGCAATGAGTTCCTGAAAACATCACTATTCTGGGTGAATTACGCAGCGCTCAAGCCTTTGCTCGAGCCTGTCAAATCCCGTGAAAACAAGGCTCCTTTACCTCACGAGCAGGCGAAGATCGACCTGTGGGCCTCACGTATCGCCACTCTTCAGCTAGCGCTTCCCAGTGAAAACATCGATTTCAGGCTATGGAATCTGTTTGGCGAAACTGGGAAGTTCTGCGAGCCACTCTGCACATTTATCTTGCACAGTGGCAGCAAGCTTTTTACGCCCGGTGATCACAAGCCATTCGTTTCGGAGAAAGGTGAGTCCCCCAGCGTGGTCATGAAGCTGGCCCGTATGGTTGCCGCCGGCTTTCTCGTAAGGGGTGCTAACAGCCCACTGCCTGCAAATCGAGTCACTGGGTTTCTGAAGTATGCAGAGGCCAATGCGAAGGATTCGACAGAGCGCAAAGTGTGGCTTGAGTGGGACAAGGCACGAATATATTTCACCGTAGGTGAAATCTCCCGCGCCAGAGACTCCTACCTGGCCGTGCTGAAAAAGAAGCGTCAAGAACCCTGGGCTTGGTTCGGCCTGGCCAAGACCTATGCGGACGAGCCGGAAAAGGCGATCTGCCTGATCGCCTCCGGCCTGACCTATGCCCATGATCCAAAATTCAGCATTCCGGGGCTGGGCGAACTTGCCGAGCGCCTCGCGGAAACAGGGGCTTACGAGAACGCCTCAAAAGCCCTAGTCAAACTGATGGCGATCTATAGTCAGAACAGTTGGACGCCCAAGGACAATATCGTAAAGCTGACATCCTACTCATGGTATGACGCTGCGATTGATACCAGTGATTTCGATGCCGTGGTGAAGAGGCTCGCTGAGAACGCCAGTCTCTATACCATCTCCAGGCCGGGTTACTACCAGGGCGTACTGCAGTCCGTGCACGCCTCCAACAAAGGGGCGAACATTTACATCGCGAGAGATCTCGTCATCTCTGCGCGCAAGGCCGTTTTCCCGGCCCGGAAAATACCTCCACAGGGAACCTTCGTGAAGGTTCTCTGTGACATGGACGCAGAGGAAAAGGAGGTCATTGCTGCAGAGGTCATTCAGGAATGCAGCTCCGCCGACATCCGCTCCTTCAGTGGTCCGCTGACAATCAGTGAAAAAGGCTTCGGATTTGTCAACAGAGAGATCTTTGTTCCGGCAGCACTGATATCCGGCATTCAGCCTGATGCCCAAGTGGCAGGAGTGGCAGTTATGTCATTCGACAAGGTCAAGAATAAATACAGCTGGAAGGCAATTACCTTGCGCGCATTCACAACCGAGAGCCTGGATTGCCAATGACGACTATCAATTTTAACTGACAGCCTGCACTACATACGTCCAGCTTCAGAATATAATAACAAGGATATATCCCATGGGAATTCCAAAGCCCGAGCACTCTAAATTTGAAATAAGATTACCGAATAAAAAGAAGCTTCTGTCGACTGTATTAAATACTGAATCTGAGCGCAGGTTAATATACAAAACCTGGGAGTTGCTCAACCGCCCAGCAAATTCACTTGAAGATCATGGCGCTTTATTCTATCCGTCGGCTGGATATGATCTAGTACTCCCACCATTATAGGGCTGCCATTTTGCACGCGCTTTTATTTCTTTGAGTCTGGCAGCCTTCCCTTTGGGAAAATAAAAAATTCCAACGCTGTTTTTCACTGATTTCTGACGATGCGAAATGCTCGGTTTCAGAACACAGCAAAGGTTGCGACTACCAGTTTACCCATGCAGATATCGAGCGGCATGTATACTGGATCAAAGGGCATAATAAAAAATTCCTTGAAATGGATATAAATCTAGCGATGTATTTCCATCGCGGCGATAGCCCTGGGGAGGGTGGGTCGGGGGAGTGCTGGGATAGCGAGTTCCTTGCATACATTGCAAACATGGCAGGTAGCGGCACGCTAAGAATAGTTACTCAAGGAGAACCTGGCGGCATCCATATCCTTGCTCGCAAGTATTTAAAAGAACTCTCCATAAACAACAGAGACACAATGTCAAGGGACGGTCTTTATTTTATTGGCGAGCTACCTAGACTTGCTATAGCCTTGCCAGACTGCAACATCAAGCAAACTATCCAAGCAGAATAAAAATAGAATTAGATCTAAAGGGCGAACGAAATGGACTGGTGGGGATACAGTGAAACACGAGGCTGGGTATTTCTTGACCGAAATATCCCCTGCAACGCTGTGGGGGTAAAAAACAAGCTATTGTTCATTGAGTGCAATAAAGAGCGCGCCTACTTCGAGCCTTGGGATCAGTGGGCTCAGCCCAGATATATTGCAAAAAATCAGTATTTAAACAAATTAAATCAAACACAAAAAGAGGAAGCGCTCAACGAGTTAAGCAAGCTACAAGAAAATATCGATCTATTCAGAGAGCTTTCAGTTTACGCCTTCTATGACAGTTGTTCCGGAAAACACTATAATCCATTCAGCTTAGTAGAAAGCAAATCAGGACTGTACACCCTTTATTCGGCGGCATGGAGCAGAAAAAAATCAGAACAGTCTCATAATGCGCACAAAGAATTTATTAATAAAACTGGAAAAGCTTACAAGGGTACTTCAAAAATCACACAAGCAAAAAAACACAGAACGACTCATTGCTATAATTGCCAGAGCAAGCTTGATAATTCAATCGATTTGGAATGTAACGCCTGCAAGTGGATTATCTGCAATTGCGGCGCATGTGGTTGCGGCTGGAGCAGCAACTATTACTAAACAAAAGAGCCATTATAGGATGACAGTAATTTACTCAATAGCTACCGAATCTGGCATATCATGCTTTTATAAAAGAAAAAAACTTTCCGAGTACTCTATTAGCTTTACGGATGAAACTTCGGAGCAATCACTTGCGGTCGCTCAAATCATGATGCTCATCATAATCGCAAGATATGATTTCTCCTTGCGCACGCACGGGGTTAACAGCATTAGCTTTACAAATGCAAATGCACTTGCAATGGCAGTCAACCCATCACTTATACCCGAAGCACTAAGTGAAAAAAGGCAATTAGTTCAGCTATTGAAATCAAGATTCAACTTTTCCTTTAGCCTTTGCACTAACCCAGAAGTAAGTGATCCCCCGCAGAACGGCATCAACACATCTACAAGTATGCACCGCTGGCACGGGCTATTCCTTAAAAATATTGGCGATTCTTATTATTTCTCATGCCTACATCATGAGGCAGCAAAATTTCACAACCGCCAGGGCGAGCAACCACTGAACGAAGAAGAAATCATTAAGGCGCTTCTCACTGCAGAGAAGGCGAATGAGAGAAATTACTTCCACACCTTTTTATCAGACTCAGAAAGTTATGCAGGCAATGGATTCTTCCGCCTAAAATACTTCCCAGAACACTCCTGCGCAATGATCTTGAGTAAAAACCTTGCACAAACTGAAATTCTTATCGCACTATTCAGAACTTCAGAGGAGCAATACTATAGCTCAGCGCTAAACATAATAAAAAAGTGCTGCAGTCGTGAGGCCAATATATACCCAGGCATAGCCGAACCAAAAATAAAATCAATTCCAACTAAAAAACATCAAACCCTAGGCAAAGTAATTCTAACCCTACAAGTAAACATGACAGCTACAAAAATTTATTTTGGTTATAACCTGCGAGTCTACAGCGAGAGCGACACCAACACACCAAAGTCTAGTCATTATGGAACATGGGAAAACAAAAATCCTGACTTAAATAATATATTGCGAGATCTTTGGATTTGCTTGCGCAACCACTGGCTCGATGTGGATGGAAAATCAATAGAAATATTCACAAACAGCGTAGAGCTGCGGAAATCCATCTACACACCTCAAACCGGCCCTGTCTCCGGATTTCTCTGGAGTCTACTAAATACAAGATTCCCCTCTATTCAAATTCATTCAGCGTCCTTTACAGGCCAGATTAAAAGCCCTTCAGGCTCATACCTCAGCGACCACAATCTTGATGAATTTCTAGTGTCTCTCCCTCTCTTTTATATCAAAGGCATCGGACAGGCCCGAATGTCGCTTCATGCCGTCAGAAGGTACTTTCAGCGAGAGATGGAATTATCCGGAAAACTAATACCCCACCCATTTAAAAGACTTTCATCAATAGCAAGCTCAGTACTTTGGCGCGAAATGAGCCCGAGCGAAATCAAGCAATACTGGCAAAACGATTACAAAGCAAGAATACTAATAAACGATGAGAGCGGCTGGCTTCTTGTTTTAGCAGATCAAACAAACACTCTTCAATTACTTACCGTATTTAATATAAAACTAAAATACACAAGAGAACGCCAAAGCATCGAAAGCAGCTAACTCGGAGCTTAAGCAGCCAAGTAATTATTCACGAATTTATTCTTCGCTTTTTGAAATCGGAAAATATGTATCGATCAAACCTTGCTGACAAGAAATAATAACCAAACCACACTTACAAGAGAGCTCGACATGGATCTTCTGACAGCTTCTACTGCACTAGCATTGATTGGCATAGTTTCCTCACTTTCGATATATCTATACAGAAATAAAAAAAACATAAAGCCCGTTAACCCCATAGCAATATGCGGCACGCCATTCGTGTACTCAGGCCAGCTAAGTATACGCCCTGAAATCTTAGCCGCTGATGCCGAGTTTGAAAGCCAAGGTTATGCTGCAATAAAACATCATGATATTGAAAATGCCTGGACACTGATGGTCTGCAGAGGGAATATTTGCTTTTCGCACGGCGGAATTTACAACAGCAAAGATGATGCACTAAAAGCTGGCCTGGAGTGGAAAAACAACATGAGAGATAATACACTCCAAGAATAATAGCCGGCATGTTAATTATCATCATCAACAAACCAAGCATAAAATCGATAGCCAGCCCAGATCGCAACAGCATTAGTCAGTAGGGTGAGCCATGGATATACACCTTCGATACCAGCTAACCATTGCAGCTTGAACAACAACGCACCCACCATGACGCATGCAAGGACTCCCAAGCCGAACCCCATTAGCCAAAAAATGCGTTCATGCAAGCTCAGATTGCCACCGTGCCAGTTATCGCTCAGACAGAACGGGCAATGACTGCTGGTGGGCGAGTACCCCAGCAGACCTCGGCTGTACGTCGTGCGTGGCACCATGATTTTTCCGCAGCAATGGCAGGTAACGGTCGAATGACGCATAACATCTCCTTGAAGGGATTGGACTATGCGACTCAGGATTGCAAAGGCTTAGATAAACCCAAGCGATACCAAACCCACCAAAGAGCTGTGTAAATGCCGACCACCCGGCAGGTGGAAGAGGCGCTATCGCAAGGAAATGCAATGAATGATTTGGCGGTTTTGCCTACCCCCAGCAAAGTATTCCGGTCATTGTTAACGGCTACCGGCTACCGCCCTTGCCTTGAAGGTAAAGGATTTGGTCGAGATCTTGATCACCTAGCCCTCGAAGAGCGCTCGGGCAGCAACTTCGACTTATTGGAGAACTGCCAAGCTCAATGGCTACGGGCCATTCGGGACGATGCTGGGGCGGACTGGAGCAATCTTATCGAGTCCGCCCTGAATAGGCACAGCAACCTGCTGCGCTCACTGGCGCGAAAGGCAGATACCACCGGGATGATTCAGGATCGTGCGCGACCTGCCATCTTTAGGATGCTGGTGATCCCTGAGATTTCAGGCTTTGTTCGTCGCGTGCATCAAGAGTTACCGTTGCTAGATATTCGGCAGTGGTGGGATTCCCCCTTTGCCACCTGGCTTATCGCTGCACAACAACAAAGCTCACTTTCTGCACAAAAATTGTTAGAGCGGCTTGCCAATCACGTAGATCTGGACGAGCGCACGCTGGAGCGCTGGCAGCAGGGTAACGCTATCGGTAAAAGCCTGTGGCCGTACCGCGATACGGTTATGGCACTCGTCGGCGACTGCCAATTGCCGCGCCAGCAGATAGAGCGACTATCCGGTTGGTTGATCATGGTGGTCGCAATACAGTCATTGCCCGCCGATCTGCGCGACACAGTCAAACGCGACTTTTTTATGCACGGCCAGCTGCCTCTGAGGACAGAGGAGCAGTTCATTGCATTACTGAAGCGGGAGGCAGCAGACCGGCTTAGCCTGCCTGTACGTGACCAGATTGCTCCTGTACTCAACGAGATCCAAAGCTTGTTTGCCAATCCAGAGGGCAACCAAAAGGCTATTCGTGATCGCCTTGTCTGGCTTCGCTCGCTGTGTGAGCGCACCTCACCTGAGGTCTATGCGGCCCATGAGTATCTTTGGCGCTGGTTCTCGGCAAGGTTGGCCGCAAATCTTGGCGAGAAGGACAATGCGCTAATGCTTTACGCAAGCGCATGCCATTCGGCTTGGTGGCGCGCCGGGTCGCACCAGCATCCACTTATCCATGAAGCTTTGTGCTACGCCGTTGGCGTGGGTGATCAGGTTCAGGCAAACCATTACTGGGACAAATGTTTTTTGCTGGGTTTGAACAACCTGCCCAAACGAGAACTGGATGAACAGGCAATGCGCCTGATCTCCTTTGAGTTTGAACGACTGTTTGCGCCACAAAAGGCTACGCAACGAATTCCACCTGCAGTGCGTTATTTAGTGGGACCGTTCGCCCTATCACCCAAGGATCTGGCAAACCCAAACCGAAAGCGCGCCCAGGCCGATGGACGCGTCCGCTATACGCCGTTGATGGATGCAGTCCTGATGGGGACGCTTGACGATGTCAAAAAGCTTGTTCTGGCAGGCGGGGATCCAAATATTTTAATTCCGGAATCTGGCGAAAACGCCCTGATCATAGCGCTGCGTCGAGCACATGACCGAAAAGACCCCGAAATTCTTCAGTATCTGCTGAGCCTGGATATCGCTCCAGAAACAGCCAACCGGCCAGCGTCCAGCAAACGGGAGACGCCATTACAGATCGCCATGAATATGGCTGATGCGAAGGTTGTTGAGCGGCTGATAGAGCTCGGCGCTGATATCGAGCAGCCTTGCTTCAACTCCCCAAGCGCTCTGGTTTATGCCATGGCGCTGCTTCATGACAGCATCCATGTGAATGATCCTGCGCAGTTGAGAGCCTACCTGGACGGGCGCGTTCCGGCCGATTCTTTCGATGCCAAGAACGGTGCCATTCTGGATTGTGAGCTATCGGCTCAACGCCTTGACGTGCATGCGATGCTCGCTGACCCGCAAAAGAAGCTGATTTTCGAGGCTGTAAAGCAGCATTACAGCCGGACCACCGATGAGCGTCGTGAGGTGGTCATGGCATTGCTGGACAAGAAAGCAGATCCAAATCGACGCTATCCAGACTTCAACGGCCATCGCGACCTCTGGACGCCTACGTTGTTCGCCGCGCAACTGGGTGATCTTGATGTACTCAAAGCCATGATCGCGGCTGGTGGTAACCCTTGGCTTTCACTGGACGAGGACCGCCCCGGTGATGAGAGGAATGCGCTTTGGGTCGCAGTCAGCTATAAGCGGCACAGCGTGATCGAGTACCTGCTGACGCTGCTGCCTGAGCGCGCCACAAACTGACGATACATTTTCCGATTTTTCTTTCGGCTGGCTGTCGGGCTTCGAAAGCCACCTCTGCTGCATCGTGCGCGCAAAGCCACGCAACAGAGGAACCACCATGTACTTCAGTAAGAACAAGGACATCAACAAACTCGCATTGAACCTGCTTCAACTTGGCTGGAGCTATGCAAAAGGCCGGCACTACAAGCTCTTTCCACCCAATGGCTGCGGAATGGTTATCGTGCCAGGCACGCCCGGAGATTGCCGCGCATTTCAGAACTTCCGTCGTGATGTAAGGCAACGCTTACGTGGCCACGCTGAACGATACCGGCACGCTGACCAGGAGCTGACGCCATGAGGCCGGTAGTCTTGGTTTCATTGGATTGGCGTCGGCCGCAGGACGGTAAAACCGGATTAGGGATCGCCTCTATCGCTGCGGCTTTGCGCGCAGCCGGTGTGCCATTTCAGGTCATCGACGCACAAGTGAACAGCCCTGCTTTCTCACTGGAACAGGTACAGGCTCTTTTGCTGCAAGCCATTACACAGGCCGGTCCTGGCTGCTTGGTTGGCTTCGGCACCTTTGTCTGGAACGACGCCGAGGTTCGCGCCTTGACTCATTCGATTCAGAACACCGGAGCAGAGGTTGTCCTTGGTGGGCCGCAAATCTCCTATATGGCCAAGGGCCAATTGGAAAGCACATATCCGCTAGTAAGGTATTTCGTTCGTGGCCAGGGCGAGATGGCCATGGTTGCACTGGCCAGCGATACCACACCCGATGACTGCGGCATCCATATCGCCGGGACCACCGATCTGGGCCGCAAAGCAGATCACGATCTGCTGACCCTACCCTCACCGTACCTGCTGGAAACAGCTGAGTTACAGAGCAGCATTCGTTGGGAAACTCAGCGCGGCTGCCCGTTCAAGTGCTCGTTCTGTCAGCACCGCGAGCCAGGCATACGTCTCAAGCATCAATGGTTTGATGGCCATCGGCTGGAGAAAGAGCTCGCGATGTTTGCTGCTGCGAAGGTCAAGCGCATTTCGGTGCTGGATCCGATTTTTCACAATGATACCAAGCGAGCCATTCAGATCCTTAACAGCGCTAAAGCAGCGGGTGTAACTGCGCACCTTTCGCTGCAATGCCGCTTCGAGACCTGTACCCCGGACTTTCTGGATGCGCTTGAGGGGCTCAATGTCACCCTGGAGTTCGGTCTGCAGACCACCATAGAGGCCGAGTACCTCGCGATCAAAAGGCCCAACCATCTGGATATCATTTGCAGCCGAATCCGTCAGTTACATGAACGACAAATAGACTTTGAGGTTTCACTCATTTACGGCTTGCCCAATCAAACACTGGACAGCTTCCGTAGCAGTGTTGATTGGTGTGTGCAGCGGCGGGTGCCTCGTGTAAGGGCCTGGCCACTGATGTTGCTGAGGGGGACGCCACTATACGAGCAGAAACAGCTCTATGGATTCAAGGAAAGCGATGACCAGACCATTCCCATCGTAGTCGCCAGTAATAGCTTCTCGAAGACGGAATATGCCGAAATGGCTCGTATTGCCAAGCTGCTGGAGGAGAACTGAAATGGCTGGATTTGTTGCTATTGAGGGCCTCGACGGCGTGGGGAAATCTACGATTCTGAACAGTCTGGCCGCGCGTTTTTCGGGCCACGCAATGAGTACCCCTGGCCCCGCATTGCGTAGTAGCCGCCCAGTCATTCTAGAGGCTTTTGCCCACGATGAACTTGCCAAGGCGCTGTTCTATGCAGCCAGCGTTTCCAGCGAAGGCAGGCATGCACGCAGCCTGGTTGAACGTGGCGAGTGGGTGTTTATGGATCGCTACTGGGCCTCGACACTGGCCTATGCAAAAGCTCGCGGTGTATCCGCCGAGCTGGAGCTTTTGGGCCAAAGCCTGGTCAAACCGGACATAACGATATTACTTCTGCTTGACGAGCCTGACCGCCAACAACGTCTCCTTGCTCGTGGCGCTACCGCAGAGGACATGGAAACGCTTGATCCCGGCTTTCGTGAGTGCGTACTTGATGAGCTAATGGCGCATGCAGACATTGCAGTGAATACCACTCACTTGACTGCGGAAGCCTTGGCAATCGAATTGGAGCGGAGGATCAGACGGCTCCCGCTCGGCTAAACCAACATGCTCGTGGCCGGATCGCTGATCACCCGTTCGCGCCGGCCATGCTACGCGACTCTTCCGGTAATCTGCGAGCCCGTCGAGATGGCAACTGACGGCGCAGGCCAAGCCTCCAGAACGGATTCTATAATCCTCTATAATTTGACTATAAAAGCCTATAAAACCCTTACTGGGAATGAAAAGTGGCGTTTTGCGCAGCATAGACGCCAGCCAAAATCGGATAGAGACGAGTCCGAATTTTCAAGGTTGAAAAGCTGATACAAAATCAACTCAATCAGACCATTGAGCACGCATCCACCTCAACCGTGCTTGTCGGATAAAATTTGTCGATACGCCCAATCGCTTGGCGATTGCACTGTCGGAAACCTTGCCAAACTCGGCTGCAATTTCAGGCGTGATCTCTGGGAACGGAGCTTGATACGCAGTAATGCCCAGTTCTGCGCGTTTTTTCTTCACGGGCGTTCGGCTGACGCCCAGCCGATCAGCCAGCTCCGGATCAGGCATCGTGCCCAGTAGCGCCACGGCTTCGTCAGTCCAGATACCATCCTCTAACGGCACAAACCGGGGTCTGATCATCCCTGGCTCTGGTATTCCATGCTCGGCCCGCAACCCCTTAACGCGACTGACAGCGATACCAAATTCCTTCATCAGCTGGTAGCTGGTAGTGGTTGGCAGCTTGTCCATCAGGCCCTCGGGAATCTCTGTATTTTGCGGGTTGTGAGGCGCTATGCGTTGCTGCGCTCGGTAACGCCGAACGGTACTCGCACTGACGCCGAACCGCCGCGCCACTTCGCGGTCGCTTATTTGTCCAACGTATTCCTTCCATTTTTCAGCCATGACGTCTCCGCAATTACAGGATTGAGGTACCTATTCATAACAACGTCATGGCCGTGAACGATTGCGGACAAGCAGTCCGTATTCTCTGAACTAATTTTTCCGCTTAATCGCATTTCCCATCTGCTGGCACGCAATCACATGGCGAAAACTGACGGTCCACTCATTGGAGATCCTGCGTCATGACGCCACTCGTATCGCCCTACATCCGCCCAGAACTGATTTTCGAAATCGACGCGCAACTCAGTGAACTGAAGTGTTGCGCTGTGCATGTCGTCGTCGGCCCGGCATTGGTCGGCATCGGCTGGGACCAGACCGGCCCCGTTAAAATTGAACACCCAGAACTGGATTCGTACCTGCACGCAGAACTTATCGCCCAACGCGTCAATGCACTGGTTGGTAGCAGCGACCACGAGCGAACACAGATCCTGGCGAATTGGGAGGTGAGTGCATGAGTCGCTGGCGGCGGTATCTGTTGGCACGCACTGTTCGGCGATTGGGCCAGGCCCGGTTGGGGCTGCATCTAATACCGCAGGGTGCCGAGCTGCATGGGCAGATGAGTGAGTACCTGCGTGAGGCAGGGGCTTGCGCGTCTCCCTGGGTTTTGCTGCGGCTCTATTGGTATGCCCACTGCCTGGAACGCAGTGTCCACCACGCACTTAATGCCGAGGAGTGTCGTCGATGAACAACGATGAAGATGTGGATCTGCGCTACCTGCAGTGCGAGAGCTTTGTGGCTGAGTTTCACAAGCCCAGAGTTCGGCCGCGAAATAAGTTCCTGCCGCGTTTGGCGACAAATCTTAAACCCGGTTTTTCTGGCCAGTTTGACCTGGAAACCATGGTCGTAGTCCTGGAGGCGGCAGCACGACTCAGGCCAGGACGGGTTATCTATTGCCGCCTTAATTATCAGGGGGACGGCGCACGGCTGGAGATCTGCTCCATTGCACCGGACATGGTCTCAATCTGCGCCGACATGGCCGAGAACCTGCTCCCTGCTTTGTACTGGTACCGCGCGCAGGGCGATAGCCACATCTATTTGGCTGTCGCCTCACCTTATTTTTTCTGGCTGCCACTACCTACTGGCACGCAATGGGATGAGTGAATCTTTGGATTCACCCCACTAACGGAGATCGTCATGTCTTATACAAACAATGCCAGCGAACACCCGCTCCTCGTCGGTTTCTCTGCCTACGCATGCGCCCATGTGATGCTGTTTTCGCTAGTGGGAATACTTGCCTTGCCCTTGCCGGGCGTTTGGTGGGCAGGCCTGGCACTTATCCCGTGTTGGCTGTTGATGCGATGGCTTAAACGATTCAATCACGATGACCTTGCTCAGCTGGTTGGTGTTTCGGCAGTTGCATTTACGGGCGGCGTGATGGGCATTCATGCCCGTGAGTTGTTTTGCCTGTTCCGCGCGTTTGTCTGACCTAGGACACAGTGGCACGTCGGTGACCAGTCCGGCGTGCCTTTGTTGAGGCCCCTAAGCAGCCCTCCGCACAGGGCCACTTTGGGGCCTTTTGCTATTGGCCAAACGCAGGTGGTTTTCATGAGAACCGATTGGCTTGAATGACTCAACGCCGCCGTTACATTGATTGCAGCACTTAACGGGAGATGAACATGGAAATCAAAACTCAGACGTCAGTAGACGCCGTAACCGATGTGGTCTGCGACGTGTGTAACACCAGCACCCGCATTCCCGGCTACGGTCTGCAATACGGCACTCTGGAGGCGCAGTGGGGATACGGTAGCCAACACGATGGCGAGTATTATCGCGTCCATCTGTGTGAAGCCTGTTTTTTCGGTGCCCTCTCTGGTTTGCGGCGGCAGCGCATGGTCAATGTGATGTTTGATGCAAACGAGCCCCATCCTGACCAGGACTTTGGGCTTGTCAGCACCGGCAATCTCTGGGGGGCAGCAGATGCCTGATTTGGCTGATTTGCCGCGTATTTTGGAACGGGTTATTGGGCTTGCCATGCATGCGGGCCGGCTTATTGAGGCTGAGCTGGCTAGGCCAGAGGGTCCGCGTGGAGGAGGTGACAAGGCCCAGGTCGATATTGAGATCGAGGGGATGCTAAGGCCTGGGTTGATGCAGTTGCTTGAGTGCGACTTTGCAGGCGAGGAAACAGGTATCAGCCTCAGCGGGGACGCGTTTTGTTGGGTAGTCGATCCAAACGACGGGACAGCCGATTTTCTCCAGGGCACACCGGGTTCTGCGGTTGCGATTGGGTTGCTACATAACGGATTGCCCGTACTGGGGGTGGTTTATGCGCCAGTTACGGATCGCGGCCGTGACTGTATTGCCTGGGCGCAGGGGCTGCCGACACTATTACGAAATTTTCAGCCAGTTGAACGGGATCTGAGTTCATCGAGCCTGACTACCGGCACGCTGATTTTTGTGAGTACCGCAGCCGCATCCAAACCTCATTTAAATGCCGAGCTGTGCCAACCGGCATCGTTCTATCCCATGCCCAGTATCGCCTACCGCCTGGCGCGTGTTGCTGCAGGCGATGGCGTTGCGGCTGTCTCGTTGTACAACGTTTCAACGCATGATGTTGTTGCCGCTCACGCCCTGTTGCGCGCAGTACATGGGGACATTTGGGATGAGCGCGGACAACCGCTGCGCTATAAATCCCCCGCTCATTTTATGCGGTCGCCGCAGTTTTGTTTTGGCGGAGCGCCTGCTGCCTGCGCTGAGCTAATGGGCCGACCATGGCAATCAGTACTGATGTCTGATTCCGCAAAATAATTTTTGTTTGGCATCTGCTGGCACGCATTTACGTCGCTGAGACTCCAGTGCCCTGTCACTGCGAGAGCCATTTTTATGAACTACCGATTTTCATCCCGCCATGCCCTGCAGCCGCGGAGCGACTCGATTTACAGCCAGACGCACTCAGCATCGCGCATTCCTGCAGAAAATAAATTTTCTGTTTTTATCTATTTTTTCCCGATTTTGGACACCTACGGCCCGTTGTTAGTTAAACCCACCAACAACGGAGTCAAAATGCTGGAAATTACACTCTCTGAAATAGCAGGAATTCACCCAGGTTTCGCTCGGATTGAACGAGAGCTAGATCTGGCCCCAACCAACCTTCCTGACCCGGCTCTCATCCCAGACGCAGTGCTCGGCCTGGTCAATGCGGCCTACCCACTGCTGATCAGTGGTCAGCCTGAGCGTTACTGCGTTGGGCAAACCAGCCTCTACCGCCTACTCGTGGCTCACGCAGCGCCGAAAACCCCGGTGCTGTGCCATTTTCTTCCAACAAAAATTAGTAAGAACACGCTGCATCAGCTGGTGCTGATCGAGCGTCTCGTTGCGCCCGGATTGGCTCAGATTACGCCGCAGCAGGTACGCGATTTATACGCCCACATCGGGACCGCTGCAGAGCATTGGCCTCACAGCTATCGCAGTCACGCCCATCTTGCTCGCCTGGTTGGCGTCAAACCGCTAAAAGGCGCGGAGGGTACAAAATGAGTAAGCGAACGGCGCTGCTGGATCTCGCCAAGCAGCAGGGGCAGTCCCCTCAGGCAGTCAGTAAAATCCTGAATCAGTTAGGGGTTCATCCCGAAATAATTTGTTTGCCATACGCAGTTAATCGGTTCGTACGTGTTCTGCGCGCATGCGGAAATGGTGTGCCGATCGGTTTCGAGAACTTCGACGTTGTCCTGTTGAGGGAGACTTGCGAGTGGCTGATTTCTTTAGCCCGACAGGCCGACATCTGCAAAATCCTAGGTGAACATTTTTTGCTCACAGCTACTAGGAAGGCAAAAAATCCGATCCGTTATAAGGGCGTCAAAAAGTTCGGGTTCCCATATGCATCCCTTCTTCATATCCCCAGAGATTCTGAAAATACTCAGGATTACGAGCGGTTGTTCGCGCAGGTACTAGTTGCAAGTCAGCACAATGACACTGATCGTTTGGCTGTCCAACGCTACGACGTTTATCAAGCGCTAGAGGAGCTATGCGAACTAACGACTTTCTCAGTCCCCCCTGAGCTAAGAATCTGGGCTAGTGCGGAAGATTTTTTGGCCAGCTGCAGAGAGTTCGAGCCAAAAAAATCGAAATCAGAAAATGCACAGTGGTTTGCTGACATCGCCCGTTTTGTAAGCTACTGCAACGGTAAGTTGCCACGGCGTGGTGGTGGCGGTGGCGGTCATCGGGGCAAACGCACGCCTGTAGATCAGTCCGATCTGGTCCATTACATAACGGAAGATCCTCGCGGATTTGTCCTGGGCGATCCCGACGATCCTGACCAGCTACCGGGCTACTACAACATTTTGGTGAAGCAGGGCGACACTGCAGAGGGTGAGCTAGCCCCCGGTGAAATCAGTCCCTCGACCGAGATTTTGGCGCTGGATGACGACGGCTGTGAGCGGCCGTATGTCGCAGATATCCTGGGCCAACAAAACGTCGAGGCTCATATAGTCCGCATCAGGCAGTTTCTGCTATTTGCCTATAACCAGTTCACGCTGATGGAACTGAGAAATTTGCTATTCGGCGCCAGCGACCTATTTCACGCATGTCTGGAAGGAAAATCCTTTAAGAGGGATGCCCGGATCAAACTCCGAATGGAGGCGATCGTTGCGCTGCACATTACTCTGTGGCTGGGCCAGTCGATAACCCAGGTCGTCCAGTTATCCGTCGCGGATGACGAGACCGAGGAGGCGGATGGACTTGCATTGATCCTCGGAGATTTTCCGCAGTTCAGCATGGTCGTCAGGCGCCCAGACCTGGCTGGCGACGGCCGCTGGCAGGCCTCGTCGGGTGTGCGTGATCCGTTGCTGCGAATTCTATTGCCAGACCTCGCGGGGAGCGCCCAGTTAATAAAGCACCTGCTGGGCGCATTCCCGCGCTGCTCCAATCAGGTATTCACCTTTGAAACTGAGCAGCTGGACAACGAAATCAGGGCTCTTCTGCTGGAACTAGGTGATGGCGATGGGCGCTACACGCGGACCAAACTGCGCAGTTACGTGTTCCATCAAATTGTCACCGATACGCAGGATGTAGCAGTGGCATCCATGCTGTCAGGCTTTGAAATCCCCTCGGCGCAGACACCGCGTTACTACCTGCAGCTCGATGCCAACCACCTCCGCAAAATTTACACGACCTCACTCGTGCGTATGCTGACCCAGGTTTATGCCTGTGCGGGTTTGGCATATGAGCCGGCTGATTTCAGTTCTGAACACCCGCGGCAGGGTGGGCTTGGAGCCACGCACTGCCTGCTGCCCCAAACGATTGCAGACAATGTCAGAGCCATGGCCGCAGTGCTGCGCAAAAAAGTCGATGGCCGCCTGAGTGACATGCTCGCCTGGCACAATTGTTACACGCTGTTTACCCTGCAGATGTTCATGTTGGTCACGGGTTGCAGGGCGATTCGCAACCCTCTGATGCTGCTCGACGAGTTTGATCCTGTGGTGGGCATGGGAGCACTGTCAGACAAGGATTCCGACGATCGCCACATGAGTCGGCTCGTTTATATGCCTGCCATGCTGAGGCGGCAAATAACCAATTACCTCGAGCACTGCTCAGCCATCAGCCGGCAATTGATTGGTTACCTGCCACTGGATGAGGCGGGTAATCGTTGGTCGCGTGGGTTTTTTCTGTGGCCCAGCCCGAGCGGACTACGCCGTGCTGAGATTACCCCCAGCAAAATTTATGATGAAACGGCGCTGGTGCCTGGCTACACAACTCACCGAACCAACGGCTATCGAAAATTTATCCGTACGACGCTCGCGGAGCAGGGCTGTCCGCCTGAGTCGCTCGCTGCATATATGGGGCATTGGCTGAGGGGGGAGGAGCCTCAGGATGTCTATTCATCTTTCTGCCCAGCTGCGTACGCCAACGTCCTTGAGGAGTGGATTACCCCGCTACTGCGGGAACTGGGCTGGTCGGGCCTGAGCAGCCAGTGGGTGAACGAATGAAACCATCGCGTTTAAACGATCAACAGTGTGAGCTGATCTGGTCGGCTCGCCCCCGTGAGCCAGAGTGGATGTCCGAGCAAAGGGCACTACTTAAATCAAAGGCGGAGACCGCCAACACGCCATTCGGAAAATGGCTGCTGGGTGAATGCGATATGCCCGAGATTTCAACGGCGAACGTTCGCGAGTTGGAGGCATGCCTGGGTACGGATCACACGCTGCGCAATGTCCTGCGTGGCATCACTCAGCGAGTCCGGGATCAAATCCCGGGTTTTCCTCTGGCTCGAATTGCCATTGCTGTCAGGCGTGCAGCCAATCCGATCAACCCTGACATCTACACCGCTGAGCGAATCAAAAGTAGTCGCCAGATGGTCAATGCGCTACAGCAGGGACTGAAGCTGGATATCGACGAGCTCAGCACAGAAGAGCGTATTGGTCTGCTGCTGATGAGCGCTGCCTACAACGGCGGACTGCTCGATGTAGCCCAACTGAATGCCCTGCTCAGCACGACACCAGAGAATATCGACTGGATTGCGGGCGTTCCCGAGATACGCCTCCCGCTCTCGATCCGCGGCAATACAACAGCGGAATTTCGGCAGTGGTTTCCTGATCCGGCAACGCTGGCGCTGTTGATTCGCTGTGCGGGTGATGTTCAAAAAAGCGCAGGAAAACTCAGCCGT
>LNDO01000018.1 GCA_001465025.1 Pseudomonas sp. Ga0074129
AAATCCCGGCGATAAGGGCAATCGCGTCCGCTTAAAAATACGCGGACACCATCGCCCTTAATGCTGGAGTTCGGAAGGTGACTTGGCTGGACGCTTACCAACCAGAAAGATAAAAATAGCACTAGCATCAAAAACCTACAGGCATAAAAAAATCCAGTCACCGTTAAGTGGCTGGATTTTCTAGGGTTTTTTGGTCGGGACGGAGTGATTCGAACACTCGACCCCTTGCACCCCATGCGCTTATTTGGTGGATTCCCATAGTTCCTATCGGACACTGCTGGACAGGCTTATGCCTAGTAAATACGGGCCCTACAGGCTACTCTCTCATCCTATAGCGTCCAATACCGTCCACCACCAGCCAAGCATTTTGGTGGCACAAAAGTGGCACAAAATTCGGGCGCGAGGAATTTTACTAGGGGTAGAGAGTGTCCAAGATAACGATCAAGCAATTGGAGGCACTGACAGCGCAAGATGACGGTAAGGTCTTCCGCGAGGATGGAGGATTGGTTGCCGAGGTGCGCGTCGGTGTCCGCGGAATCACGGTTCAGTTCAGCTATGAATTCAAGCTGGATGGAGCGCGAACCAGGAAGCGCTTGGGTAGCTGGCCGAAGAAAAGCTTGGCGCAAATTCGGTCTGAGCGGGACGAAGCCCGGGTACTCGTCACCAAAGGCCTGCACCCTACCCTTGCCGCCAAAGCAGCACGGATCGAGGCGCAAGCGGCAATCGCCACCACTATTGCTGAGGCAGAGCGTGAAGCCGCAGAAAACAAGACAGTGGCCGATCTCTTTGATGAGTGGATACGTGACGGCGTCTCCCGCCAGGACGGCAATGCCGAGCTGATCCGCAGCTTCAAGAAGGACGTCCTTCCACTCATTGGCAAGAGGCCGCTACGCAATCTCACAGAGAAGGATCTGCTCACCGTCCTGCGCTCAGTCAAATCTCGCGGCCTAAATCGCACCGTCGTTATCCGCAGCAAGGACATCGGCCAGATGCTGCGCTGGGCCGAGAAACGCAAACCATGGCGTGGCCTCATGACTGACGGCAATCCAGCCGACCTGATAGACGTCAACAAGTTGCTCGACCATGACTACGAAGAACAGCGGGATCGACTGCTCTCCCCTGACGAGATTCGAGAACTGCGTGACATCTTCGAACGCCTGGAGAAAGACTACGAAGAGCTTCCTGCTGGCCAGAAGTATTCCGGCATTCGTCCGGTCAACACGCGCGTCCAATGCGCGCTGTGGATCTGCCTGAGCACCCTCTGTCGTATCGGCGAACTGCTTAAGGCCGAGTGGCGCTACCTGGACCTGAAGAATGGCACCTGGTTCATCCCTGCCGAGGCTACCAAAGGCCATAAAGGCAAACGTCAGGATCACCATGTGTTCCTATCAGCTTTTTCCATCGCGCAGTTCCAGCGACTGCAGAAAGAAACCGGTAATACACCGTTCTGCTTCCCCAGCAAGGATGGTAAAAGCCACGTTGATACCAAGACTGTCAGCAAGCTCATCGGAGACCGCCAGTGTCGATTCAAGAACCGCAGCAAGCCACTGGCCGGCCGGCATCATGACGATTCACTTGTGCTGAGCAAGGGAACCAGGGGGGAATGGACCCCGCATGACCTGCGCCGCACGGGCGCGACCATGATGCAGGAGCTGGGTGTAACGCTGGAAATAATCGACCGCTGCCAGAACCATCTGCTGGGCGGCTCTAAGGTCCGTCGACATTACCTGCACCACGATTACGCCAAGGAAAAGACCGAAGCATGGCGGTTATTGGGAGAGAGGCTGGAGTCGATTCTTGCCGGGAGCCCGAAAGCTGCTGTCCAGCCTCAGTAGCCAGCTTCTTTTTGATGGCGAAAGGCCAAGACATAGGCGGTGTCATCTGCACGCTCATAGCGGTACAGCGCGACGTAACCTGAGTCACCAAACTCGATGATGAGCTCACGCAGCTCCGGCAGATCTGGAAATGGACGCCCTACTTCCGGACTTTCCTCCAATCGAGTGAATTGGCGCTCGATTGCCTGTGCAGCACGGCGCGCGACCTGCGGATCTTTATCGGAGAGAAATCGCCGGCAACGCTCCAGGCCCTTCGCCGCGCCTTCAGTGACGATCAGTCGTGGCACTTGGGAAGCTCTACCTCAGTATCTGTTCCCCAGCTACCGAGCCAGGTCCGAGCTTCTTGGCTGGTCAAATGCCGCCCGGTTTCCTGGTATGCAGCCCAAGATGTCAGCGCTTCTTGTTTGAAGCTCTCACGGGCCTCCTCACGCTCGACGTACTGGGTGATCGCCTCACGCATGATCCAGTGAGATGAGCGCTGCCGCAAACCAGCCAAATGCTGAATGCGGCCTTTTAGCTTGTCATCAATTTTGATGGAAGTGGCCATGGTTAGCCCTCTTTATCTAAAGGTATTACCTTTTAATAAGGTAGCAGCAGTCGTGAAAGCTGTCTATCCGATGCTCACAAACAGATCACGATGCTGGAGGTTCGACCGGGTCACTCGCACCGGTATAGCTGAGTCATCTTCAGCATCTTGGTACGAGCGCTTTCATTAAAACCTAAACCAGACGCCCCCCCCGAAAGGGGCAGTTTCAGTCTCGAAACCGGCAATGCGTGAATCTACGCAGTGCAGCGGATACTTCGCTGGCCAACAAGCCGGGAATCATGAACGCTGCTAACACGCTACGCGATTCAAAAATATTTCAGACCTTTATTACCCATGGGAAGACGAGCACGAAAGGCTCGTTTCTACCTCTGGGTATCCTCTTTTGAACAGGAGTCTGAATGATGAGTATTTGCTGTCCTTCCTGCGGTTCTCTTCGAGTTGTAGCGCGCAATCATGGTCGCAAAGTCGGTGGCGCTATTGGCGCCGTTGGCGGCACGGCGAGCGGAGCAGCAGGCGCTATGGCTGGCGCAAAAAGCGGCGCGCTTATAGGTGCTTTCGCTGGCCCCGTGGGTATTACGCTGGGTAGCCTGGCTGGCGCGATTCTGGGCGGCCTGGCAGGTGGAACTGCCGGGGGGCTGGCCGGCGCTAAGATGGGTGAAGAGTTTGACTCTCACGTACTCGACAACTATGAGTGCCATCACTGCGGCACTGCCTTTACACAAAATGAGCGCTGAACTCATCGTACCGATATACGAAACGTTATTACGTATACATACGTAGAAGGAGTATTGTAATGGCTCATCTCATCGAAACCATGGCCTACGCTGGCGCTACCCCGTGGCACGGTCTGGGCAACAACCTGCCGCAGAAACAACCCATCGAAGTCTGGCAACGCGAAGCCGGCATGGACTGGCAGATCCTGGAAAGCCCTGTGCATTTCAAGTCGGATGCCATCGGCCATCTGGGCACGATCCACTCATTCCCGGAACAGAAAGTGCTCTACCGCTCGGACACAAAGGCACCGCTGTCGGTGGTCTCGCAGCGCTATCACACCGTGCAGCCAAAGGATGTCTTGGAGTTTTATCGCGACCTGACCGAGGTCTCCGGCTACGAGCTGGAAACTGCTGGCGTGCTCAAGGGGGGTCGCAAGTTCTGGGCGCTGGCACGCACCGGCCAGGGCGCTGCGCTCAAGGGCAACGACCAAGTGAATGGCTACCTGCTGTTGGCCACTTCCTGCGACGGCACCCTGGCCACCACGGCAACGCCCACCACCATTCGCGTGGTCTGCAACAACACCCTCACCATCGCCCTGGACGGCACCAGCCGTGCGATCAAGGTGCCGCACAGCACCCGCTTCGATGGTGAGCTGGTGAAGAAGCAGCTTGGTGTCGCCGTCTCGCAATGGGACGACTTCATGTACCGCATGCGCCACCTGGCGGAACGCAAGGTGCAGTGGCATGAGGCACTGAGCTTCTTTATGAACGTGATGTGCGAGACCAGCCCGACCGGCGCCTTGCCGGAGCAACTGCCCAACGAGCGCGCCCTGCGCAAAGTGCAGGAGCTGTACGAAGGTCGTGGCCGTGGCAGTCAGCTCGACTCGGCACGTGGCACCGCCTGGGGCCTCCTCAATGCCGTCACCGAGTACGTCGATCACGAGCGCCGGGCGCGCAGCACTGAGTATCGCCTCGACTCAGCCTGGTTCGGCCAGGGCGCGCAGATCAAGCAACGCGCCTTGGACGCAGCGCTGCAGCTCGCCGCTTAAGCTGATGCGGCATAAACACAGCCCCTGATCGCCACAAGGGTGATCAGGGGTTCAGCTGCTCTGCGTTAAATGATCGCCCTTACTCAGGCGCTCACCCAATCCTCGACGCGCAAACCCGGTACTCGCTCGAATTCACGAAGATTATTCGTGACCAGAATCAGTCCCTGGGCACGTGCGTGTCCTGCAATCATCTGATCATACGGGCCAATAGGCTTGCCGATACGAGCCAACTCAGCTCGCAATTGCCCGGAATGAGCCGCTGCCTGAGCGTCGTAAGGCAGTACTTCCAGGCGCGCAGCGAAACCTTCAACGTCCGCCAGATTACGCTCGGGATTAGCGGACTTCTCGGCGCCGTAAATAAGCTCCATCAGGGTGACAGTGCTGATGCTCAGCTGCCCTGAATGGCGCTTGAAGGCTTCCCGCACCTGCTCAGGACGATTCTTGATCGTGAAAATGCACATGTTGTTATCAAGCATGTACTTCAGCATCAGAACGCATCCCGCTCTTGATCTGCAGGCTGCTCGCGATCCGCCATGTAGTCAGCGGTCACACCTTCGCCATCGAACCAGAGGTCCCAGGCCTCGCCTGCCGGCGTGATGATTCGGGCTCGACCAACTACCACTACATCCACCCGCTTCACATCCTCAGGCAGCGCAACCGCCTTGGGCAAACGCACCGCCTGACTGCGGTTGCTCTGAAAAACTGCACCTTGTTCCATGGAAACCTCCCCGGGATATGCCTTGCGTATAGCCCATTGTGTCAATCAAGCGGGATATGTCAACGGCATATCCCCAACTAGCCATCCACCTACCACCATAACCGCCCGGTCAGCCTTGTGCTGGCTGGGCGTTTTTATGCCTGCAGGAGAAACATGATGAAAGCCACTTCATTGAACCGCAGCCCCAGCAAACCCCGCCCAGCCCTACGCCTGATCAGCACCAAGGAATTGCCCCGTGAGGACTGGCTGCAGATCCGCAAGCAAGGCATCGGCAGCTCGGATGCCGGCGCAGCCGTCGGCCTCAATCCGTATAAATCGCAGCTGGAGTTGTGGATGGAAAAAACCGGCCGCGACACCACATTGCCCAAGGCCGACCCGCACGATGAGGAAAGCCCGATGTACTGGGGCAACGTGCTGGAGCCCATCGTGGCCTGGCATTACAGCAAGCGCACGAAGAACAAGGTACGGCGCATCAACGCCGTACTGCAGCATCCGGATCCGGAGCTGCCCTGGATGCTGGCCAACATCGACCGCGAGGTGATCGGGGCCGATGGCGTGCAAATCCTCGAATGCAAGACAGCCGGCATAAACGGCGCACGCCTCTGGAAAGAGGGCGTACCCGAGTATGTGCAACTGCAGGTGATGCACCAGCTCGCCGTCACCGGCAAGCAGGCGGCGGATGTGGCGGTACTGCTGGGTGGTCAGACGCTGGAGATCCACCGCATCGAGCGGGATGAGCAGATGATCGCTCGCCTGATCGAGCTGGAGCGCCAGTTCTGGCACTACGTGGAGACTGATACGCCGCCACCGGCTGATGGCACCGCTTCGGCAGAGTCAGCACTGCGCTGCCTCTACCCGGAGGACAACGGCCAAGTCGTCGACTTCACCCAGCATGCCGGGCTCAGCGCGGCTTACGTCGAGCTGAGGGCTGTTCGTCAGTCGATTGCCGACAAGGAAAAACGCGAGGCTGAGCTAAAGCAGATGCTGCAGCAGGCCATGGGCGATGCCAGCAGAGCGGAGTTTTCCAGCGGCTATGTCAGCTGGCGCAAAGCCAAGGACAGCATCGGCCTCGATGTCGCTCAACTGCTCAAGGACAAGCCCTACCTGCAGACCAAATACCCACTGCTGAAACCAGGTGCACGGCGCTTCCTGGTCGGCTGAAACCAACCTCATTCATCCCTTCCCTCCCCTTGGCCAGTCCATGCAGTTCGCACTGCGTGGCTGGCCTTTTTTCATTTCCAGGAGAATTACCATGCTCAAAGGTCTGGCTATCACTCCACCGGTACTCGGGCGGATTTCCATCGGTAAGGTCATCGAGAAGAACGGCAAACGGCTGCCGGAGAAGGATGACCAATTCACCATCACATCCCAGGTGCAGGGTAAGGACGGCTGGCTGCTGCACCCGCTCAATGACGAGCTACGTCAGGGCAAGGACGACAAGCTGCGCAGCATTCCGGTACGCCTGCTGTTCAACGAACCGGAGCTGAATTTCCGGGCTGACTACACGCTGTTCGACCGGCAATCGGGTCGACCAGTTTGCGTCGGTAATGGCGAGACCTGTAAGCGGGTCACACAGGACGGCATGCAGTCGTTGCCTTGTCCTTCACCGGATGCCTGTCCGCTGGCCAAAGGCAGTGCCTGCAAGCCCTACGGCCGACTGAACGTAGTCATTGGCGATGAGGATCCGCTGGGCAGCTTCGTGTTCCGTACCACCGGTTTTAACAGCATCCGCACCCTGGCCGCGCGCCTGCATTACTTCCAGGCCATCTCGGGCAACCGCCTGGCCTGCCTGCCACTGGAACTACGTCTGCGTGGCAAGTCGACACGCCAGAGTCATGGCACGCCGATCTTCTACGCCGACCTGACGGTACGCGGTGGCATGGAAATGGCCGAAGCATTGGTGACAGCCAATGAACTCGATTCACGACGTCAGGCTGCAGGCTTCAATCAGGCCGCTTTGGATGAGGCGGCACGACGCGGCTTCGGCAACGGTGCGTTCGAGGACAGCGAGGAGGATGTCGGCGCCATCGTCGATGAGTTCTACCCCGAGGGTGAAGCCACTGCTGTAGCAACAATGTCTCAACTCAACCCCACCAAACCCAGCCTGGCTGAAAAGCTCGATGCACAGGCTGCACGTCAAACCCCACCCACAGACCAAAACCAAGGAGGCCGCCATGCGCCTGCACAAGCTGAAAGCCAGTGACACGACAGGCACCTACCTGGTCGAGTCGCCGGTGACGGAAAACGACATCCTGCTGATGGCCAAGCAACTGGCCAGTCTGCGCCTGCGCAAGGGCCGAGCACTGACTTCCCCCAAGGACGTGTTCTGCCACCTGCAAACATTGCTGGCCAACTATGAGCATGAAGTATTTGCCCTGCTCATGCTCGACAGCCGGCACCGAGTGATCGCATTTGAGGAAGTGTTTCGCGGCACGCTGGATAGCGCCAGCGTCTACCCACGGGAGGTCGTGAAGCTCGCCCTGGAGCACAACGCCGCTGCCCTGATCCTGGTGCACAACCACCCTTCGGGAGACCCTGAGCCCAGCATGGCGGATCGCAATCTCACCACAAAACTGCAGGACGCGCTGAATCTGGTCGGAGTTAGAACGCTCGATCACGTTGTGGTGGGGAACGAAGGCTGCGTGTCACTGGCAGAACTGGGCTACCTGTAAGGAGGTGCCAATGAAACTGCTGTTACGGACTGTTGCCTGGGTATTTATGTTTGCCGGGATCCTGGCAGGCTGCCTGGCGCTATTGCTGCTGGTGATCCTGATGGTGCGTTTTCCGCCATTGCTGATCGCTGTGCTTGTCGCTTGCTGGCTTCTCAGTCGACTACAGAAGTCATCTCAAAAGGTCCTAGAATAAGCTTAACCAGGACGGGTAGCCACGCGGCTATCCGTCCGCAATCATCCGGCCAACTTTCTTTTTTTGGATTGAACTGCAACCGTAGGTCATAGACCACACCTATAAATCATCCAGATTGACTGGGAGGGCTGTCTCACTTGAACGAGACTTAGCAATTTCGGTCAGTTCAAGGTCTTCTGAAAGCATTTTATTCACCGGTTGCTGAGAAATTCCCCGCCGTAAAAACACACTCTCCTGCTCCAATGCCAAGCCCATTCCTTGCAGAGCATCACACAGCTCGGCCAACTCGCTGGGCATGCCCAACGATCGAAGTCGACTTACCGCATCCTGATAGTTCGCTAAGTTGTCCTGCCAAATCCGTTGATTGCCATACAGCCTCAACCGCTCCTGCCAATGCGGCATTAACCAGAGTTTGCACGTGCCCCCAATGAGCTCATAGAGTCGAGCGAAGTTCTGAAGCCCAATACCATCGTAATCGGGGAAAAGGATTACCTGTGAAGCCCGCGGTCTCTTGGCCAACCAGTACAGCAGCAGGCCGCTCAGCTGTCCGGAGTAGTAGCACAAGGTGCCGCTCGCATCGGCGGGCAGCCAGCTGATATCGTCGAACAGGGCTTGGTTCTCGATCAGCCACAAGGGCGAAGCCGTGTGCCAATCATCGCCGCTCTGCACAGCCAAAGCGGCAGCCCCGCAGGTCTGCGTCAGCTGCGATACATCGAGTAGTTGGCCCTTGCCATCACGCCAGTACTGCCCGTCGTTTACGGCTTTAAGCAGCAGGTACTGTACCGAGTGCCGCGCACTACCACTTTTACTGTCACGGTTCCGCGACATATTGAGGGCGCGCTGCGGGATCACTCTGGCCACATTTTCCGTGTGTCCCGGCCTTAGCTGAGCCAGGTGTGCCTGAACCTGTTCTGGGGCGGCGATCTGATACAGACTGCCGCGACCACTGACTGACAACCGCACCGCCAGGGTTCTCCGAGCGAACTCCTCCAGCGCTCCGCGCTGGGCAGCTGTCAGTTGGCTGGCAGCCAGCCTACCGCCAGCAACAAGCAGCTTTTCCAGTGCATCGGCCAGTGAACGGCTCACGCACCAGCTCCCGCCACGCGCGGCTCCAACTCCTGCCAATTCTTGCGGCTGACGTGATTGTGTCCGCCGTGGCGAGTGATTGGTACGCAGTAACGAACGGTTGCCAGCGGCGCGGGAGAGGCGAAGATAAGCGCAAAACCGAACTCAGCAGCTGTGTCGATCAAGCTCGTCTGGTTTGGCCCATCAAGCGCCAGCGCCTCATCCAAGTAGCAGGCAGCCCGAACCGAATAGCGCTTGTCCTGCATCTGGTGCAGTAGCGCCAGCCCCGTTACCAACTTTGCCATCAGCACCGTGCCGTTGGAGGCAGCGCCATCAATATCAGCAAAGGCCTCAGGTTTCTGGCCCTCTTTACCGACGATGAAGCTCAGACGAAACAGATGCTCAACAGCCAGACCGCCTCGGGCATCACCCTCTCGGATCAGCAGGGCCTTTGCCCGTGTGAGACTCTCATCATCGAGCACACTTCCGTGGTCGAACAGCTCAAAGCTCTGGCCTGAATCCACCTGCTCCGCTGTGCTGATAAGCGCCTCGATCGCCCAGACCAGCTCCCGCTCGTCTTCAGGCTCGATCTTGAATACCGAAAGGTCGGACAACCGACGCCGGCCGATCAGCTGGTTGAATTGGCGCATCTTGGCCTTGAAATCGTTCAGGCTGCCTCGCAATTGCCGCAGGCACGCCGTGACGTTGACCACCGCTGTGCGCGCCTTACGCTCGATGGCCTCGAACTCTTGGGGCAGATGCCGGCCAAACTCGATCATCAGGCGGATCTCTTCGTCAGGATCGTCGGCCGTCTGGAACTTGGTCAAACCATCCGCATGCAGCTCGGCGAGCAACCCACGTACATCAGTTTCAAGACTCAGCAGCCGGCGGCAGTCCTGCTGATACTCTCGCAGGTGCTCGGCCAACTGCTCAATAGCCAGCTCTGCAGCCCCAACCCACGTGTGATGCAGCAGATCAGCCAGATAGCTGAAGATAGGGTCACCATCACTGCGCCGATCGCGGCCAGTACAGATCTCCCCGTGCTGGCCGTCGAGTTCATCCTGCTGCTTACGTATGCCATCCAGCTGTTCTCGAAGACGCTGCACCTCGGCCTGGACTCCTCTCAGCTTGGCCTCCAAATCAGCCAAGACGCTCCGGCAGTCCAACAGAGATCGCTCGCGCTCAGCTCCGCGCTCGCGCAAGATGGCGAGATCGTCAAAGGCTTCCAGCTCGCGCAGGGCCTGCTGGTAGTCATGCTCTCGTTCAAGCTTGAGTGCCTCAGCGGCCCGAATTTGCTCCGCAGCCTGTAGCTGCTCATCGACCTGAGCCAGCTGGCGCTGAAGGTCAGACAACTCCTGATCGATTTCTTCAGCGCTGCGCTGACGGTGCTGGTCGGGCAGGTCAGCCAACTGCAGATCCAGTCCCGGCAGTTCAAGGCGGCCAGCCTGGCTGAGCCATTTCTCAAGGCTTTGATGCAGTTGCTCGCCGTTGAGACGGAAGCAGCTCTCCGGCAGCGTCATAACCTCCCGTGCGAACAGCCGGTTCAGGGCAGCCAGCTGCTCCGCGTTCAACTCCCGCTGCAGATGCTGATAGAGGTTGCCCGCCAGGCTTGCTCTTTCGCGACTGAGCCGCTGCACCTCCTGCGTAACCCTGTTGCGATCGCGAACAATCTCATTGGGGCTTCGACCCTGTACTCCGGCAACGAGCGCAACCTGGGCCTCGTAGGCTGCACGCGCATGCTCGATGCTACGCTCCAGCGTCTCGCGTCGGTCGATCAGCGTGAACCGGCGCTCCAGTTCAGCCTGCCGCTCACCCTCGCGCTTCAGCGCAGCCTCAGTCTGCAGGCTGCGCTCACGGGCAGCAGACCACTCTACCCGGTCATGTTGCAGCTGCTCTTCGGCTTGCTCGATGCCGGCGCGGGTCTGTTGCAGGTCAGCTGAGCGAGACTGGTAATAGCTCTGCCAGTCCTGCAGCGCCTGATCGATCAGCGGACGGAGGTGAAACAACTTGCCGCGCAACTGCAAGCGCTCCTCATACAGCGTTTCGAGGCGGCCGATCCGTTCCAGCTGCTTTTGGGCAGCTTGGTACTGCTCTCGGTCGGCATTTACATCGGCGAAAGCTTTGTCCCACTCCTGCTTGAAGTCGATGCCCGCGTCCGAAAGATCTCGGTGAAAGATCTGCAACAGGTAGTCCTTCACCTCCTTGGATTGCAGCTTGTCCAAGCGCAGAGTTCGGGTGAGCACCCGTTGGAATACCTCAGCGTGGCGGGCCTGCTCCAGGCGGAAAATTGTGAAGTCACCGTTTTCTCCCCGCCCCCGCCGACTGTTGCCATACACCATGCTGGTGAACTCGCTACCGCTATAGCGTTGGGCGAGCAAGCCGCGAGTGGCTAAATGACTCAGCAGCTGCGGTTGTGCCACCAGACAGCCGTCATCGCGCCGGTAGTCATCGAGGTTCAGTTGGCCACGGTAAGCGAAGTATTCGTAGTCGTTGCTGACACCCTTGCCAACACATCCCAGCACCACACTGCCCGACTCAGGAAGCAGCACCTCCAGCAGGATGTAGGCGCTGTTGTTGGGGAAATAGAAGCGCCGACTGCGTTCTACGTCGTGTGGACCAAAGTCCATCCGCCGCCGGTCGATGATCAGCAAGAACTGCAAGGCATTGATCAGACTGGTCTTGCCTGTATTGTTCGGAGCCACCAACGATACAGACGCATCCAAAGGTAACTCTGCGCGCTCGTAGCCTGCACTGTTAAGCAGCACCAGCCGTTGAAATCCATAATCCATCATGCTGGCTCATCCTCTTCACTGGTCTCGATGGCCTCGCTGACATCAACACCCTCTTCAATCTCGCCGTCCTGCTCGCCGGCCAGCTTCACAAAATGATCCAGATACCGCCAGACGGCAGGCAGTAGCCGCCATCCTCCTGCAGCTGACTCAGCAAACCCATACGCACACGCGCGATCGAGCAGCCCTACGAGCGACTCTTCATCTAACCCCTCAGCCAAGAGCAAGTCATGACCGCGCTCAAGCAACTTTGCCAGCACAGCGCGATCAATGATCCAGTCACCGAATCGGTGCAGGTGCATCCCCTCGTCGGCCTTCAACTCGAACAGCAGCATGAACAACAGCGCCAGCTGGCGTGTGGTGCGGCTGACGTTGCTGCTCGCATTGTCGAAGTGGAACCAGGCAAACCCGCGCCTATCCACGCGCAGTGTGAAGCCAAGACGCCCGAACAGCTCTTGGTACTGCTCCTGCTCTTTCTCGAGCTCAGCCCACAGAACGGGCTCTGCAATATGATTCAGGTGCTTGCCCGCATTGAACAACTCGAACAGCGCGCCAAGGCTCGGCAAACGCCCCAGATGAAGTGTGACTGCTTGATTCATCGTGCGGATCTTCCATGAGGGTAGTGAGTGACGCGCAGCCAATTAAGGTCAGTACTGAGTTTCTGGTCGTCCTGCTGGAACTCCCACTCAGGCTCCCTGACAAGCTCGTGGTAAAGGCGCAGAACAGTGGCATCATCCAGATAGGTGTAGTTCGTCCGAAGCCAGTCAAGCAAGCTAGGCACAGAGCCACTGGCAGCCAGGCGCTCGCGCAGTTCGACACCATCGACGAACCGCAGCTCTGTTGCTGACTCAGCTGGAGCCTCATCGGGGAAGGCATGACTCACAGGCTCATATGCCAGGCCCTCAGCCATGATGGTGAGTACCTCATCGCCAACCGTTACCCGCCGGGGACGCTCTGCGCGCCAGACAGGGAAGTCTGGTTGTCGGAATGTGCGCGACAAGCCGCGCTTGCGCACCTGTCCAAGAAGCTGGCTGACGGCAGCAGACAGGTTGTTATGCCGCCTGAGCTCTTCTCGCAACGGTAAAAGCGTATCGCTGCACTGCTTCAGCACCTCCCGGCCAAGCCGACGAAGCTCTTTGACCTGAAAGCCGGCCTGACGTACCAGCATACGCAAGGTGTAAAGCGCCCCCTGAACAGCGAGCTTCTCCTGGCAGTAGTCAATCTGCCGCTCTGCCTCCTCCAGCAGGCGGTAGAAGCTGCCGGACGGGCCGCTGTCCATCATTTCCGCCATTGGCTCGATGTAATCATCATAGGCCTGTAGCACCTGCCGGTAACGCCGCTCGGCAGGCACATGGGCCTCAGTGCTCTTGGCTTTCTCGGCAATTTCGAGAATGGCGTGGCGATCCTGATCCAGCTGCTGGGCAATCTGGCGAAACAACTCAGTAAGCTGGACGGCGGACTGACGCAGCAGATCAAGGTCATTACCCTCGATCGCCTCATTCAAGCGCTCCGTAGCATCGCGAATTCCTTGCACTCGGGCCTGGAGCACTGCAGATAGCCCAAGCTCATGCTCTCTGTTCAGGCCACGGACGAATTCAAGCACCAAGGGATTGAGCTGCAGCAGTTCATCCCTTGGGAGGACACGAAGAATTTCGGTGTTGATCAGCGCTCGCAGAACATTCTCACGGGCGTCTCGCAGCATGCCTGGATCAACCTTACTGATCAGCGCCAGCACTTGCTCTGATTCAAATGCTGGAATCTCTCGAGTGCGCTGTACCAGCCACTCGACCACCGGCCAGTGGCTATAAAGGGCGAATACCAGAGAGCGTGGATTAGCCATGTGCTTAGCTATTCCACAATCGCCTTCAACAACGCATCCCGAGCATCCTGGTAGAACTGGATATCGATCTTGGTCGCCATGTCGTCAGACAGGTCATACAGCTGACGCCGCGCAGTTACCGGCATTAGAAGTGCGCTGGCGCCCTTTTCCACTGCCAATTCAGCGATGTTTACTGCATTGCTGATGGGCTCGATCGAGCCTCCCAGATTGATCTCGCCGACAACGATCAACCCACCCTTGACTGACTTTTTCAGCAGACTGCTGCACATGGCGATCAACGCTGCCATGCCCAGCTTGGAACCTCGTTTTGCAGCATCGAATGCACGTAGCTGGATGGAGAACTCGTGAGAGCGAGGGTCTCGATCGCCAACCAGCTGAACAGACCGTGAATACAGGTTCTGCTCGGCATAGCGTACCGACTCCTTGAACGCCGCCGGCGCGGGATTGTTGAGAATCTTCACCCCGGAGCCTGGTCCACCGTTAACTTCGATACGGTACAGACCCGCATTGTCGTCGATGTCAGCGCCGCCTTCACTGATAGCCCAGATCTGGCCTGGCTCCAGCGGATCGTCACCAATCTCGTTGTCAGCTCTGAGTTCGGGCGTGGCAACAAACTTCTCGACGCCATCGTCGCCGATGAAGTAGCTGAAATGGGTGTTACGGAACTCGGCAGCCCCTACCCGCTTCTGCTGCTCTTTTACGCGGCGGCGCACTTCAAGGCCCAAACGGGTTGCCCACTCCAGATCCTCGTCGGAGACGGGCATATCCTGGTTGGGGTACATCAGTTTGAGCAGACCAGAAACCGTTTTGTTAACGGCATTCGTATCACGGCCGCTAAGGGCACCGCCCAGGTGAACGCGGTTTTGCATCGCTGACACGCGGCTCTCGAATCTAAGTCGGCTCATGCATTCCGAGAAGAAGTCACTAACCAAACCAAAGTGGTCCGTGGTCAGATCCTTGTTCATCTTCGGTACATCCCAGCCCGGGAGGTAACAGTGGATGCGATCCATCCAGGCTGTGTCGTCACGCATCTCAGCTGGCAGCGGGCCAAAGAGGTGGCCAACTCGTTGCTGGTGCTCGACATCCACATCGAAGTTGCCGACAAACACCATGGAGCCATCGGCACGTATGCTCTCCTTGCCGCGGCTGAATTCACCGGACTCCATGTAGCCTTTCATGATGTTGATCCCTTCCTTGGTATCGAAGGAGATCCCGCTAACCTCGTCAAAACAGACCACATCGTACTGGCAGACCAGACCGCGCTGCCCGCTGGCGTTGTTGACGAACATCTTGGCAATGGTCGCCTTGCCGCCCGAAATCAGGTGCGCATAAGGCGATACCTGCTGGAACAGGTGACTCTTACCAGTACCACGAGGCCCCAGCTCGACCATGTTGTAGTTGCGCTCCACGAAGGGCACCATCCGAAGCAGGATGGCATCCTTGGCACGCTGGGTCAGTGCATTGGATTCCAGACCGATGGACCGCACCAGAAAGTCGCGCCACTCATCGCTGCTGAAGTTACTGCGTGCCTCCGCCAGGATATCCAGCACGTTGCGCTTGGACATCTGGATTGGTCGCAGCTCCGAGATGCCAAAGGCGTTGCCCTTCTCTTCAGCAATCACACTGTCGTATTCCAGGGTGACCTCGGCATAAAAGCCACCGGTCAACAGCCGCTCATTGTCATCGACAATCTTGTCGGGGATGCGGACCCGATTGAGGTTTAGGCTTGGCAGGCTGGCCAGGTAACCACCCTCTTTTTCCACGAACCGCACGCTGACAATATCGATCAGCTTGGCCGAACCATCCTTGTAGGCCCGAGCTTTGAATAGCTCCTCCTCGCCGGCGCGCACAGTGCGAGAGGCCAGCTGACGCTGCACAATCTCAAGCCCCTCTTCAATCTCTTGAGGGTCGGTCGAGGCGCAATAGCGGCCCAGCATAAATTCGACCACATAGGTCGGTACCGGAAACTGGCGGGCAAAGGTTCGCACCAGATCCTTTCGGACCAGGTAACCCTCAAAGGCTGTTGCGGCCTTGTGGTCCAGCGTATCCATTTCCACTTATTCGTCTCCTACCAGTGTCGGCTTCTTCGCCAGCACGTTACCTTGATCATCCAGCAGCACCAGAACCGCTGAGCTGCCCTCAAACTGGTCATCTACTAACAAGCTGCATTTGCCGTCTTTGAGTGGCTTGCGCTTGGTTATTTCAGAGTCAGGATCAGCTGGGTGAGTCCTTAGCACTGCCAATACGCCATCAGCCGTGGTTTCAGCCTGAATCTTGCAAGTGAGACCCAACCAACGAATATCCGACAGGGTCGCAGTGACCGCAGATACGGCCGTGACTGCCTTGGTATTGCGAATCTGAATCACCGGCGTCATGCACTCCTGCAAGCTCAGGCCACCGTGGTCATAGTTTTGACCGGCCTTGAAGCTGCAAACGCCAGGCGCCATGGCGATGCTGACGGCACTATTCCAATACCAGCCCACTTGCTGATAGCCCGAATCCACAGAATCCTTGATCACCGCACAACGGCCCCAGCGCGTTTCGGTCAGATGCTTGGGCAAGTCCACTTTCGCCATAGGCCGGGGAGTCAGTATCCAACCATGGTCAGTCACAATTCGAATCTTGCGCCAACCCGCAGCGATCAGTTCCTCTGCACGCTCGACGACCTCGTCGAGTAAGGTATCGATGCGTGCTGCGAGCTTCAGGCCCTTAACATGGCCTTCCTTATCAATGTCACCACTTTGCAACCAGGCATTCGAGGCAGGGTCACCTGACTCCCCCTCTTCCAGATACTGCCAGCCTTTCTCGTCGAGGAACTTGCGCAGGTAGTGCGAGGAAAAGTCCTTGTCATCATCCGCGAGGCTCGGTTCAAAATCCCGGTCTGTTACTCGGCCGGTCAGCCGATCATGCACCGGCGTTACTGCCGCCTTGGCTGTGGCCGTTACCGAAGGCAATGCTGCCCAGTTCGCGTCCAACTGAATTTCACCCAGGCCTTGCAGCTTGGCCGCTAAGCGTTGCGCCGTATCAAAGCGTAGGCCATCAACAAAAAACACCGCCTCACCGGCCACGGCATAATCCGCCGTAGCTTCATTGATCTGATAATTGTCTGGATAGCCCTTACTACGCACCAGGTTCTGGAAGTTGCGTGTCACACCGTCCAGCCAGGGGGTGTAAATCAGATCCAGAAGGCCATGCACCAGTGTCTGTTGACCAGGTGACAGCGGATAAGCCAATGCGCGCAGTGCATGATCATCTGCACGCCAATAGCTCTCGCGATACTGGCTCGCCATTTCCTCAGGGTCTGCTCCAGAGAATGTATTGGTGGTGGCTTTAGCGATCTCAGCCAGATGTTCCAGCACTCCTGCCAGGGGAGCCATAGCCAGGGCATGCCATACCCAGTTACGGCGCTCCGCATGATGGCTCTCAAGCTGAACGATGCTCAGACGCGCTTTCGCCGGATCAAGCTGCAACAGTCCGTTTAGATCACGTTCAAGCTGCTGCTCTTCAATGGCATTGATAGAAGGGTAACTGGCACCGTTGGCCGCCAAATCTGCCTGCACCTTCAATAGCAGCTGCGGCAACTGAGGGTAATGCGTGCATGACTCCAAAAAGCGTTGCCAGACACCCTCCCAGACACCCTGACGCTGGCATAGCAGCTCAGCCGCCGTGAGTTCGCCATCCAGCTCTGGATTGAAGTGGTACTCGGTTTCGCATATACCGACCAAGGCTTGCCATCGGGAAGACTCCCAGCGTTCACGACAGGCCTGGCTGTCGTTCATCCAGCTGAGCAGATCACGTACCGGATCGCTGCTGACCAGCTTGTTGAAGTCCGCTGCTTCAAGGCGTCGATTGCTCAAGTCATCGCGTTCGCTCTCGAGAATCTCGGGCAATACACGCAACATGACCTGCTGGGTTTTCTCATCCTTGGCCACATCAAGCCCGGCACCGCCGTTACTGGAGACCAGGAAGGCATTCACCGTCCAGTCACGCCCCGCATTGCTATAGATCCACCAGCAGCCCCGGTACTGCAATTCAGCCAGCGGCTTGAGCGAGTCAGGACAGGCAGCAATGGCGCGCAAATCACGTCGTTCAAAACCTGGTAGATAGACAATAGGCGTCCGGCCAGCTGGCAACTCAACATCTGGCAAGACACCTTCGACCACACATTTAATCCAGATCGCCGGACCTGTTTTGCGTTCAGGGGCATAGTTGCCCAGCACGATCAGTTCCGGCAGAGCAGCCTGCAACATGGGTAATGCCGACTCCCACTGACGCAACTTGTCAGTCCAGAGAATGACATTGGGAGCGGCTTGAACATTCGAGTTGTAAGCGGCACTGGCGCGGACTTCATCGGCCAGCAAATCAATCAGTTTCATAGCAATCCCTGGCGGTTGGCTTCGTACCAGACAAAAGGTGATTTCTTTTTCAGATACTCTGCTGGCAACCCGAACTCCAGATAATCCTGATACCAGCTCGCGCGCATATCACGACACTGCGTATCGTCCAAACCAAGACGCTCAATGGTTTGCTCAACCAAACGCATGGGTGCAGCAGCTAGACGTGGATTTGGGTAAATGTGCCCCGTTGAAAGCTGCAACCGAAACAGATCCGGCGCGAGATAAAACGGATCAAGCACATCGCTGTATTCTCGCTTGCGGCTGTTCATCGTCGAACATGCCAGCCTGTAGTTGCTCCATTCATAGGCGAGGCCCGCATCGGCGGACTTGGCAATGAAATGATCGACACTCCCACCGCCCATCACACGCTCAAAATGCACTCCCAGGTATGCGCAAATACCGCTGTAAGCCTGGTGTAGATCTGTTAAACAGGCTCGCCAATAGGGCTCTATCTCTGTTTTTGGCGGCAGAGGCCGATCCAGAGCGATTCCATTTCGTTTGAGATGCGTCAAGCCCTTTTGGCGTACCTTCACATCAAAATCAGCAGGCTCTGGTTGCGCAGCAACAGGGATCATTACAACCACCCCTGCTTTTCACCCACATACCGCCAACGAATCCAGAATGGATCCGTATCGCCCAGCAAGGTACGCAGCTTGGCATCAAGCTTCTTGGCCAGTTCAGCATCAATCACTTCTTCAGAAAGGATCTTGGCAGCTTGCTCAAGGGTCTGTTCAGCGGCCAACGATCTGGCACTACCAAGGTCGAAAGCTTCGCTGGTGAGCCAGCGGGACGCATCGCCCTGGCGCACAAACGTTCGCTTGCGCAGCACCACTTCATCCTGTTCAAGGTCCAGGTCAAACCAGGCGTCCTTGCGCTCAGCAAACAGCGGTTCGACCGATGCCATGATCAGCGGGGAATGGGTTGCCGTAATCAGTTGCACATCCGGGCGGGCTGTCAGCTTCTTCATCACCTCCAACAGCGCCGGCACGATAGTTCGCTGCCAACTAGGGTGCAGATGGGACTCGACCTCATCAATCAGGAACACCACCTGGTGGGTCGGATCCTCACCCAGGTGATCCGCCGCCTTGCGATGTTCAAGCCAAGCCCAGACGAGGAAATAAGCCAAGGCCATCACCCGCTTCATGCCTGAGGAGGCATGCAGCACCAGCACATCCTGCTTGTAGGGCATGGTGATGGTGGGAATGTCCCGCACATCATCCAGACTCAGCTTGCCCAACTTGCCCGGCAGCATGGCCTCCCTGGCACTAGGAGAGAGCACCTTGAGGACACTTTTCAGCAGCTTGAAGGCCTCGCCATCTTCCTTTTGCCAAGTCGCCCAATCCTGGATCAGGCCATTACACAGCACGCTACCGTCATCAACCAGGCCATCCCACACCTCTGATGAGCTGAACACGAAGGCTGGGCGCCGCTCCTGGACGTCTACATCATTCTTGGTTTGCCAGTAGTTCCGCGCTGGGTCCCAGACTGCAAAGCTGCCATCACTCATGGCGTAAAGCACCAGACCGGGATTGGCCGGGCGGCCAGAGCGGCCTGTCCAGGCCTCTTCGCGCGGCTGGTAATTACTGATGTAACGCTCGTCCTTGCTCTTGCCGCTAAAGCAAAAGCTGATCTCGCCTTCCTGCTTTGCGTGCGGCCTGACTTTTTTACCGACTGTCAGGCTGCTGTTGAGCTCCGCCGGCCACTTGCGCGTCATCGACCACCAGGCGATATCCAGCAAAAAGCTTTTTCCAAGACCGTTGTCACCGGTAATCAGGTTCAGCCGCTCGCCAAACTCGAGTTCCATCGAAGGCGCAGGTCCCACATGGGTCAACTTGAGTTCTTTAAGCATTTTCTACTCCGGTAAAGTGGCAGCGTGGCCAAAACAAGGGTGAATCCATGATCACAAAACCGACAGAGGATACTTCTGCAGCACCTCTTGCACCAAAAGATCCGTGCGTGCCTTGAGCTTATCCACGGTCCAGCTAGTTTCGTTGACCAACGCCTGGTTCAAGTGCAGGCCATTGTTGTAGCCCACCTTGCGCCCCTGGCTATCCAGCCGGCTCTGTTTTTCAGCAAAGCTCTTGTTACCCAGCGCGCTGTTGTAGCCAGAGATAGTCAGATTCCCCAGGCAGTGGGCGTAGGTTTGGCGGTGTTGTTCCGCTAGCGCAGCGTCGCCGTTGGCGATCATCTGTACCCAGGTATCGGGGATGTTTTCACCCTGAGGGAAAATGTGCTCGATCGTCCATACGTACTGCTTGCCTTTCAAGGCCCAGAGATCAACCCGGGTTTCAAGGGTCATACGACTTTCTTCAAGAGCGCAAAGCACAAAGCGGCAAACAGCCTTGTTGTCTTCATAGATCGGCCCCTTCAGGCTCTTCTCAAACTGCTCATCACTGGCGCTTTCGCCTGTCAGGCGTTGCTGGATATGGCTGACCACTGCCTGGCCTTTTAACGCCAACACTGTCTCGGCCACATCCATAAAAATCCGGGTTAGGTCTCGGGTAGGCGGCAGGTCGGTGGTGTTGCGTCGCACAAAGAAGGCGATGAGGAAATGCACCACCTGCTCCAGGTGCTCCTGCTCAAGTTCCAGGGTGTCCTTACGCTCAAACAGCACCATCAACAACAGATAGGCTGCGGCACCTTGGATACGATCCAGCGACAACAGCAGACCGGATAGCTTTGGCTGCTCAGGCACGGCGCGGTAACCCACGATCTGAGCGTAATGGGCAGAGAGCCGGATCATTGCCTGCAGGAAGCTCTCAGCATCATGGGCGATCAGCTTCTCGTACACCTGCATCAGGTTGGATTTGGTCGCCACCGGCACCGAGACGATGTCCTTCAAATCAGGCTTGAAGGCGTTGTAGTACTGACGGAAGAATCGCTCCTGCACCGCATAGTCATCACCCAGGGCATCGATGACTTTCTTCCAGCGGTTGTAGTGCTTGTCGATGCTGCCCGAGTACTTCGCTTCCAGCACAGCCAGTAGCTTGTTCTTGATCAGATCAATGGCCGTCAACGGCACGCCACGATTGTTCAGCGATTCAAACAGCGTGTAGGCATCCGAATGACCGGCCACCTCGATCTTGACCAGGGTGGCGGTGTTCACTTTGTCCAGCAGCGCTTGCAAGCCCGCGACTGGCTCACTGAGCTCTTGCAGATACTGCTCAATACGCCACAGAAAGTGCCGGTAGGCTTTCAGCACACGGCGGTTACCTGCGTGCTGCACCTGCTCCACATCTTCCAAAATCCCAGCTTTGCCGAGCACCGCGAAGTAATCCTGCTGGTTGTTGTTCTGTACCTGGGGGATCAATCGTGGCTGGTCTGACTTTTTCTTCAGCACCAGCTTGTGCTTGAGGTTATACAACTCAATCTGCTGCTCCATGCCCAGGTTGGGCAGCACTCTGAAGCTTTGGTAGATCGCAGCTAACAACAGCGACAAGGTAGTCATGCGCTGCTGACCATCCACCAGCTCCAGGCTTTGTACTGACAAAGCGTCTTGCGACTGATTGATGCAAATGATCGAGCCAAGAAAATAATTCGGCTCGTTCTCCAGCAAATCGTCGAACAGTGCATCCCACTGCGCCCGACTCCAGGTGTACTCACGTTGGTAGCGCGGGATGGCATAAACCACCCCACTCTCGATATCGAGCAGGGTGGAGACTGGGTAGTTATAAACCGACTTGATCATAATCTGGCGATGACCTCTGCTGTTTTCAGGCGTTCGCCCAGATAGGCTTCAAATGTGAAATCACGCTTCTCAATCTGCTCAACAAATTCATCGATCCAGTCACCGGCCTTGTGCTGGAAGCCATCAATCATGGTTTCTGGGGCAATAACACCCACAGGTCGGCTAGCGTAATCTGTCAGCACATTGAGGGCGGCATAGCCGTGCTCACCCATCGACACAAAATAATCACTGGCTAGATCCGCAATGGCCTGGCGGAACTTAACCAGCTCATCAGCCCGGCGTGGTTTGATGGGAGTATCAGAGGCAATGCGCACGTCAAATACCTTGCACGCGAGCGGTAGCATCCAGCGTGCAGGCACATGAAAGCGCTGCAAATTATTCAGCTTGGCGACAAAGAGTTTTTCTAGCAGCTTGATACCAGCGAGATTCTCATGCCAACGGCGCATTTCATCTTGCAACTGCCGGGTATGGGCAAAGCTGATTTCCACACTTTTACCGCCAAAGATCAGCCCATTCAGGCAGATCCACCGGCAAAAGCCGACCTCAAAGCGCAGACGGCGGGTGCGGTTGTAGCTGTTGGTGATACGCACAAAGGGTACCCAACGGTCGTTCTGCCAGGGCTCAAAGTCGCTTCCTTTGTGAATCAGATCGATATGACAGAACGATCGCGACTTGGGCATGGTCACGTTTAGACAGTCCATATCCTCCATCGAGGTAAAGTCAAAAACCTGCTTGAGTGCATCGGCTGCCAAGTCAAACGCCTGACGATTAGTGACCAAGCGATAATCCTCGGTCACCACTGCAAAGGCATGGTTACTCTCTACATCGACCACCGCTTGGTGACGAGGAAGCGCCTGATACCCGCCGCCTGCAAACAGGTCGTTACCTTGAGCTGAAGCCTCGATAAAAACCGGCCTCAGCTCGACAGGGAAAAAGGCTACCGCAGGATCCATCGCGGACCATTTACGTTCCATGTTTAATGGCTCCTTGCCGCCCGTTTCTCAGCCAAGCTCAGGTGATGGTCATTGATCCGTGCACCCTCGCCTTCGCCGTACTCCAGGCCCAGGCGGTACCAGGGGGCGGATTCGACGTCTTTGCCGCGATCTTTGGTCCACTTGATGTTGGGCGCCCAGCGCAGGATGCCGGCGCCTTTTTTGCTCACATCTCGGGCGTAAAGGAATGGGCGGATATTGAGACGGACGCCGTCGTTGAGGTCGGGGGTCCAGCCGATAGGCTGTTCGGCCAGGGGCTTCCAGCGGACGAAGATGTCGTAGGGTTTTTCGGCTGTACCCTCTCCTTCGAGGATGGCTTCCAGCTCTTTCTTCAGGGCTTCGGCGGCGGCGAGGCGTTCCTGGGCGCCGTCTTCGCTGTTGGCCAGGCCTGCTTGCTGGGTGCGGATCCAGTCGCCCAGGTAGGTGTAGATCAGACGCTCAAGGCCGGCCTTGTCGAGCTTGTGGTAGTTGACCAGTACACTGAAGCCGTCCTTTAGGCCGTCCCAGATATGCCAGATAAAGGGCCGATGCTGGAACAGTTTGCAGTGCTGCTCGAAGAACTTGTCGCGCAGCCACAGGCTGAGGGATTTGCTGCCGACGGCGTCGAGTAGGCGGTTTTTCAGTGGGGTGGTCCAGGCATCGCCGTAGGCGGCTTCAAGCAACTCTTCCAAACGTTTATCAGCGGCCTTTTCACCGCGCACTGGCGGCAGGCAGACAATGCCGTCGTCATCGACAAAATCGGCCAACTCAGCGCAACGCTCCACCCATTCGCGCTGTTCAGCGGCCAGCTCCATCTCAGGGTCCAGCTCTGCCGGCCAGCGGTAACCGAGCAGGCGAGCGACGGCGACGTGCAGCACGCTGTCATCGACGCGCAGTTCGCCGTGCGCGGTCCATTTGCTGTGTTCATCCCAGACTACCGTGCCACAGGGGTGGCCGTGGAAGATCCATTGGGTAGGGTCGTTAGTGTAGGGCTGAGGTAATCCGTGCGGCAGAATTGCTTCAGCTTTTTCTCTTAAAGCATCTATGTCGACACGAACCTTAGTAAAGGTCCCTGCCGTTACAGACATTTTTTTATCCAGTTTTTTCACTTCCTGCTGCAGCATACCTGAAGTTGCAAAGTACCAGAGAACTGCTAAATCCGACTCAGTGTTGGGCTTCAAGACAGCGACATTGTCATCAAATATTTCCCCTGTATATGGAGTAAACCTGAAAGTACCTGCTTTTCCTATCGCAATGCCTTTCTTGCCATGTACTCTCTGACCACGAAAAGCAAATCCACTTTCCATTGATGGATCAAAATTACCACCCCACAGAATCAGATCCTGTCGACCAGAAAACAGCCCATCATGCTCAGGACTATTAAGCCAGTATTTTTTTCCTGACGTTATCGCATCAAATTCCCAGAACTTTCGTAGGTAGTTGAAGCCATCACCAGAAACACTTCCTTTACCAAAATCTGCATAGTCAGAAAGAGGGTTACCAAAACTGGCATCAATCTCAAAAGAAATTCTGAAATCGGGGTTTTTCAGTTGTGTTTCTTGGATCGCAGAAGTGATCCCTTCACATACCAAAGCATTATCTTTTTCCAAGGAGCCTTGACTACCACCAACATCAATTCCAAAGTGCCTGAGCTGAAACTCATTAAAGGTCAATTGCAGACATACGTTGACGACCTCTCCACCTATTTCTTCAAAAGCCCCCGGACCTAAGCGGGCAATGAAGCCCAGCCCCTTCGTACGAATAAACTTCTCTCGCAGGCGATCATAATACTTGAGGAACAACCAGTACTGCTGAGTAACGACAGCGCAACAGCCACCTGCACTGAGGAATTCATGACATCTCTCAGTAAATGTGGATTCCAACGCATACTTAGATTCTGGATAGTATTCCTCACAGTAAGCTTTCAGGGTCGCGCACTGATCACCGGCTTTGAGATATGGGACATTAGTTGCAATTAATTGATACTTCTCAACAAGTAGTTCCATTGCTTTAGAAACACCCTGCGCGACTATGCCAGCCTCCAGACGGTTATTTAGCTCAGAACTACTCGCCACAGTAGCAGCTTGCCCCTCTGCATTTTCTTGAGACAGAGCCTCACCCAGCAGTTGCTGCAGTTCGCTCCACTGGGCAATTTGCGCGGCCTTGCTGCGGCGCGGGTTGATCAGGCTGCCAAGCACCGGGGCATCCTGGAAGGTCTGGTACATCCAGTCCAGAGCAATGGTCAGGTTCTGCTTGCCAGCCTTGCGGCTGAGCTCTTTCCATTCGTCGCGGGCGGCAGCGATGGACAGGCCACTGCAGGCCAGGTGCAATTCGGGCAGTGTGCGGTAGCCACCGGCATTCGGGTAACGCCAGGCCTCCAGTGCCACGGCAAAGGCCGCCAGCTCGACACAGCGCTGGTCCAGTTCCAGGCCGTGGAGGTTTTCGCTAAGCACCCTGTCGATGGCTTGGCGGGCGTTGAACTGTTCGGCCTGCATGCGCATGGGCACCAGCATCAGGAACGCGGCGACCAGAAAATGGCCGGAGCCGCAGCAGGGGTCGAGGGCTTTGAGTTCGCTTAGGCGTTTGGGCCATGCGTCGAAGGTGCCAGAGGCGGGTTGCCATTGTTGAGTTTGGTCGTCTTTAACAAAGCGCAGGTAGCTGAGCGGTACGCCGGGGATGGCGGCTTTGTTGCGTAGCTCTTGCTCGCTGTTAGCGGTTTGCCAGTCGTGGTCGGTGAGGCGCTGGCCGGCCCACCAGGCGCCCAGGCTGTTATCCAGCAGGAAGCTGACCATATAGGGTTCGGTAAAGAGCTGGGTGACGGGCGAGAGTTCGTCGGCGCCGATCTTGACCTCGGACTTGTTGACCTCTTCCTTGCGCTTGCTTTGCCAGAACTGATACACCCAGCCGAGGCTGTCCTGGGCCTGGAAGGTTTCTGGGGCCAGGCCGGTGACCAGCTTTTCCAGCTCCCGCTGGTGCTCGGGCGCGAACTCCAAGGCAAATACCGGCGAGTCGATACGGAAGATCTGCGGCAGCATTTTCGAGGCCAGCACACCGGCCAGCTCCCAGCCGCTCTGGCAGCGACGCTCCTGCTCATCGCGCAGGGTGTCCGGATCTTGTACCAGCTCGCTGCACTCACTCAGGGTTAGCGGGGTGTGCTCGTCGTACATCAGCAGGTGGTTCTGCTCCAGAAAACGGGCGAACAACATGCGGTGCCAATGCTCGTAGGCCACCTCGGTGATCAGCTTGTGCAGGCTTTGCTGGCCGTTGGCTTGTTTGATATCACCCAGCTGGCGGCCGTGGGCGCGCAGGCGGGTGCGCAGCTGGCGTTGTTCGTCGCTCAGGTAGTCCGCAGGCTTGGCTTCACCCACGCTTAGACGGGTGAGCGCCTGACTGGCGGCCAACTCGGCAATGTCACGAGCCTTGACCACGGTGGCTTCCAGCGCGCGGCGCAGGGCTTTGTCGAGGGGCTGGCGGTGTGTGGTTTGGGTCATCAGAAGGTCACCGGTCCGTCGTTGAGTTTGCTGAGAATCTGTTGTTTGACTTCGGCCAGCCAGGCATCGATATCGGCTTCGCTTTCAAAAGTTTTGCGCGGCAAGTTGATGCGCTGCAGCTTGGGTTGCAGCAGTTCAGCGGCTTCCAGGCGGGCGCTATCGAACTTGCTGGCCAGAGACTCGGTGCGGTCGGTCCACTGCTCCAGGCTGACCTCACTGAGGCTGTCGATAATCGCCTCGGCATCGTTGAGTGTGGGTTGCTCCAGGGTCAGCAGTTTGCGCTTGTCCAGAATGGCGCGCTGTTGCTCGTCGCTGAGCTGTTGCCAGTGGCTGTCGGCTTGCAATTGGGCCAGGCACTTGGCGTGCTGATCCAGATAGGCCTGAACATGGAACTGGATGGCGTCGCGCAGTTTGCTGACCAACTGCTGGATCAAACCGGTGGCCGGGTTGGGATCATCCAGCAGGGAGCGGTGCTGACTGATGGCATCCGCTTCGGCCTGAATGGGCGCGTGGAAGGCCAGGCCGCGACTGACGTCGAGCAGGCTGGTCAGCAGGGTCCAGTCACCCCGGCGGGCGTCAATGCGCTGGGCGGTGTCGGCCCAGTCCTTGATGGCCTGTTTGATTGCGTCCTGCTCATCCAGTACCTGCTTGAGCTGGGCATTACCGGATTGGCGAGCCAGTTCATCAAAGACCTTGGTATCTGGCACTGCCGGGAATGGCGCAGGACCACCGGCGCGCTTGGCCAGCTCGCGGCCCTTTTCGGCTAGGAGGGGCAGTTTGTTGGCCTCTTCCCCCGGCTGGCACTCGATACCACTGCTGCTGAGCACACCACGGATCTTGATCATGTCCACCGGGCGGATGGTGATGCTTTCCGGGCGGAAGCTGGCCTGGGTGATTTGCTTGCGATCAAGGCTGCTGGCGGTGACCGGGTTGTTGCGGCTATCGGCGGCGATCAGGATGCCGCTGGAAAGCAGCACATAGAGCGCACCGTCAATGGCATCCTGCGGCCAGCCATAGGGCGCGGCCAGGAAGTGCTCGCGGATTTCACTGCCCTTTTTCGAGACACCGATAAAGCGTTTGATCGCGGCACAAACGGGATGTAGCTCGGCATCGCCACTGTAGCCGAGCAGTTCCAACGCGTTCTGGCCACCGTCTTTGCTGGCACGCTCGTAGACCTTGCCCCAGGCGGGGTGGTCGGCCTGGTCGAACTCGCGGTAAAGCCGTACCAGTGAGGCCTTGGCGGCACTTTCGACACGGTCGCTGATGCTGTTGCCGTCTACCTCGTTGCCGCCGGCTTGCAGCACCTGTACGCCTTCGAAAATTTCACGCAGCAGCGCTTGCACCTGCTTCTGAGCATCACGGTGGCGGGTTTCCATGGCGCTGCGGGCATCTTTGCCGGCATCAGTGTTGGGTATGCCGCGCTTGTCGAGGGTAGCCTGGGCGGCGTGCTCGGCGGTAATGGCATTGGTCAGCTCGGAACGGTTACGTGCCGGCACATAGATGAAGATGGTCGGCTCACTGGGGTTGCGGCTGCGGGCCTCAGTCATAAAGTCCTTTTCATACACTGCCCAGCCATCCTGAACCCAGGCATAGATTTTCTCGTTGGCATCCTTTGGCAGTTCCGCATCAAAGCAGGGCAACACCTGACGCGGCTCATTGCATTTGCCTTGGGTCAGGCGCACCTGGGCGATCTGGCGGCGCAGCTCCTTGTGCAGCAGATCAACGCGGATGTTTTCTACCCGCTGCAGGTTACCGCGCAGGTCGGCCTCTTCCTGGCGGAGGGTGTCATACCACTGGGCGCTTTCCTGGGTTTGCAGCCGATATTCAGTGCCAGTGCTGGTTTGCATGGGCATAACCAGGCCATCGTCAGCCAGCTCTTGCAGCAGCTTAGGTACCTGAGTACGGATGGTGTCTTTGCCCTGGTTAAGGTCATCAATCAGCAGATCACCGAGCATGTCGGCAGTGGCGCGCACGCCACAGTCTGCGGTCGGATCCGTGGGCAATTTTCCAATCAGCAATACCAAGGAAAGGATGCGTGACTTGAGCTTCTCGTCGGCATCACCGGCTGACAAGCGGCCAATAGTTTCCGCGATTTCTTTGGAGATCACCCCGGTCTGCAAGAGGTTGACCGAGATCTGGTTGTAGATGAAGTCAGCGGCGACCACGTGACCCAGGGGCTGATCGGCAGTGGCCTGGGCAGCTTCGTGGATAACCTTGAGCTGGTTACGCAGCTGCGAGGCGGTGCCGGTGGTATCAACAATCCGCAGGACCTTTTCCCAAAAGCGCCGACGAACCGGCAGCAGCGGATAGTCGGCCAGCATGACCTTTTCATCGTCACGGTGGTGTTCGATCTTGGTGCCGCGAAGCTGACGGGAGATTTCGCCCAGGTGGGACTGCATGACCTGCTCAAGGTGCGGGCGAGCCGAGGCTTTTTTGCGCAGGATGACTTTGCGAATCACCGATTCGACATCGGTATCCGACAGCTGCACAGGAATCTGGAAACGGCCGAGCAGACGCTGCAGGTTAGCCATACCTGAAAGTGCGCTCTGCCCAGTGGACACGAACAACATCTTGCTCTTGAACTTGGAGCTCTTGCAGCAGGTTTCGACGACTTCCTGTACCTGGTGGGCCTTCTCCGAGTCCGAGCCGACGTACTGCTGCACCTCATCGAGCACCACCAGTGTCAGCGGGAACTGGCCGTCCTTAGCCAGAGCGTCATAGATGGCGTCGACCATCTGCTGGTTGGTCACATCCTGCACATTGGGGTACTGCTCGCGCAGCAGTTGGCGCACTTGTTTGACGTCATCGCCAAGGGTGCTGTCGATAGCCAGCAAGGCACGTGAAATGCTGCTGGAAACGTAGAGGTCTTCCAGCTCGTCATCCCAGTTGTCGCCTGCTGCTTCAACGTGGGCTTTAACCTGATCGAAAATGCCCTGCTTATGCAGCCACAGCACAAAGCGCGCCTGGTGGTATTGCTCCGGCAGGCCGGCGGACTTGAACACAATGTTCAGCAGCGCCAGGCGCACATTGTTGTTGGCGCCGGCACCTAAAGTGCCCGAAGCGGCGTGGAGGCCACCGTGGCGCTTGGCCTGGATACTCAGCTCCTTGAAGTGATCCTTGATCTCCTGAGGCAGATCGGCAATGTCACGAGCAGCTACGCCATCGCTGAACTCCTGATTGGTCCAGAGGGCGCGAAGCATTTTGGCCAGGTGCGATTTGCCCGAACCGAAGAAGCCGGAGATCCACACACCAGGTTGTTCATGCCCGTCACCCAGGTTGCGCAGATAAGCGGAGAGGATCTTGTCGAGACCTGCCTGATATTCGCCGTCACAGACAAAGGTCTGCAATTCGTAGCGCAGGGTTTTCAGGGCCTGCTGGGACTGGTCGTCTTTGACCTCGGCAACGCCGTTGTTTTCCAGCCGGTTCTGTTGCGGGTCTAGGTCGTAAATCTCGCGGTTCAACATCCTGGGCGTACTCCCTGTGCGCATTGGCGCTATTCAATTCAAAACGGCAATGTGTGCCGGTATTCAGTTGTCTGCAGTAATGGCGGTGGCCTGATAGCCCCAGCCATCGCGGGCATCCAGCAGGCGGTAGGTGTTGTTGACGTACTCGCCGGGGAATAGCACCAGCAAGCGCCCCGGCACATGCTCGGCCAGCTGTTTGACGAAATCGGAGACCGAGGCAAACCCGAACAGGGTGCCGCAGCCAACCAGGGCCACCAGGGTATTACTGTCGGCCTGATCCTTGATGCGCTCAGCCAAGTCCGTAACTGACTGGCGAGCGAAGGTTTTGTATTTCGGGGTGAGGCTGTCCGGGTCCTCGAAATAGTCTTCGCGGTACTTTTGCTGTGCCATCCAGTCTGGAAACAACCGAGTGATGTCCAGCTCCAGCCAGGGGTGGCCGGCACTTTCGGTAGCCAGCCGAAACTCTTCGATACGGGCACGCAGCCTGAGCTCGTCTTCCTTGTGATAAACGGCAAAAAGCACCCGCTGCTCGTTTGCCAGACCGCTGATCCACGGCAGGCTGATATGGTTGCTGTAGCTTTTCAGCAGACGGTTTAGGCGGTTACTCATGCAGCCAGCCCTCCTCTTCCTTGGTCAGGTAGTCGGGGAAGGTGACTTCCACGACCTCACTGGAATGTTTGAAATTCAACAGACCGCTGTAACTGGCCTGGCGGGCCAGCTCTAGCAGGCGCTCCAGGCGGGAGCCAAACAGCTTGGTCCATTCGGTGTTAAACAGGCGGTTACCACTGGCGCCCTGCAAGTAGCCAAGAAACAGTGCAAAGGCGACGTTGACCGGACGAATTTCGGGCTCGGCACGGTGCTTTTTACTGCGACCTTGCAAGAAGCCCGCGTTGGTCCAGGTACCGTTCACGTTCTGAGCCAAGGACTTGAGCATGGCCGGGCTGTATCGATCAGGAAATTGCTCTTCGAAGGCTTGCTCCATCTCTTCACGCTTAAGCATCTGGCCTGGTGCCAATCCCACGATTTTCTTTTGCGAAAGTCGCAGCAATGGATCGCGAGCAAGGGCCATTTGGCAGGTCAATAAAGCACGCGCACGCTCATCGCTCTCCCACAGGCGGCGGAAGGTACGAAAGAGCACGACCTCCTTATCCATGGCGTACAAATCGACCAAATGGCGCCATGTCAATTTGCGGGCTTTTTCAGTGGGCTTATGCAGAACATTAAAGAGCTCAATATCCTCCTGGTACTGCGCTGCGCTGGCATCAACGCCACGACCATGAAAAAGCTCTGTTAACTCAGCGAGCATCATGGTGCGTGCAGAGTGCGCGCCGTTACGGCCAAATTTGAAACCAAACTTCTGCTGCGCAGTCATGAATGGACTGTCTCCAGGCTAAAACCGGGGGCAATGGCGAGGTTGACCTGCTTGGCGACACCCTTAGGATCGCGCAGTGCCAGTTGGTACTCATCCGGATTCAGACGTGCATCAGCACTGCAATCGACGCCCCAGCGGCGCAAGAGGTAGCCCGCAGTAGCAGCCCGTACAGATACATGGATGGATTGGCCTGCTTTCAGCCCATAGTCCAGCTCAATGGCGCGGGCATAACGAGCGTTGGGATGAGGTACCAACTCCAAAACCACTTCATGATTCCATTCTCTATCCTGCCCTCTGGCCTCAACCGCTTCGTCTATTCCGCCGGGCACCTCATTGCTCGAGGTAATGCGGGTTAGTACAAAGTCGCGAAACTGCGCATGAGTCCTGCAGTACGCTCTGACATGCCAGCGCAGACCTGTATTGACGAGACTGTGCGGAACAACTTCTCGGCTGGCCTCTCCGCTGCTGGCTGACACATAACTGATCCTCAACGCTTTGCCGGCATAAATGGCTCTAGATACCGAAGCCAGCGTCTCAAGATCTGGCTGATTCAGGGTAGGCGCAGCGTCAACCACAATGACTTGAGCGCAAGCTTCTAAGCCGACGCCTTGGCCAAGGGTCAGAGTTTGCAGGGTGTGCTCACAGTCGTAGGTGAAAAGCGGCTTAAACACCGAGGTACGCCGATACACCTTTTCGCGATGGTCATAGTCGAGATTGTCCGGTGCTAACTGCCGGTAAAGAGTGAAATCGCGTGTTGCGTTTGACCGTGCGATTCCAAAACGCTGCACCAGATCTTGCCGGCTCACCTGCCCACGAAAACGCACCAGAAAGTCGATCTGCCACAGTCGTTCGCGCTGATTAGGCGAAGCGTCTTTTAGCGCGATATCGGGCATACGAGGGGGCCTATTCCAAATGGGTCAAGCAATCCTGCTAAAAATGATGATAACTAAGTGAGACACAGCGAACCAGTAGCATTTTCGCAATGCGCATCAGGCATTTATTAGCAACTGAGGCATGTATGGCCCCTTTTCCCCATCGACCGTCAATTCAGCACAGACAGCCATGATCAGCGACTCACTCATCCCACACTCCATCGTTATCCTGATCCCTATCAATGCCGTCGGCCGACTCGTCCCACAGGCCATCGTTATCGAGGTCACGATCAATCCCGCCGGCGTCATGGTCCCAGCTGCCATCATTGTCGACATCCCGATCAATGCCTCCGGCGCCATGATCCCAAGTCCCATCGTTATCCAAATCGCGGTCAATGCCGCCCTTGTCGTAATCCCACGTGCCGTCGTTATCGACATCCCGGTCGATGCCGCCGCGGTTGTAATCCCAGAGTCCGTCGTTATCCAGGTCTCGGTCCTGAGCCTGGGCACTGACCAGCAAGAACACCGCCAATCCAGCGGCCAGCCATTGCAGGGCATCACTTTTCGTTCTGCGACTCATGGTCTTGCTCCCTATCAGGACCCGGGATAGCGCGCCCAGATGCGTTCATCCTCAGCCACATTTGAGCTGTAATCCCCGCAATAGGTACGCGGTACCCACTCGATGTCATGCGCCAGTTGCTCGATCACCTCGCGTAACTCCAACGACTCCAGCCAGCGCTCGGGAATGGCATCAGGCCCCAACTGGATACCCAGCAGGTTGCCGGCAATCAGACCCGTGCTGTCGCTGTCGCCGGTGTGATTGACCGCCCAGCAGATACCTTCCTCCAGACTGTTGGCCATCAGGGCACACCACAGACCAATGCCCAAGGCTTCTTCGGCCACCCAACCGCCACCCATCACGGCAATCCCTTCGGGCGTAGGCGCGATACCGGCCTCACTCTGGCGCAGGGCGTACTCGACCATCTCACGGGTTTCCGCCATGCCCGGTTTCTGGCCATGTTCGGCCAGGCTCTGGCGGATGGCGTCTTTCAGGTCGCAACCTTGCTCGAAGATCCGCTGCAGAATGTCGGCAAACAGGCCCGCTGCCAGATATCCACTGGGATGGGCATGGGTCAGGTGTGCGTTTTCGACCGCCAACTCGAAGGCTTGCGGGAAGAACGCATGCGGTGCTACACGCATCACGCCACCGCAGCCCTTGCTGTCATTGCTGGCCTTGTCGCCAAACGCCTGGCTGGCGCCCAGCGCACTCATGCAGGTCATGCCCGGCGCGCGGCTCGACCACAGGTCTTTTACACCGATTAGCCAGCCATCCTGCGTGACCTCAGCCTTTGGTTTGCCGCCCTGGGTGATGTACCAGCGCAGCAGCGCATGATGGATGACTGAAGGCGGATGGCAGATACCGCGTGCACTTTGCCGAACCCAGGCACGCAACAGGCCCTCGGCGGTAAAGAGCATCATCTGGGTATCGTCGGTGACGGCGCCCAGCTTGCCGAATGCAGGGGTAAAATCCCGAATGCCCCGCTCGCCGAATTTCTGCCGGATGCTCGGCCAATCCATGAACTCAACCGCCGCGCCCAAAGCATCGCCAGCCGCACCGGCCAGCAGGCAACCACGAATTCGATCCAGTTGATTCATCTTCACGCCCCTCCAATCAGGAACCGCACATCCAACTTGTGTACTGGACTAGCTACAGCCCCGAACTAACTGACATCGGCCTGCTTGTCTCTGGCTATCACGATATGTAGTTTTGAGCGACGTATCTACGGTGTTTGCCCGTACAGGTAAAGTTTTCGAGCAGATGGAGAGGCTATGAAGCGTAAGCAGGAAATCACGTCGGTTCGCTGGGATCTGGCGCTGCGCTACCGTTTGATTGAGACGGTAGCCTGGTGGGAAGGCCGGTTAACCACGGGCCATCTGATGCAGAGCTTCGGCATCAGCCGCCAGCAGGCGTCGAAGGACATCAATTCCTACATCACCGACTACGCGCCGAAGAACCTGGAATACGACAAGCATTTGAAGGGTTATGTGCCGAGCCGGCACTTCAAACCGCTGTTTATCGATGACAGCGCCAGCGCCTACCTGCACCTGCTCAACCAGAATCACGACCGCTCACCGTATGTCGAGGGACTGGCTCTGGCCTATGCACACACTGAGGTACTGGATGTGCCGGATCGCTCAGTGCGCCCTGAGGTGCTGCGCCCACTGCTGAAGGCCTGCCGCGATGGGCTGCGACTGGAGTGCGAGTATGTGTCCTTCACGACGCCGGACGGCGAAACCCGCCTGATCGCGCCGCATACGCTGATCTTCACCGGCACGCGCTGGCATGTGCGCGCCTATTGCGAGCGCAATGCCGACTACCGCGACTTTGTGCTGAGTCGCTTTCGCGGCGTTCCCGACCTAATGGATGACCGCTCTACACACGCGCGGGATGCCGATAGCGGCTGGAACACCCCGGTGCAGGTGATCATCGCGCCGGACTCGCGCCTCAAGCCCGAACAGCAAGCCATCATCGAGACCGACTACGGCATGCAGCATGGCAGGCTGGTGATCGATACGCGTGGTGCGCTGGTACAATACATGCTGCAGCGCTATCAGATTGACCCGACCAAGGTACATGCCAAAGCCACCGCACAGCAGATCGTCGTCGCCAACCTCGATGAACTGCAGCCCTGGCTGTACCACTGAACGCGGAGTTCCCATGGCTACTCAGCCTCAACTGTACACCCTGCATATCCAGCTGGAGCCGCTGCATTTCAATCCTCCGATCTGGCGGCGGATACAGGTGACCGGCGACTGCACGCTACGCAAGCTGCATCATTTCATCCAAGCTGCGTTTGGCTGGAGCAGCGTCCATCTACATGAGTTCAGTGACGGGCTTAATCGCTACATGCCGCTGGACGCTGATTTTGCAGACATGTTCGAAGACGCCCTGGACGATCGCAAGGTCAAACTGAAGCGAGTCCTGAAGAACACAGACCGACTGCGCTACCTCTATGACTTCGGTGATAGCTGGCAGCATGTGATCGCAGTGGAAGCCAGCGAGCCCTGTGATTTCAAAGGCACCTGGTGCGAAGTGCTAGACGGCGCCCGCGCCTGCCCACCTGAAGATGTGGGGGGATTTCCGGGCTATCAGCACTTCCTGCAAAACATCAAACTCCCTGACAGCGACGAAGGCCGCAGTGCACTTGAATGGGCAGGCGGCAGCTTCGATGCAGAGCTATTTGATCGCCGAGCGGCTAATGCTGCAGTTCAACGGATCTGCAACAACTTCTGGGGCTAGCCGACTTGTCCAGCAAGCTGCCAACCCTCTCGAAGCAAAGTTTCAGTCATGCAGAGCGCCGGCTTTCAGCAAGAATGGCCTCACACCCTCAATTTAGACGGATCCGGGCCATGAAATTGGACGGACCGTTATCATGCAGATAGTCGGCAGTTAGCCATACTCATCCCTGGGTTCAGCCGTGCTCAATCACATGGCATGGCAGCCGGAGGTGAGCCGCGCTGGCATTGTAGGCATGTCAAGAACGCAGCTGCTCTCTTCCCATTGCGTGGGGAATAGGCAGAACCTCTGATAGTTGATCGCCCGGGCGTCAAAGCGGACAATCCTGTACAAGAATACAGTAATCACTACCATGTCCGTCCCACTACCGCCCGAGCTCTACTACCTCAGCAATTTCCGCACGGCACTCGCCTGGGTAGGTGAGCGCTATGCCGACTTGCTGTCGGATGAAGAGCTCGCCTTTCTCGGCACCTTCCACAGCCTGGCCCGGCCATCCCAGGCTTTGCTGGTGCGTATGGTCATGCGTAAGGGCTGCCATTTCCGCCTGAGCAAGCTCGTCTACCCGGAAATCGGCGACTGTCTGACTGCCGCCGCTCCACTGCTTGAGCTGGGCTGGATCACCGAACAAACGGTGCTGACCGTGGATGAGGTTGCCGAGCTGCTGCGCAAGGATGAGGTGCTGACTCATCTGCCGCTCACCGACCGCCGCGCCACGCAGAAAAAGGCCGAGCTGCTCGAACAACTGCACGGCACGGAGCTACCTGCTCAGACCTTCAGGGACTGGTGCCCTGGGCTGGATGATCAGTTGCTGAGCTTGATGGTGGGCGAATTGTGCGACCGTCTGCGCCTGATGTTCTTCGGCAATCTGGCCCAGGACTGGTCCGAGTTCGTGCTGGCGGATCTGGGCATCTACCGCTACGAATCGGTGGACATAAGCCCGGAGTCGCGGGGTTTTCAGTGCCGACAGGATCTTGAGGATTACCTACACCTGCGCCAGTTGCGCGTCAGCGTTGAGCAAGGCGCGGACCTGGCGGACATTGTGCCGCCGTTATTGGCGTTCAGTTCAAGCAACCCCTACCTGTGCAGTCGCCAGTCGCGCCTGTTGTTTCAGATCGCTCAGCAACTGGAGAAGAGCTGCGAGTTGGAGCAGGCCCTGCTGCTCTATCAGAAAAGCAATCATGGCGAAGCCCGCTGGCGGCAGATTCGCGTACTGGAACAGCTGGGTCGTGATAGCGAGGCCCATGATCAGGCGCTGGCCTTTAGCCAGGAGCCGGGCAGTGATGAAGAAAGTCAGCGCCTGGAGCGGGCCCTCACCCGCCTGCGGCGTAAGCTCGGCCTACCGACGATGAAGCGCGCCAAGGCAGTGGGCGAAAGCCGTATCGACCTGGTGTTGCCGATGCCGGCACATGGCTGTGTGGAAATCGCCGTACGTGATCATCTGCAGCAGGATGATGCTCCGGTGCATTATGTGGAGAACACCCTTATCTGCAGCCTGTTCGGCTTGCTGTGTTGGGAGGCGATCTTCGCGCCGCTGCCGGGGGGCGTTTTTTCACCCGTTCCACAGCGGCCCGGCGGACCTGCACAGCCCGGACTTTTATACGCGTCGCCAACCTCTGTTCGAGCGCTGCCTGCAGCAGCTAGAACAACCCAGCTACGGGCAATTGATCAAGGGTCGGTATCAGGAGAAGCTCGGCCTGCAGTCGCCCTTCGTGTTCTGGGGCGTGCTTGATGAAGTGCTGCTGGACTTGGCTCTGCAGTGCATTCCTGCCGCCCATCTGCATGCCTGCTTTACCCGCCTGTTGCGTGACCTGAAAGCCAACCGCGTCGGCATGCCGGATCTGATCCAGTTTTATCCGCAGGAACAGCGCTATCGGATGATTGAAGTAAAAGGCCCAGGCGACCGCCTGCAGGACAACCAGAAGCGCTGGCTGGCGTTTGCCGCCGAGCAGGGCATTCCGGTCGAGGTCTGTTACGTGAGCTGGGACGTGGCATGACCTACACCGTAGCGGTGCGTGCCCTCTGCGAGTTCACCGCCAAGGAGGGTGATCTTGACCTGCGTTTCACGCCCTCACCCACCGCTCAGGAAGGCATCGCCGGTCACCAGACCGTGGTGGGCCGGCGTGGTTCTGACTACCTTGCCGAACTGCCACTCAGCGGAAGCTACCCCGGACTCATCGTCAGTGGTCGCGCTGATGGCTATGACCCGGAGCGCAATCGTCTCGAAGAAATCAAAACCCACCGGGGCGATATCAGCCGCATCCCGGCCAATCACCGGGCCCTGCATTGGGCGCAGGTGAAGGTCTACGGCTGGCTGCTCTGCCAGCAGTTGGATCTGCAGGAGGTGGAGCTGGCCGTCGTTTACTTCAACGTGCTCACCCACACCGAGAATGCCTTCATCGAAATGATCAGTGCCGCCGACCTGCAGCAGTTTTTCGAGCAGCAGTGTCAGCGCTTTCTGGTCTGGGCAGAGCAGGAAGAAGCCCACCGAAAAATACGCGATGCCTACCTGGATACGCTGCGCTTTCCCTACCCCGATTTTCGCCGTGGGCAACGCCAGTTGGCCGAAGCGGTGTATCGCAGTGCCCGTGATGGCCACACCCTGATGGCTCAGGCCACAACAGGTATCGGCAAGACGCTGGGCACCCTCTTCCCTCAACTCAAAGCCATGCCGGGCCAGCAGTTGGATAGGCTGTTTTTTCTCACGGCCAAGACGCCCGGTCGGCGCCTGGCGCTAGACGCCCTGCACAGCCTGCGCGAAGGAAACGATGCCACGCCGCTGCGGGTACTGGAGCATGTGGCCCGCGACAAAGCCTGTGAGTATCCCGACAAGAGCTGCCATGGCGAATCCTGCCCACTGGCCAAGGGCTTCTTCAATCGATTGCCTGCAGCCCGCGAGGCCGCACTACGGCAGAGCTGGCTGACTCAGGAGCAAGTACGCAGCATTGCCCTGGCCCATCAGGTCTGCCCCTACTACCTGAGCCAGGAGCTGTGTCGCTGGGCCGATGTGGTGGTCTGCGACTACAACTACTACTTCGACATCAGCGCCCTGCTCTACGGCCTTGCCCAGGTCAACGAGTGGCGCGTCGCCGTACTGGTCGACGAAGCGCACAACCTGGTCGAGCGTGCCAGGAGCATGTACACCGCCGAGCTCGATCAAGAAGAGTTTCATGAGCTATGCCGCATCGCACCCTCAGGCCTGCGCAGCGTGCTGCAGCGCGTCAGTCGACACTGGGAGCAGCTCAACCAGGTGCAGCAGGTGGACTATCAGATCCACCCTGTCGTGCCGGACCTACTGGTGGCAGCGCTGCAGCGCGCGGTCAGCGCCATCACCGATCATCTGACCGACTACCCCAACGGGCAGGATCGTCTGCTGCTGCAGTTCTATCTGAATGCCATGCTGTTCTGCCGCCTGAGCGAGGCCTACGGGCCGCACTCGCTGTTTGACGTCACGCGCCAGGACACTCAGGCGATTGGTGATCACACCACGCTGTGCCTGCGCAATATCGTGCCGGCGCCCTTTCTCGCCAACCGTTTCAGCGATGCCCACACCACCACGCTGTTCTCCGCAACCCTGCGCCCGGCCCGCTACTACCAGGATCTGCTCGGGCTGCCCGAGGAAACCCAATGGATCGATGTGGAGTCGCCCTTCTCGGCTGATCAGCTGGCCGTGCGCGTGGTGCGCAACCTGTCGACCCGCTACCAGCATCGCGAGTCCAGCCTCATGCCGATCTGCCGGCTCATGGCTGAACAGTATCGAAGCACACCCGGCAACTACCTGGCCTTCTTCAGCAGCTACGCCTACCTGGAGCAGGTCCGCGAGTTGTTCATGATCCTGTACCCGGATATTCCCACCAACGTGCAGACGCGCAGCATGAATGAAAGTGAGCGCCAAGCCTTTCTCGATGGCTTTACGATCCACTCCGAGGGTATTGGCTTTGCCGTGCTCGGCGGCGCCTTTGGCGAGGGTATCGACCTGCCGGGCAAGCGGCTGATCGGCGCCTTTATTGCCACCTTGGGCCTGCCCCAGATCAACGAGGTCAATGAAGAAGTCAAAGCGCGGATGCAGCAGATGTTCGGTGAGGTGAATGGCTATGACTACGCCTATCTCTATCCGGGCCTGCAGAAGGTGGTACAGGCGGCTGGCCGGGTGATCCGCACGGTCAATGACCAGGGCGTGGTGTATCTGCTGGATGATCGCTTCGGCCAGGCCAAAATCAGGGACCTGCTACCCACGTGGTGGAAGGTCGAACCCTACCGTCTGTGAGCCCTGGCGACACAAGCCAGAGCAAATCGATCAGACTGCACGGCCACCATAAGCCAGCTTTGCCAACCCGACCATCACCAGCCTTGTGGCCAGCACGGTCAAATACTCATTCATTGAACTCAGCATGATCAGCATGGTGAACACTCTTCGGTTGTGATGTGTCGACCATAGGCCGGGTCGCCAGGTGAGGCGACACGTAAACTTTTCACCCGTAAACATTTAGCGCACATGCCTAGCGGCACAGACGGACGCGCCTTGAAGGATTCCAACATTGCCTGATACTGTACATAAATACAGTTAACGGCAATTTCCCATGAGCAACGCCCAGATCCTTGGTGCACTCCAAGCCAGCAGCACACGCTTACCCTGCTTTGACGCACACATTCCAGCCGGCTTTCCCAGCCCGGCGCTGGACCACATGGAACACAAGCTCTCGCTCGATGCGCTGCTGGATTTGCAAACACCGCATACCTACGTGGTATCGGTTAGCGGTGACAGCATGACAGGGGCCGGCATCTTCGACGGTGACCATCTGATCGTCAGCCGCGCTATCACAGCAAGGCCGGGGCATGTGGTGGTTGCCTGCCTTAACGGCGATGTCTTGGTAAAGCGCCTGGCCCAGGAACAGGGCCAGTTCATCCTGCGCTCAGAGAACCCGGCCTACTCTCCGCGCTATATCCTGGAAAACGATGAACTGACGATCTGGGGCGTCGTCACTCACAGCCTGCGGAACCACCTCACTCATGGCTGATCCTGTGTACGCACTGGTCGACTGCAACAGCTTCTACGCCAGCTGCGAGCGTGTCTTTCGTCCTGACCTGTTGCGCACACCCATCGTCGTGCTCAGCAACAATGATGGCTGCGTGATTGCTCGCTCTGCCGATGCTAAGCCGTTCGTGAAAATGGGCGCCCTGTTCCATGAGATCAGAGACGACCTCAAGCGCCACGGCATCGTCGCCTTCAGCAGCAACTACGCCCTCTATGGCGACATGAGCGAGCGCGTGATGACGATCCTGGAGGGCTGCTTTCCAAGCATCGAGGTCTACAGCATCGACGAGGCCTTTGCCGATATGACCGGTCTACCCGAACCGCTGGAGTCGATAGGCCGTCAGGTACAAGCAGAGATCAGGCAGAAGACCGGCATACCCGTTGGAATTGGTATCGCCACCACCAAGACACTGGCCAAGCTCGCCAATAACGCCGCGAAGCGCTGGCAGAAGCAAACTGGTGGCGTCGTTGACATCCGCGATCCGGTTCGGCGCGACAAGCTGCTCAAGGCCATGCCGGTAGAGGAAGTATGGGGTGTTGGTCACCGCATGCGTGCGCACTTGGAAGGCATGCAAATCAAGACAGCTTGGGACTTGGCACAGATGGATGCCTGGACTCTGCGCAAGCGATTCAATGTCGTGGTCGAGAAAACTGTGCGCGAACTGCGCGGTGTGGCGTGCCTGGAGATCGAGAACGAAATCGAACCCAAGCAAGAGATCTGCAGTAGCCGCTCATTCGGCAAGCGCCTGCGAGAGTTAGCGCCTATCCAAGAGGCCGTCACCAGCTATGCGACGCGCGCTGCTGAAAAGCTCCGCAAGCAGGAGTCGCTCTGCAGACAGGTGCGGGTCAGTCTGCGCACCGGGATGTTCAATCCAACTGAAGCGAAATATGCCAATGGCGTCCTCTGCCAACTGCCCTATCCAACCGATGACAGCAGGCTGATCATCAAGGCCGTCCAGGCGGGATTACAGCAGGTCTTCAGAGAGGGATTCAGCTACGCCAAGGCTCAGGTGCTGCTGTTGGATCTATGCCGCAAGAATGAGTACACACCGGATCTGTTCGCCCCCGAGCAGCCCGTGAAAACCGAGCGACTGATGAGCACTCTGGACGCAATCAATAATCGCTGGGGACGCGGTACGCTGCAACCGGGACGCATCGCTAAGCCAGTCGAGTGGGCTATGCGCAGAGAATTGCTCTCCCCCGCTTACACCACTCGCTGGTCTGAGTTGATGGTCGCAAAGGCCAAGTAGCCTTGCCATTGACCTATCTGCGACGACCACGGTTCAGAGTGCCCTTACGCAGACAGCGCGCCCCTGCAGGCTTCAAGCCCAGGTGCTGATTGCGGATTCCACGCTGGCTCGGACACCCATTTCACGCACATTCGGACAGTGATTCCACGCTGATCCGGACATTTTCTGGCAGGCAGCTACGCAAAAATTCTTCACTACCTTCAGACCATCCTTAGCTTCAGCAGTTAGATTCGACTGGTGTCAAACCCATGTCTGCCATCGCCATAAACCTTGGTAGGCGCCTTGCATAGGTAACTGGCTCGATAGAAAAACTCTTCAACCCCTAGACCATCGCGACGCAGGCTATAGCTCGGATTGTCAGGAATCTCAACCAAACCCCTCACTGCCTCAACCGACGTTCCCAAGGCACTTGCCCAAGCTTCCTGGAGTCGATTGAACATGTTATCCCTTCCAGGCTCAAACTTACCCAAAGCGTTGAATGCATCGTAATTGAGAACGAATGCAACATGGTAATGCGGCTTCCCATGCTGCCCAAATTCTCTAGCCCAAACGTACCGCACGCGGCTCTGATGCGCATGTTTGTTTTCCCTAAGCGCCATACAACGATTGTGGTGTATTTTGGACTTAAAGGAATCTAAAAACTTTTTAAATACTTGACTTGCATTATCGTCTCTGCCGTGCACAAACGCTGCTGGAAACCTAAGATCAACCCTGAAGGCAAAGACACGAGAATACTGTTGAAGAGCTCGATCAATCGTAGTATGCAACTTTTGCAGATACTGTCGAATGAAAGGCCCTTTATCTACCTGAATAGGCAAGCCGCGATAGTCAAGCTCATTATGAATAATGAGATTACTATTCTGCGAATGTCGAATCATGTTTAATACTCCAATGCTTGAATGCATATCCTAGGAGCACCATGTATTTATTAACCTGAATAACTTTCACACGTCAGGTATCTTGGAGATACCTGACTTAGCATTGTTATCTCTTACAGCTAACATTGGAACTATATAGGCTATAAGAGCATACTACCAATACCGAAAAAGCAGCTCTGCTTTTTATGCTGATTTTCAGGTAAATTCGCTTCAAGCCCCGGCTAAACCAAGCAGACTTCTACTCCGGCAAAAAAGCATCATGCCCGGAGAATATCCGGGCATGATGTTTTCTCACCTAAGGTGGAGTGAGCACTCTCGGGCTCTGGCCATTACTATCCGATAGTCAAGCTAGATCTCGCTCCTCGATTCTGGCCAGGATCCAATCCTGGACCTCGCCCTCTAGCCAGCCCACACATCGATCACCCAGCGGAATCGGTTTCGGAAACGAGCCCTGCGCAACGTACTTGTATACAGTCGACCTAGCCAAGCCAGTGGCATCGATGACAGCCTTCAGACGAATGATTTTCATGATCCCGCACCTCTGAATATTGGTTCAGAGGATTAGGAGAACCTGTAGATAATTACTGCCTAAAAACGGGCATATAGCGAGTCACTGACCTACCATAGCGTTTCAGAGCGTGAAACTCACCAAACAATCCATACTCAAAGCGTTGGTCAACAGTCATTACGGCCTCGCACTCATATGATTGAATTTCGCTCTCCGCCTCAGTGATGACCAAGCACCTGCGATCCAGCGCGCCATCTTTACGCAAAGCCAACACCGCTCTCCGCCCACGGCATTGATCAGAAAATGGAAGAATATGAAACTTCATGCCTTCACTTACATGATCGCCCGCCGAACCCAGAAGCACTTTGTACTGACATGCCAGGTAAAAAACCATGTTATAAACAACTTCTTCAGCACTCCTTCCCGACAAAGCATCAATAGCCACGGATTTTAACCAAGGGAGCTTAACCTGTGATTTTATAGTTTCTAACAACCCCAGATCCGTAAACAATTCCTTAGCGCGAAGTTTATTCCAGTGCATTGAAAGAAGTGAGGAGACATGTTGATCTACAATCGCCCGCAGCATTAATAGCTCAGCGCGCCCGCCACCCGCCAACTTCGAGTTAAGCAGGGACGACACCACGATATCATCAAATAACTTTACTGGCCCCAAGGGGTCCACCGCAGTGAGCGGCCAGTAAAAACCACAAGCCCCTTCTTCGGTTAAGAAAATTTTCTCTGCCAGCAGATCTACATTATTTCTATAATCACTTTTTGCTTTTAAAACGAAGACCATCGAGGTGCTGTTGGAATTATAAAAACATCGGTGATGCAGATTTAGATAGTAAATCGTTTTCAGGCTGCCCAGGATCCTTGAACCGCTAAATCCAGCAATCTTGAAGCGTATTGCGCCCAGTTCGTTGAGCTTGAAAAGATGCATTTCAAGCCTTTCTCGTTTGAGCCCCGTCAGGGTGCACAGATCAGAAATACCCAACCCACGAACTACCCCAAATTCGTCAGCATGAATTAGGAGGACAGCGAGCAGCAATCGATTCGTACCACTTGCAGCTTCCCTGAGCATCTTCCTTGCAGCTTCTTTTCGCTCAGCAGGCGTAACAGAATCAAGACTCATACCGCTCTCCCGCCGATCGTAAGACTTGAGGCTGATCAACTCGGTGGCAGGATTTAGAACACGATCGGCCAGCTGATACAAAGAGCTGGTTACACGTTTCACGCTTTCAGAGGCAAGGGTTTCTCGCAGAGTCTGGGAGCACTCATATTCCGAGCGATTTTCACATTGGCTAAGAAAGCCTACAGCCGTCAACTCGTGCAACCCTCGCTTAGCCATCGGTCCAGAAACGCCTAAATCGGCAGCAAAGGTAGCCACTCCTTGACGAACCGATCGACCTTCACCGTACTTCTGTAGAAATCTGAGCAGCAAAAATTTTGCTTCAGAGCTGATATCTGGTAGGTGAAGTCGAAGAAGCGATAGATAACTCATGCTCAGAAACCCGCATCAAAACCTTTTTTTGATGATATCACACCCTGTTATGAGGAAAATTATCACGCATCACATCACGTGTCACATCACGCGTGATATAACGTGTCATCTTAAATTCTCCTTGAGAACTCACATGTCCGAACGAATGAAATGGATATCCCCCAAAAACACGCCCCAGATCCAATGGGCCTGGAGTTATCTGAAGGAGAAGAGCGGCGACCAGAGATTCCGAAACACCTATTACATAGGGGAGACGACTTACCAACCCTGAATTCAACCCATAAGTGCAACGCTCACCCCTGCATACACTTCGTACGGTGTCTTCCAGCCCAGGCGTTTGCGTGGGCGTAAATTGATCTTCG
>LNDO01000019.1 GCA_001465025.1 Pseudomonas sp. Ga0074129
GCCGATGGTAGTGTGGGGTTTCCCCATGTGAGAGTAGGTCATCGTCAAGCACCTATACCAAAACCCCCGATCGTGAAAACGTTCGGGGGTTTTACTTTGTGGTGCGTAAAAAATATGAATTAGTTCTGCCAAGACGCACTCGCTAAAGTGCGCCTGATTTAATTTTCAGTTGATTGCGTCATTTAGTGCTTTTGCCGGTACGTATTTGACGATCTTCTTCGCTGCAATTTGCAGAGCCTGGCCGGTTTGAGGATTTCGGCCTGTGCGGGCAGGGCGCTCGCTTACTTTGAGTTTACCAATCCCCGGCAGAGTTATTTCTTCACCATTTTCCAAGGCGTCGCTAACAATTTCGCTCAGTTGTTCGAGTGCAGCACGTACAGTACTTTTTGGTGTGTCGATGGCTTCCGCAATATCGCTAATCAGTTGGTCTTTGGTAATCGCCATAGTGCTGCTCCTTAGGTCAGATTGTAGGGGCGAAGTGTGCCATAAGCTTGCGACAGGAGGTGACAGCGAGAGGTTGGGCTTTGTTCCGGCCTGCGATCAGTGGTCTATGCTGATCTTACTTTGTCATCGTCTTGGAGAACCAACATGCTACGTGCCTTCGCTGATTTGGGCTTTCGTTGGAAGATTGCGCTACCAATTATGCTGCTAGCGGTCTTGTTGGTTTCTATGGGTGTCCTGGGGGTGCGAGGTATCACACAGGTTTCAGACTCAAGCACGAAACTGACTAACCGTTTTCTGCCAGGAATCAGTCTACTGCTCAATGCAGACCGTGATCTTTATCAGGCTTTTGTTGCTGAGCGCAGCTTACTCGATGAGGGTGTAGGCGCTAACGCCGAAGCGCTGATTGCCTCGCATGCAGAAAATCTGCAGCAGGCCTATGACCGTGTGCATAAGTTTGCGGACATGCAGCCTAGTAGCGAGGCAATGCAATTGGTTTCGCAGTTTGACGCAGGCTTTGAGCGCTGGAAGGCAACGTCACAAAAGGTTTTACAGTTGGCTGCTAATGATCCACAAGCTGCTAGTGTTTTGAGCTTTGGTGGTAGTGAAGAGCAGTTCGAAGCAATGCGTACAACTATCGATAAGCTTGGCGAGATGGATGATGCAGCCGCAAATGCTGAAGGGCTAGCGGCTATTGCGCTTGGGGAAACCTTGAGCTGGCAGCAGGGCTTGATTATTGCTGTCGGTTTAGGTGTTTGTCTTATATTGGTGGTTGGGTTTCCAATTCTGGTGACAGGGCCGCTGCATAATTTGCTTAATCGAATTGAGCAAATTGCTGATGGTGATGGTGATCTTAGAGTGCGTCTGGATGTTTTATCCAACGATGAACTGGGGAAGTTGAGTCATGCCTTCAATCGGTTTCTTGATAAATTACATCCTTTGATCAAGGAGGTTGGGCGGGTCACGGGTGAGGTCGAAAGCTCTGCGCTAAGTCTGGCAGGGATGGCCGCTGCCAATGACCGGTTGATTAGCAGCGAGCATGCGGCAGTTGATCAGGTAAGCACTGCTGCAACGGAGATGAGTTCTGCAGTGCATGAGGTGGCGCGTAATGCGCAAAATGCCGCTGACGCTGCACGTAGCGCCGAGGTGCAATCTCGCGAAGGTGCGCAGGTTGTTGGTGCAACGATCAACTCGATTCGTCTGTTAGCGCAAGAAGTCGAAAGCGCGTCGGCAACCATTCAAACGCTTGAGCAAGAGGCGGCCAACATCGGTGCCGTATTGGCGGTGATTAGGGGGATTGCCGAGCAAACTAACTTGTTGGCGCTGAATGCTGCAATAGAGGCTGCACGTGCTGGAGAGCAGGGTCGCGGTTTCGCAGTTGTAGCTGATGAGGTGCGAGCTTTGGCGGCGCGAACTCAGGAGTCAACCAAGGACATTCAGGTGATGATTGAGCGTCTGCAAATCGGTGTGCAGAATGCGGTTAAAGCCACACATTCCGGAAGCAGCAAGGCGCGGCAAAGTGTTGAGCAGGCGGCAGGTGTAGATCAAGCACTTACTGATACAAGTGATTCGGTGCGGCGTATTAATGATATGACCGCGCAGATCGCAACCGCCTGCGAAGAGCAAAGCAGTGTGACCGAAGAAATTGCACGTAATATCAGTGATATCCGCGATCTCTCCAACCAGGCAGCACAAACCTCTGAGCGAAGTGCGCAGGCTAGTCAGCGGTTATCTGAGTTGTCGCATGGTTTGAGCGCGCTGGTAGGCCGGTTTCGTGTGTAGTGTGTTTTTCGATGCGCTAAGTGTTTGAAACGGTTGTAACTTCGGTTTATGCCAGTACAATAACGGAGCTCGCTTATTGTGAGTTTCGTAATGGTGGCCCTGCCGGTCCCCTCGCAACGATCAGCCGTGAACCCGGTCAGGCCTGGAAGGGAGCAGCCGCAGCGGTGACATTGTGTGCCGAGGTGTGGCTGGTAGGGTTGCCTCCAGTTATCTTGTTCCGTGACTTATTTTTTAGTCAGTCGCGGTAACCTTGAAATTGACTTTTCCGCGCACTCACCTTCCGCTGAGTTCCCGCGCGAGTATCATATATTTATTTCTAAAGCTTCTTCGCAATCGACGCTCAGTGTTCGGCTTCCGGCTGGCTAGAGTTAGTCGGCGTAGCCGTGCAACACGATAGTAGGTTTATGGCTGATGCGGGCTTTTAGTTAAGTGGCCCTGCTGGTTGCAGGGCTCTGATGACGCTTAGAGTGTGTGGTAACTAAGTAAACTGTCTTGTTCCTTCAGTGCTTTGCGCATATCTGCTGGGATGCTGCCCGAGCGCATCGCAAGTTCCAGGCGAATGTCTTCCATGCTTTGAGCGAAGGCTTGCGGGTCGTTGCGCTGTGCTGTGCTGAGTACGCGGCTGTATGCAGTTGTGTCGCTGGCGTCCAGCAGGGATAGGACGACCCCGCCATCAGGGCGGGGTGAGCTAAATGTGGCGCGCAAAGGGGCAAATAGCTGTTCGACGAGTTGTTGGTTAATGTTATCCATGACCATGCTCCATCCTGAGGGTGACAATGTGAGACCTCAGAGATGCTCGATGGTTCGCTGCTCTGGGCAGTTAGGCTGCGAGTGACTGCCTCGCGCGCTCGATAACCTGCTCAAGATATGCGCCGCTGTACTGACCGGGATATAGGCGTTGGCTGTGCTTGGCTATGCCGGCATCATTGACGATGGTGAAGCTGAAACTGCCTTTGCGGGCAGCCAGGATGCGGCAATCAAACGGTGCAAATGCACTAGAAAGGGTGCGAATGGCATCCTGAATTTGGTGTTGAGTGTTCATTTTTGGTTTTCCTAAAACATCGGGCGCGTCATTGCGCTAAATAATGCTCCAGACTGTCGACTTAATATGTCTATTGAATGTACAGATAGGAGTTGGACTGCGCGCACAAGTTCCCCTGAGGGTTTCGTTATGCGGGTCGGTACGTCGGAGGCGGGCTTGAGTCAGCGCTTGCGCGGGACGGCCAGATCAGTCAGCAGGTTGGGATATGGGTCAGAGCTGTGCGGCATTTCCCGTGGGTTATGCGCTCTTACCTGGAAACCATCAAGGGGGCCAGAAGGCCTGATTGACTTACAGCGTGGTACAAACTGGGGATAGTCTACCCGTCTGGTCAATTTTCGCCAGCTGATTCGTAAGCAGTGTTGCAGGCGGGTTGTTAGCAGGCCGTGCATTGGATGCAATTTACCCCATGCTCCGTTAGGATTAGCGCACTTTTGCTTTCCTCTCGTGACGGGTTTCGATGAGTTATCAGGTTCTTGCACGTAAGTGGCGTCCGCGCTCGTTCAACGAAATGGTTGGTCAAACGCATGTGCTTCGAGCGCTGATCAATGCGCTAGACACCCAGCGCTTGCACCATGCCTATTTGTTTACCGGTACTCGCGGTGTAGGCAAGACCACCATCGCCCGTATTATCGCCAAGTGTCTTAACTGTGAAACGGGGATTAGTTCGCGGCCTTGCGGGGTTTGTTCGATTTGTCGGGAAATCGATGAGGGTCGTTTTGTTGATCTGATTGAAGTCGACGCCGCCAGCCGTACTAAGGTTGAGGACACGCGAGAGCTGTTGGATAACGTGCAGTACTCGCCCAGTCGTGGGCGCTTCAAGGTCTACCTGATCGACGAAGTTCACATGCTGTCCACTAGCTCGTTCAATGCGTTGTTAAAAACCCTGGAGGAGCCACCCCCTCACGTTAAATTCCTCCTGGCCACCACTGATCCACAGAAGCTGCCGGTTACTGTGCTGTCACGTTGCTTGCAGTTCTCGCTCAAAAATATGCCCCCTGAGCGTGTGGTGGATCATCTTACCCACGTGCTAACAGCAGAGCAGATTCCATTCGAAAACGATGCCCTTTGGTTGTTGGGGCGTGCGGCTGACGGTTCGATGCGTGATGCCATGAGTCTGACCGACCAAGCGATTGCCTTTGGTGAGGGCAAGGTGCTGGCGGCCGATGTGCGTGCCATGCTCGGTACGTTGGACCATGGCCAGGTTTATGGTGTGCTGCATGCTCTGCTTGAAGGCGATGCTAGAGGTCTGATTGATGCCGTACGCCACCTAGCCGAGCATGGGCCTGATTGGGGTGGTGTGCTGGCCGAGATACTCAACGTTCTACACCGTGTGGCCATTGCTCAAGCGTTGCCTGATGCCGTTGATAATGGCCAGGGCGATCGCGAACGCGTACTCGAGCTTGCGCGGGTTTTACCGAGTGAGGATGTACAGTTTTATTACCAGATGGGGCTGATTGGTCGGCGAGATCTGCCGCTGTCGCCTGATCCACGCAGCGGCTTCGAGATGGTTCTGCTGCGTATGTTGGCGTTTCGGCCGGCGGATAACCACGATGCGCCCAGGATAGCCCTAAAGCCGCTAGGGATTAGCCAGGCCACTGCTGATCCCACGAATAAGCCAGTGGTCGGCGTGGTGATGTCTGCGCCGGTGAGCGTTATCGCAGCACCGGCTCCGGCTGTTCGGCCTGATAAAGCGCCTCAGTCGCCTGAGTTTGCTCCTGTGGAGTCGATGCCCGCGGTGGAGTCTGCATTACCGGCTTCAGCATCTGCAAACGTAGAGGTGGATTCCGCGCCGGTCCCAGAACGACAATTTGACGTGATCACACCGCGAGAAATTCAACCCGGTGCGGATCAAGTGGTTGATTTACCTTGGGACGAGCCCCGAGTGGCTTCGGCGGCGGTAGAGGAGCCAATGGTTCAAACGGCTGAGCGACCATCAGCTTCTCAGTCTGAGTCAGTTACTCCAGCCCCCGCCGCAGAAGTAGATGACGATGAGCCGCCATTGGGCGACTACGACTATGTAGAAATGGGCGCCGAGTCATTTGAGTACGACTTTGACGCTGTTGAGCGTGATGCGCCTGTTGAACTTGAAGTGCTTCCCGCGGCACAGCCAGCGACCGGTCTGGCTGCCGATTGGCTCGAGCTGTTTCCCAAGCTTGGGCTGTCTGGTATGACCGGAAGTATCGGTGCCAATTGCACGCTAATTATAGTTGATGGTGACAACTGGCTGCTTCATCTGGACCCGGCCCATTCGGCGTTGTTTAACCCGACGCAACAGCGCCGTTTAAATGATGCGCTCAACCAGTTTCTCGGTCGCGAATTGACCGTGCACATTGAGTTGTGCAAGCCCGAACAGGAGACGCCGGCTCAGGCTGCAGCGCACAAGCGGGCTAATCGTCAACGTGATGCCGAAGCATCGATTCATCAAGATCCCGTGATTCAACAATTGATTCAGCAGTTCGCCGCCGTCATTAAGGCGGACAGCATTGAGCCGCTAGATAGTTCCGTAACCCCCTAATTACCGAGGAATTGCACCATGATGAAAGGTGGCATGGCCGGCCTGATGAAGCAGGCACAGCAGATGCAAGAAAAGATGCAGAAAATGCAGGAAGAGTTGGCTAATGCAGAAGTAACTGGTCAGTCCGGCGCTGGCTTGGTCAGTGTGGTGATGACCGGTCGCCATGACGTCAAACGCGTCAGCTTGGATGACAGCCTGATGCAAGAAGATAAAGAAATTCTTGAAGACCTCATTGCAGCGGCTGTAAATGATGCAGTGCGTAAAGTTGAGCAGAACAGCCAGGACAAAATGTCCGGCATGACAGCGGGTATGCAGCTACCACCTGGCTTCAAAATGCCCTTCTAAGTGAATCAATGTCCGTGGGCAGCTTGTTTTTATAGGTTGCCCGTGTGGCTGATGCTGACGTGTCAGAACCGATTTCCGTTGTCTTTGAGTCTCTTGCTATGAGTTTCAGCCCGTTGATCCGCCATCTGATTGATTCTTTGCGCACCTTGCCAGGAGTTGGACAAAAAACGGCTCAGCGCATGGCTCTTCAGTTGCTGGAGCGCGATCGTGCAGGCGCATTACGTCTCGCCCAAGCGCTTACTCAGGCGATGGAAGGGGTTGGTCACTGCAAGCAGTGCCGCAGTCTCAGTGAAGATGAAGTGTGCCAGTTTTGCCTCGACCCTCGTCGTGACGACACGCTGTTGTGCGTGGTTGAAGGTCCGATGGACGTTTATGCAGTAGAGAACACGGGATTTCGTGGACGCTACTTCGTGCTTAAGGGGCATTTGTCGCCACTTGATGGCCTAGGTCCTGAAGCTATCGGTATTCCGGAGTTGCTGATCCGAATTGAATCAGGCGCTTTCCGCGAAGTGATTTTGGCAACCAATCCGACCGTTGAGGGGGAAGCAACCGCTCATTACATCGCCCAGCTATTGGCAGGCAAGGGGCTCATTGCTTCGCGCATTGCACATGGTATGCCCCTAGGGGGGGAATTAGAGTTGGTCGACGGAGGCACTCTGGCGCATTCGATAGCTGGCCGGCGACCAATTTTGTTGTAGCGAACATGCCAGCGGCCTGATTGCCCTCATACATGGCGTTATCCTCTTCTTGTAAACCAAGCAAGCGCTTGGTAATTTCACTGAAATCTCAGTGGAAACCTCTCCTATGTCTGCTTTTCAGGAATATTTTGATGAGTCTCACCATTTAGTGCGCGACTCGGTCAGGCGTTTTGTCGAGCGGGAAATTCTGCCGCACATCAACGATTGGGAAGAGGCGGAGGAGTTTCCTCGCGATCTTTACCTCAAAGCCGGTGCTGCAGGCATTCTTGGGATTGGATACCCAGAGGCCTTTGGCGGCAGTCACGAGGGTGACGTGTTTGCCAAAGTCGTCGCCAGTGAGGAGTTGATGCGTTCGGGGTCTGGCGGTTTGGTAGCTGGCCTTGGCTCTTTGGACATAGGCCTGCCGCCGGTGGTCAAGTGGGCTAAGCCCGCGCTACGTGAGCGCATTGTGCCGCAAGTGTTGGCGGGTGAGAAAATCATGGCGTTGGCAGTAACGGAGCCTTCTGGTGGTTCTGATGTGGCCAACCTGAAGACCCGCGCCGTGCGCGAGGGTGATTATTACCGTGTAAGCGGCAGCAAGACCTTTATCACCAGCGGAGTACGAGCGGATTACTACACCGTTGCTGTTCGAACGGGGGGTGACGGTTTCGGTGGTGTGAGTTTGTTGTTGATAGAAAAAGGTACGCCAGGTTTTACCGTAGGCCGCAAGCTGAAAAAGATGGGCTGGTGGGCATCGGATACGGCCGAGCTATTTTTTGACGATTGCAGAGTTCCCGTGGAAAACCTGATCGGTGCCGAGAACATGGGTTTTGCCTGCATCATGGCCAACTTTCAGAGTGAGCGTTTGTCTTTGGCGATTATGGCCAATATGACAGCACAACTTGCGCTTGAGGAATCATTGCGCTGGGCCAAGGAGCGCGAAGCGTTTGGCAAGCCGATCGGTAAGTTCCAGGTGCTCAAGCATCGTCTAGCAGAGATGGCGACGCAGCTTGAGGTGTCGCGCGACTTTACCTATCGGCAAGCGGCGAAGATGGCAGCGGGTAAAAGCGTGATCAAGGAAATATCGATGGCCAAGAATTTCGCCACTGATATTGCCGATCGACTGACCTATGACGCGGTGCAGATCATGGGCGGCATGGGCTATATGCGCGAAAGCCTGGTGGAGCGGCTGTATCGCGATAACCGTATTCTGTCGATTGGCGGTGGCTCGCGCGAGATCATGAACGAGATCATCAGCAAGCAAATGGGGCTGTAGCGCGTCGCTTAAACCCCAGACAAGACAAACCCCGCAAGTGCGGGGTTTGTTTTAAAGCGGACAGGGGCTTAGGCCACCTGTACCTCTTCAGCCTGCATACCTTTCTGACCGCGAGCGGCCACGTAGGTTACAGTCTGGCCTTCTTTCAGGCTTTTGAAACCGTCGCTTTGGATAGCTTTGAAGTGCACGAACAGGTCATCGCCGCCGTTAGTCGGGGTAATGAAGCCGAAGCCTTTTTCATCGTTGAACCATTTGACGGTGCCAGTTTCGCGATTTGCCATGGTGTGTCTCTTAAATCAATACGAATTGCGGTGCCAGAGTGCTCATAGCACCTATGCGGTTTTGCTGAGTACTACTGTTCAGCACGAACATCATAGGCCGTTTTTGCAGTAAGTGTTGGGCTTAACTTTAATTATTCACACTTTTATCAGGTTGTTGGTCATCGGACGGCTGATTTCGGGCGCTTTGGGCGACATTTAGGTAATTCATGCGTCTGGATTAATGCCCGCAGCCGTCCTGTTCGATCAGTCGAGCAGGGTCAGGGTGACGTCGATATTGCCGCGCGTTGCATTTGAGTATGGGCACACGATGTGCGCGCGCTCAATCAGGGTCAGCGCGGACTCGCGTTCCATGCCAGGCAAGCTGATGCGCAATTCGACTTCGATACCGAAACCGTTCGCGATCGCGCCGATACCCACCACGCCTTCAATCGATGCGTCTGTGGGCAGCACAAACTTGTCGCGCCCAGCGACGAATTTCATCGCGCCAATAAAGCAGGCGCTGTAGCCCGCTGCAAACAACTGTTCGGGATTAGTGCCCTGACCGCCATTACCGCCCAATTCTTTCGGGGTGTGTTGCTGCTGACCGAAAACTGACCCAGTAGAGGCTGTTCTGCCGACTGAAAACTGACCCAGGTGTTCAACTGCTTCTGCTCAATTTTTGAGCAGGA
>LNDO01000020.1 GCA_001465025.1 Pseudomonas sp. Ga0074129
TCGTGACGCGTTCTTCAATGCTGAGTTCGTGATAGGACATAGGGCCGACACCTTACCGAAAGGTTCAGGTGTTGCACTCAGTTTCCGCGGCCGCCATGCAATACCTATAAGAACGCCATGGCGAAAACTAGACTAATAACTGCCAATTATAAAGAAGCAATAAATGCTTAATAAAACCAAACTATCCCTTGCAGTATTTTCGGCGATTGTCAGTGCAGCTCCGCTCATGGCGGCCGCAGAAGAGCAAGCCGAAGGTTTTGTAGAAGGTAGCAGTTTCAATATTCTCAACCGTAACTTCTACATGAATCGTGACTTTCGTAAAGGTCAGTCGAGCAACACTGACAATGGTTATACTGAAGCTTGGGCACACGGGATCATTGGCCAGTTCGAGTCGGGCTTTACCCAAGGCACCGTAGGCTTTGGTATTGATGCCTTCGCCATGCTCGGCCTTAAACTGGATACCGGGGATGGTCGATATGGCCCAGGTGGTACTGTTAATCTGCTGCCGGTAAATAGTGATGGTGAAGCCGAAGATAACTACTCCAAAGTGGGTGGTGCAGTAAAAGCCCGGCTATTCGACACCGTTGTCAAAGTGGGTGATGTGTTCCCCATGACGCCGGTGGTTCACTACGGTGACTCCCGCCTGCTACCGGAAAGCTTTCGCGGCGTTACGGTTGAGAACACAAGCTTTGATGGTTTGACCCTTCAGGGTGGCCGCCTGCATGCCATGAGCCAGCCGCAGGTCAGCACCATGCGTGATGAGTTCGCAACCTTCTATGCGGGCTCTGTCGCGTCTCCATGGGTTGCCTATTTCGGCGGTGACTATTCGCTAAATGACAACCTGAGCTTTAGTCTCTATAGCAGCCAACTCAAGGATGCTTGGAAGCAGCACTATGCCGGTACGTCCTTCACCTACCCGCTGACCGACAGTGTTTCCTTGTTCGGTGGCTTGAACTACTACAAAGCTGTTGATGACGGCCAGCAGCTGTTGGGTGAGTTCGATAACGACATTTACAGCGGCAAAGTGGGTGTGCAGTTCGGTGCACACAGCGTTGCCCTGTCGCACCAGCGCAACAACGGCGACGATGATTTCGACTACCTGCGCCAGTCTGATTCCATCTTCCTCGACAACTCTATTCAGTACAGCGACTTCAACTCGCCGAAAGAGAAGTCCTGGATGCTGCGCTACGACCTAGATATGGCCAGCTATGGCGTTCCTGGACTGACCTTCATGACGCGCTATGCGCTGGGTACAGATGCGGACTATTCCGACGCCAACAGTGTGTATATGCGTCGTGATGCCGATGGCAACCCGCTGACTGACCAGAAGCGCTGGGAACGCAACATCGAAGCCAAGTACGTCGTCCAAACGGGCTCACTGAAAGAGATGTCCTTCCGTGTTCGCCAGATGACTACCCGCGCAACGGATTACGAGTCGGATCTGGACGAGGTTCGTCTGATCGTCGAGTACCCACTGAGCGTGCTCTAAAAATGGATGGGCGGGCGGGCTCTAAAAGCACTGCCCGCTCATGCATAACAAGATAGGCAGTTATTAGATTTCAAGAATGTAATGTTGGGCTCACGCTGCTGTTAGCTTCACCTCCGTAAAATTCACTCGAACTTGCAGAACTTGTCCATGAACCTCGACAAGCTAATAATTGAATTTTACGAGGCCTGCCTTATGAAGATGTTGAAAGCCCTAGTTATTGGATCAGTACTTCTTGTCGGTTCCACACAGACTTATGCAGAAGATGGCTATGATCGCTCAATGAAAGCTCAGGCAAAATTTCGAGCAGATCAAAAACGAATTCACGGAACTGAGCCTGCTGCCAAGCCGGCGGACGAACTAAAGGTTAAGTCCAGCAACCAAGATCGGGCCAATACCGAACTTAAAAAAGAAACCAACGCTGACTAACCGCTCACTTCCGAACGATGTTCACCTCTAGAAGCTCCCGAGCTCCTTTGGAAAGAGGTGTACCCTAAGCGCCCTTCGGGGCGCTTTTTTATTTGGCGTATTTTATATTCCATAGCCGCACAGCGAATATCAAACGTCATATCGGCAGATTAACTAAACAGCTCTTCCGGTGGATGTAATCCACATCAGAAAAAGAGCATCGCCATCAGCGTGTAGCGAGCAGAGCAAAATGATATGGGCTAAAGGCCTGTACATCGACCTGCCTGATATCAGTGAAACCAACAGCGTACAACCATGCCTGACATTGTTCTGGGCGCGGGCGGATATCGAGAGAGGGCCCGCGCGGCGTCGGGACATCACTGCGCCAGTGCATGACGGCAACAGTCCCTCCGCAGTGAAGTGTCCGATGCGCCTCTCGCAATAACGCCAATGGCTGCTCCAGGTGCAGTAGGTTGAAAATCATGGCATGGGACTGAGTAGCGCTAACCAGGCCCGTGCCTTGACTGACAAAGTCCCGTATCTCTGCTCGTACATTGTGCAGCGCCTGCGCCTCGGCTTTTTGCCTTACACGCGCCACCATCAGCGGCTCAATATCCAGCGCAGTGACCACACCGCGCGTACAACGCGCAGCGGGCAATGTGAATGTTCCATAGCCGCAACCAAACTCGACCAGATCACCTGCGACACCAGCAGCATCGAACAGAGTTTCGACAACGCCATCGGCGTCGAAGAAACTCTGCCAATAGTCCTCTTCTGGCATGCCGCTTTCACGTCCTTTCATGTAGATCCTACAGGTGGTAGCGCGTACTAGTGTGGCCAGCCAATCTAACCATCAGAGAGCCAGGCAACAAGCAGTACCTGCACTGGACGCAACCTAGTGACCCCACTCCCTACAAGCAGAAAGCCCCGCTTTCAGCGGGGCTTTCTGCTTGTACACGAACAGCGTTGCGAACTTAACGCATGCGATGGGCCAAGCGGTAGAGCAATGGCAGAACCAGCAGTGTCAGCGCGGTTGAAGACAGGATTCCGCCAATCACCACCGTCGCCAGAGGCCGCTGAACCTCAGCACCCGTACCGATGGCAGTGGCCATTGGAATAAAGCCCAGAGACGCCACCAAAGCTGTCATCAGCACCGGCCGCAAACGAGTCAACGCGCCTTCGCGAATGGCCTCGTCCAGCCCCATGCCGTTCTCACGCAAACTGCGAATAAAGGAAATCATCACCAGGCCGTTGAGTACCGCGACACCCGACAACGCAATGAAACCCACCCCCGCAGAGATCGAGAGCGGAATATCACGCAGCCACAAGGCCATGATCCCGCCGGTCAGCGCGAAGGGCACGCCGGTGAATACCAGCAGACTATCTTTGACATTGCCGAACATCATGAAGAGCAGTGTGAACACCAGCAGCAAAGAGACCGGTACAACAATCTGCAGGCGCTTGGACGCCGACTGAAGCTGCTCGAAGGTGCCGCCCCAGGTCGTCCAGTAACCTGTCGGAATGCTTACCGCTTGGGCGATTTTGCTCTCGGCCTCGGCGACAAAAGAACCGATATCGCGACCGCGAACGTTGGCAGTGACCACCACGCGACGCTTGCCATTTTCACGGCTGATCTGGTTTGGGCCAGGGGCAGAAACCACACTCGCCACATCAGCCAAACGCACAAATCCAGGGCCATTCAAGCCATCACCATTGGCCAAGCGAATAGGCAGTTGCTGAATCTTGTCGACGTCATTGCGCCACTCGTCCGCCAGGCGAACCTGGATATCGAAACGTCGGTCCCCTTCAAACAACGCTCCGGCCTCACGTCCACCGATGGCGGTGGAAATAGCGTCCTGAATCTCCGAGACATTCAAACCGAATCGTGCGGCTTTCTCACGGTCGATTTGCACGCTGAGCATCGGTAGCCCTGTGGTCTGTTCGACCTTCACATCGGCTGAACCCGGAATGCCCTCCAGCACCTCAGCAATTTGCTCGGCGGTCTCGTTCATCACATCCATGTCGTCGCCAAACACTTTTACCGCGACGTCACTGCGTACGCCGGAGATCAGCTCGTTGAAGCGCATCTGAATGGGCTGGGTAAACTCATAGTTGTTGCCGGGGATCTGCTCGACCGCTTTTTGCAACGCCGCAACCAGATCGACTTTACTGCGGTCCGGGTCAGGCCATTGGTAACGCGGTTTGAGCATTACAAAAATGTCCGCCACATTCGGCGGCATTGGGTCAGTCGCGACTTCAGCGGTTCCCAACTTAGCGAATACCGTATCAACCTCGGCAAAAGATTTGATCTGTTGTTCGAGTTGCACCTGCATGTCAATTGCCTGCGAGAGGCTGGTACCTGGGATACGCATGGCATGCAGAGCGATATCGCCTTCATCCAGACTTGGCATGAACTCGCTACCCATCCGCGAAGCAGCCAAGCCTGACAACATCATCATGACTACCGCAATAGTCAACACCAGCGGTTTGCTGACCATGACCCAATCCAATAATGGCGCGTAACCTCGCTTTAGCCAGACCATCAACCGGTTTTCTTTTTCGCTGACGCTGCCATTGAGAAACAATGCAACCGCCGCCGGAACAAACGTCACCGAAAGGATCATGGCACCTAGCAAGGCCGTCACTACGGTGAACGCCATCGGGTGGAACATCTTGCCTTCCACGCCGGTCAGCGCAAATATCGGCAGGTACACCACCATAATGATCAGTTGCCCGTACAACAGGGGGCGGCGCGCCTCCTTCGAGGCCGCGAACACCTCATGGAAGCGCTCGTTACGGGTCAGCGTTCGGCCTGCGGCGGCTTGGGCGTGGGCCAGACGGCGCACGCAGTTCTCAACGATCACCACGGCGCCATCAATGATAATGCCGAAGTCGAGCGCACCGAGGCTCATCAGATTCGCGCTTACCTTGTTGCTAGCCATCCCTGTGAAGGTGAAAAGCATCGACAACGGGATCACCATTGCAGTGATGAGCGCTGCACGGATGTTGCCCAGGAACAGGAACAGGATCGCGATAACCAGCAGAGCGCCTTCGATCAGATTCTTCTTCACCGTATTGATGGCCTTATCGACCAATACAGTGCGGTCATAGACCGTCTTCGCTATGACTCCTTTCGGCAGGTTGCGATTGATCTCCTTTATGCGCTGGTCGACAGCCTGCGATACATAGCGGCTGTTCTCACCAATCAACATAAAGGCAGTGCCGAGCACCACCTCCTGGCCGTTCTCAGTAGCGGCACCGGTGCGCAGCTCCTTACCCAGGCCAACCTCGGCCACATCACCGATGCGCACAGGAACACCATCGGTGTTCTTGATGATGATGTTGGCGATGTCAGCGATATTGCCGACTTGTCCCGGAGCGCGGATCAGGTACTGCTCGCCGCTGCGTTCGATGTAGCCCGCACCAACGTTGGCATTATTGCTCTCCAACGCAACCACAATGTCCTGCAGGCTGAGGCCATGTGCGACCAGGCGCTCCGGCTTGGGTGAAACCTGGAACTCCTTGGCATAACCGCCAATGGTGTTGATCTCGGTAACACCTTTGACGGTTCGCAGTTGCGGCTTGACGATCCAGTCCTGAATCTCACGCAGATCCATCAGTGTATAGGTGCTGCCATCCGGCTTCTTCGCACCGTCTTGCGCCTCGATGGTCCACATGTAGATCTCGCCCAGACCAGAAGCGATTGGCCCCATGCTCGGCGACAGATCACTGGGTAGATTTCCACGCGCTTCCTGTATCCGCTCATTCACCAACTGACGAGCGAAGTAGATGTCTGTGCCGTCTTCGAAAATGACGGTGACCTGCGACAACCCGTAACGTGAGATTGAACGCGTTTCCTGTAAGTTGGGCAGCCCAGCCATTACCGATTCAATCGGAAAGGTCACGCGTTGCTCGGTTTCCAGTGGCGAGTAGCCCTTTGCCTCGGTATTGATCTGCACCTGCACGTTGGTGATGTCGGGAACCGCATCAATCGGCAACTTCTGGTAGCTGTAAACACCCAACGCTGCCATGCCGAGCACAGCCAGCAAGACTAGCCAGCGCTGGTCGATGGCGAAGCGAATTAATCGTTCGTACATGTCAATTTCCCCTAAAGCGCAGCATCACCGCGCTCTCCAGTACGGATGCGCAATGCGTCGGTCAAAGGGGCCACGGCGACGATTCCATCACCGGGTACACCTGTGTGGGCGGCCTTCTCGATGGCATGGACGATCTCATCGGCAACTTCTTCTGAACAGAACGCCAGCAGCACGAGATGCTGATGGGCGTCGGGGTTCCACTCGTCGGCGATGTAGCTGTGATCCTTGCCGTGGCCACGTGGATGACCATGGGCGGGCAGGATGGTAAATCCAGGCAGGTGTGGCAGTGCATGCAAAGCTTGCTCGACGGCCTCAAGCCGGATCGGGCGAAAAATAGCTGTAACTTGTTTCATAGCTCGACTCCGAATTAGTGGTCATGGCTCGCGCCGGCTTTGCCAAGCTCAGCTTTGATCAGGAAGCTGTTCTTCAGCGCGTATCGATCGCCCGCCTTCAGACCCGAGATAACCTCGACGAAGCGGCCGTCGGATTTGCCCAGCTCAAGAGGCCGAGCTTCTAGCTGGTTATCGAAGCGGCCGAACACTACCTGCCAATCGCGAACGGTCTGGATCGCTTCGACCGCTACTGCAACGGGAACGTTGTTCTCCTCGGCAATCACCTCGACCGTCACTGGCAAACCAGGCCGCCATAGCCGATCTGGGTTAGCTAGCACGATGCGAGCAGTCGCTGAGCGGGTTTGCGCCCCAACCAGAGCGCTGACATAGGAAATGGAGCCCTTAGCCGTGGCGGCGAATGCGCTGGAGCTCACGACAACGTTTTGCCCTTCGGCGATTACGCCCAAGTCTTTCGCCGCGACGGTTGAGTCCACCCATACGGTCGACAAATCCGAGACGGTAAAGACTGCGGAATCCTCTTTGAGTACTTCACCAACAGAGATGCTTTTGCTGGTTATCACGCCATCGATAGGGGCACGAATCTCGAATTCGGTGAGATTCTGGCCTTTGGCCGGTGCACCGCCCAGCGAAGCGATTTGTTGCTGGACGCGCTGCACTGCGATAGCAGCTTCCTGCATGGCAACTTGCGCCTGCAGGAAGTCCTGCTCGGCGGAAATCTTCTCTTCCCACAATTGCTTTTCACGTGCATAGGTCGTGCGGGCAAGCGCAGAGCGTTGCTGGGCGGCCAGTAGCTCGCCACGCAGTTCGGCCAGCGCCTGGCTGGAGATTTTGGCCAATACCTGACCCTTGCTGACCGTATCGCCAGCACTAACCGCCACCGAGTCGACGCGCCCGGCAAGTTGCGGGGTCACCTGAACCGTGCGGTCACCGTTGTAACGAACCTCGCCGAGCACTTGCAGCGTGGAGGCGATTTTCGCGGGACCAGCAGTGGCGAGCGTGACGCCACCCTGCTCAAGCTGCGCATCCGTCATGGTCACGCGGCCCTCAACCTGCTCGTAACCGAACGAATAGCTCTTGCCACTGTGCGTGGCGCTGATGGAAACCTGGAATGAATGCGGCTCTACAACCGCGGCATCGCCACGTAGGTAGTTATTCTCTTTGCTGAAATTGATGATTTGCGCAGGTTGGCCAAGACGCAACAAGGTCACTTGCACCGTGCTTTCAGCAGGATTTAGAAGCTTGCCGTCCAGGTAGGTATAGAGCCTGAACTGAGGCTCTACGCCCTCCTCAAAAATCGTCACTTCAAGCGCATAATCACCCTCGGTGAAAAGCTTGCCGCCATGCTCGCCCTTGGTGGGTTCTACAGTTTCATGGTGCTCTTTATCTGCATGCTCATCGGCCTCTTCATGCTCGTCGGCCGAAGCCTCCCCGTGGTGCTCGGGATCTGCGTGAGCCGATACATCCTCATGACTCTCATCATGGCCATGGCCTTCCTCCCCGGACTTACCAGGGCTACCACTTAGAATCAGACCCGCCACGGCTAAACCGATGACGACAACAGCCACAATCATCAGCCACTGCTTTCTGGGAGTTGTTGATGCCATTGGTAACTCCAAATTATCAAAAGTATTGAATTTGACTCATGCCCAGGCGGCGACTAAACGCGCTCAATAAACATGCAGCCGCCAGGAAAGCAGGCGAGGCTTCATGTCGCATGACGCGACCGTCTAAGGCGTTATGTAGGTGCGCAGAGATGCTTATTTTTTGAATTCGATGTTGAGTTGGGAGCCGTAAATCTTCTCCAAGCTCACCCAGGCCGAGATAGCTTCATCCAGGGTATTCAGGTACTGGGAGCGCATGCTTACGAGGGTGCGCTGAGCATCGAGTACATCGATAAAGGCAAACTTGCCCATCTCGAATCCACGTACTGCGCCCTCTACTGCTTGCTGCGCGGTCGGCAGCAGTGTGCCGCTGATCGAGTCGACTTCACTTCTAGCGCTTTCCCACTGCTCAAATGCCTGCTGGGCTTCCGCGCGCAGGCGGAGTTCTGCGGCATTGCGCAAATCGCGCGCCTGGTCAGCTCCTTGAGCAGCGGCCAGCACATTGCCTTGGTTGCGGTTGAACAATGGAATAGGCATCGACAAGCCGAGCAAATTGACGCGTTCGCCAAGCCCTTCGTCGTACTGGCTGCCAACGCTGACGGTGAGGTCTGGAATGCGCTGCGACTTTTCGAGTTCCAAGGAAGACTCGGCACGCTGGATTTGCATGCTGGCCAGCCGCAGGTCCGCTGTATCTGTTATGCGTGCAAGCATCTCAGCCTGCGATGGCAGATACGGCAGGCGCTCAAGATCACCCTCGACATGTTCGAAGTTCGGCGTCTTGGCACCCGTTATGAGCGCCAGTTGCTTGTAGGCATTGCTTCGATTGAGGCGTGCGCGATTCAGCTCCAGTTGAATTTCCGAAAGCTGCACCTGAGCACGCGAAATTTCGATTGGCGAAGCCTTGCCGGCCTTTACGCGCGCTTCGACCACCTGAAGTCCGCGAAGGGCAAGGTCTAACGACTGAGTGGAAAGCTGCAGTCCTTCCTGGGCACGCAGTGCCGAGTAAAAGGCCTGGATAACCTCAGCGCGCAAGGTGTTTTTCTTACGCTCTAGGTCAATCGCCACAGCGTCCTGATCACGTTCAGAAACATCGATGCGCGCGCCACGCTTGCCGCCCAACTCAATTGGCTGAGATACCTGAATGCTGGTAACGCGCGACTCACTACGCGTGTCCTCAACGCTCCAGGACAGCTCAGGATTTGGGATCAGCCCAGCCTGGGTACGAGCGCCTTTGGCAATGCCAGTATTCCATTGTGCTGCAGCGAACTCCTGGTTCTCGGTGAGCGCTTGCGCCAGCGCCTCCTCAATCGTTATTGATTGCCCGACTGATTCAGTAGCAATTGTTGTCACTGGAGCAATCAACAATGCGGCCAGTAGGCCTGAAAATACACAGAGCTTACCTATGCCTACACCATAACCGGCGACTGTTTCTACATACACTTAAAAGCCCTCCGCAGAACTAACTCTGCTGGAATAAATGAAGGCCTTGCTATTTATTTAGCCTGAGAAATCTAGCAGGTTATTACTTAGGAAAATAAGTAGAAAGCCAATTCCCGGCAGAATGTAGTGCTCTATGCCTATCAGCAAGGTGACTGGAAAATTACAAATACGTTATCCAGCACTTTTTCAGGTGTGGCTGTATTAATATTGGCAGCGTTCAAGAGAGCAGGCGATTTAGCGTCCAGCAACAAATAGAAACAAACACAGATAAATAAGGGTTGCCCCGTTCCTAGCGCCACGGGGCAGCCCTGCCAGTCCAAAGTTGGGTGTTTTGGATGAGTTCGAGACGTGCGACACGTTGTCGCTAACCCCATGAGCCTTGTCAAAACGGGCATTACGGCTTGACCCTAAAGCCGCTACAGGCTTTAGCCTTGGTGAAAGCTGAAACGCCTCAGGTCATGTCAGTGATCACCGATTAAAGAATTAAAACCACTCTGCAGCCACAACAAAAGAAAATCTAGGGAAACTCTGAAAAAGACTTCCTGATTTTGGCAAAATACCCGGATTCCACCCGCTGAGTTTTCCGATGAAGCAGATGACCTTCGCCGACGCCGAG
>LNDO01000021.1 GCA_001465025.1 Pseudomonas sp. Ga0074129
CATTCTTTGATGTTTCGCATGGCTACTCGCGGCGCCGCCATCTTCCTCTCCCGAAATCGGTCGAGGATGGCGGCGCATCAGGTCATGCGCAACGAAGGAAAAGGCTTTCGCTAAGTCGTGACCGCTCATTTCGGTAAGCCGTGACCACCTGTTTCGGAACAGGCGGAGAATCGGTCACGTTGCTACCGAAATGAGCGGTCACGCGTTAGCGAAATGAGCGGTCACGATCAACCGAAACGGCCGGTCACGGTGCTCCGAAATCCGCAACGAGGTCACGTTCGATGGTGCGCTTGGTGGTCGGGTGCCCTGCGTCACTGAGTAGGCTTTGCAACTCAAGCGTTGTGATGCCCGGACCCTTGGGTGGCAGCAGCTTGAGCAGTTCCCATTGGCGGGTCAGTGTGCTGCGACTGGTGGCTGATGGCACGGCGTTCATCCCTAAAATCGGCTGCATGCCAGCATCATGATGTGCCCAATCGCTTCAATCAACGTTGGGGCGGCTGTGCCACACAAAAACATCGCGATCTGGAGGGGTGTCACTGCGCAGCAAATCAGCCAGCTTCAATTTAGGTTGTGGCATCTTCTGCGGCGGTGAATCCGAGAGGAGCTGCTGGCCGGACCCTAGGAAAAGGTCGGCTGAGACCGTCAACATCAAGCTGATGTCGTGTTGGTTTTCATCGTTCTCACCCAGCTCCCCGCTAAAAAACGCTTCACTAAATGCGCTGCAGATTTGCGCAGGTGTCACCTCTAGCTCTTTTAAAACTTTATATCTCTTCCCCAGCAACCGCTCTGCAGCGCTTTCGAAATCATCGGCGCTATAGGCTCGGGATGTTCCCGCCGCTGTGTCAACCATATTCGCACTCCTGCCTTGCCGCTTAACCGATCTGTTTTGTTGGGTATTTGAAGATGACCTTGGGGCTACGTTCTACCACTCAGCAAAACCAATGGCTCTCATGGTCGTGGCGGTTTTCAAGCTGCTTTCGGCCAGTAACGCATCAATCACCTGATCGGCATTGGTGAATGGTTGGAAGCGTGCACGTCGTGCGACCAGTGCAAAGTCACCGGGAGTCAGGCAGCTTTGCCGAAGTAGTCGGGCGAGCTTGAGGCTGTCCGGCCTCTTCAGGCCCATTTGCCGTAAGTACTGTCGAAGCAGGTTGGTGATCTGTTCAGCGCCGAGGTAGTCGAAATTTATTTTCAAGTCGAAGCGTCGCAATGAGGCTTCATCGAGGTTTTCCATGAGGTTCGTGGAGGCTATAAACAGTCCGCGGTAGCTCTCCATCTGCGTCAGCATTTCGTTCACTGCGCTTACTTCCCAGCTGTGGCGCGCTTTTCGACGGTCCTGCAGGAAGCTGTCAACCTCATCAAGAAGCAAGACTGCATCATCATCGGCTGCCTGCTCAAATGCTCGTGCAAAGTTCTGCTCTGTCATACCTACGTAAGGTGAGATGAGATCGGATGCCCGGCGAGTCAGAAGCGGTTTGCCGAGTTGAATTGCCAACCAATGACCAAACGCAGTCTTACCTGTGCCCGGTGGGCCGTAAAAGCACAGGCGCGCCTCGCCATGATTGCGCAACCCGGTAAGAAGTTGGTCGAGAGGCATGTTGGTATTGGCCAGGTCTGGGCTGTAGAACTCAGGCAATGCCTGCATACGATTCTGCCCCAGGCGCGCAAACCCTTGGGCTTGCAGTGTGGCGTTTACCAAAAACTCGACTGTCGTGTCCAAGGTCGCAGATGCGTCTTGAGTCTGGCTGTTTGCAACGTCCATGGCTCGCGTGATGATGGCGGGCATCAGCTGTTCGTGATCAGCGAGCTTTTCGACTAGCGACTGATTCAGGCGGTTGTCACTGGCGCTGCGGATAATGCCTTCACGTTGAAGCCGAGGTGGATTTTCCAACTTGAGCACAAGGTCGAAACGCCGAATATAGGCATTATCCAAAGCCCTTATGTTGTTGGTCAGCCAGAAGCAGGGGATTGGATTTTCCTCAAGCATGCGGTTAATCCAGCCTTTTTGCCGTTCTTGGCCTCCCATAAACATGGCCAACTCATTGCTGCCACTGAATAGGTCCTCGATCTCATCTAGTACCAGCAACGTTTTCTGCTGGTTGAGTACGCACATGGCCGACTTTAAGGCGCATAGGCGTCCGCGCCGATCAATCGGGTCACCACTGTTATCGGTGCAGGCAATTTCGAAGAGTTCAGCCTGCAACTCGCTGGCAAGCAGCCTTGTGAGCTGGCTCTTGCCGGTGCCGGGTGGGCCGTAGATAAGGATGTTAACCCCGACTTTTTTCGCGTCGAGTACTTGCTGCAGATAGGGACGTGTAATGTTGAGTGGGGTGTCGAGGTGAATAAAATCTTTGGCTTGCAGCAGGCTTTCAGGTGCAGGGCGAAAGGCACTCTGGAACAACCCGATAGCGCTACCTTGATGATGACGTACGGAAAACAGCAGGTCCTTGTTGTTAAAGCCCAGCAGATCGGACATGTGATTGCGCACGCCGCTGCGCAGGTTTGCTTCAATTAGGCCTGACTGCACCAGGCGGCCCTCTGCCGAAAGACGCAAACGCAGGTCATTCTGCGTGATATCCAGCAGCGTGCTCAGCACCCTGACGAGGCGGTTGAATCCGATGTAGCCGAGCTGGTTGCAACAGTCATCTAGTAAGGCGTCTGTATTCATCAGCGAGCAGAAGCCGATCAGCTTTTGCTCGATCTCATCCAGGCCAATCAGCTGTGCAAGTTTTGTCAAATTCGCCTGAAGGTTGTCTGGTAGTTCAGGGGAAGGAAACGCTTTGTCGAAGAGCTTGCGCTCTCGGTGAAGTGCAGCAAGGGCCAGCTCCCGGAAATTTGCTTCCTGGGTGTGATCCCTCTGCTTGAGAAACGCAGGTATAGGGAAATCGTCCTCATCATTACCCTCGGCAGCCTTTACCAGCCAGTAGATGCCAAGCTCGCGAGCGACATCGTCATCACTGAAGCAACCGTGATTGATGAAATCCCGATGGCCGCCGCAATCAATCATCAGCTTAAACATCCAGCTCAGAGCAAGCGGGCATGTGTCCTGATTGTGGGGGCCGGATTTACGGGCAACTTTCGCCATGTTGAGTCCTCCAGTGAATATGGAGGCATTATCGTTGCAGTCTGCGACGCAATGGGTCGCAAGCTGTATTAGAAAAGGCTAGGCTGTACCGCTAGCCTTCAACTTGAGTTTCCAGCTCCCCGAGTAACATCGCCACGACTTGAGCGCTCGTATGAAAATTCGCACCAAAAGTACAGCGGTTTAGATTCGGGCTGATTTCTTCAAGCGCGTTACCTAGGTCGGCCCACATCCGTAGCGACATATCGTTGCCAGCAAAAAGTGCCCCGAAAATATTTTTGAAGCGAAAAGGCTGAAGCTTTTCCCATGGAACGTCTTCAGGGTTCTCATATATGATGATTTCAAGGATCAGTTTTTTACTACCTGAATTCATAGAATAAGTGCAACGCTTGAAACGATAGGCAGAGGGCCAGCCACCGGTAGAATCCAGGCTCTCACACCAAAGGATTCAAGCGCA
>LNDO01000022.1 GCA_001465025.1 Pseudomonas sp. Ga0074129
GAGGTCGCTTTTTACGGCCAACTTGGCCGCTTCAATGGTGTCGAAAATCTTGTCAGCCGACCACGTTACGGTGGTCGCGCCATTGGTGGCGGCGTCGTCGATTGCGGCACCGGCTGAGCCAAGCGCCGCCTTCAGCTCATTGATGGCCGCAACCAAGTTGCCCTTGGCCACCGTGGTCAAGCTGGTGAGATCGCCCTGCTTGGTGCGGACGTCTTTAATGTCCGCGCCGATGGCTTGAGCAAGGGCAATAATTTGGGTTTCGAGGCTCATGGTTAACTCCGGGCGAGAATGTAGTAGGCGAGTGGATTGGGGATTAAGTCGTCGAGGACATGCAGGCCGCCGTCTGTTCCTTGTTTGAGCCGGTTGTCGATGTCCGCACTGATGATCGGGCGGCCGTCTGAGCCTGGTGCGTTTGCACCTGGCGGCCCCGGCGGGCCCTGCTCGCCGGCGGCCACCAGCACAGCAGGTGCATGCTCAGGCTCAACGACCAGCGCAAAAGCCTCAGCCGTGACCAGCACACGGGGGCAGTTAGTCATGGGTGACCTCCCGGCTCACCACCACCTCACCCTCGGCCCAGCGGGTTACGTCGCCATTACTCATGCTTAGCTCAAGGTCGTAGCTCCCCTTAGTCCATGCAATGGCCGCCGTTTCGGTTGCTGTGAGGGTGATGATCAAGCGGCCTGGCGCAGCAATCACCAGGCGGCCGTTGTCAGTGGTCAGCTCCAGCAGCAGTTCGCCGCTGGCGTCACGGATATACATTCGGGCGGTGCAGCCGGCCAGGTCTACCGGCGGCTGGTAAACCAGCGTGCCGCCGCTGGCCGTGCGGCCGGTGCCGTTGAAGGCATTCAGCTCGAGGGTGTTGGTGTTGATGACCTTGGCCAGGTGGAACGGCTGGCGGGTTTTGTCGCGGCTCAACTCGCCCCAACCGGTCACACCCTCAATCCAGATCGGCCAATCACCGATCAGGTCGTGATCGGTAACGGTGAGCAGCAGCGGTGCCGTGGCCTGGATAGCGGTGATGGGCTTGTACTCATACACCGGCTGCATCATCAGCAGCGGCTTACGCAGGGTGGCACCCTGGTTGATGCGCAGGTTTAAGCGAGCGGGCTGCATAAATTCTCCAGGCGTAAAAAAGCCCGCACTCGGCGGGCTTGGCAGTTATACCGGCAGATTTGAGTAGAGCGCCAGACGCTCCCAGGCCCAGAACTCGCCGTTTTTGTAGATGGCAATCCATACGCCATAAGGGGTGTAGTCTTTGATGTACATGCCTGGGCCGGTTGGCGCCTCTGCGGGCTCACCGTAACCACGTGTCACTGGCATTTCGCCCTGAATGGTGCGCAGCGCCCCGGCGGTCAGGCGTGCGCTGATCAGCTCACCCTCAAGCCAGTCCAGCGGGTCAGGCCCGCGCGTTACTGATAGCAGGCCTTCGCTGGTGTTGCTTACGCGGACCACTTCCCAGGCGGTTTCCATGCCTTCAACCACTCGGGCAAGCGTCAGCTCGTAGTAATCGCCGGCGCCAAGGCCAACCAGCTTGTCAGCCATTGCCGGTAGCACGCTGAGCGAAGTGTCAGCGGCGGCAGCATCGGCCAGCAGCGTGGTGCGCCAGTTATCAATAAACAGCTGCATGGTTTCTCCTAGAGCCAGCCTGTGATGGTGCGGCTTGGCATATCAACGGCGCGGGCAACTTGCCCTGTCATGGGGTTGAAGGCCACCACGGATACAACCCGGCGTAGCGTTGGGCTGTACCCGTTGCCGGCCTGCCAGTCTCCGGCTGTACCGGCTGGGGTGAGCGCACCACTCACGGCGCATACGTCCGTATCGGTGCGAGCACTGGCCAAGGCCATGGCTTTGGTGCTGCCAGTCAGGCAAAGCCAGTTTTGCAGCAGGCCAGGGAATGGCGGCCGCGCTGGGGCGTAGGTCTTGGTGGCGTCCAGTGGAGAACCGGCCAGCACGTAGGCATCAGCAAATGAAGCGGCGCCAATCAGCGAGCCGGTCTGGGTGAACTCGGTATCACGCGCTTCGTCAGCCAGCTCGGTGGCGCTTTCTTGTATGTCCGTGGTGAAGGTGAAGTCAGCGCTTTCAAAGCCGCCGCTGAACGCGTAGTTGTACTGGTAGTCCAGGGCACCGAGCACGGCATAGCTGTACTCGCCGGTTACCTCAGCCAGGCCACGGTGCAGCCGCATGGTTGAGGTTTGCGTGCGCGTGGCCGATGAGATCAACCGCTTCACCCGGTAGCTGGAGCCAGCAAGCTCGGTCTCCAGGCTGGCCGTGCCGGTGGTCTCGGCCTGCCAGCTGCTGTCAAAGCGCAGGAACTCCACACCGCCACCAGCAAAGAAGCCGCCGACGATCTGCCCAGTACGGGACCAGCCCTCAGTGAAGCTGCCAAAGTGCGGCACCTGGTAGCCGCCGCGCCCAGCCTCTATGGTGTTGGTATCAGGCGGAATGGCCGCCGGCGTTACCTCTCCGGTGATGGCGTTCAGCGCGTAGTTGTAGCGGTCAGACTCGCGCTCAATGGTCAGCGCCCCCAAGCAATCCAGCAGCCCAGCGGCCACGCTGTAGTTAAGCCCGTACAGGCCAGCACTTTCGGTAATGCCCAACACCAGCACGGCAACGAAGCAGGATGTGTTGATGGTTGTCGCAGCGGAGTAGTACGTGGCCTGCAGGGCAACAAGCAGCTCACGGCCATCGGGGGCAATGTCCAACAGGCTGAGCTGCGTAGATGTGGCCAGCACAATGTCAAACTGGTTGTCCTGGTTGGTGATCAGCGTTTTATCGTCAAACACCAGATCAGTATCGATCTCCAGTGATGCCAGCAAATCGCCGCTCTCAAAGTCGCGCAGCTCGAAGCGGCCGATGCCGAACCAATCCAGCGACAAAAGCACTGAGCGATCAGCTACACGCGCAGTAAATACAGACTCCAACGGCATTAATCGTTTGCCGATCGACAGCCCGCCCGCAGCAATCAAACCTGCGGTTTGCGGTGGATCAGCCCGACCGATGTCCCACAGTGCCGAGTTGACCTTCGGTAAGTAGCGGGACCATTTGAACTCAGAGCCAGGCAGGCCAGGCAGCGGTATACGGTCGCGCCCATCCATCGGATCAAGCCATTCACCACCGCTGTCGATGTACGCCAGGCCGTGGAATGGGTACGGGTCGACGGCATCAATGGTCAGCGGGTAAGGCCACTGGCCTTGAATGGTCATGGGCCGAGCACCAGTTCAGGGAAGCGGAACACCACCACCGAGCCGGCATCGCCTTCCATGGTCAGCGACTCCAGCCTTCGCACGGCGAAGTAGCCGCTGCCGTCGATGGTTTCCAGGTAGATCGGGTCAGGCGAATACACGCGCTCAACCTCGGTGAACTCGCCATCAAAGCTGCCACCGGTTGCCGGCGGCTTGTACGCCGCCCGCCCGCGTGACGCAGGAACCGCACCAACCGGCCGCACAGTGCGCAATGTGCGGCGCTGCTGCGGGGTACGCTGCAGGCGCTGCAAGTCTTCAACCACTTGCGCGCCACGGCGTTCTGCCTCAAGGCGCTGACCTATGGCCCTGCGCTGCGCACCTGCCGTAGGTGCTCGCGTGGCTGCCACGTTCTCACGAATGGCACGGCGTTCATCTGCAAGGCTCATCAGTCAAGCTCCAACAGGTCAGTAGGAATGGCGACGCGGTACAGGTAGTCACCGGTTACCACGCGCTCGTCACGCACGGCAGTCGGGATTTCAGCAGCCGGGGACACCATGTCCCGTGGAAACTGCGAAGGGCCGCCACCGGCATCGGCATTGCCTGAAAAGCCATCAAGCTCCGGGTCGTAATCAGGGCCGCCAAACACGCTTATCTGCGTGGGCAGAATCGTCGGGATGGCGTCACCCCCAGCAGCAGGGCTGTCGCTGGATGCAATGCGGGGCGGCACAACCAGGGCATCATTGGCGCCGCTGGCACCGACTGGCCGCATCACCGCAATGCTAAGCGTGGTTATGGCCAAGCCGGTGTCAGGGTCATGGGTGCCGGAAATGCGCCGACACTTGCCACGCGCTCTGACGCCCTGGTCGTTAATCTCAAGCGTGTGGCTAAGGTCAATGCCAAGGGCCATGCTGGTAGGCACCTGCCATGTGACAGTTGCCTCGCGGTGCGACGCGATCAATTCAGCGTGTGAAACCTGCAGCCCGCAATTGATTGCCAGCGCCCGGCGCGCCTCGTCGTTAAGGTCGGTAAAGCCGCCAGAGCCGCCCGTGATTGGTTTTTGCTCCCACTGCTCAGCCTGCTCGTTTTCGATTTCAACTGAGTAGCCTTGGCGCTGCACAATGCGCCCATCAACTTGCTGTCCTGCCTCAGTCGCCAGCGCCATCCTGTAAGTCTCGGTCACCGTCTGCACCCAGCGCCGCGCGCCGGTCCAGTCCGCGCCCAGCAACAGATCACCAAAGCGGTTGATCCACGGGTTTCCGTCGCCGCACGGGTTAGGCATGGTCAGCGGCAACTTGTAATACTGCGCACCAATCACGGTTTGGCCGTTACCTGCTGCCGATTCCTCAATCATGGCGATGGTGGGCAGCTCGCTGGGGAAGCCGCGCCAGTTACAGAATCCGGCAATGCCTCCCGTGCCATCGGTTTCAGGGTGAACCCAGCTATAGGATTCGTTGCGCTGCCAGAGCCGCGAATAACGAAAGCTAACTTCAAGCTCAACCCGGTTGGTAATGGCGCGCGCCGGCGCGAGATCGACCTGCACAGACTGATCAATCGTGGTGCCAGGGCCAAACACAAAGTCAGGCGCGGGCTTGGCGTACCAACTGCTTACACGCGGCACGCCGAACACATCACAGTCGAGGGCGGCCGTGCGTGAACTCAGGCGCTCAAGTGCGTAGTCCCAATGGCTGCGCCCATCAACCGGCTCAAAGACATCCGCCGACCACGTACCGCCAACCAGTGCGTCCACTTGGGCAACGGTCAGCGCCTCAACCCGCTGCTGTAATTGGTCACTGCACTCGCAGTTGAGTACGCGAACTTCGCTATTCCACTCAGGCTGATCAATCACACCTGTAAAGCGCCGCGCTTCGGTGGTCACCCCTTCGGTTGTGGTGATGTAGTCAAAGGTGACGGTGCGGCCTATCCAATCACTTGGCACAACCGGGCCGGGTGGCAAGTAGATCCCAAAGCCACCCACTGCTGCTGCACCCTCTTCGCGGTCGTAATCGATGCCGCCAACAAGCTGGGCGCTCACATCAACGCCACCAACAAGCACACGATCCAGCCACACATAGCCGATGCCCGCCAGCACATAGCCTGGGTCGGGTGGCGCTGGGGTGGCCGAGCCCGTGTCGCTGTTAAGCTCGATGCTGTTGAGCGGTTCGCCGTTTAACAACATCAGGCTTCCTCCCAGCTTAGGGTCCAGCTGTGTGCGTTGGCGCTTTGGTCTTGTGATTCGTCAGGCGGGTCGACCATCACCGAGTAAACCGGCATGGCCCACACCTGGTACTGCGTGGCACCCGGCACGGCGGTGACTGTGCTCACACCGGCCACAGTGCTGCAGGGTGTTGGCACCCATTCACCGCCCACCAGGGCAAGCGCCCACGGCTCTTGATCAGGGCGCGGGGTAAAGGGCAGCGTGTAGACCAAGCCAGTACCGGCAACGGTGCGCACCTTGGTACTGCGCAGCTCAAGCGGGCCGCTGAAGTCCAACCCGCCCCAAGCGGGTGGCATCCAGCCCTGCGCGCTGATGGTGCCTGCGCGCTTGCTGTATCGCTCCATTTTCACCAGCGTGCCGCCACTGAGCCGCACCGTGCCAGTGCCTGCAGCCAGCTTGCCGTCAGTGATAACGGGCGCGCCAGCGTGCAACGCGATCGGCAGGCCGCCGAGCATCAAAGGTACGGACATTGAGGAACTCCAGGCGTAAAAAAGCCCGCGCGGGGCGGGCTGTTAGGTGCGGCCAAACTTGCGGGCAAGGCGTTGCAGATTGAGCGCCTCGCCGGGGCTGGCGTAGACGTTCACGTTTTCGCCGCCCATGTTGATGCTGAGGCTGCCAAGGTCGGGGAAGCTGGGGCCGATTGGCATGGATGCCACCGACTCAACCATGCCGCCATCAGCAAAACGGCGCAGTGGTATGCCGTTGTTGATAAGGTCGAGATAACCCTTGCCCAGCTTGCGCACGGCAGCGGCGCGGATCACGTACTCGCCATTACTCAGCAGTGCCGGGATGCTGTCACTGGTTCCGGTACCGGGGCCGCGCACGGGGCCGCCGGTTGCGAAGCGACTTGGCGGCGCTGGGTTATTCGGCACAAACACATAACCATCGGCGTCTGCCTCACCGGGTTGAGGCAGGTTTATGGTGGGTGTGACCACCAAGCTTTTGCTGAGCAGTGCACCCAGCTCGACCATCTGCGCCTTCGCGTTGGCCAGCTCTTCGGGCGTCATGCCGACGCTGATTTTCACGTCAGCCAAGCCTTTCAGCTTTTCCAGTTCAGCGGTGATGGCTTTTAGCTTGGCGTCTGCGTTGCTTTGCTCGATGCCGTTGGCTTCGGCCTCGATTGCTTGCAGCTCATTGGCAAAGCCTTGCAAGCCATAGGTGTTCTCGCCAGCGGCGGCCAACTCTTGCAGCATTTGCGCCGCTGCTTGTGCTTGCGTCCGCGCCCCTTCAAGGTCGCCCGCTTGCAAGGCATTACGGGCCGCAACCTTGAGCGCCTGGGCTTGGCCGTAGCTCGGGTCAGCAGTGCCGCCGCTTAGGCTGGCGCGCAGTTTGTTGTAGCGCTCATCAATATCTAGGCGCTCTTTCTGCAGCGCTTCCAGTTCGCGGTTGGCGTCGCGCTGTGCGCTGGTGAGCTTGCTGATTTCAGCCTTGGCGACCTTTGAAAGCTCGGTGTACGACTCTTTCATTTTGGCCGTGGCGGTGGCGGTAGAGTCGGCCATCCCTTCGCTGGCTTCTGCAACCTGCCGGCGCACGTCATTCACATTTGCGCCAACATCCTCATAGGTGCCCGCGTAAAGCTTTTTGATGCGATCCAGCGCCAAGCCCTGTTCGCGGGCGTTGTCTTCGCCAAGCATGCGCAGAATGTCGCCAGCCTGCCTGAACTCGCCATTGGCAACGGCGGCAGCAGCGGCAGCAGCACCCCCGATAAAGCGCCCAAGCGATCCGAATGCGCTGCCAACAATGATTGCGCCAGCAGCCAGGAACTTGAGGCCAAAGCCGAGCGCGCTGGCAACCTCTTTGGTGTACTCGCCTTCCTTGCTCACGTCAGCCAAAAGGCCGGTCATGGTGTTTAGTGTCGGCAGCAGTTCAGCGCTGAGTTGTCGGCCTGCACCCTCGGATACCGCGCCAAGGGTCTGCAAGGAATCGCGGAACTCTTCGGCGTCGCGCACCTGCTGGCCGCTCAGCACAAGGCCAAGCTCTTCAGCCTCTTTGCGCAGGGCTAGATAGCCAGCAGCGTTGCCTTCCAGCAATGGCAGCAACAGCGTTGCGTCGCTGGCGATGGCTTCCATATAGAAAACCATTTCAGACTGGCTGAGGTTGGCCTTCTCCAAGCTGCTGACGTACAGGCCTAGCGCATCTGGCCCGGAGAGGTTGCGGAACTGCTCAGCCGTCACGCCAACCTTGGGCGCCACATTCTCGAAAAAGTCAGCCAGGCCGCCGCCACCGGTCTGCAGGAAGTCGCCCACCTTGTCCTGCACATCTTTGAAGATGTCGCCCAGCTTGTCCTGTTCAACGCCAACAGCCTTTGCGGCGAACGCCCAGCCTTGAAAATCCTCAGCAGCAGTGCCGGAAAGCTCAGCAAGGCGGCCCATTTGCGCGGTGGCAAGGGCAGACTCTTTAACCCACGTCGCCAGAGCACCAACAGAGAACACTCCAGCGAGGACACCCGCCGCCGCCTTGGCCTGAGTGCTAAAGCTGTTGAGCTGCTGGTTGGCCTGATCAAAGGCCGGCTGGGCTTTGTTCTGGCCCTCGATGACCAGCTGTGTTTTGACTCTGCCTGACATTAACCAAACTCCTTGAGCAGGCGCTTGAAGCCCTTCTCATCTGCTTGGCTGCCACGGGCAACCATCATGGCCAGCTTGGCGGCTTCTTTTTCCAGCCGGGCGGCGGCCTTCAAATAGAGCTCCACCTGGTCAAAGGTGTAAGTGCCGATTTGTGCGGGTGAATGGCCCGCCGCAATCAGGCTTTGCGCGACATAACCCCAGCCAGCCGGCTTGCCGCCTTGACCAGGGCTTGGTCGAAAAAACCGTTGTTGATTTCCACCACCTTCAGCATCAGCTCAAGGGCAACCGGTGTGGGCAGGCGTTTAATGCGCCAGGCGCTCAAGCTGGTACAGGTGCCCAAAATGCCCTGCAATGCGCCGCTGCTTTTGGCGTAGGCATAAACCGCTGCCGGGTTGCCAGCGGCCACCACCTCAATCAGCCCGCCAGCGGCTTGACCAAAGGCTTCGAAGTGTCGCAATTGCACGGGTTTAACCACCACTTGGCGCAGCCCAAGCATCAGCACAACATTGGCGGGGTAGAGAATTTTCAGGTCGCTCATGCTTTCCTCGGGACAATAAAAAACCCGCCGAAGCGGGTTATCGTTTTCTTTGGGCCAGCTACATGCCCGTGTACTTGCTGTAGCTGCCGACGAAGCCAACCACAAAGCTGAAGACTGCAACCAGAATCATGCCAAGGATTATCAGCGCGGGGATTGAGGCGATAACCCACTTAACCATGAACCAGACCATGGACCAGAAAGGCATCCTCAAATCCACAACAGCAACGGCAGACGGGATCTCTACCTGCCGCCGAGCCGCCATAGCATGATCTCTTGCAGCCCTGGCGCGGCGGCCGTCCTCAACAGCTCTTATAGCGCCATCAAAGCCGCGCTTAACCTTGTCGGTAATGCTCGGTTCGCTTATCTCGGGGTCTTCATCAATCTCAATTTCTCGTGCGCTATCACGGCGAGCCAGGCGCTCTTTGTGGGCCAATGCCTTGTGGTAGTAAACCCCACATGCCGGACATTTAGCCGGCTCTCCAAACTCAGCATCAGTGGCCTGGTGTTCGCAGCTTGGACATTGCATCGGCATCCCTCCCAATTGATATGGAAGGGACTTTATCACGCAGAAACCTTAAATGGCCTCTTCCTCGACAGTCAGCAAAGCCGACTCGCCCGGAAGCCCGAAGCGATCCGGATCTTCGGAGATTGTGAACGTCACACCAACCTGCGCGAAGTCGTCACGGTTGATCAATGGCAACTCGCCAGACAGTGCCATCCGCACGCGGTGGAAGGTGGCGCGGCGGCCAGTAAGCTGCCCAGCTTCGTTCACGGTGCTGACAAACAGCTCGTAGAACTGGCGGCCACGGGTGAACGCCTCCACCAGGTTCACCTTGGGGAAGGTGTAGCTGATTTTTACCGGCACGCTCTTGATGCCAGAGGCGTCAGCTGTTGCAGCGGCGATTTCAGTAGCTAGCGCACCACCGGCCAACCAGCGAATGCCGCCGGGCATTTTCACGTAGTCGACGTTCGCCAGATAGGTTACATCGCCCGCCACGTTGGTGATTGCAGTCACCGCCAATGGCAGGCGCTCAGTCATCGACGTGCGGCCCACAACGGCACGGTGGTCTTCGTCTGTTTTGGTGCCGGTTGGAATGACGATGCGCTTGGCGGCCAGCAGCTCGGTCATTGTCTCGGGCGGCAGTTCAAGCAAGTCACCGGTTACGGTGCCACCGGCTGGACGGCCCACGCCATCAAGCTCTGTATTGCTGAGGCTGCGGGGGTCAGCAATGGTGATTTCCTGCAGTTCAGGCGTGAAGTTTACGTTGGCCATTGGACCCATTGGGAACGGCGGCAGGTTGGACCCCTTGAGGCGGATGTAGACCTGGCCATAGTTAAGCTGGGTATAGATTTCGTTCATGTTGACTCCGATGGGCTGCGCCCAGGCTTATGCGTATGACTCGGCGTAGCGAGCCTCCAGGGTTATCGTGATGCGTTGCTTGGTGCTGCCGTCTGCTGCGGGGTCTAGCTCTGCGCTGTCGCTGACTATCTGGCCGGGGATTGGCCGCTCAAACTCAGCCGCGCCATAACCGAGTGCGCGCAAAACATCGAAGTGGAAGCGCTCAAGCTCGGCCAGGGGCGCGGATTTGCTAAAAACGCCCTGTACCACATAGGTGCGCCCGCGCTGGGCGTCACGCAGGCCTCGTTCTTCTGAGGCGTCCAGTTCCCACGCCAGCAGCGCATAAGGCATGGGGGCGCTGTCTGAGGCAGGGCGAAGCTGATAAACAGCCTTCAAGTCGGTGAAGTAGCCAGCGGCGGGCTTGATCAGCTCAAGCCGGGCGCTTACCGCTTCGGTCATCGTTACGCCCTTGGTCATCGCGCACCCTTTTTGATTTCTTTGTCCAGGCGGGCGGCAAACTCCTTTTGCAGGTAGTCGCTGATCCACGCCATGGTTTGGCTGTTGGTGAGCTGCTTGAACCAAAACGCAGTGCTTGGGCCGCGCGCCAGTTGTAGAGCTCGCTTGTAGGCGTAGGTTTTACCTTTGCCGGTGGTTTTGCTGCTGCGCGTGGATAGCGGCAGTTTTCCTGAGCTGGCCGGGTTTACAAAGCCGGCGGCCACTTTGCGGCCGGCGGGGCCGCGCACCCATATACGGGCGCGAGTGGCGTCGATTACGTCATAGCCCCAGCTGCGGTAATTGACCACCAGCACACCGGAACTGCTCGGGATGATGCGCGAGTCCATGCGGCCACGGCGGGCGCGCTTGATCTTGAGCGCAGCGCGAACCCTTTGCGGTTTGATCGACTTGGCCAGCGGTTTTACATAGCGCTCGGCCCGGCTTTTTGTGGCCGTGGTGTTGAGTGCGCCGCGCAGCACTGGGTCCACCTTTTTGCCGATGCCTTCCAGTTGGCGCTGCGCCTGTTTGAGGCCCATCACCTGAATGGTCACATTCATGCAAACGGCTCCAACCACAGGCCACGCACCACGCCGTCATCACTGTCACGGGCGTAGGCGATGACGTTGTAGAGCGCACCGGCAATCAGCAGTTGGTCGCCCTCTTCGGGCCGCCCTACTTCGATCACGGCCACCTCGGCCTTGGTCTTGTAGTCGGTCACCTGGCCGAGATCATCCAGATACGGCGCAAGGTGCGTGAGGTGCACCCGGCACGGCACCGGCAAACCGCTTTGCGGGCGGTATTCGGCAGGCTGGCCGACCAGTTCAGCGCAGCTCATAACCAACTCAGCACGGGTGCCCATCGGGTCACGCGGGGCGCTGGCGATGTACAGCAGGCGGTTACCGTTGCGCAGGTAGCGGCCCTGCTGCAGTTCGGTGGTGTAGCGGGCGCGCACGTCTACCAAGCCGGTAGAGCGCAGGCCTGTTGGTGCAGTTACGTCGCCGGCATCTTTGGCGCGGATGCTGACCCAGCGTGAGCCGTGGTCAACCGGCGACAGATCAGCGGAGAGGCTGAGGATGGTGGCGCGGTGGCGCAAGTTGCCGGCGCGCATCAGATATTCATCCAGCGATGTGGCTGCCAAAGCGCATTTGTTGCCAAAGGCAGCTCAGCAGGCGTTGTGCCAATTACCACTGTTTCGGCATTTGCATACCAGTGACCAATCAGCATGAGCGCGCCTTGCTGGATGCTTTTACTGATCACCAAGGCGTTGCCAACTGGGTCAGGCAGCGCGGATTCATCAGCAACTAGCCTGCGGTTGGTCCATGACTCGAAGGCGCTGATAGCGCCGTCAATGTAGCCCTGGATCAATTCGTCTTCGTCGTCGTGCTCGACGCGCAGGTGCGCCTTCACGGCGGCCAGGGCAATCATTTTTTAGGCTCGGCTGCGGGCTTTTCTTTTTTAGCCGGCGCGCCTGCCAGTGTTGCAACTTTGAGCTGCTCGACCGCCACAACGGCGCAGCGCTCGGAGACTTCTTGCTCACCCACTTCGATTTGCACAACGGTGTTGCCATCGGGGGAGAAAGGGAAAGCTTGGGTGACATTGATTTTTGGCATTTGCATGGCCTCAGCAAGGGCCAGCCAAAGCTGGCCCTCTCAGGGTTAGGCGCTCAGGGTGAGCACTTTAACGGCGTTGGAGTCGGTCAACATGCCGCCAACACGCTTGGTGGTGTAGAAACCCACGTTTGGCTTGTTGGTGTAGGGGTCGCGCAGCACGCGGGTGCCGATGCGGTCAACGATGGTGTAAGCGCGGCGGAAGTCGCCGAACAGCACCGCGTTGGCATCTGCAGCGATTGCTGGCATGTCTTCGTTTTCGGTCACGCCATAGCCCAGCAGGCTGGACGGCTGGCCGGCCTCAATGCCTGGACGCCAAATGTGGTTACCTTCCAGATCCTTCATGGTGCGGATCTTGAACAGGGTCATGTTCGGCAACATCCAGGTGGCGCCAGCGCGATGACCTTTGCGCAGGGTGTAAACCAGCTTGACCAGATCATCGGCGTCAAAGTCGCCTGCGGTGCCTGACTTCACGTTCTGGATGGTGCCAAAGGCGCGCACATCATCAGCAGTCAGGGCCATGGTGTACGCCAGCAGGCCTTTTGGCTTGTTGGTGCCGTTGCCAGTGAGGAATGCCAAGCCTTCCTGCTCGGAGAACTCGCGGGCCACTTCGGCGTTCAGCCAAGCCTCAGCATCGAAGAACATATCGTCGAGGCTGGTTTGCGTCGCTTGCGGGTTGGCGTAGATCTCGCCCATTACCGCAGCGATCTGCGCCAGAGCCGGGGTGCCGGTTGCAGGACGTTCGGCAGTTTCGCCAACCCAGCCAGAGCCAGCACCGCCCAGGTTCACCAGCTTCTTGTAATCCGGAGTAGACACGGTGATCTGGCTGCACACTTGGCGCATTGGCGACTTGTCGCGCAGCAGCTCAAGAATGGCGCGGTCCAGCTCTTCCGGCACGGCATAGCCGCCGTCTGCTTCGACAGTGGTCTGCAGCGCCTTGGCTTGCAGTTCGCCCAGGCCGTCGTCCTTGCCTTTACGCACGAACTGCATGAATGCAGCTTTATGCTCAGACACCACTTTGTCGGCGTTGCCACCTGGGCGCTTGATGCCGGCCAGCTCTTTTTCAAGCTCGGACTTGAGCGCGTCCAGCTCGGTCAGTTTGCCGTTAAGGGCTTCAACCTGGCCGGACAGCTTGCCTTTTTCGGCTTCCAGGGCATCAACGCGCTTGTCGTTGGCGCCCTTGAACTCATCAAACTTCTTGCCGAGGGCTTCGGCAACTTCTTGCACATCTTTCAATTCAACGGGCATGAGAGGCTCCTTACATTTTTGCGATTAGGGATTTCAGGGTTTGCAGCGCTTCGTCTGCGCCCGCCTCTCGCGGGGTGATGGCGCTATAGCCTTTGGCCATGAAGGCCTTGGCTTGTGTGCCGGAAAACCCAACCTCTCGAAGGGCCTTCTCGACCTTGCTGGGGGGCGGTGTTTCACCGCGCTCCAGCAGGGATTTCACGTCAGAAATACGGGCTTCATCGTTGGCCGGGAACGTCACCAGCGAGACTTCCCAAAGGTCGATGGCTTTGAGAATCCAGATGCCCTTTTCTTTGTCGTATTCGTAGTCATCGAGCATGTAGCCGATGGATAGCCCGGACAGGCTGCCGGCCTTCATGTGGCCGTGGGCGCGCTTGGCAAGCGGGTCGGCATCAATGAGCAGGCGACCTTTGACGTAGAGGCCGGTTTCGTCCTCACGCATCTCGGTGTAAACACCGATGGGCTCGCTCATGTTGTGCTGCCACAGCAGGGCCGGCAGCCGGCCTTTGGCTGCCCAGCGCTCAAGGCTTGCGCTGAACGCGCCGCGCACAACCACGTCGCCGGAGCTGTCTTCGACGCCAAACACAGAGCCGTAGCCTTCGAACTCGCCAGTGTCACTAACCGATTTAACGGTCAGCGGCATATCAAGGCGCTGTTTTGTCTTCATTCCCGGCCTCCGGGTTGGTGGTCATGTTCATGGGGGTCAGGTAGATGTCACCACCATCGCGCGGGTTGAGGTCTTCCAGCTCGCGGCAATCGTTGGGGCTGAGGATTCCCCACTGAATGCCCTTGCCGTAGGACTCATAGCGGCCTTTGATATCGCCACGCAGCAACGCGCCGGCATTGAACTTGGCGTAGTGGGTGAGTCGGTCTTTCTCGCTCAGCAACCCAACCTGAATGCGATGCTCGATACGGGTGAGCAGCGGCACCAGGCTGTAGTTCACGAAGCTCATGCCCATGTGCTCGATGTTGTTGAGCGTCATCTTTTCCATGCTGGCCACCAGGTGGGGCGGCACCCGGAACAGCCCGCAGATTTGGGCGTCTGTCAGCTTGCGCGATTCGATGAATTGGGAGTCCTGCGCGTTGAGGCTGATCGGCTTCCAGTTCAGGCCCATCTCAAGAATCATTGGCTTGTAGGCATTGGCCACGCCCATGTGCTCGCCTTGAAACTCCGTTTTCAAACGCTTGAAGGCTTCGTCTGAAAGTTGTTGCTCGGTGGCGAGCACGCCAGAGGTGACAGCGCCATTAGTGAACAGCTTGGCGGCGTGTTGCTCCATTGCCTGGCCAAGACCCAGCGCCTGGCGGGCGTAGGCGATGGGGTTGAGGCCGTTTAGCCCGTCCAGGGTGAATAGGCGCACATGCCAGATTTCATCCTGTGTAAGCGTCCGCATTCCATCCTTGAACTTCACCTGGTATTCAACCGTCCAGTCATCGTTAAGCTTGGGCTTTACGTTGGCCGGGTTGATTGGCAAAAGCTCCACCACGTTGCCCAGCGCCATGACCTTGTAGGCGTAGAAGTTGCCGCGCAGGCAAAGGCAGGCAATCAGTAGCTCCCACATTTCCTGCGCGGTCATGTAGCCGTTTGGGGCGACGGCCAGCAGCGGGTAAAGCCGGTGGCCGGTGGCGCCTGAGCGCTCGCGGCCGACTTGCTGAAACAGCCGGCAGGGCAGCATGCCAACCGACTCAGCCAGGACCCGAACGCAGTTAAATACAGTGAGCTGCTGCATGGCGCTGTTGGTGGTGACTACTTGCCCGCTGTGGGTTTCGTATTCAACGCCAAGGGCGCGGGCCAGCTTTTCGGGCGTGTCGATGATCTGCGGATCACTTTTCGCCCACAGCCGGCCGAGGCTTTTGAGTAGTTGCATCAGAGCGTCCTGATTCCGTGTTTCACGATGTGGTCAGAAAGCCCTGGGGCTTCTTCTTCTCTGCCCGCAATTGCCCGACTGATGGCCATGATCAAGCCGACGATGCCGTCGATCTTGTTCTCTGGCCGTTCTTTGTTGGGGTAGATGTTGTCTTTTACGTCCAGCTTGGCGATCACGTTGCTGGCCATCCATGTGAGGATTGGGCAGTCACCGTGAGCCAGCACGCGGCGAAGGGTGAGCGCTTCAAGCTCTTTCATGGGCTCGCTGATGTTCTGCACCGTCTGGCGCACTTCGACCATCAGCAGCCCCTCGGCCTGCATTTCCTGCGCAAGCTGGGTGGCTTGCCACGGGTCATAGGCGACTTGTTGCACATCAAAGCGGCCTGCGAACTCGCGCAGATCCTCTTTGATCACTTCGAAGTCGATCACTTCACCATCGGTGAGGGTCAGCAGGCCAAGGGCGTCAAACTCGCGGTAGCGGGCGGTGTTGCTGTCCAGCTCTTCGATCACGCGCACTTCAGGCAGGTAGTACCGGCCATGCACGTGCCAGATCGGGTCACCCTCAACCGGAGGGAACAGCAGCAGGTTGCCTGCAATGTCGATCTTGCTGGCCAAGTCGAGGCCGATGATGCAAGGCCTGCCCTCAAGCTCTGCGAGCGACTTGCGCGCCGGGGCTTCTTTCCAGCGCAGCATGTTGAGCCAGGCGTTTTTGGCGCCGACCCATTCGTTGAGGTGCTTGGTGCGGAACGTGGCCTGCTTGGCGGCGCTCTGCATGGCGTCACGCTGGCGGGCCTGCAGGAAGTCGCCGTTGATGCTGATGCCGTAATTCGGGTTGGCCTTGATCAGTACCGATTCGCTGGTCCAGTCGTCGCCGGGGTCAATCGTGTAGAGCATGGCCCACAGGTCGGGGCGCTCGATTGCACCCTCAAGCATGCGCTCGGAGTCCCTGACCAGCTGGTGGCAAGGGCCGCCGATGCTCGACCCTGCCGTGGTGATGACCAGCATGACGGGCTGCTCGCGGGCGCCCATGCCGGTTTCCATGGTGTCGAACAGCGTGCTGTCCTGGTGCTCGTGAAACTCATCGACGATGGCGCAAGAGGGGCTGGCGCCGTCACCGGGCTTACCAATCACGGGCTCAAAGCGTGAGCCGTCTGCGGTCCGGCACATGTTAGAGGCGTTGACCTCTACGCCGTACTTGTCACGCAGCGCTTTTGTTCGATCAACCATAAGCTTGGCAGGCCTGAAAACCTCCCAAGCTTGCTTCTCAGTGGTCGCGCCGCTGTAGACCTCTGCGCCGAACTCACCGTCAGCCGTGAACATGTATAGGCCAAGCCCGCCGCCGATGATCGACTTGCCGTTTTTGCGCGGCACGAAAATCAGGATGGTGCGGTAACGCCTGGTTTCATCCTTCTTGCGCAGCCAGCCAAACGGGATGCAAACGCTGAATAGCTGCCAGCCTTCTAGCTTGATCGCCTCGCCCTTGCTCGCCCATTTGCCTTTGGTGTGTGGCAGCAGCTGCAGGAACTTAGCAACCCGCTCAGCCTTGGCTGGGTCGAAGTAGTACGGGAAGTCGGCCGACTTCGAGAGCTTTAGCTCGTCCAGGTGCTTGCGGCACGCCAGCTTGATCCACTTGCAGGCTGGGATCTTCCCGCTGATCACCTGGCGTGCGTATGCCTCCGCAGCCTTCACCAGCGGGTATGTCTTCTTGGCAGCCATTACAGGTCATCAAACGGGTTGCCCTTGGGGGCTTCTTTCTTGCCGCCGACCTTGGCGCGGTCAGCCGGGGTCATGCCGAACTTGCCCAGCAGGGCTTCAAGGCGCACCAGCTTGGCGGCCGGGAACTCAACCGGGTTGAGACGGAACTGGGACATAAGGTTGGATGCCACTTCGACTGAAAGGCGATCAGAGCCGGTAAGCACTCCGCGCGGTGCAAGCTTTGCGATTTCCTTCCAGCAATCAGCAGCCTCAGCAGTCAAATGCGCGGGCGGCTTGCCAAGATCCCCGACTGTTTCCGGGTCTTCACGCTTGCGCTGCGGGTCTTTTCTGAACGCGCCACGTGCGTCAAGAACATTGGTTGGCGTCCTTGGTCTGGCCATTTCTCAAAACCGTTATTTTGCGGAGACGTAAAAAAGGTTCCCCCCGTCGTTCGGGAAGGCGTTTTTGCCCTACTTTTGACCCACCCCCTCCCCTAGAGCCCTCAACCTGTTTTCCGGCTTAAAAAAATAAGATTTTTGTAAATCTATAAAACCGTCAAACAGTTGACTCCGCCCCTGTCAGACCAACCTTCTCACCGATGCGGTTGTGGCATGGCCTGCACAGCGGCCTGACGTTGTGCCAGTCCAGGCCCAGCTCAGGGTGAGTCTTGTAAGGCTTGATGTGGTCGAGGATCACAGCGGCCGTCACGCGGTCATGCTTGGCACACTCAACACACAGGGGATGCAGGCGCAGGTAGTAGGCACGGAAGCGAGTCCACCGAGTTGTCTTGTAGAACTCATCAGACTCATCACGCCGTTTGTTGTACTGCTTGTGGGCGCGCTTCAGCTGCTCTGTCCTGCGCTCATCGGCCAATGGCTTGTGAGTCAGGCAGTGGCTCACACCACGCACCAACACACTGCAGCCAGGCCATGCGCATGGCTTGGGTGGCTTGAGTGCCATCTACTTCCACACCACAGCCTTAAGCTCACGCAGCATGTCAGGCAGGCTCATGTGCTTGCTCAGCTCGGCATAGACGAACCAACCACGCACCATCACCCAAGCAGGCAGGCCGCACACAAAGATCACAGCAGCCAAGGCCACGACGCCAATGTCATCGTTCGCCCAGTGCTGCAGCTCAAACCAGCGAATGACGAACGCGCCGCCACCCAAGCTGAATACAACAGTGCTGATCATGGCCACGACAAACTCACGCGCCGTCTTGGGCAGGGTCATGGCCATCACCACAATGGTCACCAGCACGGCAGCAAACGCACCGAGCACACCCAGCTTGTACAGCGCGATGCCGCCGAATGCGGTAGAGGCTGGTTCGGTCATTTCGCGTGCTCTCATGTGGTATGCCTTGGCCATCGCCGGCCGCGCTTTGCTTGTAGGTCCAGCACAGCAATACGCTGCCATCCGCTCGGGGCAAGGAGGCGGGCAAGTGTGCTGGATGCTAGGGATAAAAGGCCCGCGTGTGATGGCGGGCAAAGGCTGTTGGTGAACAGCTGAGGGTTCTGCAAGAACCACCGCGTTACCGGTGAGGGCAAGAGGCCGTGGCCGTGTTAAGGGTGGGCGCTGCTGGGTGGCGAGCCCGTAACTTTTGATTTGCATGCGCTGGCAGCTGCTACTGCCGCCAGCCGATTTGCGCCCATAAAAAAGCCCCAGCGTTTAGGTCGGGGCTTTTCTGTGCTAGGTATGATGTTTACGCACCAAACCGCATATTGGTACTTATAGTGATCACTTGATCATTAAACGTCAAGCGGCTTGTTGATTGATCAGCCCCCTTTCTGCCAGAAGCGGCTCAGCCAACCTGAACGCATCATTAACCTGCGACTCAAGCCATGAGCGCGTAAGGCCACGCCAACGGCGCAGGGTGCTTTCCGGCGTGCCGTCTGCATCCCAGGTGTGCAACTGATAGAACGCCTCAGGCAAGCGGCGCGGGATCGCCCAGGCGGTGACGCACTTCATCCTGAACAGATGGTGTGCAGGGCACGACACGCGAGGCACAAGCCAATGCACCGCCTGGGCGACCTCAACGTCATTGATGCTGTACTTGGCGACCAGCACCCGCCATGCCAGCTCAGGTAGCTCGCGGTGCAAAGCCGCGCGGGTCATGCTGTCTTGCGTCAGGCGCTCTTGATCATTCAGGCCATCACCTGAAGACCTCGATTCAGCAAAGCCCGCCTCGTAGTGCCGCTGCCATCCGGCCTTCTTTGTGCCGTCGATGGTGTCGATGCTCATCACTCGCGCAATGACGTGCCCAACATCTCTGTAAACGCTCATGGCTATCCCCTCAATCGCCAGTGAAGTGCGCGCCGCCCGCGCCCTTCTTGTTGTTGCCTCTGTAGTCCGCGTCCGGACCAGTCACAGCCACCAAGCCAGCGCGCTCCAGTTGTTGCCGTTGCTGCTCAACCTGCCGGTTCGCCTGGTTAAGCCGTACTCGCAGTTGTTGCACCATCACCTCGGGGCTCAACGCCTCATGCGTCTTGCGATCAACCAGCCCTGCGCCATTGCATGCCGCGCAATCCATCGTGTGAAAGATGCCCTTGATCACGCCCTTGCCTTGGCAAATCTCGCAGCGGGCAAGCGGGATGATTGGCACCATGCGACTCACTGCCCTTCCTCCGCATAAGGCTTAAGCGTCACCCTCACCGCGCCGCCTGCGCGCACCTCATCACTCAGGCGGCTTTGGGTAACAAACAGCGAATCATCCAGGCCGAGCGCATCAGCCAACCCATCACGGCCCGACTTAAATGCAGCGATCAGGTTGTCATCGTCACGGCGCTGACGGTTCGGCGGCATGAACTCAATCACCAGCAGCAACCGGCCAGCAGGTGCGACCAACCCAGCAAGCTTTGCCGCCATAAAGCAGCTGTAGCGGTAAGCCTTCGCGGCCTTGCTGCGGGTCGCCCAATGGCTGCGGGCATTCGGGCTCAGCACCTTCGGCGGCCATCCCAACAGCACCTGATTACTGCCCTTTTGCGCCATCTTCATCCTCTACCCGTGAATACACTGGAATCGCCCGGAGCGCCCGCAGCGTCTAGGCTTGCGGCTGTTTGCGGGGATGCAGCAGCGGCAACATTTAGGCCGTGCGCGATTGCAAAGCCGCACTCATCAAGACGGGCATGCCACAGCTCAAGCGCCTCACGGCAGCGGCCTGCAACGTCACGGGTCAGGTAGGTTTCTGCCGTCTTGCCGAGGCTGTGGTTGATCAGCCGCTCACCAATGAAGTGATCCACACCCAGCTCAGACAGCGAGGCCCGCATCAGCTTGCGCAGGTCATGGCTCGACCACTTGCCGCCCGATATCGAGCGGAACATTGAGTGAGCCGTAGTGGCCGACAGCCGAGCGCCGCCCCTCACCGGGAACACCCAATCCCCCTGGGCGCGGGCATCAGGCAACGCCGCCCGATAGCGCGCCAGCAACGCCAGCACCTGAGGCGTCAAAGGCAGCTCATGAAGCCGGCTGGACTTGTTGGCAGGGATCACCCAAAAGCGCTCAGCCCTCGAAATATGCGCCCAGGTGGCCTTGAGCGTTTCCGATATGCGCGTGCCGTGGGCCAGCATCATCAAAGGCAACAGGCCGTTCACCGGGTCTTTGTCGAAGGCCTCTGAAAGCTGCGCAACCAAAGGTGGCAGGTCGATACGCGACAACGCCGCTGGCTTGCTCTTGATGGGCGCGCTGTCGAAGTCCTTGAACGTGATCGAGGCCATAGGGTTGATCTTGATGCGCCCCGTCTTTTCCGCCGTAGCGAACGCACGGCGCAACACCTGAATAGCCTTCTGCTGGGTGGCGGGCTTCTTCCCGTCACCGCCCATGCGCCAGATCAGCTTGTCATCCACAACCCGCCGATCCAGCTTCTTGATGGCCACACGCGCCAGCGCCGGGAGAATGTTCACCTTGGCCATCGAGACCACATTCTTTCTGTAATCCGAGTTCGCCGGATACTTCTGCTCAACCCTGCGCAGCCACCACAGCACCACGTCACCCGTGGTTCGCAACTCGCCGCCCTTGCCCGCCATTAGCCCTTCACCTGGTCAGCAATGGTGAAGTGCTTGGGCTCGCGATCGGCGTGCACATCCTGCAAGCGCGGCACATGCTGAGTAAGCGCATCAATCAGCGATCGGTAACCGCCAGGCACTTGGCGATCATCAACAAGCACCCCAGCGGCTTCGGCATCAACCAGAATGGCCAAGCAGGCCAAGGCGTGAGACAGGTGAGGCAGGCCGCTGTCAGGGTCGACGGCTTCACCCTCAAACCACGCATTGAGGTGACGGCTTGCAGCGTCAAAGTAGATCGAAGCCCGCACGCCGGATACACGCCAGTTGGCGCGGCCATACTTCAATGCCCCGTCCATCAGGCCAAGGCAGCCCATGGCAGTAGCGGTAGTTGGCCAAAGGTGCAGCGGCAGCTTCTGAGAGCCGATGGCGGCCTTTGGGTTGGTTGGTTTTAGCTCAGCCACGCACCACCTCCGGTAATTCCATCCAGCCTTTCAGCTTCGTTTCGTATTCAGTTACATAGCCCGGATCGTCCTTGCCTTCGCAAAGGTTCCCCTCAAGCTGCGCCGTCACCCACTCACCCTGGTATTCACTCCACATGGCCACCACAGGCCAGGGCCAGCCGGTGTTGGCCAGAATCTGGCGGTCTTTCGGTGCGGTTTCTGGTGGTAGCCAAGTGCTCATATCCGCTTGCCCTCCTTCGCGCTCTGGCAGGGGGCGCAGCGAATCGCCCAGGGCGCGGCAACTCGCCGGGCCTTCGGAATCTCAAAGCCGCAATCCTCGCAATCGTCCTGGCCGTCACCCTGCATCTGCGCCAGCACTTCAGAAACGCCACCCAGCACAGCAGCAGCTTCAACGGCCGTGGCCCGGTCTAGTTCGTCGGCTGAGTCGCGGCTATACGCCAGCAGCTCGGCAAAATCGGTCTTGTTATCCATTGATCACCACTCCCCCTCTCACAATTTTCTTTTGCCCCTTGTGGCTCAGGTGCAGGCCATCTGGCTTGCGATCCATTACCCACCCCATGATCAGCAGCCACTCAACGTGTTTGCGGGTTTCCGGGTACTTGCGTTGGCCGTCTTGCGGCAGGCTTGGCGCAAATTCGATGGCATCCATCAAGCGGCCTCCTTGTCTTCACCCATGATCATTAGGTGACGCTCGCAAATGGCCTGCGCCTCTTTGGGGTCGTCACACACCTGACCGATGAACTCGCCACGCACACTGGCGCGGTAATTCGCCTTGCTGCCGTCCATAAACCGCGCCACCTTGTAAACCGGCTTTGAATCGCTAAATGCGACGTGCTCAGACTGCTTGGCCCACTTCATTGAACCGAACCCCCACGCAGGGCCGCACGCAAACCGGCAAGGCCCTGGCGGCCTCCTTCCTCTGTACGCACAGAGCTAACCGAGTACGGGTCAGGCAAGCCCAGCGGGATAGCCTTCAGTGGCTGGCCATCCATCACCATGCGGCAGGCAGCGGCGTAGTTCCGGTTGAACAGCTTGCGGCTCACGTCCTCTTTGAGGGTTGCCAGGTTGCTGAAGCCGGTTTCAAGCGCCGCATGGCAAACGGCGGGGTGGCTCCAAGGTGCATCGATTGGGCCGCCAACGGGATGAGCGCGGCGGCAGGCTTCCTGATACGCCTGCGCATCGCACGGCAGGCCGTAGCCAGCCGGGTCGCGGTTCTCGCAGAGTGAGCGGAACTCAGGCGCGCTCGGGGGCCACTTCTCATCACTGGCAACCAAGGCGGCCAAGCCAACGGCGATCTGTTGGCCGGTCAAGCCGCCAAGAGCCGCGGCCCATGCGTGGGATTGATCAGCGCTCACGCCAAAACTCCCCGTCCAGCGGTGCCCGTAAAGCTCCGTCATCTTCAGCCACAAATTGTCCAGCAGCCCCTGGCGCAGTTTCGGCGGCTTCACGGGCTGCAATGGCGGCTCGGACCTGTCCGACTGCTGACTTGTCAACGCCTGGGCGATTTGCAGAGCTGGCTTCATGGGGAACTTTCTCCGGGAACAGGCCCGCCCAGCCATTCACGATCGAAAGGCGCAGGACGGTATCAGCGAATGGGTGGGCAGCAAGGGCGGCGGCTTGGTTGCGAACACTGGTGGCGGTCAAGGGCTTGCGAATCTCGCGACGGTGCAAGCACCAGTCCGCCCAAATGGCCTCACTCACGTTCGCAGGGCGATCAGCCAGCGGGTCGTACTTGGCCGCTTTTTCAACACCCGGCGCACTTGTGCGCGCTGCTCTTGGATTAATTGATGGATTAATTGACGGATTGGGTGCAGCTGCCGCACCCCGTTCTGGTATTAGCTGCACCCCGTTCGTGCAAGAGCTGCACCCCGTACCATTGCAACGGCATGCAAGAGATTCACCCCGCTCTGCACCGCATGCAGCTGCTGCACCCCGCTTCATGGCCAAGTCATAAACCACTGGGCGGCGGTCGTGACGATCAATGTAAGCGGCCGCGATAGCCTGATTACCCGACTCAATAGCACCAGCATCACGCAGCTGCTCCAAAGCATTGCGAACCGTACGCACAGAAAGTCCAGTGTCTTCGCTCAAGCTGTTTGCAGACGGAAAGGCACCCTTGCCATGCTTGTCGGCATAGTTCGCCAAGCAAAGCAGCACATGGCGCGCTGTTGGGGTTATTACAAGGCGCTGCTCAAGCGCCCAAGTCATTGCCTGTACACTCACGCAGCACCCCCTACCCGCTTTACTAGCTCAGCAAAGCGCTCGGTGTACCAGTGCGGCTGAGTCTCACGCGGGCAGCTTGGGCTGGTGAGGTTTTTACCGTACTGCAGGCCCATATCCGTGATCGACCAAAAGGCCACCTCAGCGCCATGGCTGTTCTTGCGGGTAAGGCGCTTGAGGTAACCGTGAGCCTTCAACACCTGGTTGAACGCACTGGCACTCAGCGTCACGCCATGCTCACGCAACAAAGCACTCAGCGCCTTAGTCGGCATAGAGCTGCCATCGGTAGAGCCTGGGGCGGCGTCCACCGCGTAGCCCGGCAAAAACCCAGCATCAAGCCCGTTCTGCTGGGCGATCTTCGACAGCATCATCATCTGGCTCGACGGCGCAGGCTTCAGCAGGCGCGTGAAGCACTCCAGAATGGCCATTTCGCCCAGCAGCTTGCTTTGCAGAGGGGCAGCACCAGCAGCGGCATCAATCGCATTCAACCGAGCTACCACGCGACGGCGCACCGCCTTAGATTCACGCATGGACACCAACATGCACTGGTCGCGCGTGAGGTCGTAAATGGCCGACTCGGTTTTGTTCAAATTTTGCACTACCCTTTTTGTGTAGTGCTCGCCTTCCAGTTCATCCTCGATCTTCTCCGCAAACTTATTTCGGCGGATCTCCGGTTCACCGGCTTCGGCGCGGGCGGCATTGATAATCTCAAGCAGTTCGGCGCTGCTCATTGTGCGCGCCACGTTTTGCGCAACTTGAAAACGTGGCGCGGCAGCATTGGTATTGAGGTTTAAGTCGGTGTTCTGCATAATCGGGCCTCTCATGTTGTTGCTGTTGAAGAAGCCGGGCCGTAATCCCGGCTTTTTTGTGGGCGCGTTTAAGCCACGGCCCTAGGCTTCTTTCCTTCCAGCTCTGCCAATCGACGCTTGAGCACTTCAATCTCGCCTTCGCTCTCGACCAGATATTTCTCGACCAGATAGAGAACCGGGGACTTGTCGCCGGTGACCTGCATGAACTTCTCGAGATCGTCCAAGGTGAACCGGCGCGAATCGTCGGGGTTCTGCGCCAGCTTTCGGCTGAGGTCAGATGGCGAATAATCCATATCCGCAGCAATCGCCTTTTGCGGGCGGCCCTGGTGATGCACGCGAGCTGCAACGTATTCGCGGCAGGTGCCGTAGCTCTCAGCCAGGCCGGCGTCTAGGTTCAGGGTTAATTGCATTTTCTGTTTCCCCTCGTTTGCTTCTCTTTCCCCTAGGTATCCGGGGTAAATAAAAACGCCGCAGTTAAGCGGCGGCTTCTGATGCCGGGAACACGGCATCAAGGTCGCAAGCAGCGCCAAGGGCGTTAAGAGCCGCTACAAGCTCGCGCGACTCGCTAAGCCCTGGAGTCCGACGCCCGTTCTCGATGTTGCTGAGGCGGCTTTGGCGCCACTCAAGGCGGGTGTACAGATCCACCTGCTTGATTCCGGCCGCCTCGCGGACTTCACGAATACGGTTCATGGGCAATCTCCTGATTAACTCTGCACAGGATAAACACGCATCGTGATTACTGCAAACACAATTAGTGAGAGGCCGTTATTTCATAACGTGTTTAGAATTTCAGCCATGAAAACTCTTGGATCGCGCATAGCGCACTATCGAACCGCAGCAAAAATGTCTCAGGCCTCTTTGGCCAAGGCGTGCGGCTGGGCATCACAGTCTCGGGTCGGAAATTATGAGAAAGACACTCGCGAGCCGAGCCTGGAAGACATAGCTCAGATGGCAAAGGTTCTTGGCATCGACCAAGGCATGCTCCTAATGCAGGGACAGCAACCGTCCATTGAAGCTAACGCCGAATTGATCGGCACCATGGCAGCCTGGGACAGCAAGACCCCTCTCGGTGATGATGAGGTGGCAATCCCGCTTTACAAGGAGGTTGAATTGGCAGCAGGTGGCGGCGCGACAGAAGTAATCGAGGTGCCAGGCCGCTTGCTGCGCTTCGCAAAGTCCACCCTTCGCGAGGCGGGCGTGCACGAATCAAACGCCGTGTGCGCCACCGTGCGCGGCCACAGCATGGAGCGCCTGATCATGGACGGCGCAACCATCGGCATTGATACCGGCAGCAAACACATAGAAGACGGCGAGATATACGCCTTCGACCAAGACGGCATGCTGCGCGTCAAATACCTCTATCGCCTCCCCGGTGGCGGCGTGCGCGTGCGCAGCGAGAACAGCGACGAATTCCCCGACGAAACGCTCACCCCTGAGCAGTTCGCCAACATCCGCATGCTCGGCTGGGTCTTCTGGTGGTCAACGGTGCGCCGCCGGCGCGGGCTGAGCATCGCCAAGTAATAAATCAAAATAAAAAGGGATTTTCATGGACAACAAGCTGGCTATCACTGACGAGGAACAAGCTCTAGATGCCATTAAGCGCTTCCTTGAAGGCGAGAAACTTGATGGTGACCTGAAGCTTGAGGGCTGGCCAAAGCTGCGCGTCCGCTTGGTGGGCGAAAAGTTCGACGGAACGATTACGCCAACCGTGATGAAGTCCTTTATAGAGCTTCAAAACCTTGTTTATCGCTCCTATGCAATTGCCCAATACGGAACCGATGACACGCGCAAGCTCTCTAAGGAGGAGCGTGATGAGCTTGAGATCGAGGTAAAGGTTGAGGAAGGGTCTTCTATTTTTGAAGTAGACTTCCAAGACGTATTGGTGAAGTTCGCAACAAAGGCAGCAGAACAAATGACCCCAGAAATGATCGCCGTTACCGTGCTTGGGCTGGGCGTTCTATGGGTAGGTAAGACCTCGTACGTGGCCTACCTAAACCACCGCCGAGAAATACGGCAGGCCGAGTCAAAAACCGAAGAGCAACGGGAGATGCTCCAGGGCATTGAACGGCTTTCAAAGCAGGAAACCGAACGCCTAAAAATCATCGAGAACATGATGATTCGCCAACCGGCTTTGGCGCAGGTTGGCCGCCAAGCCTACGACACACAGACTGAGATGCTCAGGGGCTTTGCCTCTGCAGACCAGTCAACTGTGGGCGACATAACCGTAGCCTCGGACACAGCAAGCGAGCTGATTACTAACGCCCGCCGAAAAACCGTGGAACAGCGTCTAGATGACTACTATCGGATTCTTAGGGTGGATTCATCCAACCCTGACGAGTTCCGGGTTAAGGTGCGAAAGAATCGTGGAACCCTAGAGTTTGAGGCGGTGGTGGAAGATTCGTTCCTGAACGCCGAAATGAAGGAAGTGCTTCAGTACGCGGAGTGGGAACGAACGGTTGTCTTGCTGCGAATCAACGCCAAGGTGCTAGATGCCAGCATAAAGCAAGCCGTTATCCTTGGCGTGGAGCGCGCCGACCCTCCCGAATAAGACCAATGACTGAATATGAAAGCCCGCCCTCGAGCGGGCTTTTTTGTGCCTGCGTGAAAATAAATCACATATCGTGATTGACAGATTAAACACGCTGCGTGATTATTACCCCATCGCCGGCCACAACCGGCCAGGCCGAAAGGCAGCGATGAACCAGCCTCAATGGTTCAGATGGGGAGCCTCACCCAGGGCGTGCAGCGTAAAGCGCCAAAACAGAGTGATCACGGCATAGAGCGCGGTGATCTGTCGGGAACCCAGTTCCCCCGAGAGCCGAAAGGCAGGCCAGCCCACCGTGCCGCATAACGGAGGCCGCAAAACCAAGTTTTCACTGATGCCCATTCATTGAGTGGGCATTGGGAAAACCACCGGAGGGAATCAGCATGTTTGAGGCAATCAGGCACATCTACATCAACGACAGCATGACCGGCGCGATTTACCGCGATGGGGATGTTATCGGAAGCATTAGCTTCATGAGCAAGCCGGAAAGAACTGGCGTAATCAGCTCCATAGGGCCTGAAGAAGCTGTGCGCGAATGCTCTTTTAGCCACTGGTTCGGGTTTGGGGGCCGATACCGCGCAGCAGCGCGTGAGCAAGTCGAGAATATCGCTTGAGCAATCAGGCCAAGAATCCCCGTAAGACAAATCCGGGGCGCCACCCAGCCGAGCAGGAGCGAAGCTGGGGCCATTCAGGTTTGCCGCCTGGGCAGTAAGGCACCGATAGCCTGGTAACAGGTCGCATCGGACGGTTAGCGGAACAAGTTGGAAGCGGGCTGATCAACCAGAAGTGACGCAACACGGACAGCAGGGCTGGGCCGCTCTCTCACATCTGGATGCCGGGTTCAAAACCACACGCGCGGGCTTGTATGGGGGACGCCCTAGACCCGCTAACCGTCCGATGCGCAACATCGCGCATCACAACCCTAGTAAGACGCTTGGTCGCATCCACTGGGGCAGGGCTCGCCGTGAGGCGACACGTACACCGGGCCAGGCTGAGCATGACGCGAAGCCACCAGGGCGCTACACCCGAAGGCCAGCCGCAACGTGGCGTAATGCGGCACTCATTCAGCGGAGACAACCATGCTTCTGATCATCCTGATCGGCGCAGCGCTTCGCCATGTGCAGCCAGAACAGCACCATGGTGCAAAGCTGCCAGCCGATCCGCAGCGCAACACCCGCCAGCAATGGCGATGTATCAACGGGGTCGCAAGCGTTCTGGCGCTCGCTTCCCCGCCAAAAACCCGCGCGGCGCAGTAAGCCTGAAGGCTGCGCCCAACTCATGACAGGCAGCGGCCAACCGGGGCGACGATGTGACCGCGCATCATTGGGCCAAGCCCAAAGCCCCACCCGAACGTACTGCGCAATTCCCGGCACCGGGTCACCGATGCCGGGCTTTTTCCCTCCCGTACCCATAAGCAGGCAGCCAGGCCAAACCTTTGCGGAAAGCCTGAGGCTTGGCGCGCCTGACTTATGGGTATGACCAACACAGGTGCACAGCATGAACGCCATCCAGCAAGCCAAGGCCACCATCCAATCCCTCGCCGCCCTGATGCGCGGCACCCAGCAAGCCCGCGCCGCATTCGCCGCCAAGCGCATGCCGGCAGTGCCAGCGCCGCGCGCAACGCAGCTCTACGTTTTCAGCGGCATGGTCCATGTGCGCGATGCCGACACCGGCCGCGTGCTGGGCTTTCGCCAAAGCTACCTTGAGGCCGAACAACTGGGGCGCGACCTTGTGAGCGGCCAAGGTGCCGCGTGATCACCCGCGAAACCCTGCAGCGCTATGAGCAGGCAGGCGTTGTAGCAGCGGCCAGAGCCCTGCAACTGCACACCAACACCATTCACCGGCTTGCACGCTTACTGGGCGTGCAGTTCAAAAGCCACAACACCGCCGAAGAGCAAGCGCGCCGCGCCAAGCTGCGCGCCGAACTCGCGCCCAAGGTGCGCGGGCTGGCCCGCAAGCGGCTATCTCAACGTGAAATGTGCACAACGCTTGGCATCAGCCGCCAAGTGCTACGGCGCACCGCCAAAGACTTCCACATCGATATCAACAGCCGATCAAGGTAGCCACATGATCGATCAAGCAAGCATCCGAGCGCGCGAAAGCCTGCGCCATAGCCTGGCCGCCCAAATGGCAGCCTTTGAGGCTCACAACGGCCCAATCCAAACACTGCCCATCCGCATCGGCAATGAGCCAATGCATGTGTTCCGCATCACCGACCCGGACAAGCCGCGAGCAATCCCCGTGGTGCGGGCAAGCAAGCCCGCTAAAGAGCGCAAGCCACGCGCGATGATGGCGCTCAAGCAACAGAAACTCGCCGCCATCCGAGAACTGGCAGGCAAGGGGCTGAGCATTGAGGCGATCGCCGATCAAGCCCCCTTTACGCCCAAGCTGACGCGCAAGTACGTGCTCAGGATCATCCTTGAGCAAAACGTAAAACGCGGCCCAAAGACCAATTTGGAAGCGTGATGGCAGCCAACAACCAGCAACGCAGCGCCAAGCGCAACGCAAGCCGGGCGGCCAAGGGTGTTGAGGAACTGCGCCTGCTCACCATGGCAGGCACCCGCGCCGCCCTGGCTGACCTGATGGCCTGGCACGGCATCGAGCAGCAGGGCGAGGCCATGACCTTGATGATCCACAACATGCACGCCCTTGGCCCGGAAGGCAGCACCAGCGCCTTCACCGTGCCGCGCCACAAAGTAGAGATAAGCGAAAACGTGGCGCGCGCATTGATGGCCCAAGGCGAGCGCCAAGCCACGCGGATGGATGCAGAGGGCTGATCAAATGGCCGTCAAATGACCAAACCCTCGCCAGCACTGGCGCGCATCTAATCCCGACAGCCACGGCTAGCGGGAAAATCAAATAAACCACAGCCCAGCGCCAGCAGCGCAACGGGCTGCTATTGCCTGGAGAAAGTATGAGCGCGCTTGCACAGACCATTACCGGAGAGGTGGCCGACGAGTCGCTGTTCTTCGCCCCGATGTCTGCCGACCTGGTTGATAGCCTGGTCGGGCAGTACGAATCAGCCCGCAAACGCATCGAGGCGCTGGCCAGTACCGTGCGGGTCGACAACATCGGCGCCGTCCTGCACTACTTCATCGAAGGCAACGTACAGGATCAGCGCTACAGCATGCCAACCACTGTCGAGGCTCTGTTTCGCGCAGAGGGTGCGGTCGCCAAGCTCAACGCCGACTTCTGGAATCGCGCGCTGCATCTGACTGACGTGTTTGACTACATGCCCCAGGCGCGGCGTGAACAGTGGCACGACCAGATCCGCAACCCGGAGGGCCGCAAAGAAAACCGCCACACCGGCGAGAAGGACATGCCGCCGCTTCCCGCCTTCGAAGAAGACACCGTTCGCTCCACCCTGAATGGCCTGCTCAACAGCCGGGCGCAGTTCCTGGCCGAGCGCGTCGACGGCATCTTCAAGGCGCTCAGCCGCCAGCACGTCACCAACACCCCGCAGGGCTTCAACAAGCGAATGATCATCCAGGGCGTATTCAGCTATCAGACCCACGGCCACATCAATGACCTGCGCTGCGTGATCGCCAAGTTCATGGGTCGCGATGAGCCAAAGCATTGCGCGACCGACCCAGTAATCAAGGCGGCACGGCGCAAGAATGGGGAGTGGCAAAACGTCGACGGCGGCGCGCTACGCATCCGGGTTTATGGCGGCGTCGGTACTGCGCACCTCGAAGTGCACCCGGATATGGCCTGGCGGCTCAACGCCATCCTGGCCAGCCTTTACCCCCTGGCCATTCCTGCCGAGTTCCGCGAGAAGCCGAAGCGCGCCAAGAAGATTAAGGACTTCGAGCTGTTCGACAAGCCGCTGCCGTTCGTGGTGGTCAGTCAGCTGGCAGGCATGCGCGAAGGCTGGCGCAAGGGCAAGGACGGCTGGCGTGATATCCATATCGCAATCCCGAACACCCGCTGCTTCGACTATGGCGACTACGACAAGGCCGCTCGCAAGCAGGCTGAGGACGTGCTGCGCGCCATCGGCGGCGTGTGGGTGGATAGCGTAGCCGGTGAGCGCGTGCAGCACTGGCAGTTCGACTACGAGCCAACCGCGGTGCTCGACCAGGTCATCTGCTCAGGCTGCATCCCAGACCAGAAGTCGCACCAGTTCTACCCCACGCCGCACGCCATTGCCGAGTTCGTGGCCAGCGTTGCGGATGTTCACGGTGAAGAGCTGGTTCTCGAACCAAGTGCCGGTACCGGTAGCCTGGCCAGCTGGTTCCCAGCCCTGGGCACCACCTGCGTGGAAATCAGCGCCCTGCACTGCAAGGTGCTGGAGGCCAAAGGCTACGAGGTGATCGAGGCGGATTTCCTCGCCTGGAAGCCTGGCCGGCTATTCGATCGCGTGGTGATGAATCCGCCCTTCAGTGAAGGCCGCTGGCTGGCGCACCTACAGCATGCGGTCACCATGCTCAAACCAACGGGCCGACTGGTTGCCATCCTTCCTGCAAGCGCCAAAGGCAAGGACGTATTGCCGGGCTTGCAGCTGGAATGGGCGCGCACCTTCGAAAACGAGTTCGCCGGCACCAGCGTGTCTGTCGTGGTGCTGATCGCTCAGCGCGCCACCGCAAACGACCAGCTCGATATCTTCAAAACCGCATGACCCACTACCCCAAGCGCAGCCGCTGCCAATCCTGCACCAAGCGCCTGGACAACTGCAGCCACCTTCCCTTCCACACCATGCCAGTGCACCGGCAGGACGGAACAGACGTGGTGGTGATCTGCACCCAGTTCGGGCCGAGTGATGGCGAGGTGGGCAAGCCGTTTATGAATCCAAACAGAGGGCGGAGGTTATGAGCCATGGCGGCGTACTACAACGAAATTGACCCATACGCTGCTGAGTGGCTTCGCAACCTAATCAAGGCGGGTCACATCGCGCCAGGAGTAGTTGATGAGCGCAGTATTGAAGATGTCAAACCAGATGAGCTTTTGGGATACACGCAATGCCACTTCTTTGCCGGAGTCGGCGTCTGGTCACTGGCTTTGCGTCGCGCCGGATGGCCTGATAATCGACCTGTCTGGACAGGAAGTTGCCCCTGCCAGCCTTTCTCCTCGGCAGGCGCGCAAGCTGGGTTTGCTGACGAGCGGCACCTGTGGCCTGCGTTCCAATGGCTCATTGAGCAGTGCCAACCTACAGTCGTCTTTGGAGAGCAGGTTGCAAGCAAGGCTGTCGATCCTTGGGTCGACCTTGTACACGCTGACTTGGAAGCCATGGGTTACGCCTTCGGGGCCGTCCCGTTCCCGTCTTCGGGCGTCGGTGCGCCGCATATCCGAGACAGATTGTTCTGGGGGGGTCACGCCAACAACTCGGGACTGGAAGGACACACCGGGGATGGTGGCGCAGCGGGACGGGCAAGATCGTATCGACCAGTTGCCACGCCAAGCGTACTTGGCGGGATGGGCAACCCCAAGCTGCAGCAACGACAGGACGGGGAACCCGGAATCTGCACTGAGCATGACACGGGCGGACGGGTCGAAGGTGCAACAGCGCTTGCAGGACTTTGCAGTGATTGCGGGCTGGCCGACCTGCACAGCGACGGGCGCGATAAAGCAAGGAAACGTATCGCCGCGCCCCGGAATGATGGGCCTTTCAGAGACGGCGGCGTTGCTACGGGAAAATCCACAGCCAGCCCGACTAACGGCCTGTGGGCAGATGCTGACTGGCTGTTCTGCCGGGATGGAAAGTGGCGGGCAGTTGAACCCAGCACATTCCCGCTGGCTAATGGGGCTTCCTCCCGAGTGGGACGCCTGCGCGCCTACGGAAACGCCATCAACGCTGAAGCGGCGAAAGAGTTCATAGCCGCCTACATGCAGATGTAATCACCACCCTACCCGCCCACTCCCTGCCTGATGCTCGGGCGGGAGGGTGGTGAACATAGACCCTACTCACTTCCAATAATTCACGCCACTGGCGAGGGATAACCATGCAGATTGAAAACTTCCTGCGGGATGTAAAAGACCACCAGCTTAGCGTCCTGCGCGATGACGGCCTTTACCGTCACCTCCGCTTCAAGCGTCCAGGCTCAAGCGCCTATTACTTCGACTTGATCACTTGGCCAGGCGCGCTTTGCTATACGGGCGATATGGGCACATTTGTGTTTAGCCGCCTGGCCGATATGTTTGAGTTTTTCCGTACAGATCGGCATGAGCTGGGCGAGCTACGCATTAACCCTGGCTACTGGTCAGAGAAATTGCTTGCCGTCGACGGCGGGCGGCGTAACGGCTCGGCAACTGAGTTTGATCCGCTCAAGTTTGAGCGCGTCATTAAGGAGTTCTTAGTCGGCTGGATGCGCCATAGCGGACTTAATCGTGAGCAGCGCGCCGAGCTGCGCGCAACGGTTCAGGACGAAATTCTGGTCTACATCGACGAGGACGAGCGCGGAAACTTCGAACGAGCCAATGAGTTCCATACCGAAATCGGCGGCCGCGAGTTCCAGTTTGAAGACCTGTTCGATTACACCTTCACCAAGTACACGAACACCTTCCTTTGGTGCTGCTACGCACTCAGCTGGGGCATTCAGCAATACGACCTCATTGAGCCGGAGCTGAAGAAAAGCGCATGACCCCCACCTACTGCCGAACCACCCTCAAGCCCGTTTCCAATTGCGTGTGCCTGCGCTGCACGCCTATCACCTCGGACTGATCCGCCATGCCAACAGAACGCCAGAAATTGGTAGCCCACCACGTTATCGGGCTTGAGAAATCCATCTCTGCAACCGCAAAACAGATCGGAGCGTCGCCCACCTCTGTGCGCGGGTCACTGATCAGTTACTGCATAAAGATGATGCCTTCGCTAGAGCCCGAATTAACGGCCTGGGTTGAGCACAAAGACCGAGGCAGGCACCGGCTGGCAGTCATCCGCGCCCACAAGGATCAGCTCATGCCTTCAGTCGACCAGCCCACCCGGAGAAAACCAATGAGTGAAGAGCAGCAAGCCGTCGAAACAGCCGCCGACAACTGCGAAGTGCTGCGGGCAAGGTTGGCGCGGTATGAGGATGCGGATGGTAAGCCGATCACAACCATTGCTGAGCAGGCGCGGGAGATTGAGCGGCTACAGCTAACCTGCAACGATATAGACGATCAGAACGACCGCATCTATGCAGAGCTTGCCGCCCTGAAAGCCAAACCAGACCCATGGAAAGCATCAGGCGCTGACTGGTGCAACAGCATTCACAGCAACCCTGACGCTAAGGCGTGGGCTGACTTCTTCGTCGCCGTCTTCCCAGGGCAGGCAGACAAGCACGAATTGATGATCGGCTGGTTCGCTAACGCGATGATGGCGATGCACGACCATCTGAAAGCCCAGCAGGGCGGGGTGGTGCTGCCTGAGCGTAAAACCTGGAATCAGGTTACAGGAAGAGAGGGTTTTATTGAGACAGAGACGCACAACGCCTGCCTTGATGAAGTCGCCCGCCTCAACTCATCCCCTGTCAGCGCTGGTGATGATGCGCAATATCCACCGTGCGATTACTGCGCGGAACCGCTGAGCTATCACCCATGGCACGGCAGCGGGCTGATTAACGGTGTTGAGTCGCGCCATATCCATGCTTGCGATAAGTGCCGGCATCTGCTGCCGACTGTCAGCGCTGGCGATGATCGCGAAACAATCCGCGCCGTGTTCCTTCGTAACGGGTTCACGATCAAGGAAGGGCAAGCCGACCTGAAACCGTATGTCTACGCCGCTGCGGATGAGCTGATGAGTATTGCCCGCGCCGCCCTCTCAGCGCCTAGCCATGGTGAGCAGGCGCGGGAGTGGAACCTGGCAGCGGACGAATTGCCAGCGAACGGAAAGCCAGTGCTGGCCTACTACCTGAACAGTCACGGCATGGGGCGGCGCATTCGAGCAATGCACGTCAAGCGCTTCACGGTTGAGGCCGAAGAGTTCGCAGACCCTGATACCCAGTGCTGCGAGTACAGCGAGCAAGATGACTGCTACTACACGACTGAAGGCTGGTATGAGCTGATCGACAACTGGCCAGACTATGCAAGCTGCGCGGTTATCGAGGGAGTGATAACCCACTGGACCGATATGCCAGAAGCCCCATCCCCAGCCAGTCATAAGGAGCAAGGCGAATGAGCGATGATCGTAAACTTTCAGATATCGGAAATGAACTGCACAACCTGTCGTGCCATGTCGTACATCACAACGAAGACTGGGCCAATCAGCTTGGTGCATTAGCATACGAGCTGTGGAATTGGAACACCCGCGCCCAGCAGCCCAGCCAAGGGGGCGAGGCGGTGGAGGTGGTCGAGCTGCGGGCAACCATCCAGCTACTCCGTGAGATTCTGCATCACCCCGCAGAGCAATAACCCCGATCAAAACCCAATCAAGAAACTGTGCCGGCGTGAGCCGGTGGAGAGGTATTCCTGTGTCCAACGAAATCAAAATGATGGCGGCTCAGGCGGCCTTGAGAAAGATGGTTGAGGGCAACAGCTTCAGCATCTGCACTATCGACACCATTGCCGAAATGCTTGATGTGAAGCCTGACCGTGACACCTATCAAGTGCTGCGCACCCTGCATTGCGTGCACTACAACCAGATGCCGCCCGAGCTACTGGAGAAGCTGCCCGAGCTAATCCACAAAGCGCTCACCTCGCCAGCGTTTGAGGCTAGCCGCATCAACGTGGTCAGTAGCGGGCGCGGCTTGCGCCTGATCAAGAACTAACCCCTTCCCACCCTCCCCGGCATAGGGGTAGAGAGGTAACAACGATGGCCAGATATCAGACCATCAAGAAGTTCGCCAGCGAGAGCGGTTACACTGAGGCAGCAATCAGAACCAAGATTCAAGACGGCACCTGGCAGCAAGGCGCGGTATGGATTCGCGCCCCTGACAATAAGCCGCTGATCAGTGTTGAGGGGTATCACGCATGGGTGGAAAGCGCAGCGGAGTGCGGGCCGCTTCAAAATCCAGCATTGAAATTAGTTTCATGTACGAGGGGCAGCAGTGCCGCGAGCGCGTCCCTCTTGTCCCCAGCCCCGCTAACCTAAAACGGGCTGAGCAACACAAGGCGTCTATCGAGCTGGCCATCTACAACAGCACATTCGACTATGCCGCCACCTTCCCCAAGTCAAAGCGTGCTGCGCGCGTTGGCTACCGCACCGGGCAGATCCCGCTAAGCAACTACCTCGACGCTTGGCTGACCAAGAAAGAGGCGCACCTAAAAGCCTCAACCCTCGACGGTTACCGCAAGATCATCAATGGCGTGCTAAATCCGAAGCTTGGCACCACGCCGCTGGTATTGCTCACCCGCAAGATGTGCAAGGACGCATTCGCCAGCATCGAGGCGACCAACAAGCGGCTGGCCAACGTACAAAGCTGCCTGCGCTCTGCGCTGGGTGACGCCGTAGACGATGAGCTGATCGAATCAAACCCGCTGGCGGGCTGGACCTACTCGGTTAAGGGCAAGCCCAAGACGGAGGATGAGATAGACCCCTTCACCAAGGCTGAACAGGCGGCGATTCTGGAAGCCGCCACCGGCCAATACCGCAACTTGTTGCAGTTCGCGTTCTGGACGGGACTTCGCACATCGGAATTGGTGGCGTTGGAGTGGGGGGATATTGACTGGTTGCGGGGAGAGGCGCGTATATCGAGGGGGCTGACCAAGGCGGCCAAGGAAGCGGAGTTACCGAAGACGGCGGCGGGGTTGCGTGACGTCAAGCTGTTGCCGATGGCATTGGCGGCACTGGAAGAGCAGAAGGCACACACCTACATCGCCGGGGCGCAGGTGTTCCATGATCCGCGCTACGGCAAACCGTTTGACGGTGACCAGGCGATCAGGAAATCATTCTGGATACCGACGCTGCGCCGGGCAAAGGTGCGCTACCGCAACCCGTACCAAACCCGCCACACCTATGCATCCATGATGCTCAGCGCTGGCGAGCATCCCATGTGGGTAGCAAAACAAATGGGCCACAGTAGTTGGGTGATGATCGCCCGCGTCTATGGCCGGTACATTCCGAACGATGGCGACACGTCAGGCAGCAAGGCGGCAGAGCTGTTTGGGACGCCGGTTCAAATCCCTAGCGGGGAGCTGAACCAATCCAGCAGCGTTTGAGGGTGGGTAAAAATCAGGTTTCAGCAACATCTCAGCAACAACAACACTCAAGCCCAATGAATACAGGCAATAACCGGGGGTTCAAATCCCCCCGGCTCCACCAAATAAGCCATGAAACCCGTCTAAACCGCGGGTTTCAGGCACGATTTGATGGCAATGGATTTCACACAGTCCTTCTGTGAATCCAAATAGGTATGCCATCATGTCCAAGCGTCAAAGCAAAACCGGTGTTCAACACCTCGTCTACCAAGCCAAAACTGGCTTCCAGTACTACCTCACCTTCCCAAAGCATTTCGCACTCAACCAAAAGCTTCCGGCACAAATTCGCTGGTCCCTCGGGTATGACGAAGCGCTGGCACGCGATCTCGCAAAGCACTTGAACCTGCGCTTCCAAGCACTTCTGCAAAACAGCGACAAAGAGCGCGTGGCGTTCGACGCGGATCTCATTCTTCGTGATCTGAGCAAATTTCATGACGAGATCAAGCTTACCCTGTCAGACACTAACAAGGTCTGGGCCATTCGCCCCTCGCCATCACGGCTGGCTTCGAGTGATCCTACGCGCGGGCATCAGCGCCTGATGAAAGAGTGCAAGGAACACCCTGTGCTCTTCACTCAAGAGCCTGGCGGTGAAATTTATTTCGCACTATTTCCCAGCCCGCAACTGATAAGGACACTCAACATTGGTTTTACCCGTTTCGACTGGCCACTCGGAACACGCGATCCAGAAGCGGCAAGTGATGCGGCGACATACATCTATAACGCGGTCATCGGGCTAGAGACCTGGCCTCTTGAGGCCATCAGCTATGCGCCCCAGCATCCGCTCATCTCAGTGATGTCGCTTTACGAGTACTTGTGTTTTGCCCGGCCCGATCAAGGCCGCCACTTGCTGCATGTGCCGCCCAACTTGCCGCAATCGGCTTACTCCGTCGGTTTTTATCTGAAACAGCAAAAGCTGAAAGTCGACTCGTTGGAGTTCTGCAAGCGCTTCAAAACGATTCAGGAAGAGTCCGGGTTGTACTGCATTTCTATCCCGCTCCAGCATGCACGCCTTAACCCGAATGTAAAATGGCCCAAGGATATGCGCATCGAATTGCTGACCAGCTCGCCGATTGTCGCGATGCTGTTGATGCAGGCCACACTCGCACAGATCGACAAGATTCTGCTGCAGAGCTTCGTTGAAAGCACTTCAGCAGATGCCTATGAGCAGGCCATGCGAGAAATCAGTGATCTGATTCGGCGAACGCTTGGGCCCATTCTTCCAGCTGAGCCCATGCCCTCATTACCCGAAATGATCGCGGCGAATGACTCAGTCTATCCACCGCAGGATGCCGGTACAGTTGCGCTGCTTAGCGCACTGAGCAGTGTTCTGCCTGACGCCCAAAAAACCAAACTCGCGGCACTCTTTGAGACCCCTGCTTGTAATAACCGCATCATTGCGCCCGCGCCTATCATGTCTGAGAGCCTTCATTTCGGAGGGCTGATTAAAGAGTTCGAAGAGCGGCAGATTCGGGAAGGCGCTTGGTCGAATCCCCGTACCCTGATCACAATGCATGCCCGGCTAGAGGGGTTAGCCGAAATCATCGGCGGCCACCGCAGCATCGAGACGCTGACGCGCGCCGAATTTAATGCGCTACGTGACCTGCTGCGTGGTTATCCGAAGAATCGCCATCGCTTGCGTGCAACGCGTAATCAGTCATTGAGCAAGCTCATTCAAGATGGCAAGTTCGAGCCGATTAACGCACGCACGGCGAAAAAGTTCTTCGAGCTGGCCCGAGCGCTCATGAGCTATGCGCACGATCAGGGCTATCTGACAGAGAATATCGCGGCGGGCCTGACATTCAGCACCAAGGGCGCAGATTCGCCAAGGAAGCGCACTTATAGCCCGGGACAGATTGAGAAGCTGTTAGCTGGCCCGGTTTACTCGCTCACTGAGCCGCCGCGCTGGCGGCTTGATGACTACCGTTTTTGGCTGCCGATTTTAGGGTTGTACAGCGGCGCACGCCTGAGTGAGCTTTGCCAGTTGCGTTTGGGAGATATCCATGAAGAACTCGGTGTGTGGGTCATCAGCATCAGCCGTTCAGGCGCCAGGCTGCGGATTCCACGCTGACTCGGACACCCATTCCACGCACATCCGGACAGTGATTCCACGCTGATCCGGACACTCATTCCACGAGCATCCGGACACC
>LNDO01000023.1 GCA_001465025.1 Pseudomonas sp. Ga0074129
GGCGTCGGCGAAGGTCATCTGCTTCATCGGAAAACTCAGCGGGTGGAATCCGGGTATTTTGCCAAAATCAGGAAGTCTTTTTCAGAGTTTCCCTAACAAGCTCAAGCGGGTGAGTCGTTCTGCGTGTCGATGATGTGCAGGCTGTATCCCGGCACTGCTTTGGCGTGTCGTTTGGCATCTGATGCCATAGCCGCCAGTCGGCTGGCATCCAACTGAGCGCAATGCTCGGGATGGACGTGTACAACGCCTAGGGACAGCGAGAGCAGGGCGTATTCCTGGCGCTTGCCATTACGGTCTTGGGCAACGAAACAGCCGGCGTGCAAATCTTCCTCACGGTAAAACCGTCGGCATTGGCTCTGAAAGTCTTCAAGTAGCCGGTTGAGTCGTGCGCGCCAGTCTGTTGAGCCCAGCACCAAGAGGAAATCATCGCCACCAATGTGACCGACAAAATCCCGAGTGGGATCGACTCTGTCGTTCAGGCATTGCGCCAGGCTGAGTAAGACCTCATCACCTTTTGCATAGCCGTAGATGTCGTTGAAGGGTTTGAAATTGTCGATATCCACGTAACAGACGACGGCTTCGCGGTTCTGTTGCAGTAGGCGTGTCAGGCATTGCTGGATAGGGACATTGCCCGGCAACAAGGTCAGTGGGTTGGCATAACGTGCCTGTTGAATTTTCAGCTCGGTGATCAGCTTAAGCACATCAATCACCCGGCCAAGGCCTGCATAGCTGCCTTGTTCAATGATGATGAAGTCTTCTTCGATACGTTGCCGGGCACGGCTGGTAAGCAGGCGGCTGACTTGTTGCAGTGATTGGCCAACCTCGACGGCCAAGTAGTCGTCACTCATCAGTCGGCTGATCGGTTTGCGGGCAAACAGTTCGTTGGCAAAGGGCTTGAGCAGTGCTTCTGAAAGGCTGTGGCGATGGACGATACCGCAGGGTTGCATGGCGTCATTGAGAACGGCCAGCGAGTTGAGGTTGGCTTGTGCGCGAAACATTTCTAGGACGTCACTGGTGGGCGTGCTGAGGGTCACTGCGCGTTGCGGGTTAAGCAAGCCGCGCAGGTCACCTGATTCTTCGCTGAGAGGGCTGCTGGCGGCGTTTGGCAGCATCTTAAAGGCGTCGCGCGGGGGAACCTCCTGCGGGCGACAGAGCAAATAGCCTTGCAGCAGGTCAACGCCCATGTCGGCCAGTACGGTGAGTTCTTCCGGCAGTTCGATCCCCTCGGCAATCACTTGTGCGCGTGAGGCTTTGGCCATTTTCAAAATAGAGCCGACGAACTCGCGCTTCACGGCATCTTGATGAATGCCATCGATAAAGTGCCGGTCGATCTTGACGTAATCAGGTCGTAATTCAGACCACAAGCGCAGGCTTGAATAGCCTGCGCCCAAGTCATCCAAGGCAATGGAAAAACCCATGGCGCGGTAGTGATGCAGAGCGGTGTCGAGCAGGGCGAAGTCGTCAGTGGGGGATTGCTCGGTGAGTTCGATGACCACCTGGCTGGGCGGAATACCCAGCGTTTGCAACAACTGTAGGGTTCGACCGGGCTGGTGTTTGGGTTCCATCAGCGAGTCTGGTGAGACGTTGAGAAACAGCTTGCCGTCGAGTTTGAGCTGGCTAAAACGCTGACAGGCGTTGCGTCGACAAAGTAATTCAAGCTCGCTCAAACGCCCGGCGCTGCGTGCGACGGCAAAAAGATTGATAGGCGAGTGCAACGCGCTGTTGGACGGGCCACGGCTAAGTGCTTCGTAGCCCAGAATGCGCCGCTCAGAGAGCGAATAAATCGGCTGAAACAGGGTGTGCAGATCGCTGTTGGCAAGGATGTTGTCCAGTGCACTGAACTGCTCGGTGGCAATCATTTAGGGTCTCGATGGCATAAAAAACGGGGACTGGCATTACTACCAATCCCCGCATTTCACGACAGTTTAATGACCCTTTGATGACGCTCGTGTTTATTGCTTGGCCAGTCGAGTATTGAGCCCCAGGTAGTCGAGCAAAATGCGCCCGGTTTCAGCCAGATAGGCGTCATCCTCAGGTTTTACTTTGTCGTCTTCTACCGGCAATGCATCCTCATCTTCTACCTTGAGTTTGTTCAGTGTCTCTTCGCCTTTGGCTTGGCGACGGGTGTTTTCGATGGCCAGTTGCTGCGCCTCGATATCCGCGTGCTGGGCCCGGCGAGTGACCTCATTGAGGCTTACGGTCGTTTCGGTCATCAGCTTTTGTGCCAGTTGCAGACGTTCGCGGGCAAAGGTGAAGTCTGGATTTTGCGCCGTTCGGTCTTCAAAGCGGCTTTGTAGTTCGGCGAGGAACGGTTTGATTGGATCAAGCTCAGGCTTGATCGCCGGTTTAATGCTGTCCCATGGCAAGGCTTCAGGCAGGGCGCTTTCACCGATTTCCTTGGTGTCCATTAAGTCTGGGTACTTGATGTCCGGTATTACGCCCTGGTTCTGGGTGCTTTGCCCCGAAACGCGGTAGAACTTGGCGAGGGTCAGTTTCAATTCGCCGTGGTTCAGCGGTTGGATGGACTGCACTGTGCCTTTACCAAAGGTTTGGCCGCCCAGAATCAGGGCGCGGTGGTAGTCCTGCATGGCCCCGGCAAAGATCTCAGAGGCTGACGCAGACAGGCGATTGACCAATACTGCCAGCGGGCCTTTGTAATAAACCCCGCTGTTTTCATCAGCCAGCACATCCACTCGACCATCGCTGTTACGCACCAGGACGGTTGGGCCTTGATCAATAAACAGGCCGGTCAATTCGGTCGCTTCTTGCAGGGAGCCGCCGCCGTTGTTACGCAGGTCAATCACCACACCGTCGACTTTTTCTTTTTCCAGCTCAGTCAGCAAGCGTTTCACATCGCGGGTGGTGCTTTTGTAGTTGGGGTCACCCGCGCGGAACGCTTTGAAATCCAGATAGAACGCTGGAATCTCGATCACGCCGAGTTTGTAGTCGCGGTTTTCGTGCTTGAGATTGAGGATCGACTTTTTCGCCGCTTGCTCTTCCAGCTTCACAGCTTCGCGGGTGATGGCGACCACTTTGCTAGTTTGATCATTGGGCGCGTTGCTTGCCGGGATGACTTCCAGGCGAACTTGCGAGCCTTTCGGGCCGCGAATCAGCTTGACCACTTCGTCTAGGCGCCAGCCGATCACGTCGACCATTTCTTTGCTGCCTTGGGCTACACCGACGATTTTGTCAGCCGGAGCAATTTGTTTGCTCTTTTCGGCAGGCCCGGCAGGCACCAAACGCACCACTTTGACGAACTCGTTATCGCTTTGCAGAACCGCGCCAATGCCTTCGAGCGACAGGCTCATGTTGATGTCAAAGTTTTCCGCGTTGTCGGGCGACAGGTAAGTGGTGTGCGGGTCATAAGACATGGCGAACGCGTTGATGTAAGCCTGAAAGACATCTTCACCGCGGGTTTGCTGGAGGCGCGCCTGTTGATTTTTATAGCGTTTTGTAAGCAGTTCTTGAATAGCCTTAGGTTCTTTGCCGGCAATCTTCAGGCGTAACACGTCATCTTTAACCTGCTTGCGCCACAGGTCTTCAAGTTCGCTGAGGTCTTTGGCCCAGGGTGCATCTTCCCGGTCGACCAGCAGGCTTTCGTCAACGGTAAAGTCAAATGTGTCGACGCCTTGCTCCAGCAAGCCCAAGGTGTAGGTCAGCCGGCTCTGCAGACGTTCCAAGTGACGCTTGTACATGGCAAAACCAGGCTGCAGGTCGCCGTTTTTCAACAAGTCATCAAAGCGCGTGCGCCATGGGTCGAACTCCGCAATATCAGCGGCGGTAAAGAAGCTGCGTGAGGGGTCGAGCATCTTCAGGTAGCCCTGATAGATTTTCTCGGAGCGCTCATCATTTAATGGTGGCTTGTTGTAATGATGACGTTTAAGCAGCTCAACGATGTTGAGGCTGGCGATCACCTGGTCACGGTCTGGCTGCAGATAATCCCAGGACGCATCTCGGGTGGTTTTAGCCGCGAGCGGAAAGGCGCTCAGGGCCAGTGAGAAGGCGAGGGTGACGCTGACTAGGGATCGCTTCATGCTGATTCGACGTGTGGGCAGTTGATAACGCATATTAGGCCGTCTTTAAGCGCGCCAGGTTCCATCGGCGCCATGCAAAAGCCCGGCGGTCTGCGCCGGGCTCGGTTCAATTGCACTATGGAGGCACCGTGAAGGCATTGCAAGGCGTGGAAGGCCGTGTGGAGTGGGTGGAGCGCCCCGCACCGAGCTGTGATGTGGGTGAAATTCGTATCCAGGTGGCGGCTGCCGGTTTGAACCGGGCTGACCTTCTTCAGTGCGCGGGGCACTACCCGCCGCCGCCAGGCGTTACGGATATCCTTGGGCTGGAATGCGCCGGCGTGGTGACCGAAGTAGGCGCCGGTTGCGACTGGAAGGTGGGCGATAGGGTGTGCGCGCTGCTCAGCGGTGGCGGCATGGCCGAGCAGGTGGTGGTGGATGCGCGTCATGCCATGCCGGTGCCCGAAGGCATGAGGTTGCAGCAAGCGGCTGCATTGCCTGAGGTTTATGCCACTGCTTGGTTGAACCTGTTTCAGTTGGCGGCGTTAAAACCGGGGCAAAAAGTCTTGTTGCACGCAGGCGCCAGTGGCGTGGGGTCAGCGGCCATTCAGTTGTGTAAAGCCTTTGGCAGCCCCTGCTGGGTGAGTGTTGGCAGCGCGGCGCGCTTGAGCTATTGCGAGAGCCTGGGTGCGCAGGGCGGTGTGTTGCGTGGTGACGAGCAGTTGCAGGCGTTGCGCGATTTCGGACCCTTCGATGTGATTCTTGACCCGGTCGGCGGGCGCTATGCCGCACTGAATCTGGATCTGCTGGCGTTGGACGGCCGCTGGGTCAACATCGGTCTACTCGGTGGGCGGGCGGCAGAGTTGGACTTGGCCCTGGTGCTGGGTAAACGCATCAGTTTGATTGGCTCGACGCTGCGCAACCGTGATGAGCAATTCAAGGCCGATTTGCTGCGTGATGTGCAGCAGTTTGTTTGGCCGCTGTTTGCCGAAGGCCGCTTGCAGGCGCAACTTCAGCGCAGTTTTGCCATCAAAGAGGCCGAACTGGCATTTGCTGAGTTGGCGACTAACACCGTCAACGGCAAGCTGGTGGTGGTTATAGATTCATCATTGGTTTGAGCCGCGTCTTCGATTGGCTCACTCAATCGGAATCATGGCGGCAATCAATAAGCTTTTTTTGCATAAGGGGCTAGAATGCGCCCTGTCAAAACTTCTTAACCCTCAGAAGGAATCAGAGATGTCCCTCATCAATACTCACGTTCAACCGTTCGCTGCTAATGCTTTCCACAACGGTGAGTTCATCCAGGTCACCGAGCAAAGCCTGAAAGGCAAGTGGTCCGTGCTGATTTTCATGCCGGCTGCTTTCACCTTCAACTGCCCGACTGAGATCGAAGACGCCGCTAACAACTACGCTGAATTCCAGAAAGTTGGCGCTGAAGTCTACATCGTCACCACTGACACCCATTTCTCGCACAAGGTATGGCACGAAACTTCGCCTGCCGTTGGCAAGGCGCAGTTCCCGCTGGTAGGTGATCCGACTCACCAGCTGACCAACGCGTTTGGCGTGCACATCCCGGAAGAAGGCTTGGCCCTGCGTGGCACCTTCGTGATCAACCCGGATGGCATCATCAAGACCCTGGAAATTCATTCCAACGAAATCGCCCGTGATGTTTCTGAGACCCTGCGTAAGCTGAAAGCAGCTCAGTACACCGCCGCCAACCCAGGTCAGGTTTGCCCGGCTAAGTGGAAAGAAGGCGAGAAGACTTTGGCTCCTTCGCTGGACCTGGTTGGCAAGATCTAAATCTGCCAGCGGTATCCCTGAGCTCCGGCTCAGGGAACGTAACTAGCGCTGTCAGGGTCGCAACCCGACCCTTGTGGTGCCCGATGCCCGGGCGCGATCCGCCCGGGCATTCTTTTGCCCAGAATTTTTGTCATTGAGGCCTGAATTCAACCCATAAGTGCAACGCTCACCCCTGCATACACTTCGTACGGTGTCTTCCAGCCCAGGCGTTTGCGTGGGCGTAAATTGATCTTCG
>LNDO01000024.1 GCA_001465025.1 Pseudomonas sp. Ga0074129
TACCTCTCAGCTAGATGGCATAAGCATTTTCGAGCTCGAAATTGACGCGCTGGAAATCCTCTATGAATCCTCACTGGATGCGCAGGCCACAGATAGCAAAAGGCGTACTCTGGCCAAGGCAATCTTCGAGTTCCATACGTTTCTACAGCGTCGGTTCAACTATCCACCAGTCAGCCCCTACTCAATCCTGGGCATCGGCAAGGGCGTGACTCGTGTGGATGCTCGCATTATCAGCGAGGATCAGTACCAGTCTGTTCTGCAGGCGCTCGGCACCTGCGGTCTGGAGCTGCGTACCCCACGCCTAGTCACAGCTGCGAGGCTGTTATTGATCCTGGGGTTTCGGTTGGGTTTGCGGCGCAACGAGGCTCTAAAGCTGCGCCTATGCGATTTGCATGTGCCCGAATATTCGACAGAGGACGCAGCACGTATTCAGGCGCGCCACCCGAACATGCGCAGACTATCCAGCGATGAACTGGCCGGACTAGAGCTGCCCGTTGATCTGCTAATTCGCCCTCATGTCCTCCGCCAACTAAAAACCCTCAATGCGGTCCGGAATCTCCCACTGCGGGTGCTGCTCGAACCAGAAGAACTCCAATTGCTGATTGAATGGTATCGGGAGCGGCGGGCTGAGGAGCGCATCAAACCAACCTCGGATTTCCTGTTCTGTATCCCGCAGTTGAAAACTCAATGGATCAGCGAAAGCGCTCTGTTCCCGGCCCTGCACAACTGTATGCGCGCAGTGACTGGCTCTGAGTTCCTGCACTACCACCACCTGCGACATTCCTGCGCGACATGGCTGTTTTCCAAACTGATGGCGGCGCATAACCGCCTCTCACCCGAGCTGATTTTCCATGATCTGCCCCTGACAGTCCGCTGGCTGAGGGATGACCTCAGATTGCGCAAAGCAATGCTGCCCATTGACGGCCCTACCCGGAAAATCGTTCATATTGTCAGTGCCATTCTTGGGCATGGCAGCCCCAAAACTACGCTGCTGCACTACATTCATAGCCTGCCGCAGGTCATGGCCATGATGTGGCAATGGAACCCCAAAAATTGGCTATTCAACGCTGCAAACGTTGCCCATATAGGTGGCGTCAGCCAGCCCACCAAAAAAGCTGAGTATGTTGATGGCATTTCAGTTGACTGTGGTGTGCTGCTCGACGTCATTTGCCGCATAAAGCCGCTCAAAGACATCCGTCGTGCTCGGAAAAAATCACATCCAGTTCAGGCTCAGCCGGTGAATCAAAACTGGGCGATGGGGCGAGTCCAAGCTATCGAGTCGATGCTGGCGTATGCCTCATATGCAGAGCAGACAGGCCGCGAGGTCAATCTTGATTGGGTCGAGTTTTCTGCTGAGGAGCGCGAAATGATGCTGGAGCGGGCTCGCTATATCCGCGATATGCCGCAGCGTCCAGGAGCAAGCAGCGTAATCCCTAAACACAGGCTGCAACCTGCTCGGCACGCAGAAGCATCGCTGTCGCTGTTGCCATCGCCACCGAAGCATGGAGCGCGTGAAGGGGTGGCCGACTATGCACAGCGGCTCTACGACCTGCTCGAAGGTCCCGACAGCGATCGCGCCCAGCGTGTTATTGATGATTTTGTTGAGCGTTGTTGGAAGACGGAAACCACGCTGCGATTCCAGCGTGATCGTGACGAAGACCATGCACAGGGCTATTTGTGGCTGCTCAGTGCGATAGGTGTTCCGACTCGATCAATCGAGCTGATCGTCTATGACACCAACAACCCGAGGACAACCAAGTCCTACTGGCGTCAACAACTCGGGAGCATTCGCCAGCCGTTCAGTCAGCACGCGCCAGCCACCAACGATACAGCGAATCTACATCTGGGTATCAGGGCGAAGCTTGAGGTGAAGGATCAGGCTAAGGAGAACCATCACTCCGGCGCAGCCCTGCGCTACTTGATGCTGATGGCTTCCATCGACTGGCATTTCCGAGACTAAATAATTTTCGTTAACAACGTCATCTCGTGTTCAAGGAGACTATTGATAGTGTGGATTTCAATTACATCGCTTGCGGTGCGGTCCGAGCTAGTTGAACACAGACCGCGTTCGACCGGGCATGCTTCACATGACAGTGAGCGAAAACGATACCTCATGGCCGATTCTTACAAAGCCCGCCCCAATTGTTTACGCACGAAAAGCTAACAGATTGCCCCGATATCTCCTGGCCTCTATGGTCTTACTCACAGCGACCAGGAGGTGCCCTGTGTGGATGATCAGCTCAATTGATGCAGGATTGCTCGCAGCAACCTTGGGTGGCGTATTTTGGTTGCTGGCCCGGATTGCCTTCGGCCCAGTGGAATAACGCCCTCGCCCCTAGGAGTAAAGCCAGATGGATAGCTCATCGAGATTGCTCACCACAATCTGTTGGGCGCTGGCCTTAGTCTGCACTTTATGCGGATCGATCTGGTAGCGTTGTAGTACGTACTGCACCAACGCCCCACGAGTCGCCACTTTCAGCTGCCCAGCCTGCATCCCAAAGTCCACCTCGATGATGCAGCGTTGATCGGGTTTCAGCCGGGGATCAGGCTCTATCACCACTTCGACTTCACTATTCCAACCGTCATCCGCGTCGCGGCCTTGGTCGGACTCACCAAGCACGTCTAGCTCACCCCTGAAGCGACTCAAGACAAAGTCGCGGTAGTCGCGGTTCTTTTCGCAGTAGGCCCGCACGTGCCAGCGCATGCCGGTATAGACCAGGGTGTGAGGTGCGATCAGGCGTGTTTCGGCCACTGGGTTGGCCAAAGAAACATAGTCGCACTCCAGGCGAAGTCCCTCTCGGCAGGCACGCAACAGCGGACGCAAGACTTCAGGCCTAACCGAGCGATCCGGCACATTCAGAACCTCTGTATGCGCGTAAGCCAGCGCTAAGCCTTCGATGTGTGGTGCCCGTTCGCTGTTCTGGTTCAGCAAATGCAAATAGGCACTGGCGCTGTCATCAATGAACAGCGGACTGAATTGTCGACTGGGTACGTAGCCCTTGATGTGCTTGTCGTAGTCCAGGTTGCCGGGCGCGTAGTCAGTCAGATAGCTGTTGATGTCTTTCGAAGCTTGTTGCCGACTGATGCCGAAGCTCTGCATCAAATGCCCCGTGGTCAAGCGCCCTTCCCACAACGCGATGGTCTCAATCAATCGGTACCGTAGCGCCAGATCCCAACGTGTTGGCGCTGATGGAAAATTGACCCACCCTGCCGATTGAAATTTGACCCAGGGCGGATTGCTGATTTTGTTACCAGCAACTGTGGATAAGTCTACC
>LNDO01000025.1 GCA_001465025.1 Pseudomonas sp. Ga0074129
TCGTGCAGCAGGGCTCCCTCGTTCAGCAGTACGAAGCGAACCGTCTCGCCCGCCTTGATTTCCATTGCCTTGGGTTCAAAGAAGATGTCCCCCATCCGGACTTCGATGGTGCGATCTACTGCCTGACTGTCTCCCGGTTGCCCGATACTGTCTTTCTTGTGGCCCGGGCTGGCCAGCGCATTGGCAGCACTGAGCAGTAAACCAAGGGTGGTGATTATGAAAGCGGGTCTGAGTTTCATGGTGTGCCTCTGAGGTGTTGAGGAGGGATGAGTCCCGATGCTAATGAGGTGCAACTGGCGGTACGCTGACGCGAAAACTACATCGCAGTAAGGTTCGTCAGATCGGTGCTACCCAGCCCGCGGCCAACGGGTAGCACCGGTGCCGGACTAACGCAGAGCAAACTCACCGACCATTCCCGCCTGGTAATGCCCAGGCAATGTACAGGCGAAGCTCAAACTGCCCGCCTGAGGGAAGGTCCACACGAACTCTTTAGTTGTGCCGGGCTCGACGAGAACCGCGTTCGGGTCGTCATGCTTGGCTTTGATGACTTCCGGATAGCCTGGAGGGTTGGAGTCTCCCGTGCCATAACGCTCATGCCAGACAATGCGCTCGGCCATGCCGGTCGGGGTCAGTGTGCCGTCCTTGAACAAGGACGCCATCTTGCGCTGGTGCTCCAGCTGGGACGCTGCCTGCCCGATGTTGAACTCGTGCATCAACGCGCCCTCGTTCTTCAGAACGAAGCGCACGGTTTCACCTGGCTTCACATCGATCGTTTTCTGGCTGTAGTTGATGTCGTCCATCTTTACCAAGATGGTACGAGTCGCTGGCGTCGCCTGGGCCTGCTGCCCAATGCCATTGCTACTGCCGCCGACCTCGGCAAATGCCGGAAAGGTGGTGCTGATGAACAGAGTGCTGATCAGCAGTTTAAGGGGTAAGCGTTTCATGGTGAGACCTCGCGATGGGTGCTGGAAATCTCATGCTATTCCCCGCTTGCTGCCAGGCCGCTGACCCCAGAACTACAATTGCGTCAGCTGGGAAAAAGCACGGCGCCACAAAGGCGCCGCTAGGCCAAAGGAGCAATCACGAAAGGCCTGGAAGATGGGGGAAATCTT
>LNDO01000026.1 GCA_001465025.1 Pseudomonas sp. Ga0074129
AAATCAATGTCCGACATGCCACCACTTCTAACAATAAGTTCAAGTCGTTCGCTTCGCTCACTAGGACGGGCTAAAGCCCGCCCCTTAACTTAACGTTATGCTTCATCGGGCAGCCGTATATGACACATATCCAAACAAGGAAATTTCTCGGAAGCCAAATGAAATACGCTGACCGTGACTGGTGGTACGAATTTCAGAAACTTCCGGAATTTGCAAAAGAAAAAGATGTAAAAAAACGCAGTCAAGATTTATTACGACAATTCTCCGCACTTACAAAGTCCTGGAACTCTGAGCTTAACTCGGAATGGGTGGTGCGCATTTTCTACGCAGCCAAGATGACTTTAGCCTCCTCCGTCATGGCTCAAAGCCTGAAATTTGCCGAAGCGAGTAACCTAAGGCCAGTTGTTTCATACCTTAGTTACTACACGGTTATGCACTCCCTCCGTGCAATTCTTTTCACTAGCCCGCAGGTAAAGTGGAACGATGGAGAAATACTTCAAGCAACGCACTCAAAAACGATAAATATTGCGTGTGATGCTATAGCGCACTTCGACAAAGATTTATCGAAACGCGTAAAGGACTCTACGCTCCATCTGAAAGCATTTAGAGAGCTTATATCTTATCGAGCACCATCGAGTGGCGATAATTTTCAGAAGCCAGACTTTGATGTCTATGAGTACTGCCGTCTATTTCTAGAAATTGCTCAGTTCCAATCTGAGCTACTTGAGGCGTCTCTTGAAAAAAACTCAGATGCTTCATTCGATCTAGATCAGGAGTTCACTCGACATGTCTACGAGGTAGAAATTGATGGAGTCCACTTTCATGATAGTGAAGACTGGTATCGAATCGGATATTTAGCACGCAAGCATCCGGCCCCGACAAACATTCTTCACATGATGTCAGAGGGACATGTAGAGGACTTTTTCGGCTCTTGGTGTGCCCAGGAGGACATGCCGAATTCGTTCAACCCAGATGACGATTGGCGCATCTTATTTGATGTTCCATAGTGCCAGCCGCATAACAAATGGTTCAAGTCGTTCGCTTCGCTCACTCGGGACCGGCTAAAGCCGGCCCCTTAACCAAACGTTATGTACTCATCTGGCACTGGAGTAGCCTTTGAAAATCTATTACGTCGACGCTGAAAATATCGGCCTCAGCATGCTGGATGAACTAACGATTTCCATCCTCGATAGAGTTTTCGTCTTCACAAATTCAGAAAGCCTCAAATCTGCATGCAGCAATGCGCTATTAACCTGCGTAAGCGGCTATCCTTCGGGGCAAAACCAAGCAGACTTCTACATAATTGCTCATCTATCAAACGTCCTATCTCACCTCTCAAAAGCTGAGAAAAAAGCAATAGAGTTTAACCTTTGCTCCAAAGACCAAAATCTTTGGAAGGCTTTTGAATTTCAATGCTCACTTGCAGGCGTAAAATCTAGCGCGCCGCATATCGCCATAGAAACCGAGACAAACAACGTTGTAGTGGCAATCGACACATCCATTGAGGCAAAAATTCTCAAACTAATGTCTCAACCCATCACGTCAATTGAAATACAACATAAGCTCAAGGTTCCGCAGTCCGAATTCACCACATCATTCAATCAGCTTATAAAAACTGGCAAAATTAAACGCCAGGAAAACTCAAAAAAGCATTGGCTACGAGTTAAGAGCACATAACAACTGGTTCAAGTCGTTCGCTTCGCTCACTCGGGACCGGCTAAAGCCGGCCCCTTAACCAAACGTTATGCACTACAGGAGCAGCGCAGTGCCCAAGGAACCTTCTCATCATATTTTCGCTAGTGCGCTTCAATTCTATGCACTGGCAAAACCTGCGTTAGATGACGATATTAAACTTCAAGAAAATGTAATGGCTGTAGTATGCAACCTTGCTCTCTGTATCGAATTACTGTTGAAGTGCAGCGATTCAGGTGTAAAGGCTTTTCCCGCACTTGCAGGCGAACTCATCGGGGACGCAGAGATATATTCAAATGTCAGAGGCCATAACCTAGAGAAAATATTCAGCAACTTGGATGCTGATATTGCAAATAGGCTAGAGGTTCTTTTCAAGAGCGCAACAGGTAAAGATATTAAGCCGCTGCTAGCACAGTGCAAAGACTATTTCGTCCACGCAAGGTACTCATACGAGCCTCAAAGTGGTCATTGCTATTATGTGTCAGAAATCCAAGAGCTTGCAGAAGGTCTTATTACATCAATACGTAATTGGTACAGCGCATAACAACTGGTTCAAATCGTTCGCTTCGCTCACTGGGACGGGCTAAAGCCCGCCCCTTAACCAAACGTTAGCCAATCGCTTTCAGCTTGTTTGGTTTTTAATCGCGTACATCAGCAACATTGTTCCACTGCTTAAGGTTTCACAGGTCAACATAATTTGCTTTACTGAAAGTCCGCCGCCACTATCGAGTCGTAGGCAAAACCGCAGTCAGTCAGTTACATTGCAAACATTAAATTTATTGCGTTTCGTCAAGTTCATCGCGTAACGCGTTACAAGCAGGAAAGCGGTGCTTTAAATTATGCGTACATCCGAGCGTCTAACAAATGGTTCAAATCGCTCGCTGCGCTCGCTGGGACGGGCTAAAGCCCGCCCCTTAAACGTCCAATCACCAGTAACAAGGAGATTTATGGGATTCTTCAGTTCATTATTTTCTGCAGCAAGCAAGAAACATCAGATGATCGAATGGGCGATCGAAACGCTTGGTCGTGAAGGAAGCATAGTTGGCACAGCATACAAGGAGATTTCTTATAACGACGTGCAGTCATACATGCAAAAATCCACCTGCAGACCAATCAATAGCATCAAAGATGCTCAAAATGGCTGGATAGATTTTGAGGCTGCGGTAAAAGGCCAAAAATATGTAGTGACATTGAGCCGAACATTCGACGGCCATGGGTCTGTACTAACATCTAAAAAGGCATGAGTGTTCGTGTTCCGCAAAATATTCCGGTGAATTTATGGCAATACTTTTTCTTCTAGCACTAGTACTAGCATGGCCAACGGCAGGATTGTCTATCTTAGCTTACATTGTCTTACTAATCGTCCGGGGCATCCTACAAGCCAAAGTTAGAATGCACCATGCGGATACAATCCGAGCGCAGCGAGAGGTCAATTCAGGCACGACTCGACTCCCGTCATGGATGGCAAGTCGAGATAAAATCGAGGAATTTGTTTATGGCGTAGAAAATGTCGCAGAGCATCGCGGCGTACCAAAGTTATTCTCTGCGCAGCTTTTATCAGAGCCGGAAATTCAAAAAAACCTTATGCACTTCGCCGGGGCAATGGAAGCGCAAGGCGCATCATTCACTGAGCAACAAATGGCAGTAGTAGATAAGTTAATCGAGTTCTACAACAGCCCATAACCAATTTACCCCAATAGTTACGTCTAACAAGTGGTTCAAACCGCTCGCTTCGCTCACTGGGACGGGCTAAAGCCCGCCCCTTAACCAAACGTTAGGCATTACAACCATGGCAGGCATCTTCATCACCCGCGGAATGTCAGTTTCAATTCCTCACTTTTCACTCCGTATTAGTGAAAGTGGTGAACTCGAAGCCGATCCGATTACGTTGCATGTTCGGTTTGACGTCTGCCCAACATGGATTCAAATTGCAAAGCGCCACCTAGACGCAGCTCTTATTGCAAAGGCTAATCGTGATGCTGTTTGGCAAGGCACAGATGAAGAGGCTAAGGCTCAAGCTTTAGAAGTCGAGTTCGAAGCATCTATGCAGGCCATCATGGCCGCCGCAATTGCTTGGGATGCTGTATACGCGGTACTGCGAGAGCACGTGACAATTCCACCTTCAACTCTGGAAAAATGGCGCAATGGTCGCACTGCTCGCTACACACAAGTAGCTGAGGTCACACGACGAGCATTCAGCTTGACGCAAAAGGGCGCGTCTATACTCAGAGACAACCTAAAGCAGATCTACCGCTATAGGGATTTGGCAGTCCACCCGTCTGGAAAAATCGAAGCTCCGCTTCTCCACCCAGAGCTAAACCTTGGCATGGAATGGCGCTTCGTTTACTTTCGAGCACAAAATGCCGAACTTACAGTAATGGCCGCAGCAGCAATGCTGTGGGATCTTGCTCACAATGGAAAGAGCAAAGACGAAAAGATATCTGCGTATCAAAAAACCTTAGCTGAGCGTTTAAAAGAAATTTTCCCAGATAGTCCGCCTACCGTCCCAGTTGCCAATAGCAATGCCTAACAACTGGTTCAAATCACTCACTTCGTTCGCTGGGACGGGCTAAAGCCCGCCCCTTAACCAAACGTTAGGCAAGAAACCTAGATCTCAACCGCACCAAGGAGTGCCATCTTGAAAAAAACCACAATCTTATTCATGGCTATTATTGGAGCAAACTCAGGCGCAGCCCTTGCCGAATCCATTGGTTGGCAGCCAATTAACTCTGGAGGAACCAGCTACGACTCAGATGATTCCTATAATAGAGACAGCTCTTACGAGAGTTCATCTGGAAATCAGTATCAGTACAACCTCAACAAACCCACTGACCGGATCAGATATGAACATGATCCAAGCGCTCAAATACGGGACAAATACAATCCCCGGACTAACATTGATCGCAACCAAGGGCAGTATGGCGGCGGAATCTATAACGACTGACCTTTGCAATCCGGCAGCGTGCATGTAGGCGCGCTGCTCGTTTAATCTTCAATCACTACATCTGGTTGGGTTTGTCTTCCGAACTCGGAGCTCAAATGGGATTCGTTAGAGCGCGCCATTTAGCTTCGACGCTAGCTTTCGAGAACCAATTAAACCTACTTAAATAGAACCCAAATATCGATGAAAATCATAACAAAAGCATTCTTAATTTTGGTGACCGCTGTGGCCGCCTCAATATTTTATCTCTTCTACTCCATTCATAGCAGTTACTACCAAGGCGTTCGATCCAAAGAGTCTTACAAGCATGCAAAGACCGTAACAGCATCGCTCTCAAAGTACCATTCAATGCATTTTAAATATCCGAAAAGCATAGATGAACTAAATCTAGAAAAACCCGAACAGAACCACATTGGCAAGATCACATTTGACAATCAGACCGGAGTTATAGAAATACAACTAGCAGGGGATTCTTTGAGCGAAGGGGTTTTAATATTTTCTCCTCAAACAAGAAAAAATAATAAAATATCATACATCTGCCAATCCATGAATGTTCCTACAGAATACATTCCAGAAGAGTGTGCACCCCAAGAAATCAATTATAACTCGTCGCCGCAGCCGATCACCTATGACGTCGACTGAGCTTCGCCGCCAGTCATAAAAGCATAAGGACCGCCACCCTCAAACACAAACCGCCTTATAAAATATGACATCAAAAACTGACTTAAAAATAAAATATGCGCAACTCTCATGGGACTACGAATTTGATGCTTTTATCGAGACCGCATTGGAAGCTGATTTTATCAAGCATCACAAGCAGTACGATGAAAACTCCATGAGAAGAGTAGCTGCTTTACTGCTGATTGACCACAACCCAGAAACTGACACACTCTTAGAATGTGCCCGCGGGCAAATCACAGCTAATACTTAATAAGGGACCAACAGTAACAAAATGAAAAATAAAATTATTTCAGGATTAATCCTCTGCGCCATCTATATGGCATCGGCAAGCGCTCAAGACAAACGCCTAACTGAAGAACAACTAAACAAACTACCCAGCAGCTTCAAAAGCTTCTTATTATTAAATAGACAGATCATCGACAACGGAGGAAAAGGGATCAATGCCGTTTCTTTCAGAAAGGCCGAATTCAAATATGCCGTCACTGCTATATACGATAAGAAAAATGCAAACCCACCTATTCATATAGCCATGATTTCGGCTGGGCACGACGGCGCGGACATTGGCTTCAAAATTTATGAGCCATGCATAATCAATAGCACGAACGAAAGCCCAGTTAACATTGTCATTCGTGTAGACGAAAAAAATGTTTCTTCAGCCTTATTCTGCGGCCCAGACCCAACCACGAAGGGAGCAACACAGAAGGTCTATATAATAAAAACTCAAGCTGGAAAAGAGTATATTAGAGAACAATTTTCAATGGCAGACTATGTATTTATAGACTTTGGGAATGGTGTAATTCCATTTGCCACTGACGGATTTGATGTTGCATGGGAACAGAAAAATGATCCCGCACTTTAATCTTCCACTTCAATCCAAGGCCTAACAACTGGCTCAAATCGCTCGCTTCGCTCACTGGGACGGGCTAAAGCCCGCCCCTTAGCCAAACGTTAGACGTCCATATTTCTAAAGCTTGTTTTTAGTAATGCGTACGCCCATAACAACGCACGTTTGCTTTCGAGGTTTTCACAGTTTGAAATGTGTATTGGCTGAACGGACGCCCGTTATATTTGTGGCATTTTTCAACACTGCGCTCAGATCGTTACATTGCAAACATTGGATTTATCGCGTTTCGTTCGTTGCGTAATTGTTGTTCGTAAGGCCGCGCGATTGCTTTCGGGGCTTTCTCGGGTTTAGTCTTTCGGTTGCTGTGCTTACGCCGTTTGCCATCGAGGCACGTTGAAATCATGGTTTTTCAGTTGCATTGCAAACATTAAATTTATTGCGTTTCGCCAGGCTCATCGCGAAACGCGTTACAAGCAAGAAAGCGGTGCTTTAAATTATGCGTACATCCGAGCGTCTAACAAATGGTTCAAATCGCTCGCTGCGCTCGCTGGGACGGGCT
>LNDO01000027.1 GCA_001465025.1 Pseudomonas sp. Ga0074129
GCGAAGATCAATTTACGCCCACGCAAACGCCTGGGCTGGAAGACACCGTACGAAGTGTATGCAGGGGTGAGCGTTGCACTTATGGGTTGAATTCAGGGCCCTTTGACTTCTGCGACCCTCACGAACTACCTGCTGAGGAGTACAGCGACCTGGGTCTGTGCGACTCGCTGGAGTACGAGAAAACTGAGATTCTTAGGGCCTATGGCGTATTTCAAACCAAGCATCCGCAGGAGCCCGGCTGCTACTTCAGTGACAAGCCGCCAGTAGCAGAAACGCCATCGATCAATGCCGAAAAGCGCTCGAAAAAACAGGCTGAAAACGCAGAGAGCCCTAGCGACTTTGAGACCGAGGAAGAGAGCAGTGACGATGAGGCTGATGAAGCACCATCCCAATGGTCGGCCGCGCCGCTCGCATCTGCCTTGCACGCACAGCATACCGACCAAACCTCACCAAGCATTGAGCCCTAGGATAAAGGACTAGCCCATGAAGCCCCTCAGACTTACCCACGTTCCAGGTTGCTGGGTCAGCCAAGCATTGCCCAGCGGCCAGAGTGAGCGCCGGGGCATCGTCAAAATGGCCATTGCTAAAGAGGACGAAGATCAGCTTCAGGTTCACTGGTTTAGCCCAGAGAAGAAGCTGGGCTATGTCGATGCATCTGCCGTGCGCTCGGGCTTTCAAAATGGCATGGACGTGGTCGACGAAACCCCTGGTAGCGGTGTTCGCTCACTGGGGCATGGCGTCATCATGCAGCAGCGCACCTTGGCAGGAAGCGAACAGGTATTGGTCGATTTTCCAGAGCGTGGTGAGCGCCATTGGCTGCCCTATCAATATCTGCGTCAGGTAAAGGGCGTTAAGCATCGCTTTGTCACCGCCAGCAAAGGCGAAGCACACGATGCCGAGCGTATGCGCCTGCGCATGCTGGCCCATGCCATCAAAGTATGGAATGAAAACACCGGCGCCCTTTCCCATCTAGAAATTGAGCCACTGCCTCATCAGATTCACTTGGTGCATCACATCCTCGCATCCGGCAACTTCAACTGGTTGATTGCAGACGACGTGGGGTTAGGTAAGACCATCGAGACCGGCATGCTGCTGCATGCACTGCGGCAACGAGACCTGGTGAAACGCATCCTGCTGATCACGCCCGCTGGCCTGACCAAACAGTGGCAGGAAGAGCTGTATCACAAGTTCAAGATCGAAGACTTCGAGATCTATGGCGAGGACTTCCGTATCAACGAACCCCGCCAGTGGAAGATGCACGACTGTGTCATCGGATCCATGGATCGACTCAAGCAGGAAGGTCACTTGGAAAGCCTGCTCCAGGCAGAACCTTGGGACCTGGTGATTTTTGACGAAGGCCATCGACTCAGCCGCCGCCAGTATGGGCAAAAGCTGGACAGTTCTGAGCGCTATGACCTGGCGAAAAACTTACGCAGCCAAACCAAGCACATGCTGTTGCTGAGCGCGACTCCTCACCAGGGCATGCAGGACAAGTTCGTCGCACTGCTAGAGTTGCTGCGCCCTGAGCGCCGTACCGAACTGATGGCGCTCAACCTGAAGCCTGAAATCCTGCATGACATGGTATTCCGCAACCACAAAGCCGACGTAACGGATGCGGAAGGGAACTTCATCTTCCAAGGTAAGATCACCAAGGCTTTGCAGGTGCCCAGCAGTCTGGAGTCCGTCGAGTTCGATAAAACGCTTCAGGACTATCTGCGCAAAGGCTACAGCGCAGGTGAATCGCTAGGCCGTAAAGGCAACGCCATTGGGTTCGTCATGACGGTTTACCGTAAACTGGCGGCCTCCAGCGCAGCGGCCATTCACCGGGCCCTGTGTAATCGCCTCCAGCGCCTACTCGACGATCAAGCAAACGGTACGTCTGCTGAAGAGCCCAGCGATGAGCGCTATCTGGGTGAATGGGAAGAACAGTTCACCAGCGACGCACGCGAGTTCTTTGCCGGCGAGGTGCAGCTGCTGAAAGATCTGATTGCTGAGGCCGCCGCACTAAAGGCGAATGACCTTAAGCTGAAGCTGTTTATCGAAGAAATCATCGGCAAAATTCACGCAACCAATGCCGATGAGAAAGTGCTGATTTTTACCGAATACCGCACTACTCAAAACTATCTGCGGGATGCTTTAGCTGAGCACTATGGCAGTTATCAGGTCGAGTTAATCAATGGCTCTATGCAGCATGCCGAAAGGCGTGAAGCCATCAAGCGCTTTGAAGAACAAGGGCGTTTTCTGATTTCGACTGAGGCGGGTGGGGAAGGCATCAACCTTCAGAGCAAGTGCCACGTCATGGTCAACTATGACCTGCCCTGGAACCCTATGCGCCTCGTACAGCGCATTGGCCGCCTGTATCGCTATGGGCAGAAGAAGAAAGTGGTCGTGTTCAACATCCAGCAAAGCGACAGCCTGGATCAGAATATCGTCGACCTGATGTATGAGCGGATCGACAGGGTGGTGACTGATCTGGCCGAGGTTCAGCAGCATGAATTCAATGATAGCCTGAAAGACGAAATCCTCGGTCAGTTGGCCGAGTTGATTGATGTGGAAGAGATCCTGCAACAAGCCACAAAACTCGGCATCGACCGAACCCGTGAGCGTATCGATGAGGCGTTAGAACAGGCACGCACAGCTGCCGCCAAACAACGAGAACTGTTTGTCCACGCCGCTACCAGCGACCCCAATGAGCTACGCGACGAGCTGCAAATCACCGTCGAGCACCTCTACAGCTTCGTCCTGGGCATGTTCGAACAACTGGGCATCGAAGTTGCGGAACGCAGCCATAAAGAACGGCTTTTGCGTATTAGATTGTCCGAGCAGGTGATGCGCGACATGGGGCTTTCTCCCAAAGCTTCTCAGCGTATGGACGTGACCTTGGATCGCATGCTGGCCGCTAACCGGCCTGACACCCACATGCTCGACCTCAACTCCAAGCTGATGCAATACCTGCTGGGTAAAGCCTGCGAGCACGACTTTGGCGGCTTGGCTGCAATGCTAAAAACACCAGAACTAGAAGAGGGTGCTCTGCTTGGCGCCATGCTGCGCTGGCAAGGCCCCCAGGGCAAACGTATGCGCCAGGAATTTGTTGCCGTTCAGGTTAGCGGTGGCAAAGCCAAACTGAACTCTGCAAAGGCCAGCCAATGGCTCCTGAGCCCTGCCGAACACAGCAGCCTTATCCCCGACCCTGAAGCCTCCAAAGGGCTATTCAAGGTTGCGGAAGAAACGGCTAACCAGCGACTGGCCGGTGCTAGTAACCGCTACCTGATACCCGAGAATTTGGACTGGGCTGCCGCAGGCTGGACGCAGCTAAGTTGAGCCCTACAACTCAGGATAAGGAGTGAGTCATGGCAAAGCACGTCCCCTTCACCAAAGCAGTCAATGCAGCAGAAGAGTGGGCATTTTCTCTGTTGAAAACTGCCCTTCCAGATCACTATTGGCTGCTGACCAACATCGAGCTACTGACAGAAACCGGGCAGGCAATGGAAATTGATGCCGTCGTCGTCGGTGACTGGGGCGTGTATTTGATCGACGTGAAGGGCTATAGCGGGACGCTAGAAGCGGGGAAGGATGTTTGGCTACTTGATGGTCGCCCTGTTGATAACGCTTTGCGTAAGGCTAACCAGAACTCCCGTGTGCTTGCGGGCCGAATTCGTAATCGGGCTGGAATAGGTTTGTACGCGCCGTGGTGTCAGGGTGTTGTGCTTGTGACCGGCGATAGAGGTCATAGCATCTCGCTTATTAAAGATGAGCCCTCCCTACAAGTGTGGACGCCAGATGGGATCACCAAGGCGTTGACCAGCGCTGAGGGGCTGACAGCCACAAAAGCCTACGAGCTGATCGATGCTCAGCGCGAGCTTGTCCTCGCCACTCTAGGGCAATTGCGTCAGCAGATAGCCGAAAACAATCGATTCCAACAGTACCAAAAAACACAGTGCCTGCTCGATCAGAATGGCCTTGAGCTATGGATGGCGGAGTATCGCTTGGAGAACTGGAACTCCAAGTGGATGCTGAAAATCGTGAATCGCCCCAATTGCGAGAGCCAGGAGCGGCGTGATCAGCTTCAAGCGCAATTGCGTGACGAGTTTCGGTTACTACAAGAGTTGGCTGGCTTAACCGGCGTGACCTACAGCGCGCCGCTGATTGATGACGGTGAGCTGATGGTGCTGCCAATCAGTATGCCCAAGGGCAAACCGCTCTCTCTGGTTGATCTTTCGAAGCATTCCGAGGAGTCCGCCAGGTCAACGCTGATTTCTGCCTTAACAGCAATCCAAGGCATCCATCGCCGTGGAGCCACCCTGGGCAGGGTTTCCGTGAATTCAATCTATCTCACTGATGCGGGTGAGGTTTGCTTTATCGATGTCCTGAACAACCATAGCGCTGGCGACGATATCGACCTCATCACCTCGCTGTTTAAACCCTTGGTCGACACGCTTAATTGGGAAATCTCCGGAAGCAACGATGCAGAAGGGCAGGAGACCTCAGAGCGCCTATCACAGTTGATAGCGAACCTTATGAGCGAGCGAGCTTCAACTGCACTTGCGCCATCAGGCGCTCCTTTTGAGGCTGAGCCAGGAGCAGTTCTCGACAATCGTTATGAATTGGTCGAGCAGGTCGATGAGGATGCTTTCTCAAGCATCTGGCGATCTCGTCATGTCGCTGGACGCTTCGAATGCGCGGTTCAGATTTACGACGATGCTGATGAAGTTTGGGAGCTTGTGGCTGATCAATATCATCGGCTCGCTCAGATTTATCATCCCGCACTGGAGAGAGTATTCGATCTTGCTCGAATCCCTAACAGCGATGCTTACTTCATCAGTCGAGCATGGGCGAGTGGTGAGACGCTGTTTGACCAAGCGTCTATCAGTGCCGAGGAGTTCCGGCACTGGCTGGAGCAATTACTCGCGGGGCTTGGCTATCTACACAGACTGGGGTTCACCCATCGGAACATAACCCCGCTCAACATCTTAGTGGATGGCGCTCGGGCTACCTTGGTCGGCATGAGTTCCCTGCCAGCCGAAGATCGTCGAGTGGGTGATCTTCGATACAAATTTCCAGGCGTTATCGAGCAGGGCTGGTCTGCTTTTGCAGACTTGTATGCGCTTTGGACTTCATTACTGGATGGCCTACAGCCCGGCCTATTGAAGCAGGCGGGGGGCGATCTTGAGCGTGCGATACAGCAAGTCACTCACCCTGCGCTTAATAATGGCCTAAAAGCCAAAGTAGCGAAGCTGCTGCACGAAGGCACTGCTTTCGATGCTGATGACTACGTCGCATGGTTTGGTCTGGGCATCACTGCCCAGCAGACCAAAGATTTACCCGACGCGTTTGCCAAAAAATGGGGCATCAGCAAGGGCTACATGACGTTCTTGGTTGTGGACATGTTGAACGATCAACGGCCCCGCATTCGCAGCCAATGGGTACAAAACCAATAAAGCCTCGATGAATGCGACCTTTAGCAGGTTGAAATCAGCCGGGATCGTCGATGAATACAAGACCAAGCATCGCCTGACGGAAGTTTTTTTTGCTGACTGGGAAACCGCTCATACCTAATAAGCTTCGTAAGTTTGGATACCTTGCATATTTCTAAATCGGGGAAAGTTAATTGGGTTTCATAGGGTCTAAATCACTGAGTTTTTGGCCCCCCACTCGGCTTCAAGGCTGCTATCGAATTGGTAGCTTTTGAGCCGTTCTAAATTGCGGAAGGCTTGGCCACCATCGGGGAAGGCATTCTTACCAAACCCCAGAAATCATTAGCCATTCAGCAAAGTAGCCGCCATACCATCCAGCCGCTTTTTGGTCTTTTCCCATTGCGGCATCACCTGCTGCATAAGTCGATAGAATCGCTCGCTGTGGTTGTGTTCGGCGATGTGGCAAAGCTCATGCAAAATCACATAGTCGATGCACTCACGGGATGCTTTAACCAAGTGGGGGTTGAGGGTGATACGGCCTGCGGGGGAGCAGCTGCCCCACTGCGTTTGCATGCTTAGGATGCGCAGTGGTGGTTTGGCAGCAACCCAAAGTGCTTGTTGCATGACGGCCTCCAGCCGTCGATCAAAAACCTCGCGGGCGCGGGCTTTGTACCAGGTGTGCAGGAGTTCGCGAATCTTCTCTGCCGACTTCACCCGGACAGACACTTCCAGCTTGCCTCTCAACAGGCGCACCTGCTGCAGCTCATCAGGCGCTTCTATAACCTTGAGCACGTACTGCTTGCCTAGGTAGTAGTGACTTTCCCCGCTGATGTACTGCCTTGGGCGGACATGCGTAAGCTGCTCACGAAACTCACGAAGTTGTTGGTAGATCCAACGCCCGCGTCGCTTCAGCGCGGCCAATACCTGTTCATCGCTGGCGTCATCCGGCGCGCTGACGCGCACACGGCAATCTGGATCGACCTTAATCAGAATGCGTGAAACTTCGCGAGCCCTTTGCGCCCTCTCAACCTGTATCAACTCATCGGCGTAGTGAAAGCTCAGCCAACTCGATACTGCGGAGGCAGAAGGAGCACTTATAACGATGGGTACGCTCATACGCCGGACAAGCCTACTCGCGTGATTTGCACCACCCACTCAACCATGGCTTTCGCCTGATCCATACCAGCACCTACGGCTTTGCATTCCTTGAAGAGCAACGGCAGTAGCTTCTTACGGATATCGCTTTCGATATTTTGCGGGTTGATTGAATGCTCAGCCACGGAGGTCATGACCATCTCATCCAGGCTGAAAGCCAGTTTTACCCAGTGTTCCTGTACCTGCTCATCAGCTGAAGTGAGAGCGTCAGGAAGGCTCTTCTTGAAAATACCGAAGTACGCCTGGGCATGGCGGTTACCTGCAAAAACATCAGGCAGCTCATCAAGCTTACGGGCCTGAACCTGCTGCTCAAATTCGTGGAATAGCAGGTACTGCTTGAGCGGATGATCAAACAGCTTTGCCGCCTCTTCGATGGCCTGGCGCAGTAGCTTGGAGAACGCTTCCTGAGCATAGGGGTCATCACGCAACTCCTGCTCGATCATCTTGCTGACGCGGGTCTTGATAATGTCAGTTTCGTTGCGGGTTTTGTCCTCACTCCACTGCTCAGGCTTGTTCTGCCCCATCTTGCCGACTTCGTAAACGCCGCCTGGGTCTTTAACCTCCACGCCTACCACGTGCTTATCCAGAAGCTTGCGCACCTGTTCGGCGTACTGGTCATAGTTCACAGTTTCGCCGGCATCCTGTTTGGCCAGTTGGCGCAGGCTGGAGAACTGCTTGAGGGTTTCCTTGTAATGGGTACGGTCGGCATCGCTGAAGCTGGTGTCTTCGAAGAAGGACGCGGACTGCAAAGCAACTTTTAGGCAGCTGGCAAACTCGGTTAGGGCCTCGTAGAAGTCATCGCGCACCTTGAGGTTCACATCAACCAACTCGCCGTCACGCTCCTGCATCTTGGGCACCAGTACCTGGCGCAGCTGCTCGATATCTCCTTTGTTTTTCACATCGGAAAAAATCGCCCAGAGATTTTTATGCAGCTGAGGTAGCCGTTTGTACTCGCTGCTCATCTGGTTGTAGAGCCCAGCGATGTCATTGATGTCATAGCCGCCCTGGGTGCGCGAAGCCAGATCCTGATACTTCTGAATGGTGGTATCCAGCTCGGAAAGAATGCCGCGGTAGTCAATCAGCAGACCGAATTTCTTTAGCGGATGCAGGCGGTTTACCCGAGCAATGGCCTGAATCAGGTTGTGTTCCTTGAGCGGCTTGTCGATGTAGAGCACGGTGTTTTTCGGCTCATCGAAGCCCGTCAGTAGCTTGTCCACCACGATCAACAGCTTGAGCGAGTCATCCTTATCGAAGCGCTCGATCAACTGCTTGGTGTAAGCCTGCTCATCGGTGCTGCCAACGTTTTTCTTCCACCATTGGGTTACCTCAGGTGAGGCCGCTTCATCCACGTCAGTGTTGCCCTCACGGCTATCCGGCGGGCTCATCACCACGGCACTTTCAAACAAGCCGGCCTCATCCAAATACTGTTTGTACTTGATTGCTGAGGCTTTGCTGTCACAGGCCAGCTGGCCTTTGAGACCCTCGTCGATGTTCTTCACGAAGTGGTTGGCGATATCCAAAGCAATCAGACGAATACGGTCATCAGCGCTGTATATCTGGCCTTTCTTGGCGAACTTGCGTTTGAGATCGGCCTTCTGCTGCTCGTTAAGCCCTTCGGTGATGCGCTCAAACCAGCTATCGATAGCACGCTCATTCACATCCAGATCGGGAATGCGCTCCTCATAGAGCAGCGGCGTCACCGCCCGATCTTCCACCGCACGTTGCATGGTGTAGGCATGCACGATGGGACCAAACTTGTTCGTCGTCTTGTCATCCTTGAGCAGCGGCGTGCCGGTGAACGCGACAAAGGCCGCATTGGGCAGCGCCTGCTTCATGCGGATATGGTTTTCACCGCCCTGGCTGCGGTGACCTTCATCGATGAGCACAATAATGTCAGCGCTGGTGTTCACGCACTGAGGCAGCTTAGTGGCGCTGTTGAACTTCTGGATCAGCGAAAAAATGATGCGTTCATTACCCTTGCCGATTTGCTCAGCCAAGCGCGTGCCGGAAGTGGCCATGGCCGCCTCGCGGTCCCTCTTGCCGGCCAGCTCACCGCCCGAGGCAAACGTTTTGCTCAGTTGGCTTTCCAGATCAACCCGGTCGGTGACCACCACAATGCGGCACTGCTTGAGTGAGTCATGCAGGATCAGCGCTTTGCTTAAAAAAACCATAGTGAAGGATTTGCCCGAGCCGGTTGTATGCCAGATGACACCGCCCTCACGACCGCCATCTTTGCGCTTGTGGCTAATCCGCTCGATCAACCGCTTGATGCCGAAGACCTGCTGATAGCGAGCGACGATTTTTCCGGCTTTCTTATCGAACAAGGTGAAGTAGCGGGTCATCTCCATCAGACGGGCAGGGGAAAGCAGGCTGATAAGCAGCTGATCCTGGCCAGTCAGCGCCAGCTCACCACCGGCTATCAGGGTTTCATACCAGTCCAGGTCACGAGCAGGGCGATGGCTGAAAATAGAGGTTTTCTGCTCTGCGCTAAGCTTGCGATTCTTCAGCGCATACGACTCAGCGGTGGCGATATCTTCCTCGCGCCAAGCTGCCCAAAATTTCGCAGGTGTACCGCAGGTGCCATAGCGACCATCGCTGCCATTAATCGACAGCAACAGTTGGCTGTAGGCGAATAGCCTAGGGATTTCATCGTGGCGCTGGTTGCGCAGACTCTGCGAAACACCTTCGTCGATGGTCGGGCCTTTCAGCGCATTGCTATCGGGGCGCTTGGCCTCGATCACCACCAGCGGGATGCCGTTAACGAAGCACACGATATCTGGCCTGCGGGCTTCTACACCGCCACTGCGCAGTACGCGAAATTCTTCAGTGAAGATAAAGCTGTTATTGGCCGGGTTATGCCAGTCGATCAATGCCACAGTCGGGTTGGCTTTTTTGCCATCCACGAACTCAGTTACCGAGATGCCATACAGCAAATGGTTGTAAAGCCGCTCGTTGGCTGCCTGCAGCCCTTCATTGAGCGCAGGGCTGCACACTTCACTGATCAGGTTATCGATAGCCTTTGCGGAAAGCGGGTACTCACCGCCTCCAAACAGGAAGCGCCGCTTACTTAGTTGCTCGCGCAGCACATCACGCAACACAACTTCATCGCTCTTTCCGCCCCGCGCGGCCAAAGCCTGCTCGGGAGAGAGGAACTGCCAGCCGAGGTTGCACAGCAGAGCCAGAGCCGGAAGTTTGGCACTGTATTCTTCCTGGAATTTGGGTACAGCGATCATTGTGAAAGACCCGCAGCTACACGCTTCGAGAATTGCGGGCGTAGCTCGTTTTCGAAGGTCATCAGTAGCTTCATTTTCTCAACGATCAAGCCAAGCACTTCCTGCTCATCGAAGTGATTCAGCACCCAGCTGAAGCACAAGATGCTATCGCTCTTCTCAAGCCACATATTGGTTTCATTGCCCATAAACAGCTGTTGACCCAGCTCCTTCAGCTTCTCATCGACATCACATAGGTACACCCGAATCGAGGGTTTCATCGCGCTGCTGGCACCACTCAGGTAGAGCACGACATCGGACCATGTTTTCCAGCTTTTGGAGGCATAACGCAGTGCTGGGCCATTCTCCCAATTATGTCGCCGGGTATAGCGTTTGTAGCCGGACACTTCTGAATCCAGCTTATCGAGCACCTTAGCATCGAGGGCATTTATGACTTGGTCCTTGAGGCGCGTCAGCTTGTTGATTTGATGTAGGTGCTCGATAACAAAGTTGACGGCTTTGGCGTCCATGGCCTTCTCCACAGTGATGTTTTCCAGGTGCAGCAGGAAGTCGCGGGCAAACACCTGCCACTTATCTACAGGATGAGTCAGCATGCGCTGAGCCAGTTGCTGACGTGCGGCTTCAATAAATTGCGCATAACTCAAACCATGCCATGCGGCCCGCACGCTTTTGCCTGATGGAGAGAGCACGGCATACACCAGCGGGCGCTCACCGTCGTTGAGTTCGCGCTGAGCGAAGGCTTCATAGTCGGCAAAGGGGTTCACTTGTCCGTGGAAAATCTTGTTTTCCAAGAGCAGGTCCCATCCATCACCGGGGAGCACCAGGTCGATTCGGTTGCTGTTATGGGTGACCACCTCGCGCTGGGGCGCCGCTCGCAAACTAGGCGTCAGCATTGAGGTATTGGGTAGGCAATTCAGTAGCGCAGTGAGGAAGCACTCTTCCAATCCATGCACCTGCGCTGGATCGAGAAAGAACGCCAGCAGATCTGTAGTGGGGTTTTCGTAGTAGCCGCGCCCACCCAGGGCAAAAATACTCGGCTCCCGTTCAGGCTGATAAAAGCGCTCGGCCTTCGCCAGCAACGCGCGCAGTTGTTCCAGATCCATGGTGTAACTCCCTGATCGAGTAAGCGGGTAATCCGGTCACTTGGATTTCTTCTTTGCACTCAGCTGCTTTTCCAAACGCTCCAAGGCTGCCAGCTCTTGCGTGTCCGCTGCCAGGGCTTCGGCACTGCGGCGGTGTTGGTCGAATGTCTCGTAGCGCTCGTGCGCCACCTGCTTCATCTGCTCATGACTGATGCTGCCGGCGGTGCGCAGCAGCGGTTGCTCGTTAAAGGCCATAAAGCTGTCGATGTACTGCCGCCAGTCAGCAAGTTGCAGATGCTGGCGCTGCTCGGCGCGTAGTTCGGCGAAGTCGAGGAACATGCTGACCAGGCGATTGAGCTGGTCCAGCTCCTCGGCATTCAGGTAGTTCTTGGCCACAACGACATCAGCCTTGCGTACCCGATCGCCCTTGAAGCTGAGCAGGTTCATGTTCGGCGCGTCGGCATCGGCACGGCGAACGATCAGCTCGGCGGCGGTATGGCCAGTAACGGCGAAGAACAGCTTGTTCTGCACTTCGGCAAACAAGCGGGCGGTGTCCTGCTCATTGGCGCGGTAATCCTCGGCCAGTGTGAAGAGGTCGCGCACCTTCTGGTAGAAGCGTTTCTCCGAGGCCCGTATGTCGCGGATGCGCTTGAGCAGCTCATCGAAGTAGTCCCAGCGAGGCTCCTTCAGCCGGGCATCGTCCATCACGAAGCCCTTCTGCAGGTACTCACCCAAGGTACGAGTGGCCCATTGACGGAACTGAGTGCCACGTGTCGAGCGCACGCGGTAACCCACGGCGATGATCATCGGCAGGGCATAGAGGTGGGTCAGGTAATCCTTGCCGTCGGCGGCAGTAGTAAACTTCTGGTTTACAACTGCCCCTTCAACCAGCTCCCTATCAGCGATGACGGCTTGAATATGCTTGCCGATATTCTGCTTGCTGGTCTGGTACAGCTCGGCCATTTCCAGTTGCGTTAGCCATACTTGGCCATCCAGTACACGCAGTATCAGTTGAGCTTCACCGTCGTCACTGGTGTAAAGAATCAGGTCATTAGCATCCATGTTATGGGCCCCTACCTCTTTAGCGTTGAGCGCAGCATTTCAGATGCTCCGGGCATGGTTGGTCCGTGCTCCTGCGCCAACAAGCCGGTTTCGCTGCGGCTGAACAAGGCCTGCAAGACAATATCCCGCGACTCCTTGTCGATCTCTGCTTCGTTAGTGAGCGACAAATACAGGTAGGTCAGCTGCTCACGCTCTTCAGCATCGCGCATCAAGTGGAACGAGCTAAAAGCTAGCCGCGACAGCACCCTCAATAAAAAGGCGTACACACCGGCAATGGAGCCATAGAGAATTACGCCCTGAATCGTGTTGAGCTGCACGGGGGTCTCGCGACCTTGTAGCCACGTGACAAAAATCTCTTGGAAATTGATCGCAGCGACGACGACCAGCGCAACAATAGCCAGCGTCCAAAGCCCGCCTTGTATCCCAAACTTACGCGCTGATTTTGCCCAGTATTCGGCAGGCTTTTTCAGTTTCAGCTTTTCTTCGTAGGTGTTTTCAAGGATTGCGACTTTTTCAGTCCACTCGGTTAATTGCCGTTCAAATGCATTGGACTGCGTTTTTATCTTGCGGCGGCCTAAGGCTTTTTGTACCCGTACAAGCCTGCTGCTCTCTGCTCTGTTCTGTGTGTCCCAGTCTTCAATGCTGGTTTTCAGCTCGTCCACTTCAGCAAACAACATATCTTTGGCTTCTGCGAACTGTGTTCGTAGATGTCCGAGCGATACTTTTTCGCCATTGCGCCGCTTTGTTATCTGGGAATCTTGGTTGGCAAATTCGTAGGCATACATATAACCTTTGAAATGCTCGATATTAGAAATACTTTGTACTGAATTTCGAATCGAAAAATCCAAGAAGGCACTGCCCGTAGTTTCACCATGTTCTTTGAGGCATTGCACAAATGGCTCCACATAAGGGTGGCCACTCCAAAGCCAGTCTCGCTGTAATCGCTGAAAATAGCTTTGCTGAACCTGCTGCAGTTGACGGCTTAGATCGTCGTCAGTCCAAGCGTCTATGTTTTCCTTCCAATCCTTTATCGCATTAACCGCTTGGGCGAACACTTCACCTGCATGTAGATGCGTATGGTTGGTATGGCTTCTCTCGGACTGAACGATCTGCTTACGCTCTTTCCAAAAGCTGGCTTCTGCCTCAAAGAAAGCCAGCAAGGAGCGCAAGCTTTGAAAGCTCGCGGCATGCCCCGTGCAGTCGGTCAGTTGAAAACTAATGGTGCGATCCTTCACATAGCCTCCTTGGCATCAACAGTAACCCTGCGCTTGCCTGTGAGCAGTTGTTGCATCAGGGCTTTTTTCTCTTGTTTCAGGCAATCGAGTTTGGCTTGTAGGATTTGGATTTCGTGGTGTGCAACGGATATCACTTCAGCAACAGCAGCTTGCTCATCCAAACATGGTAGCTTGAGTGAAAACCCTGCCAGTGCATCGAAACTTACGGAGTCTCGAACAGAACCTTGGGTACTTGAGCCCTGAATTCATAGAATAAGTGCAACGCTTGAAACGATAGGCAGAGGGCCAGCCACCGGTAGAATCCAGGCTCTCACACCAAAGGATTCAAGCGCAG
>LNDO01000028.1 GCA_001465025.1 Pseudomonas sp. Ga0074129
TCAGCGGCCGAGCAAACCAGGATAGCGCCGTCCATCTGGGCAGCACCGGTGATCATGTTCTTCACATAGTCAGCGTGACCTGGGCAGTCAACGTGAGCATAGTGACGGATCTTCGAGTTGTACTCGACGTGCGCGGTGTTGATGGTGATACCACGAGCTTTTTCTTCTGGCGCGCTGTCGATCTTGTCGAAGTCAACAACAGCCGAACCGAAAACCTCGGAGCAAACACGAGTCAACGCAGCAGTCAGCGTGGTCTTACCATGATCGACGTGACCGATGGTGCCTACGTTGACGTGCGGTAGGGAACGATCAAATTTTTCTTTTGCCATTTTACCTGCCTCCCAGAGAAGAATTGACCCAACATCAGCACCATAAAACAAAGGCAGATACTCTCATATCTGCCTTTATTATATGGAGCTCATGAGCGGACTCGAACCGCTGACCTCACCCTTACCAAGGGTGTGCTCTACCAACTGAGCTACATGAGCAATAACCATCGCAAGAACAACGAACTGGAGCGGGTAGCGGGAATCGAACCCGCATCATCAGCTTGGAAGGCTGAGGTTCTACCACTGAACTATACCCGCGAGGCCTGCAGCTCTCGCTAAATCTGGTGGAGGGAGAAGGATTCGAACCTTCGAAGTCGATGACGTCAGATTTACAGTCTGATCCCTTTGGCCACTCGGGAATCCCTCCAAACGGGGCGGCATTCTCATTCGATGCCGACCTACTGTCAAGCAAAATCTCATTAAAAACCTGAGGTTAGCTACTTTGACAGCAACTTCGCAGAGTACTTGTAAGCGCCACCCTGCGAAGCGGGCGCCATTCTATGCATTCTATTACTGGCTTGCAACCCCTTCGCACGGCATTAATTGCTGTTCCAAGCCTTTAAAGTCGACAGCCAAGCGCTGCAGCAAAGAATCATCAGCCAAACGCCGACTTTCTGGAGAGATCCGGACCCAAAAACTCCGATGCGCCCGGGTTAGCTCCCTCAGCGACGGCATATAGCCTGCGTCACGCAAACGCTGCATTACGCTCTGCGCTGAATCGCTGCGAGGGAAAATACCCAGGGAGATACCATTGGCCAGATCCCCTTGCGTAATAATATAGCTGTCTATCTTTCGAGCCTGCAGCTCACGCAACTGCCGTAGAGAGGCCTGCCTAGAAGCCAGCGGCGGCAAATAAACCCAGTAATCAATACCCGCAGCCGCATCCATGCTCTGCACGCGGGACTGTATATCCAAGCTCAACAACCGCTGCTCTACAGAAGCTGCATCCTCAGCAACTTCAAAGCCACCTAAAAACAAACAAACCGCCTCAACTGGCGGAGTGGCCGCAACATTTCGTCGCGACGCCTCATTCGACTCACTCAACAGGCGTATATCCCGCTTGGCATCTTGCACCATAGAGAGCGGTGCTATTTCAGTCACACGCAAAGGCGCACGCTGCTGATGCCATACGTAATAAAACAAATTCAGTACAACCAACCACAAGAACATCCAGCGCATGCAAGACCTCAGTCAATAGGGCAAGCGATCGCCAAGCCAATAAATACAAGATCAGGTACAACGTGCGCACCTGGAATAACATCCATGACCAGCGAGGCGTCCCCGCCTGTGAGGAAAATATCAAAGCCACTTCCAAGAAGCTCTGTCGCCATTGTTACCTGAGCACCAACAAAACTGCGCAGCATCAGTAAACAGCCTCTCTCAACAGCTTCGGCAGTCGCCCTCCCCGGAAGCAGTTCTTTCAGCGCCCTAGCAGCCTCATCGGCGTCATAGCGTGTCCGCCGGGTATGGGTACGCAACTGGGTACGCATCAGTGGTACGCCTGGACAGATAAAACCACCAAGATGCAAACCATCGGCAGCAACAAAATCCGACGTTATCGCCGTGCCAAGATCAATGACCAGCGAAGCCTTTCGGGATAACTGATAGGCCCCGACAACAGCGAGCCAACGATCAAGGCCGAGGCGCTCATATTGCTCGTAACCATTACGGACACCTGACAAAAAAACCTCAGGGCGCGCAACAAGACACTCAACATTAAATGACGCCTGAAGACGTGATATCAAATTCGAGGTTTCTTCATCACTGCGCACACTGACAAGGCGGCACGCGCGCAATGAAACAGCCTGCTCGAGAACAACATCTATAAGCGCCTGATCTGAATCAACCACACCACCTGCGAATGCTGCGACCGTGTCATTATTCAGCAAACGCCATTTAATAAATGTATTACCGCAGTCGAGCTCAAGAATCATCACGTAGCCTCAGGCTAAGCTCACCGCCGCTAAAGCTCCGCTCAGCACCATTAACCCGCAAACGAATGGCGCCTGAACAGTCCACACCAGCAACCTCACCCACAATAGGTTCACCGCCAGCCGTTAATGCTACCTGTCGGCCCTGCCAAAGGTGGCTGGCCTGCCACTCGTCCTGCAAGGCTGAAAAACCATCGCGCAATTGAATTTCGAGATATCGCGACAGCTGTCGATTCAACTCATTGACCAGTTCATTACGATTTAACAAATGCCCTAACTCAGCACGCATAGACGTCCAGGGCTGGCCGATCGCACCCTGCTCGGCCGCGAGCATATTCACATTCAAACCAATCCCGATAACCACGTGGCACACATCAGCTGGATCGCCGGAAATTTCCAATAAGATTCCCGCCAACTTGCGATCAGCCACCAACACATCGTTGGGCCATTTCAGCCCGGCCTCAGACACGCCAAAGGCACGAATAACCTGTAATAGAGCGAGGCCTATCGCGAGGCTCATGCCTTCAAGTTGGCGCATGCCACCCTCAACACGAACAACCAAGCTGTAATAGAGATTCTCGCCGAAGGGACTTAGCCAACTACGCCCCCGTCGCCCTCGCCCATTGGTTTGCCGCTCCGCAATTACATAAAACGGCATCGACTGAGCTTGTGACATACGGCGCAACGCTTCAGCATTTGTCGAATCCACGCTTTGCAAAACACACGCGGCCCACTGTGGCGCCCCCACTTGCGAGTTAAGCCAGTCAGCATTCAGCAACTGCAGCGGCGTTTCGAGTCGGTAGCCTCGCCCACGCACTTTATGCACCGGCAGAGACAATTCAGACTGTAGTGCCTGCAACTGCTTCCACACAGCAGAGCGGCTTACGCCCAAGGCTGCGCCTAGCGCCTCACCGGAGTGGAATCGCCCGTCTTGAAGAAGAGTCAATAATGCAAGCATGTAAGTTCCGCCAAGCAATAAGGCACGCATGATAACGATGCACTGTTTCGTTGCCTATCAAAGGCTGAGTTGCACTCGGAAAGTTTTACGCGGCATAAAGTAAAACCCCCGAACGTTTTCACGATCGGGGGTTTTGGTATAGGTGCTTGACGATGACCTACTCTCACATGGGGAAACCCCACACTACCATCGGC
>LNDO01000029.1 GCA_001465025.1 Pseudomonas sp. Ga0074129
GACCGCGAACTGACCGAACGCGACGACAAGCGCCTCAGCAGCCGCCTGCGTCAGGCCCGGCTCAAGCACAACGCCTGCCTCGAAGACATCGACTACCGTGCCCCGCGCGGACTCGACAAGGCGCTGATCCTCCAGCTGAGCAGCGGTCAGTGGCTGCGCGACGGGCTCAACCTCATCATCAACGGGCCCACCGGCGTGGGTAAAACCTGGCTGGCCTGCGCCCTGGCACACCAGGCCTGCCGGGACGGCTACAGCGTGCGCTACCTGCGTCTGCCGCGCCTACTGGAAGAGTTGGGCCTAGCCCACGGCGACGGGCGCTTCGCCAAGCTGATGAGCAGCTACGCCAAGACCGACCTGCTGATCCTCGACGACTGGGGCCTGGCCCCGTTCACCGCCGAACAGCGCCGCGACATGCTGGAGCTACTGGACGACCGCTACGGCCAGCGCTCGACCCTCGTTACCAGCCAAATGCCAGTGGACAACTGGCACGAACTGATCGGCGATCCAACCCTGGCCGATGCCATCCTCGACCGCCTGGTGCACAACGCTTATCGGATCAACCTCAAGGGCGAATCGATGCGCAAGCGGGTGAAGAAATTGACGACACCGGGCACCTCAGACTAACAATGCAACCCCTGCGTCGCTGCGCTCCGACTGCCTGTCCGAATGGCCGTGGAACAGGTGTCCGGATCAGCGTGGGCTGAGTGTCCGAATGGCGTGGAATCCGCAGTTACGAACGAATGAGACGCAAAATTTCATCAAGAATGATCCTTTTGCTGAAGCTGATAAACACGTTCACCGTTGCCAAAATGGAGGTGATTTGGCAACGCAGCCGAACAGCTATGGGGTAATCAGACTACTTAGCATCAGCCTGTTGCCAAATCGGATGACAAACGGCAACGCCATCAGCGCCCTATCGCATCGAGCCCCTTGCCGAGGCAAAACATTCCCAGCGCCGCACTTATGACAAATGCTATTGGTCCCACAGCCATAAGCGGCTGCAAGACAGTCGGCAACCAGGCATAAGCGTGAAAAACTGGTGCTGCCGTATCGGGTGGCATGCTGGCCAGACGCCCTAATACAACAGCTCCCACGGCCGCAAAAAACAGCAGCATTCCTCCGGCTACCACCACCACTGCCCGAATGCCTGTGTGACGTTTCTGGAATCGCTCATAACCCAGAACATCAAACGGCAGGGGTAATTGACACGCCTGACCGCTCCGCCCAAGTCGAGCATCAACGCTCAGAGCCAACCAGGAAATCCCGATAGCAAAACTCAGAATGAAAAGCACCGCAAAGCCCAGTACCGACATGTTTCCCCCTCTCTTTCCAGATACCAATCAGCGGTTCAAACAAAGTCAAAACTTGAGCAGCCGGAATAAGCACTCCAGCAGTCATCAAACGTTGAATCCATCCCCATCGGATTACCCATGATGTCGATGCAGCCATCAAACGAGGGCAATCCGTTGGCAGGATTAACCCATTGAATTGAGTCAGACATAGCGCTGTCGTCAGCGGACAAATTCGACAGTGAATTGCCCACCTCCAAATCAATGGCGGAATCGTTCCAGAAGGGGTTATCCGCGCTTAGGCTACCAAAAGCCGAACTTGTACCACCAACCTCTTGCAGCAGCGGCTCCAGGCTATGTTGCCAGCGCGGCTCATGGCGTATCCCCAGGCTGTCGTGCACCACTACCGCTTTTCCCTGGATGGGATAGATGATGGTCGTGTACGCCGGTTTGACTGGCTGCACGATGGAGGTAAACAGGCTGACAAGTTTGCTCAAAAGGTTCATGGCTGGCTCCTTGGTTATGAGTACCTCCAGCGTCGCCCGTGCCTGAAAAAACCCAAACTTTGTGCAGGTGAGAACTTACTGCTGACTGTCCAAACAGGTGTTAGACGTTTGCTCTGCGACGGCCCGGCTGCCGATATAGGCAGGCTTGCTTCACTCTCCAGCTGCAGTAATATGTATATCTATACAGTATTACGGCAACACAGAATGACCACTATCCTCGGCCGCATCCGGCCCTCATCAGTCCGCGTCCGCATGATCGAGGGCCGCGTCAGCGCGGGCTTTCCCAGCCCTGCAGATGACTATGCCGAGACATACCTGTCGCTCGATGAGCTGGTGAACGTGAGGGCTCCGAGCGTGTACCTGGTGCGCGCAGGCGGTGACAGCCTCACGGGTGTCGGTATCTATGACGGTGACGTGCTGGTGGTCGATAAGGCCGCTGTGGCCAACCAGGGGGAGGTGGTGATCGCCCTGGTTGGGGGTGAGTTCACTGCCAAGGTGCTGAGCTATGACGCCAATGGCCGGCCAGTGCTGCAGGCCGCTAACCCGGCTTACCCCTCGATCACCTTCCAGGATGGCGAAGCACTCGAAATCTGGGGCGTCGTTACGGATAACCTGCACTCACTGCGCCGACGCTGATTCCATGTTCGCCCTGGTTGACTGCAACAACTTCTATGTCAGTTGTGAGCGGCTATTCCGCCCGGAGCTGCATGGCCGGCCTGTGGTGGTGCTGAGCAATAACGATGGTTGCGCAGTGAGCCGCAGCAATGAGGCCAAAGCCCTGGGCGTGAAGATGGGCCAGCCGTACTTCCAATTGCGCGACTTAGTAGAACGCCACGGCTTGATCGCCTGTAGCAGCAATTACGCACTCTATGCCGACTTGTCAGGGCGGGTGATGCGCACGCTGCGCACCATGGCCCCGCGCATCGAGGTCTATTCCATCGACGAGGGTTTTCTCGATTTGCAGGGTGTTCAGGGTGACCTTGAGGTGCTGGGCCGCCTGATACGCGCCCGCGTATTGCGTGAGGTGGGTATTCCAGTCGGCGTGGGCATCGCGCCGACAAAGACCCTGGCGAAGCTGGCCAACTGGGGAGCAAAAAAGTGGCCGGCAACGGGCGGTGTTGTTGATCTACGCGATCCAGCCAGGCAGCGCCGACTGCTGGCCCTGGCCGAGGTCGGTGAGGTCTGGGGAATCGGTCGCAAAATATCGGCCCGCTTAAACACTATGGGCGTGTCTACCGCCCTGCAGCTGGCTGACTATGATCGCAAAACCCTGCGCAGAATGTTCAACGTCAATGTCGAACGCACCGCCCGTGAGCTTGCTGGGGAGGCCTGTTTCGCCTTGGAAGAAGGGCCGGAACCCAAGCAGATGATTGCTTGCACTAGGTCGTTTGGAGAGCGAAAACATACCCTGCAGGAGCTTCAGGAAGCTGTCGCAGGATACGCCACCAGAGCGGGGGAAAAGCTGCGTGGCCAGCGGCATTTATGCCAGGCGATTCAGGTCTTTATTCGCTCCAGTCCGTTCGATCAACGGGGCGAGCCATACAGCCGCGCCATCTGCGTCGCGCTGCCGTACCCATCAGCCGATACTCGCGATCTGGTAGCCGCGTCGTTGGCTGGGCTGCAGGCCATATTCAGGCCTGGACCAGCCTATGCCAAGGCCGGCGTAATCCTGATGGACTTCGTTGAGCCAGGCCGATTTACCCCGGACCTTTTCGCACCGGTTCCACGTTCTGGTAGTGATCGGCTGATGGCAGTTATCGACACGATCAACGCCAAGCAGGGAAAAGGAACAATCAGACCTGCCAGGCTCGCAGCGGATCAGGGGTTTTCTATGAAACGCGAGCGGTTGAGCCCTCGATTTACAACGTCCTGGAGTGAACTGCTGCAGGTGAAGTGTTGAGCTATGTGCCTTACTCGGCCAGCGCCAGGGCCAAGTCACGCCCCGCCGCCCACCTTTCCAAATATCTAGAGCAGGCAAACTGGCCGAAATCTTCTGTGTCTCCAGACCACATCAGCGACATGCTCCAGTGCAAATTGCACCAGATGCAATGACATCAGCGGCGCAATCTACTCGTGTATTTGATTGGACTTGCCGTTCAGTCCAGAGCAAATCACTTGGAGAACTTGGCCATTACGAAATTGCAGTGATTTGACCACCAACCTTCACAACCACTGACCAGTCAATTGCATTCCTGCTGACCAAGCGCATGCATTCGTCTTGGCCAGCGCACGCCCTAGTGACGACCGGCAGAAACCGGCCGATTCTGTTGAAAAAGTAGCTTCAGCGGCAGCCTGCCGATCAGGTGTGCCTGCTGTCGAAGTGGCTGCAAGCCACTTCAGGTTGCCTTTCGGCGTTTCGCTGAGCGTCCTTGCTCAGGTTTGAGGGTTAATTTGAGGGTTTCTGCTTGCAGCAGGCGTACCTATCCCGTGAGCGGTGGCCCTTGAGGCAAAAGCTTGGCCATGCGTCGCAGGTTCTGCACCGTCGCCGCCAAAGTGAATTCGTCAGTGGCACCTGTCAGGCCACGCAGTCGTAAACGGTCGAGTTTCATGATCCGTTTGAGGTGAGCGAAAAGCATCTCCACCTTCTTCCGTTCGCTGCGAGAGATGAGGTATTCCGGTGTCTTGGCGATGCGCCGGGCCACATCGCGGGCGGCCTCATGGATACTACGAACGATCTTCCGATTCGGCGTGTTGGGGCAGCACTTCGCTTTCAACGAGCAGGTAGCGCAGTCGGTTTGGCTGGAGCGGTAGATGATGGTGTTGGCCTTGGTTACCCGCGATCTTTTCTGGGTGAGGCTGGGCAGCGATATTCATTGGCTTCCGGATTCCAGTGGAAGTCGTTACTGGAGAGGCTGTCGTCCTTGCGCTCAGTCTTGTCCCACACCGGCACATGCGGCTCGATGTCCTTCTCTTCGACCATCCAGGCCAGCATCGGGGCAGTGCCATAGGCGGTGTCGCCGATGAGGCGTTCCGGTGTTAGGTCGAACTGCGCTTCGACACGCTCGACCATCGTCCTGGTCGAATCGACTTCGGCGGTACGGTGCGCCGGGGTAGCTTCCACGTCCATGATCACGCCGTGCTCAGTGTCGATCAGGTAATTTGTTGAGTAGGCAAAGAAAGCCGGGCCGCCTGGTGCTGCTGTCCAACGGGACTGAGGATCGGTGAGCGAAATTTTCTTGGGAAGAGCTTCAGCCAGCGCCTCTTCATCAAGGGCTTTGAGGTACTCGCGCACGGCGCGGCTGCTGAGAGTTGGATCACGCCAATCGACTTCATCTCCCGCTACCCCACGTTGCCGGCTGGCATCCGCCTTGATGATGCTGGCGTCGACGGCAAAACCTGCGCCCTTGACTAGGCCGGCTGCCATGCAGCGCCGAAGCACCTCCTTGAACAACCAGCGGAACAGATCGCTGTCACGGAAACGGCCATGGCGATTTTTCGAGAAGGTCGAGTGATTGGGTACTTCGTCCTCCAGACCCAGCCGGCAGAACCAGCGATAGGCCAGGTTCAGGTGCACCTCTTCGCACAATCGCCGCTCGGAACGGATGCCATAGCAGTAGCCGACGACCAGCATGCGCACCATCAATTCCGGGTCAATCGAGGGGCGTCCGATGGGGCTATAGAAGTCCGCCAGGTAGGCGCGCAGATCACTGAGATCCAGGCACTGGTCGATGCTGCGCAGGAGGTGTTGAGCCGGGACGTGATCTTCCAGGTTGAACGAGTAGAACAGGCGCTGCTGTCCTCCCGGTAACTGTCCCATCATGCTGTTTGCCCCCACGCTCGCTGAAAGAGCAATTTTGCCAACGGCATTGGGAGGCAGCTACTTTTTCAACAGAATCGGCCAGAAGCGGACATTCACAGTGACTGAGGAATGAGGGGCGGGTCACTTTTGCTCGGATAACCTAACGTAGAGCTAAGGGGCAGGCCAAGCCGGCGCATATAATGCGAAGCATGCGCCGGTTTGGACTGTCCAGTGAAGCGCAAAGCGCTGAACGGCCTTGAGCGACTTGTTAGCCCCAAGATTACTTGATAACACCACAGGAAACACGCGCACCACCGCCGCCCAAAGCAGCTGGATGATCTGAGTGATTATCACCGCCCGCATGAACCATAAGCGCACGACCATTTAGGTCACTCAATTTCAGGCGCGGAGCAAGAACAGGCTGAGTTGCTGAACCATTTGCTTCTACATAGAGAGCTGGTAGATCTCCGAGATGACCCTCACCCCACGGAGCACCATGCGCATTTGTAGCTGCTGGATCGTAGTGTGCACCTGCCCCACCCGCTGCAACCATTTTTCCCTCTTTCTCTTTTAGCTCACAGCTTGGATTTTGGTGAAGATGAAACCCGTGTAAACCCGGTGCCAAACCTTGCAGTGCTGGTGTAAACACGAGGCCATACTTCGATTCAGAGATAGTTACTTGCCCAACACTAGAGCCGACACCTTTCTCATCGACTGCGTTCATTTGCACAACAACATCTGCAAATGCAGAAAATGTTGAGATTGCGAGGGTGAATGCTATTAACTTCTTCATGCTTTTCTCCATGGATGGTTTTTGTGTTTTGGGGCTAACGTTTGGTTAAGGGGCGGCCAAAAGCGTAGCTTTTGGATGTCCCGAGTGAGTGAAGCGAACGACTTGAACCAATTGTTAGGCAGTGTCGCCGTACTTGGGAAGTGCGAAATACGCAGAACCGTCCGGGCGGTGTGCAGGACGCAGCGGTTGCGCCCCGGAAAGTTATTTGTGATGTGCGCATGACGTGAAAGCCACTCCTTTGCTGAACACAAATAACGGCCTCAAGGTGTGGGCGACCATTCGCTGCAGGCTGGCGCAGCAGAGGCGGTGATTGTGTTTTCTGGCGCGGTGTTCAAACCCAACAATCCTTTACAGGGCCTAACGCCCAAAGCAGCGGCGCGCGTTAGCGCGTCCAGCCCGTAGGGCGATGCTGCCTTTGCTTGTTAACTGTTTGGTGCTGGCCAACAAAACATACCCTCCGGTGACGTAGCTGCTTCTATGGCAAGTTCTGGGTCAAATAACTTTTTGTCAATGACAAGCCCCCAAAGCTCACTGCCGCCCTTTGCCTCCGTAGGGATAACATAGCTCTCTGGTCTCTCAGTAGTGAAAAAGTATATATCGTCAGAATACATGTAATCCGTTGCCTCGAAACAGATACGCTCTATATCTGCCCATTTGAACTTGTCATCCCATGCTTCCTTGCCGGGAGGTGATACATTTCTATAAATGTACTCATCATCCCAGGTCACGGAAAACCAATTCTCCAACTTTTTGCTTTCTTCTCTGGACTTAAACCAGTCTGCGATTTTTTTGAACATAGTGACAGTTAACAGTGATTAGACCGAACGCTCGACTAATACGCAGCCTAACATTTCGCTAACAATGTTGACTTTTCTCTTGCGGATCAGTGTTTTATGCATCTTTC
>LNDO01000030.1 GCA_001465025.1 Pseudomonas sp. Ga0074129
GCCCGCGCTTCACAGCATGTCGCCAAAGCTAGCAGGAATGAATGCTTGTGTGAGATAAGCAAGGCATCCATGCCGCCGAAGATGGGACTGCGCGTGAGAAGTTGTTTCCATAATGCTTTTTCTGCTGTTGATTGCCAAGAAATTAGTGGCCGCTTCTGGCCGGTAGCTGCCTATCGTTACCTGCTGCATTGGTTGTTCACTGCCAGCATGCCGGTCAAATTCAATGCAAATGACTGGTCAGGTCGAATGCAATTGGGTAGGCAAGTCTGCGCAATTACCCAGCCGTCTTTTGTGCGTTGCGGCAAATCAGCAGGCCGCGTTTTGCGGAGATCTATGTCCGGAGCCCGATGGTTCCGGACTACGACAGCGCCACAAAAGACTGCATGTCGTCGGCTACAGATTCAATGTGACGCCCCAGCATGGTAGCTCCCTTGGGCAGCAGCATTAGCCTAATCATGGCGGCGGCTGAACTCAGTCCCTTACTGGCATAAACCCCAATCTCAGGAATCGGATACACCCTACTGACGCCATCTCTACGTGGCGAGCGAACGCCTTCAGTTAGGTATCAATTCGCGTCGAGGCGACTTTATGTCTTTCGATCATCTTCAAATTTGCAACACTCGAAGAGAAGGCATCGAGCCGAAGATTTTTGAAGAACACCACAGGAGCCCCACAGTCGTTATTTCTATGACAACCCCTCCCGCCCAACAGGCTCATCGCCAAAACCTCAGCAAGAGGCCCTGCAGGCCTTTCTTGAAGCGCCCAAAGCAATGGCATCACGGGGCCAAAAAATAATCGATTCAGAACTGGATAGAATCATCACCTGACAAAAACCGAGCAAATCAGCCGTTCTTGCACTCGATCGGCGCCTCATACCGGACCTCAGCTCAAATCGACTCAATTAGGATCAGGCGGGGTAGCGCGTCCATCATCCACTGGCATGTCATCAGTCAATAGATCGCCTCTTCGGGTACTCGGCGTCGAGGCTCTGGGCCACCACTAGGCCAATTGCTGTGGCAACCGCAATCACCCCCAGCGTTAAACAGATGAAAAAAATGAGCGTTTGCGTTGTTGTATCCATGATGTTTCCTGTTGATTTGTAGCCATATTTACCGGAGTGCAAGTCCGGTGGCAGCGAGATGGTAAAACTTGGCTAAAATACTTCATTAATACGCAATTCCGTTGCCATAGTGAAGATCAACCGACCGGCTTAATGCTACGAATGCAATTAAAAACGCCGACCATTATGGAAACAAGCAAATTATCAAACCTAAGGACTATACATCTAATTTCTTCCGCTGCGCGACACAAGCTCATACAAACAACCCTGCTGTTCGAATTTAATCCTATTCATCAAGCAATACCCAACAGAGTAACCATTGATCAACCTGTAGACACTCCCAAGTCTATCAATGAAAGAACATATCGAAATGTGAAATTTCAATCCGCCAGTTATGTACTTAGTGCTCAGCAGGCAGACAAAATCACCAGAGATCGATATCCCCTCTATTTCTGACCAGGCAAAACTAACACCCTCGCAGCGCAACCCATCATCCGTAACCTCTAAAATCTCAAGCTCCCTTAGGGCGCCTTTAGGTACTGCGCGGAACTTGCCGTTCGGCAATACAGGCGGCCAATACTCACTAGGCCTAATTTCTCGAAACAGCAAGTCTTCACCCATCATCATTTGCCAAGAATCCATACCAAGGCCTGGAGAACCAGGCGGTAACCGCGCACAGCCAACCCGACAGCGCATGCAGCTCCTATAACAACAATCCCTGTCGCTACCGCTCCATGCACCGCATCCGTCCAGGGGCCAAAGTGTGGCAGCCAGTAAACCTCTACCATCAGTTCTTTTCTCCTCGAAGCCGTCTGTGCAGATCAGCAACAGACCTCAGGTCAGACCGGACATCATCCAAGATCCAGCCGTAGGCCTTAACCACCATCCACACCACCCCAAGACAGCCAAGTAGAGAAAGTAGACCCCCACCGAGCAAATGTGCTGTACTCATAACCATCCCCGCCTTGCTCCGGTATTCACACCCTGAATTCAACCCATAAGTGCAACGCTCACCCCTGCATACACTTCGTACGGTGTCTTCCAGCCCAGGCGTTTGCGTGGGCGTAAATTGATCTTC
>LNDO01000031.1 GCA_001465025.1 Pseudomonas sp. Ga0074129
CGGAGCACGCCGCGAGGCGAGCAAAAGCCACGCTGGGTGCTGGCTGCGGGCGGATACATAGCGTTCTGAACGCTGTTGCGCGCTTTCTTCCATGACGGTCACTGAATCGCCCCTAGTTTCGCAGGCACCTTACGGCCTCATAATACGGCCTACTTGGAGGTGCCGTGTGGCAAATCGGTGCCAAGGCTAGCTTCCCAAGACTTACTGGGGTCGATTCAGGGCTCACCTGAAGTCCCTGTCAGTGGAAGCCATCGTCTGAGCTAGATTAGCTTGATGAAGAACCCGGCTTCCAATCATGGCCCGGCATTATCCGGCGCATGAACTCATCGAACATAGGTACCGTGAAAGCAGTATCGCCGTGGTTTGGACTCCAGATCATCCCTTTACCAATAAGGGAGCTGCGAATCGGTCCAAGCGACTGGCTGCTACGGTTCAGTATCCCGGCAATATCTCCGGAGCGATGGGGGCCCTCACCAAGTTCTGACATAGCTCTGAGATAGACCTTCTCGGCAACAGTCATCCGGTCGAATCGCACCAGGAAGAAGCTTACATCTAGTGCCGCAATAGCTTGCACTGAGGCATCCTGGACATCCTTAAGGGTGATGCGGTCGTTGGATGCCGCATCCCATGCGCAACTGCCCCACGTCTGGATGAAGTAGGGATAACCACGGGTTACCTCGACCACCCGCTCTGCGGCATCAGGGTCGACTTGAACGTTCTCGTCTTCTGCAGGTTTTACAAACGCAATACGGGCTTGATCTGGCGGTAGAGGGCCAATCTCGGGATAGTCGAAAAGCCTCTCTGCATAGGACTTCGCATTACCCGCTCGCCCCCGAAGCTGGGGCAAGCCTGCGCCAACCAACGCCACCGGCAAGGCCAACTGCGAAACACGGTGAAGAGCCGTAATTAGGGCAGCAAGTTGGCTCTCTTCCACGTACTGGAGTTCGTCAACGAAGATGATCAGAGCGGTACCGGCTGCCTTAGCCACTTCACCAACCTGGGTAAGCAGGGCAGACAGATCGCCCTCAAGGTCACCGTTGTCGGCGAGGCCTGGCTCCGGATCGTAATCAAAGCCAAGCTCGATATCGCCAAACTTAAGCTTCAGGGCCGAAGCAAAGCCAGCGAGGGCGCGCAAGCCAACAATAGCAGCTGCTCTTGCAGTCTCTACCCGGCTTAGACGCAGCAACGCCAGTCGCAACTGTGGTGCGAGAATCGCCGGCAGTGATCTGGTCTCTGGTGCTTCCACGTAAACCGTGTGGAAGTTTGATGCCTCGGCGTCGCGCTGCATCTGGTTGAGCAGCACAGTCTTGCCTACGCCTCGAAGGCCTACCATGATCACGCTCTTGGCAGGCCGACCAATCCGGATGCGCTCAATGGCAACCCTTACTTGTTCACGAAGGTTGTCACGGCCAGCGAGCTCTGGAGGTCGAGTTCCTGCGCCAGGCGCGTAAGGGTTTCTGATTGCGTCCATGTGTTTATACCGAAATTTATCAAGTTATCGATATAAGATAATATGGGTTAAACTTTATATATCTTCAAGCACTTCTTTCCCACCGGTGCTGACACTTGGCGCAGGTCAGGCAGCTTGGACTTCAAAGCGTGTTTGATTTTGGCGTCGTCAACGTGCTGTCGTCAGCAGGAGTCACGGTGAGACTTTTGAACATAATCGGCCCTTTGCTTTGTTCGTGGACGTCTGCCTAAGGCCAAAAGCGACTTCGTAAGCATCAACTCATGATCAGGGGTAGGTGAGGAAAGCGCCTGCCGCTGCTCGCTATCAAGACGGGACAGCTAGGGTTCTACGTCATTCAACTCTGCAAACTGACTCCACTGAGCTTGTGGTCAAAAAGCACAATCGCCGGATTCGTCCGCGTGCCGCATGTGTAGAACCTTAAGTGACACCAGCTGATATGAAGCTACATCACCAAGTACAGTAGAGAGCCAGTAAAGACGTGGCTTACAGTAGGTTTAGAACGTTTATTATCATCTAAAATCTCCCTACCGCATTGCCCTCCGAAGGAGGGGTCGTGGGTTCGAATCCCGCCTGGTGCGCCATATAAAACAAGGGCTTAGGTGAAAACCTAGGCCCTTTTTTATGCTTCACTGAGTTGTATCGTTACGGCTGAACGGGTTAACCGGGTGTGCCTGCTGTGCACACGGGTCGCCAGTACCACGTGCTCGTCAGCCCTCGCTCCACCGGGCACTGACCGTGAACCAAAGATCACATCCCCGCCAACACTCAGGGCTGACTGGCCAGTGATCGGCTGATTTCGTCTGCCAGCTCACCTGCCACCTCATCGATATTACGGTCGAGTGCGCGGCGCTCCAGCAGGAATTTGGCCGCTGCAAGCTGCGGGTTACGGGTGATCAGAGCGCCCGGCAATCGACCAGAGCGATCCTCGCCGTTCAGCTGTTGCAACTCGCCAGCAGCCAGATCACTGATCCAGACCTGCGCTTCGACGCTGCTGGCACCTGCCCCCAGCCCCACGGCGGTTCGCAACAGACGGCGCCCGGCCTGGCTGGAGAGCTGCCCTTGCACCAACCAGCCATGCGGCGGTAACGGTGCTTGATCACTGAGAAGTTGCACCGGAATTTGCCGAACCAATAGTGCGCGCTTCAACGCGTCATCCAGTTGTGCAGCACGCTCACGTTGCTGAGTATCGGCGGGGTTTTCCACTGCAAAAGTACTCAGGTACACCACCTGTTGAGGGGTAGCAGCGCCGGCAAGCAGCGGCAGAAACAGGGCAACAACAGCGAGCAAAATCGAGGGCATAGGAGGCACAAACCGAACAATGGGGCCCTTACGCTAGAACAGCGACCAGTTGCTGTCGAGGCCGGCGCAATGAATCAACTCGACCTCAACCAGCGACCGTCTCAGACCGCCTATTCCTTCCGTGATCGAGCCCATGCGCGAGACCGATTGCAGTTCGTCAAATTTAGATATTTGTATTTATAGATATGATGGGTAGAATGCCGCCCATTGGCCGTTTCGATAAGGCCGGGTGGCCCTGAGTCCGTGGGCACAACACGCCTTTGAACCAATATGACCGGACCGACATATCTATAATTCGCTATATATGGATTCAACCATGACGCACAACGTTCTGTTCACGCCGACCCAGCTGGGCCCATTCACCCTGCGCAACCGCATCGTGTTGCCGCCCCTGACCCGCTCACGCAGTTCTCAGCCAGGCAACATCGCCAATGAGCTGATGGCCACTTATTACGGCCAGCGCGCAGGTGCCGGTTTTATGGTCAGCGAAGGCACGCAGATAGAGCCACGCGGTCAGGGCTATGCCTGGACACCGGGTATTTACAGCCCCGAGCAAATTGAAGGCTGGAAGAAAGTCACCACGGCGGTGCATGCCGAAGGCGGGGTTATTTTTGCCCAGCTGTGGCACGTGGGGCGGGTATCCCACACCTCGCTGCAACCACATGGCGGTGAGCCGGTGGGGCCGTCCGCGCTGCCGGCGCGCAACGTTAAAGTCTTCATTGAAACCGCACCCGGTGCAGGGGCTCTAGCGGAGCCTTCCACTCCACGGGCTTTGTCCACTGCTGAAGTCAAAGAGCTGGTACAGCTTTATGCCCAGGCAGCGCGTAATGCGCTGGAGGCGGGCTTTGATGGGGTCGAGTTGCACTGCGCCAATGGTTATCTGGTCAATCAGTTCATCTCGGCGCACAGCAATGTGCGTACGGATGAATATGGCGGCTCCCTGCCGAATCGCTTGCGTTTTCTCGCTGAGATCACCCAAGCCGTGGCCGATGTGGTGGGTGCCGATCGCTTGGGTGTGCGCTTTGCCCCCTTGTTCGCCAGCACTGACGAAGAGCGTGTGTACCTCGGCTTGGTCGAGGAGAACCCTCACGAGACCTATATCGAAGCCATCAAGGTGCTTGAGGCGGTCGGCATTGCTTACCTGTCACTGGCCGAAGCGGACTGGGACGATGCCCCGGAGTTGCCAGACACCTTCCGCCGCGCGGTTCGGGAAACCTTCAGCGGGCGCATCCTCTATGCCGGCAAGTACACCCCGCAACGGGCAGAGGCGGCAATTACGGCGGGGTGGGCAGACATGGTTGCTTTTGGCCGACCCTTTATTGCCAACCCCGATCTTCCCGCGCGCATTGCCAACGACTGGCCGCTGAACGAGCTCGATGCAACGAGCATGTATGGCGGCACTGAGCGCGGGTACAGCGACTACCCGACTTACCAAGGCTAAGTAACCTCGCGGCGCGCGCTCGGTGAGAGGGCGCGCAGCGGGCCAAGGCACAATCTGGTAGAGTCGCGAAAAATCACTGAATGCCGTGCACATGAGCATTGACGTTACCGAAGCGCTTAAGGCGTTGGATAATCCAACCCGTTTAGCCATCCTCAGCCTGCTGAAGAACCCGCGAGAAAACTTCCCTGAACAGGAGGCCAATCCCGAGCAATTTGGCGTGTGCGTGAGCATCATTCAGGAGCGCGTTGGGCTGTCGCAGTCCACCGTATCCAACTACCTGGCGGCCCTTCAGCGTGCCCAACTGGTCAGCTCCCAACGCATTGGCCCGTGGACGTACTACAAGCGCAATGAAGCCAGCATCGCGCAGTTACTCAAGGCGCTGGAACAGGTGATCTGACACACCTCGCCTGCCTGACATCAGCGATGCCTGCACGACTTTTGCACCGCCCTAACGCGGCGGTCAGCACCCTCACACTTGGAATAAAAAGAGGGCGGTCACCCGCCCTAAAACCAAAGGTCATCCTCTGGAGCATTCGTGAACGGCCCGGTTTTAGTCGCCGCGCTGTCCGGCTGTTCTAGCCCCCAGCCAAATCAAAGAAGCGGCAGCCAAGCCCAGCCAGGGCAGAAGCACGAGGTTCAGGGTTTGCCAGCCAAGTGCATGCAGCAGGCCACCGGCACCGAACGAGCAAACCAGCCCGACGGCAAATATCAGCATGTCGTTGATGGCCTGCGCGCTGCCTTTTTCGGCCGGGGTGTAGGTGCTGGTCAGTAGGGTTGTGCCGCCGATGTACATGAAATTCCAGCCGACGCCGAGCAGAATCAGCGCACTGGCGAACGAGCTAAAACTTGTTCCGGTCAGGGTGAGCAGAATGTGGCCGATAAACAGCAGCACGCCGACAAGCATGATGCGCAGCACGCCAAATCGAACAATCAACGTGCCGGTGATAAACGAGGGCAGGAACATGCCGAGCACGTGGAGTTGGATCACGGTGGCGGCGGAACCCAGCCCGTGATCGTGGTGCAGCATCGCCAGCGGTGTGGCGGTCATGGCCAGAATCATGATGCCGTAGCCGGTGGCCGCGCCGAACAGGGCAACGCGGTAAGTTGGCTGCGCCACGATCTGCCGCCAAGGGCGACCTGCGGCACGTTCGCTATGCGCTGGTTCGTCAGCTGGCATGTGCAGGCCCAGCAGAACGCCAGTGGCCAACAGCGATACCACAGCGAGAATCAGGAACGAACCCAAGTACTCCGGCTGCTGAATGGGCCCACCCAAGCGTGCCAGTGTCGGGCCAGCCAGAGCGGCGACCACACCGCCGGCCATGACCAGGGAAATGGCGCGCGGGCGGAATGCCGCGTCCGCCACTTCACTCGCGGCGAAGCGATAGAACTGGGCGAATGCCTGGTAAGCACCGACCAGGAAGGTGCCGAAGGCAAGCATGGGCAGCGACGCCTGAGAGATGCCCAGCGCGGCAACCAAGCCACCGGCCACACCCAGCAGCGAGCCGTACAAAAAGCCGACGCGACGACCCACTCGCACCATCCATAAGGAGGCCGGGAAGACCATGATCGCCGTGCCCAGAAACATTGTGGCGATGGGCAGGGTGGCCCACGTGGGCGATGAGGCGATTTGGCTGCCAGCCAATGCGCCGATGGTCATGACCATAATGGAGACGACCTGAAACAGGGCCTGCGCAGCAGCCAGGATAAGAACCTGGCGGTGCATGCTTGTGTTGTGCATATGGAACCTACTGGGTCGTACTATTTAGGAAACCGGCGCAGCGCGCACGGCGTAACAAGCGGCTAAGCGGTGTTCATGGCGCTGGCGACGGGCGCGTCATGCTGAGGACCATGCGGAATTTGACGTCGCCGGATTTCATCTTCTGGTAGGCCTCGTTGGCCTGTGCCAGCGGCATCACTTCAATCATTGGGCGCACACCAGCCAGCACACTGAAATTCAGGGTTTTCTCGTTCTCAAAAGGTGAACCGGTGATGGAGCCCAGCACGCTGCGTTCACCGATCACCAGATGCCCCGCCGAAACCGGCAGCGGATCTTTGCCAGCGCCAAGCAGCACCAGCCGCCCTTGCGGGGCAAGCCCCGGCATCAGCGCCGCAACGCTGTCGGCATGGCCGACGGTGGTGACGATGGCCTGAACGCCACCCATGCGCTGCAGTGTGCTGGCGGCATCGGTCTGCTGACTGTCGATATAAAGGTGCGCACCGAGCGCCAGTGCCTCGTCGGCAATATCCACGCCGCGCCCCACGGCGACCACCTTGAACCCCATGCGACGCGCGTACTGCACGGCCATGTGGCCCAACCCGCCGATGCCCAGGATGACAACGCTGTCACCGGCCTGTGCGCCGCATTTCTTCAGGGCATTGAAGGTGGCGATACCGGCGCAGAGGATCGGCGCGGCCTCTTCCGAACTCAGCTCATCGGGAATCGATACCAGCCCTGTGGCGCGCGCGATCATCATTTCAGCGTAGCCACCATCACAGCTGGAACCGACAAAAGGTTGCTGCTGGCACAGCTGAAACTGTCCCTGGCGGCATTGAGCGCATTCATTGCAATAACCGCCCAAACGCCCGACGCCGACGCGCTGGCCGATGCGCCAAATGGCCGGGGTGTGGCTGCCCAGCGCTACGATCCTGCCGACCACTTCGTGGCCCGGTACGCGCGGTGGCTGCAGGTTCGGATCTGCCCGTTCGATGTCGGCGACATCCGCACCGCAAATACCGCAAGCCTCGACCTCAATCAGGACTTCGCAGCTCGCCGGCATCGGCGTTTCTCGCTGCACCCATTGCAGCACGCCAGGGCGGGCAATTTGCATAGCGCCATAGTGTGTTTTCAGGCTCATGTCGGAGCGCCTTCGGTGCGCAGCAACAGCGCCTGTACACCCATGCTCGCCGCCTCAATGGCTCCGGCAACGTAGCCGGGGAACTGCGCCGACCACTCGCTGCCAATGCCCGTCAGGTAGCCGACCCACGGTCCCGCATCAGCCGTGGGCATGGGTGCCTGCGCATGCTGGGCAGCGCCCTGCTGGTCGGCCACAGTGGTTGTGAAAGGTTCCTGCGCCCAATCCTTGAGGAACTCGGCTGTGGGCTTGGCCGCCTCCGGGCCGAACAGTCGTTCGAGTTGCACCCGGCAAAGCCGCCGTAACTGCTCTTCGCTCACGGTTTGGCGCATGCTGGCTGGAACGCCGAGAAAGCCAAACAGCGCCGCACTGCCGCCCGGGATTGAGGCGTCGTGAATTTCGCCCAGCGGGCCACGAACGCTTCGCGCCTCACCAGACAGGCCCTGTTCGCGCCAAAAAGGTCGCTCGTAGATGGCCACGTATTTAGCGTGAGGGGCCATCCACGTCGCGGTGGCTTGCCATTGCCGCGCTAACACCTTAGGCAACGCGGGCGTGAAGGCGATGCTGGTTTCAGCCAGACGCGGCGGCAGGGCCAGCAGCACATGCTCCACGCACCAGGTGGTGCTGCTGCCCGCGGCATCGACACTGTGCAATTGCACATGGTTATTCACGCGATGGAGATGGGTCACCTTGTGCCCGGTCCTGATCCGCGTCGCATCCAGACGCTCGCGCAACGCATCGGTCAACGCCGCCATACCGCCCATCAGCCGCATCGACGGCGGCGCGTTCAAGTAACCCGGGGAGCGCGTGAGCGGCCCTTTGGCTGAGCGTTCCATCACCATGTCGCCCGCCTCAAACTGCTCAAACCGCTTCAGGCCCAAGTCGTGGACAAGGCGATCAAGTTGGCGCTGATCACCCGGCCAAAACCAGGACGGGCCCAGATCGAAACGCTCCAGCGGTGACGCACCGGCTGGCGCGACGGAGACCACACGCCCGCCGACCTCTGGGCGCGCCTCAAACACCACATAGTTGCGGATGCCTCTTTGCTCCAGCAGGTAGGCGGCATAAAGCCCACTCAACCCTGCGCCGACGATGGCCACACGTGCTGTTTGCATGCTCATATCAGCTGCGCCGTTGCGGCCAAGTGGCCCGTTTTCAAATAAAGCGTGACGCCCTGGCTGCCAGCGACAATCACCGGGGGCTGACCGTGCGGCAGGCGCATCCAGCTGCCGCCTTGGTAAACCTGCCCGTCGGCCAGCAACTCACCGCTTAGCACCAGCAACTCCGCGCCTTTTACCGGCGCAGAGAACAGCACCTCACCGCTCGCCAAACGCTGCAAGCTGACCTGTTCATGGGCGCTGACAAACAGTGGGCACACCTCGCGGTCATCTTCTATATGCCAGTTGTCGGGGTCTTGCGTGTCGATACGCACACGCTGCTCATCGTCCGCGCTCATCTGCCAGAGTTTGACGAAGATGATCGCGCCTTCATGGCTGTATGGCCGATGGCTAGACCCAGGCGGATTACGCAAATACCAGCCGGCCGGGTAATGGCCTTCTTCTTCAGAAAAGGTCCCGGCAAGCACCAAGATTTCTTCGCCGCCCGGGTGCGCATGCGCGGGAAAATCCGACTCCGGCGCGTAGCGCACGAGGGAAGTCGCACGGGCTTTTTCACCGCCAAGTCGGTCCAGCATCATGCGCTCGATGCCCTGCTGAGGTGAGGCCAACCATTGGTACTGTTGCGGCGCGACGACGGCGCGACGGGAAAAATCGGCGTTAACGAGCATGGGGTTACTCCAGAGTTCATGGGAAGCTGACGGTCTGGCCTGCTCTCCCGGGAATTAACGTGTTCACCGGGCCGTTGCCGGTGAAGCTTGCAATGGGCACAACCCAACGGGGCCGACGCCACACAATCGGCAAGAAAAACTTCTATGCTCGTTGGCGTAAACGCATTGCAGCGCTTGGTTTTTCCGCTTGAGGGCTATTCTTTGCTATTCCCTGTACACGGACAAACCAGATAAAGTGTCACCAACTAAAAGAAAATCTTTATCACTATGAAACTACCCGTACACCTCAACGCCTTGCGCGCCTTTGAAGCCAGCGCCCGCCACCAGAGCTTTTCTGCGGCGGCGAGCGAGCTGAATGTCACGCCCGCCGCTGTCGGCCAACTGGTTCGTACGCTGGAAGACTGGCTGGGTACGCCGCTGTTTCATCGCACCAGCAGCGGCAAGGTTCGCCTCGTTGCCACGGAAACGGCCGAACGCGCCCTGCCGGACATCCGCGCGGGCTTCGACCGCCTGGCGTTGGGGCTGGAGCGGCTGCGCGAAGGTTCGACCACCGGTGTTTTAACCGTCACCGTGAGCCCGGCCTTCGCCGGCAAGTGGCTGCTGCCGCGCATTGAAAGTTTCTACGCCGCCTGGCCGGACATGGACGTGCGCCTAGACACCAACCTCAAACCGGTGGATTTTGCCGCGCAGCGCGTGGACATTGGTGTGCGCTATGGCCCGGGCAACTGGCCGGGGCTGGTCGCCGAAAAGCTACTGGATGAAGAGGTCTACCCGGTCTGTTCACCCAACTTGCTGACCGATAAGCAGCGTTTGCAAACGCCAAACGATCTGGCACGCGAGACCCTGATTCACGACCTGTCGATGGACAGCCATACGGGTTTTCCGACCTGGGAAACGTGGCTGCAAAAAGCCGATGTGACAGCTGAAAGCAGCGCGCGCGGGATGAAAATCAACAACTCGGTCGCCGTGTTGCAAGCGGCGATTGACGGGCATGGTGTGGCGCTGGCCCGCAGCGTGATGGCGCGCGACGACGTGGCGGCGGGTCGCCTGGTGCGGCTATTCCCACAGGTTGAATTTGCCTCGGCGCTGGCCTATTACGTGGTGTACCGGCCGGAATGCGCCAGCCTGCCAAGGTTGCAGGCGTTCCGCGATTGGCTCATGCAAATGGCGGCCCGCTAACCTCCGCTGACGCACAAAAAACGCCTCCAGCCATTCACGCCTAACGCGCGGTGGCTGGGGCGGACATCATTATTGAACGCGGTAAAGCACGCTCAGGTTAATGGCCCTTGGCCTCGGCAAAATCACGCGCCCCATCCAAGCTGATAAACCAGACGCACTCATCAGACTCGCATGAGTCGCCATGCGGCTGACCCGCAGGCTGATACCAATAACTGCCTGGCCCCATGTTGGCCGCCGTCTGCTGCGAGCCATTGGCGTCCCAGTGCCTCATCACACCTTTGATCACCACGAGTTGGTAGTTGGCGGTGTGGGTATGCATGGGAAAAGCACCACGGCCCATTTTCATGACGATGGACGAGGCCTCCTGTTCAGGATTACCGCGCACCGGTGCTATCTGTGGTTCGCCCGGTTTCTGGGCGCTGAATGTCAGCGACTCAAAGGGCGTGACAATCATTTCAGGGGCTGCGGCAAGGGTAAATCCGCTGGCCAAAAGGGCGAAAGTGGCCAAGCCAGCGCGCACGATGTTGCAACTGTAAGTAACCATGGTGACTCCTTAATAGACGTTAGAAAGGGGGTCGCACGTCCTAAGCGCCGCGCAGATACAAACCCTGCGCGGCACATCGGCTGGGTTATTAGCCCCCTGAATTCAACCCATAAGTGCAACGCTCACCCCTGCATACACTTCGTACGGTGTCTTCCAGCCCAGGCGTTTGCGTGGGCGTAAATTGATCTTCGC
>LNDO01000032.1 GCA_001465025.1 Pseudomonas sp. Ga0074129
CGTGGCCTGTGCATCCGCAAACGCACGATAGTGCCGCCTCAAGTTGAATTGAGACGGTCATGGATAAGTTGGCGAAAGCGTTAGGGGAACGCATCCGAATGCAGAGGAAGGCCTGCCGGATATCCCAGGATGCATTGGCGCTGGCGTGCAGCATCGACCGCAGCTATGTAGGACGGATCGAGCGTGGCGAGGTCAACATCACCGTCGAGAAGCTATACCGCATCGCAGGCGAACTCGCCTGCGAACCTTCAAGCCTTCTGCCACAGCTCTCTGAAATCTAACCCAAGCAAGTAATACAGTCAGACAGCAGCACCGCTATTACCTTGCCCCAAACCGCCAGCAGCCGTCAGCATCTTCAAAATCACCAACGCAAACGCACGGCTCTTGGTCTCGTTATCCAGCACTTCCAGCGATAGCTTCTCGTGGTCGGTCATGGCATCTAGCACGGTGTCCAGCACGCGCTTGGGGAACAGGCCGTGCATCACTTGCTCCACCGAGTGGTTGTTCACCTGGGCCATCACATCCTCCTGGCGACTGATGCGGTTGGCGATGCCGGTGAGAAATTGCAGTTGGTCCTCATCGCTCACCTCGGCACCGAAGATATCGTTCAGCGCCTCAATGATTTCCGATAGCCGCTTCTTCTCCGGGTCGTGGGGTTTGCCGCTGCCCAGTCCTGTGGCAGGTTCTAGACCGTAGTCGCCTTGCTCCTCGCTCAGGCGCAGTTGGTGTTCGGCGCGCTTGGTCAGGCGGTAGTGGGTCAGTTGCAGCTCGCCCACATCCACGTCTTCCTGATCGAGGCGATCCACGCGCAGCAGCGGGTGCAGGTGCTTGGCGTACACGCACAGCTGCTCCAGCTCGCGATCTTCGTAGGGGATGATCTGCGAAAGGAACTCGTACAGGCGCACAAAGCTCTGCAGGTTCTTCTTGAACAGGTCGAGCTGATCCACCTGCTCGCCAGCTTCCTTCACTGCTGCCTCGGCCTTTTTCAGGCCGGCGCTGTCGCCGTTCTTCTCGGCGGTACGCTTGAAGTCCAGCGCATGCTGGCGTGATTCCTGGGCCAGCTTGTAGCGCTTGGCAAAGCGCTCCTTGGCCGGCGCGCAGTAGTAACTGAGTTTGCTGGCGGCGGCCTTGGGGTCGAAGAAGGCGATAGCAAACGCCGCCACTTCTTCCCAGTGGTAAATGCCCTCGGCATCCAGCTTCTTCTGCAGGTCATAGATCAGCTGCGGGTCGGTCACGTCGGTCAGCTCGGCCTTGGTGTAGTAAGGCAGGAAGGCGTCGAGAATGTCCTGGGCGTCGTTGAAAAAGTCGAGGATGAAGGTCGGCTTGCTGTCGCCAAAAGTGCGGTTGAGGCGCGACAGGGTTTGCACGCAGTCCACGCCCTGCAGCTTCTTGTCCACGTACATGGCACACAGCTTGGGCTGATCGAAGCCGGTCTGGTACTTGTTGGCGGCGATCATCACGTTGAAGTCCTGGGTGTCGAAGGCTTCCGCCAGGTCACGCCCGTTCAGGCCGGGGTTGAGCAGGCTGCTGCTTTCCGTCACCTCTTCGGGGATCACCCCGTCCGGCAGCACGCTGCCGGAGAAGGCCACCAGCGGATGCACGTCGCCGTAGCCCATCTGCTTCACATAGGCCTGCACCGCCAACTGGTAGCGCACCGCCTCCTGCCGGCTGCTGGTGACCACCATGGCCTTGGCCTGACCGCCCAGCAAGTGGCGGATATTGGCGCGGAAGTGCTCGACGATCACCTCAACCTTCTGGCTGATGTTGTACGGATGCAGGCGCACCCAGCGCGCCAGCTTCATGCGCGCCTTTTTCGACTCCACTTCCTCGTCTTCGCCGTCCGGATGGGCGATCTTCCAGGCGGTGCTGTAGGTGGTGTAGTTCTGCAGCACATCGAGGATAAAACCTTCCTCGATGGCCTGGCGCATGGAATACAGGTGGAACGCCTCGGGCTTGTTGTCGGGGCCGCGTGGCTGCGTTGGATCAGGCTCACGACCGAACAGCTCCAGCGTCTTGGCCTTGGGCGTGGCGGTAAAGGCGTAGTAGCTGATGCGCTCGTTGGGCGCGCGGGCGGCCACGGCGGCGTCCAGCAGCTCTTCGGCGCTGATCTCTTCAGCCTCCGGGGCATCGCTGCCGAGAATCTGCTTCAGCTTGCTGGCCGATGAACCGGTCTGCGAGGAGTGCGCCTCGTCGGCGATCACCGCATAGCGGCCGCTGGCCAGCTTGGGGTACTTGTCCAGGGCATCGAACAGCGCCGGGAAGGTCTGGATAGTGACAATGATGATGCGCGTCTGCTCGGCCAGCGCCTCGGCCAGTTGCTCGGATTTGCTCTGGCTGCCGATATCGCGGGTGATGCACTTGACCACGCCCTGGGCGTGCTCGAACTGGTAGATGGTGTCCTGCAGCTGTTTATCCAGCACGGTGCGGTCGGTAATCACGATCACCGAGTTAAACAGGCGCTGGCCCTCGGCATCGTAGAGCGAGGCGAGCTGATGCGCCGTCCAGGCAATCGAGTTGGACTTGCCCGAGCCGGCACTGTGCTGGATCAGGTAACGCCTACCCGGGCCTTCGGCGCGGGTGGTGTCGATCAGCTTGTTCACCACTTCCCACTGGTGGTAGCGCGGGAAGATCAGGGTTTCTTTGGTGACGCGGTTGCCGTCAGCATCTTCCTTCACGCTCTTCTGCAGATGCAGGAAGCGACCCAGCACCTTGAGCCAGGCATCCGGCTGGAACAGGCGCTGCCACAGGTAGCCGGTGGCGTAATGGCTGTCGTCCGGCGCCGGCGGGTTGCCAGCACCGCCATCGAGGCTGCCGAGGTTGAACGGCAGGAAGAAGGTTTCCTTGCCGGCCAGCTTGGTAGTCATCGCCACCTCATCCTGGCTCACGGCAAAGTGCACCAGCGCGCCGCGTTTGAAGCTCAAGAGCGGCTCGGGTTTGCGCGTCAGCGGGTCTTTGACCGGGCGGTCGTAACGGTACTGGCGCTTGGCGTTTTCCACGCTTTGCTTGAACTCGCTTTTCAGCTCCAGCGTGGCGACGGGAATGCCGTTGACGAACAGCACCAAGTCCAGACGCGGGTTGTACTCCCCTTCGCGGTAGTGGGGCGAGTAAGACACCTCCGGCACCACACGCAGGCGGTTGCGCTGGTAGCGCTTGAGGGTGTCCGGGTTCATGCCGTGGTCGGGCTTGAAGCTGCAGGCCTCGATCTTCACCCCCGGCAGCTTGAAGCCATGGCGCAGCACATCCAGGGTGCCGTCCTGCTCCAGCTCGCGCACCAGCTTCTGCACCAGCACGCTTTCCGGGTTGTTCGGATTGGCCTTGGCGAACTTGTCCCAGCGCTCCGGCCAGGCGTCCTTGAAGTAGCCGAGAAAGTCCTCGGCATACAGCGCCGTGCGCCGGTCGTAACCGCTGGCCGGGCCAGTCAGCCAACCCTGGGCGACCATGGCGGTGATGATGTCCTGCTGGAATTGCGCTTCCTTGCTATCCGCCATTTATACGGCCTCTGCTACGGCTAATTCGGGAGCTTGGGTGCTGGCCGGTGGCTGCCAGCCGCGTACGTCGATTTTGCCGGTGACGGCGGCGGAAATTAGGGCGGAGCGGCGTTCTTGGAGCAGCCTGACGCTTTCATTTGCATCGCTGGTTAAGGCACCGAATTTAGAGATTACATCGTCGAGAAAGGCTGCAATCTGCGCTTGCTCTGTAATCGGGGGAACAGGAATCAATAGATTGGCCATCGTCTCGGAGTAGATAACCTCAATCGTTGTTGAATTGCTCATCAACGACAGCTGCGTTTTCAGCAGGTGACTTTCTTGAATTAGCCGACAAAGGTATGACGAAGTGATCTTCGACTCATCCACCTGAACCCGGAGTAAGCAAGGATGAAGAATTCCGACCTCGGCGTTATCTGGCAAAATGGCGGCTCGCCCAATCGTCCCTCTGGTTGTCACTAATACATCGCCAGGAAATGCAGTAAACCCTCTTAGCTCCGCGAACTTTTCCTCCGAAATAAAATTATCACCAGCACTGAAGTCGGCATCTATCACACTGCGCTGGTTAAAAACCTTATAAGGCCCTTCCTTCATGTCTTCCGATTTCAAATGACTCCCAAATGGCCCTGTTTTGATAGCGCCTGGCACAGGGGAAATGAAGTGTTTTAATGCGCCTACTTGCCAATGCGCCGGCACCTCGCCCAGCCACTCTACGCCGGAGTCTTTCATCGGCACCGTCGAGTCGAGGCCTTTGGTGACGGCGTGGGAGATCACGGCCTGGCGCTTTTCCTTGAGCAGTTCGATCAGGCGCTGCTGCTCTTCGATCAGCGCGTCGATTCGGGCGGTTTCGTGGTCGAGGAAGCGGGCGATTTGGGTTTGTTCGAGCTTGGTCGGGATTGCTGCTGGATGGTTCAGCAAATCGGCCTGGGTCATGCTCGGTAGGGCTGTGCTGGTCGAGTAATAATCAAATGGGATAGTGAGCGAGTTGTAATAAAAAAACTTCGCGCAGGCTCCTTTGGAAATCTCGGTGTAAAACATGGTGTCCACCGTCCAGAACCTGCCATTGATATAGAGCGGTTTGTCAATGGTCCCCTTGCGACCAAGCAAAACCGACTCACCCTCATAAAGGTACTGAGTGGCATTCGAGAACTGCCCTCCAGAACCAATTACTGGGTACTCTCCATCTGAGCTTTCAACCTCCTTGTAGTCTCTCCCATTGCGTATCTGCGCCATATTTTTCAGGGAGCCCATGACCCAATGCTCGGGGACTTCCCCCAGCCATTCAACCCCGGAATCCTTGTACGTCGGATGCGTCGGAAAGCTCATGCCGACAGCCCCTCGATCATCTGCTTGATGCGGTCGGTGCAGGCTTTTAGGTCGCGGTCGATCTCTGCCAGCGGACGTGGTGGCTGGAATACGTAGAAGTGGCGATTGAAGGGGATCTCGAAACCGACGATGCCGACTTCGCCGTCCTGCGCATCCCTCTTGCTTTCGTCGATCCAGGCATCCGGCACATGAGGTTTTACTTCGCGCTCAAAGTAGTCATACACCGACTCGCCCAGCGGCACGTTCTCGTTGTCGCGCAGGCCGGCATCGGCTTCCGGCTGGCCTTTGGCCAGGCAGATATCTGCTTCCGGGTCGCGCTCGCTCAGGGCGTTGAGGATGGCCTTTAGTTCAGGCGTGCTGGGCGATACATCATGAGCATTGAGCGTCTTTTTCAGTAGCTTGCTGAACTGCTCGCGGTTGCGATGCAGCACGCTGGCGTCCATGGCCTGCAGAGCTTCGAGCAGGCGCTGGCGGGCCGGGGCATCCAGCTTCTCGATGGCTTTTTCTTCCAGCACCTTTTCGATGCGCTCGGCGCTAGCCTGGAAGTTCAGCCGCAGCGGACGCTCGACGCTGATGCGCCGGTAGCCGAAGGCCTCGACGGGGAAGATTTTGCTCTGTGGGGTTTCCTCAAAGCGGCCATACAGCCGCACCAGCTCGTCGATCTGCTCCTCGGTGAGGTACTGGCGCTTGCTGCCCAGCGACTTGCGCATCTTGGCGAAGTGCTGGCTGCCGTCGATCAACTGCACCTTGCCCTGGCGCACGGCGGCCTTGTGGTTGCTCAGCACCCACACATAGGTGGCGATGCCGGTGTTGTAGAACATGTCGGTGGGCAGGGCGATGATGGCTTCGACCAGATCGTTCTGCAGCAGGTAGCGGCGGATCTCCGACTCACCCGAACCGGCGCCGCCGGTGAACAGCGGCGAGCCGTTGAGGATGATGCCGATGCGCGAACCACCTTCACGCGGGTCACGCATTTTGCTGACCAGGTGCAGCAGGAACAGCAGCGAGCCATCGGACACGCGCGGTAAACCAGGGCCGAAGCGGCCGTTAAAGCCCTTGTCGGTGTGCTCGTCGGTGATCTGCTTCTGGACCTTCTTCCATTCCACGCCAAACGGCGGGTTGCTGAGCATGAAGTCGAAGCGGCTGTCGGCCAGTTGGTCGTCGGACAGGGTGTTGCCCAGCTTGATGCTGGTGACGTCCTGACCCTTGATCAGCATGTCCGCCTTGCAGATGGCATAGGACTCGGGGTTCAGCTCCTGACCGTGCAAAGACACGGTGACCTGCTGGCTGATGGACTGGATGTACTCGTCGCCTTCAGAGAGGAAGCCGCCGGTGCCGGCAGTCGGGTCGTAGATGGTGACGATGCTGTTGGGCTTGAGCTTGTCGTCCTGCCCGGTGATCACCAGCGAGGTGGTCAGGTGCACGATATCGCGCGGCGTGAAGTGCTCACCGGCGGTTTCGTTGGAGCTTTCCGCGAACTTGCGGATCAGCTCTTCGAAGATGATGCCCATGCCGAAGTTGCTGATGCGCTCGGGGCTTAGGTCGGTGGCGGCGAAGCGCTGCACCACCTGATACAGCAGGTTGGCGGCGGAGAGTTGCTGCACGAAGTCTTCAAAGTGGAAGTGCTCGAAGATCTCGCGGGCGTCCTTGCTGAAGGACTGCACGTAGCTCATCAGGTCGGCGGCGGTCTGGGTGTCGGACAGCGTGCCGAGGGTCAGCTTCGAGGCATTGAAGAACTGCTGCCCGGCCGCGCGCAGCAGCAGACGCTCACGCACTAGATCAGGCCGGCCTTCCTGCGTATAGGACTCACGGATCACCGCTTCCTTGGTTGGCTCCAGCACACATTCCATCCGCCGCAGCAGGGTGAACGGCAGGATGATGCGGCCGTACTGCGACTGCTTGAAGTCACCGCGCAACAGATCGGCAATGGACCAGAGAAAGGCGGCTGTCTGGGAATGGTTTTCCGTGTTCACGCAACTGCTCCTAGAAAGGCATGCAAAGGCGCGAGTCTAACCTAGTCGTCCGTGATCACTTCACCTGCACCGCTAGAATTTTCTAGCATCCGCCACTTCGCCCCTGCTCCCAATCGACAGCCCCACAAGGCTAAGCGTTGTCGGATCGATGGCCGCTTTTAGCGCAGACAACTCGGCATCGTTGAAGCGCGGCTGTATTGAAACGGCTTGCCCCGTCGCGCTTCCCAGGATGATCGGTGCACCACTGTGCTTGGCCTTAATGGCCTCCTTAGCCTTTAGCGCCCGCAACTCCTTGGCGAGCAGGCTAAAGTTCATGCGCAGCACTGGGTCTTCGATGTACTCGATCCAATTATTGGGATCAGCTTTTGTTTGACCGCCCCTGGCCCTTAGCGACGCGAGCTTCCAAGCCTGGATCAGTTCCCGGTAATGCTCGCCGGTCGGATTGACGATGGACTTTTCGCCGGGAACCGGCAGCCCTCGGTCTTTACCAAGCGTGATGATGGTCTTGTAGGAGAAGTCCGAAGAATGCCGCTCATGCAGCAGCCGGCACGCTTCGTTGATTGCTTCCAGGCTGCGCTTACGGCGGCTATCGCTGGCCTCGCACATCAGCCGACCGTAGGTGTCCTGCGGCGAAACAAGTTGGTCACTCACTGATAGAAGCCTCCTGGGTTAACTGGCACACGCGAATGGGATTGGAGAGAAGCTGTCTGATCTCGGTCGAAATGCTTGTCAGCTCGGGCTCGTGAGTGTCTATATCGAGCAGCATCAGGTCGCCCGACAACAGGCCGTTGATCTTTTCCCAGGAACCCAAACGCTGAAGGAGAATCCGGTTCATCTCGTTGGCAACGACCAGCTTCTGTTCGTCGTCGAGCCTGAACATGGCCGGTGCCAAGCCGTTATTCTCGGCCATACGGTCGATAGCCTGGGCGATCAGAGGCACGGCACGCGTGGGGTTGGCCGAACGATAGATGGTCGCGTTCTGGCAGATTTCGGCCAGCAAATGGTAGTTCGTCTCGGAATCTTCAAAAACGACACCGACCTCGGCAAGATCACCACCGGCGATCAGTCTGACCCCATTCTCGCCGTCGCCGCTTTGCTCTCGCTCTCCTTCATTGATAAGTTTCAGACAGCCCTGAACGTAGTGATTGACGGCAACATAGTCAGCCAGAAGGCCATCGAGCTTCCCGGCGCTCTGCTCCTGGATTGCTCTCGACTGCTTAAGCTCTGCCTGCTCCTGCCGGGTGTCTAGCTGACTCGTTTGGCACAGGTCATAAAATGCTTGCTCCAAAAGTTCTACCTTTTCCGTGTACTTTTGAAAACGTGCGCTTTCCGCGTGAATCTCCAATGCGATTTCGTTGGCCAGCGCCACCAGCCCGCCGAGGAACGGAACTCCGGTAACGAAGAAGCGGCAGCGCGGGCAGTTCCTCTTACCGAGATAACCTGCCTCGACAGGTGCATAGAGACTTTCAACCTTTCTCTCAGCGATAGCCTCGCCGCCGATATTGCATGCGGCGCCTGACATAGGACAGATGCCGCAATCGAACACCATGCAGGCTGAGTTCGGCACGTCAGACTCGAGCAGCGAGCGATTACCGTCCGTTGCAATCAATTGATTGAGAAGCGGCTTTAATCCCTGCGTCCTTACCGTTTCGGCATGGCGCTGAGTGGCAATCTGAGCGGCGCGCTTTTCAGTCTCGCCCATGGCGCGGCGCATCTGATCGTTGTTCAGCTTGGTGTAGTAGATCGTCATCACCAGCGAGGCATGGCCGACCAGCTTAGAGATCAGGTGAATGGGCGCATCGCCGTCTGCGATGAACGCCGTAATCAGGCTGACGCGCAGGCTGTGCGGTGTGTAGGGACTGAGATAGCGCTGATTGTTGGCTTTGAAGTTTGGGCTTTCGCTGGCAAGGTTTTCGCCGGAGCGCTGAATCGCGTAGAGCAATGCTGGCAAGGTGTGGGTGAAAGCCGTTGTGGTGAACGCCGGCTGACCGGAGGCATCCGTACGGAATAGAAAGCACTGTGTGCCACGCGCCTGCAAAATCTTCTCATTGGTTTCGGCGCGAAGTTTGATGTCAGACCAGCGCGTCGGCTCTTTCAGCGGGTTGTACTTGGCTTGCCAGTCGCGCAGCAAGAGGAACCAATAGAGCAGATCATCAGGAATCCACGGAACTTCGTAGCCGCCTTCCTTGCGTCCGGTCTTGTTGGTAGTCACATAGAGCTTCGGGGCGTCATTCTCACCACGCTGCACAGCAGCTTGCAGGCGGCGTTTCTTACTCCCTTTCCCAGCCAGGGGGCTGGTGTTCTTCTCCCAACGGACACCGCCATGCTCAGCATCAAGAACGGCAATCTCGTCATCCGCCTCGCCGCTGTCGAGCCAGAGAATCTGTTGGCCGCGCAGCGGAAAACGCAGCAGTGTGTAGAGCGCCACGAAGCGAACAGGCGACCAAATCTGATAGCTCTTTACCACTTCGCGCTTGTCTTTCATCTTGCGGTCAGCCATGACCTCGCGCCAGATGCAGTTCGGATCGTCGCGGTCGATCAACGACTCGTCCACATAAATCCAGTCGGCGCGGGTCGCAAAGAAGTCTTGTAGGTGCGGCAAATCCGTCAGGCTGGGCCGTGTTTGCAATACCTGTTCGCCGTTCGGCACGAGGAAATTGCGCGCCCGGAGGATAAATTCATAACCGAGCGGCGGCTTGGTGGACTCGCTGGGCCGGTAGGCCTGCAAGCTATCGGCAAAGCCGGCCAGCACCGTTTGAAAGGGGTTCCGGTACTCAGCAAGCACAATGCGATCATCCGCGTCGGCATCGGTGCAGTGTTCATCCAAAAGCCAGCCAAAAAAGGCTGTGATAGCACCGTGATAAGGCCTTTTTAGGGATTCGGCTTGGGCCTCGATGAACTGCTGATAGGCCTCTATGGGGAATGTATTGACTCGCAGCAGCAGGTGCCTGGGTTCATCGGGCAACCTCTGAACCTGATAGAAACTGCCCACAAAAGCCCTGATCGCAGACTTCTTTGTGGCCTGAATTCAACCCATAAGTGCAACGCTCACCCCTGCATACACTTCGTACGGTGTCTTCCAGCCCAGGCGTTTGCGTGGGCGTAAATTGATCTTCG
>LNDO01000033.1 GCA_001465025.1 Pseudomonas sp. Ga0074129
AAGTGCCCGATTGAAGTCATGACAGAGGTGGTAGGAATGCATCATGCTGCGCCTGCTTCAATTCAATAACCGTGTTGCACTCAGCCCCTGCAACCGCCGATCATCAAAAGCAGCTCGAAACAATCGCCCACTACGACCCACTGACCCGCCTACCCAATCGCGTGTTGTTAGGCGAACGTCTTAAGCACGGGCTGTTGCAAGCTGTGCGTCGGGATAACCTAGTGGCTGTTGTCTATCTGGATCTGGATGGTTTCAAAACCGTTAACGACACCGGTGGGCATGAAGCAGGTGATCAACTGCTGGTTGAGTTGGCGGGCAGGATGAAACATGCCCTGCGTGACGGCGACACCTTGGCCCGGATTGGCGGTGATGAGTTTGTCGCCATTCTGGTTGATCTCGAATCGGTCGAGGCCTGTGAAACCGTATTGCAACGTTTGCTGCAAGCTGCTGCTGAACCGGTGCAACTCGGTGCTCAGCGTTATCACGTGTCTGCCAGCATTGGCGTGGCGCTTTACCCGCACAACGGCACAGATGCCGACCTGCTGCTGCGTTGCGCTGACCATGCGATGTACCAAGCGAAAAAAGCCGGGAAAAACCGCTTCCAGTTTTTTAGTCAGCGGGAGTCTTGAAGGCCCGGGCCGATCAGCCGTGCGCGTTAACTCACCTCTTCCTGCCCTAATGAACCTAACGCGAATCTATGGGGTGTTGCCGCCGTTCAAACCATCACGGGCAATCAACTCGTTGCCCGGCACGCTAAAACGGAAATCGCAGTGCGCGGCGCCACCGGCAAGCGTCTGCGTGCGTTGCAGGCTTACGCCCCACTCGCTGTCCATGCGGAAATCCAGGCTGCACGCAGCAGAGTGAGTCAGCTGCGGCACACCCTGCTCGCGCAAGTAGCTGGCCAGCGGGCAAACCTGCACATCAAAAGCCACACCAGCGACGGCAGGCAGGTTGCGGCGGCGAAAAGGGCGGGTAAACACGAAGCGGAATAGCGCATCCAACAGCCAGCGGACGCGCACCTGCAAACGACTACTGCGCAGACGCGAGGCCTTGAATGCCAAGGCGCTGGCCGGGGCGAAGATCTGCCAGTTGATCCGTTCAATCCACTCGCCGGCCTGCTGTGGGCTAATGCCGTGCTTTTGTAGCGCGCGGTACAGCGCAACATCCCACTGCATATAGGCCAGCAGCAGGTTGACCCCCAGTGAGTGGCGGGGCTGCGTGCGATGCAACTCTCGGTGGAGCGCAACGGCGCGGCCCCACACCGCCGCTGCCGTCGCGGGTGGCAAACACAGAGCCAACTGTTCCTTTGCGGCACGGCCAAAGGCGAGGCCGGGGATAAACAGCAGCAGGGCGAATGGCTTCATCGGCAGTGTCGGCTCTGACGGTTGCTCAGCGCGTTAGCGCGGGTTGAGGTCGGGGATGAGTGCGAGCAAATCAGTCACGCCGACATCCTGGCCTGCCTGGTACAGCAAGGTGCTGGCCTGGCCGCGATGGTGAGTTTGATGGTTGAAGAAGTGCAGCATCAGGCTGGCGTAAGGGCGATGCGCGGGCACGCCTTTCATACTGCGGTAGGCCAGTCCATGGACTAGGTCTTGCTCGGTCAGCGCCGCTACCCAGTCGCTGATATGCCCATCCAGTCGGCTGCGCAATGCCTGCAACGGCGCGAGCGTGTCGAACAACAGCTGATCCAGCGCTGCGGGCTGTTGCAGATCGCCCATCGCCTTGCGCAACTCGGCACAGGCCGGGTGCTCGGCAAAGCGTTTCAGCCAGATGATATCGCCCACGGCAATGTGGTTGAGGGTCGCCAAAATAGACGGAAAAAACGCCCCGCGATCCTCGTTCAATGCCTGCGCAGAAAGCAGGCTCGCAGCCGTGTAGAGCTTGTCATTCATCCACGCGTTATAGCGGGCCAGTAACTGCAAGTGGGCTAGCTGGGACATGGCACTTAACTCGGCAATTAAGGTTAAGTCAGGCATCCAACACCGGACGGAAGAAGGTGCGCTCATAACTGATTACGCACTGCGTCTCTTCGGCATATTTAAAAGCCGCCAGGCACTCGGCGTCGGCAAAGGACTTGAGCCGGTACTGCTCGTAAGATGCCAGGCTGGGGAAGCTGAACATCGCCAGGCCGATATTGTTGGCCCCTTCCGACGGCAAAAAATAGCCGTGATGCGTGCCGCCAAACTTCGCCACCAGGGCAATCCACAGCTTGCCGTAATGCTCGAATTCCTTGAGTTTGCGCGGGTCGAGTACATAGCGGATATGGCAGGTGATCATGGTGGTCTCTCACGGTTGTTATTGGCTTAGCCCGGATTTCTCATGAGGCCGGCAGGCGTGGCCGGTGAAGCCTCGGTGTATCAACAACCTGCCTTCCACCGCTAAAAATTGATCGTTTTTTATT
>LNDO01000034.1 GCA_001465025.1 Pseudomonas sp. Ga0074129
ACCAATCGTGTGCCTGAACCCGGAGCGGGAAGCGGTACTGCAGCAAACATCAAAGGCAGCGTGACACGCTCACGCGACAACTACCTTGAAAATCGCCGGCCACAGAAAACAGTGACGGCCTTCGGGGAAAGTTGGCGGCCTTCGAGGGCAGTATGGCGGCCTTGCCGACTGCGATAAGCCCGAATACATACGCTGCTGAAAAATGGGGAGAGGCATGAGCCAAGAACTGCCGCCGCATGAGCTGCGCATTGTGTGACCTGCTGACGGGGTAGCCAACCGTTACCCCGTCGGTAACTTCCTCAGCCTGAGGAAGTCCACCCAATCGACCGCACTACACTTTTTGTGTAGTGCCCACCGGCCCGCATAAATGTGTCTCAGCACAACAATTAAACGGTCCCGGCCTGGTGGCTCACTACGGAAAAACCGCAGCACCAGCCACCAATGGTGAATGGTGTGGCGTTTTACCACCCCATAAAAGCCCCGCTCATGCATTTTCACAGCACAGCCAAAAGGCCCGTCAACCGTGGGCCGTGGCCGTTTCCTGCATTTTCAATTGGAGAGGATGTATATAGGGCAAAAAGCGGCAGATACCCTCAGTTTTCAGGGCATCTATGCACAGGTGGGGATGTGAGCAGTTTTGCGCGCACCATCTGCACCGCGGGCAAATCAGGTTCCCGCCCCGGATTGATGCCCGATAATCGGACAACAAAGCCAACACTGGCCGCAGCCCGACACGGAACCGGAACCGCAAAGCCCGCCAAGCGCACCGCACGCAGCCTGGGAGGGGTGGGTAGAAAGTAACAACGGCCCGGCGACGGGGGAACCTTCTTCCCATTAACCGCAACAATTTTTGTAAAAGCAGGCAGGTACTGTTGATACATACAGTATTTAGGTCTAATCTGACCTTATTACGTTATTACATAACATTTTGAGGTTTTGACGATGAGCGAAGCAGTCAGAGGCCGGCAAGTAAAGCCAACCAAGAAAGAGATGGACGCCGCATGGCTCCAGCTGCGCGAGAAGGCCAACGAAGGAAATTTGCTGGCTTGCGGCTTGGTCGTCGCGCTGACTGGAGATCGCAGCCAGGCACCGGGAACCCCTGAGTTTATCGACCAAGCGCTCGAGCTTGGGCAGATGCTGATTAAACGGATTCAGGCACTGCCTGACAGCGAGGTCGAATGAAGCTGAATATTGATTTGCCCTTGCACCTGAAAAGCCTGGGGGATGCCGGGGAGTTCGTCGCTATTGCGTGGGACTTCAGCCAGGTAGACAGGCAGGGCGACATGATCCTGCCTGGCGCGTTCTCTGAAAGCCTGAGCCGTCACGCCGCCCAAGGTTCTATGCCGGCGATGCTGTGGCAGCACAAGCGTGACGAGCCGGTCGGCTCCTGGTTAAGCCTGGAAGAAAAGCAGGACGGGTTAGAGGCCCACGGCAGGCTCGAGCTGAGCATTCAGAAGGCCGCCGAGGCTTATCCGCTGCTGAAGTCTAAAGGCCTGAGCCTATCAATCGGCTTTCAAGCTAAAGAGTCAGACAGCTACACCGAAAGCGGCGTTCGTTACTTCAAGCGCGTAGACCTGGCAGAAATCAGCCTCGTATCTGTTCCGGCCAACCCTGGCGCAGTTGTACGCGCAGTGAAAACGCTAGACGACTGCGATACCCCAAAAGAATTCGAAGGCCTGGTGCGCGATGCCCTGGGCTTATCACGCCGCCAAGCAAAGACGCTCACTGGCTTGGCGTGGCCCGCTCTTACTCAGCGCGATGCTGAGCCGGCGGATGATCCCGAGCAAATTATCGCCGCACTGAAAGCGGCCTCCGTTTCGATTCGAGGTAATACCCAATGAGCACTGAAGTTATCAAGGCAGTACAAGAACACGCCGACGCTGTTAACGCCTTCAAGGGTGACGTGACAAAGCAGCTCGAGGAAGTGCGCGGCCAATACAGCCGCCTGTGGGATTCAATGGCTGACCTGGCGCAGAAAGGCAGCAGCGGCGGGATGTTTATGTCTCTGGAGAACAGCCCGGCAAGCGTGGCGGATTCTTTCATTAAATCCGACCAGCTCAAGGCGATGCTTAACGGCGCACCGGGTACTGGCCGTGTTGAGATTGCAAGCAGCAAGGCTTATCAGAAAGCCGCGGTGACAAACACCAGCTATGGCACTCAGGCTATCCGCGACACCAATCTGCACAACAACCCCCAGCGCCCGCTGAGCCTGTTGGACAGCATGGTTAGCTTGAAGGTAGCAGGCAGCTCTTTTGAGTATGTCCGCCTAAACGGTTACACCAACGCCGCCGCCGTCCAGGTTGCAGAGGGTGACGCGAAGGCCGAGGCTAGCGTGGCAAGCCAACTGGTTACGGCAAATATCAGCACCATCGCCCATTGGACGCGCGCATCGCTACAAGTGCTGAGCGATGCCCCGGCCCTGACCCAGCAACTCGACAACCTGTTGTCGTATGGCGTTCGCGCCAAGCTGGAGAACGAGCTGCTTAATGGCCCTGGTGGCACTGGCCGCATTCATGGCTTGGTTCCTCAGGCTACCGCGTTCACTCCGACCGTAGGCGCTAAACCCGCCGACGCTATCGGGGAAGCCAAGACCGCGCTAGAGGCTGCTGGCTGGATGCCTTCGCTGATCGTTATGAACCCTGCCGACTGGTTCGCTATTGCAAGTGAGCGCGCTGATTCCGGGGATGGTCAGTACGTGCTGGGCAGCCCGCGTGACCCATCCGGTCCAAGCCTGTGGGGTGTCCCGGTAGTTACCACCCCAAGCCTTGCCACCGGCACCACTCTGGTTCTGGACGCTGGCCAGGTCGCGCTGTTGGATCGCGAAAACGTCACCGTTATGGCGAGCCGTGAGGACGGCACCAACTTCACCACCAACATGGTCACGCTGCTGGCAGAGATGCGCGCCGGCCTGGCTGTGTTCTCCGCCGGTGCGGTTCTCAAAATCGTAGCTTAAAGCTCCAAACCGCGACCGGGGCGGCCCTTAGGGGAAAGCCCGGATGGGCGTTAGTCGTGAGTGGCCCGCATGAATAACCGCGACAGCCTGCGCGATTCTCTCGCGAGTCGGTGGCAGGCTTTTTACCTACCTGGAACACATCATGTTGATACCGATAGAACAGGGCCAAGTGGCCTACAGACAAATGCGCGGCCTGCCTGATCTATATCACGCACGCCTCAAACACCAAGGCCGCACGCTGGCAGTGCTTCAAGGCAGCAGTGAACAGGAAGCCTACGACCGAGCCAAGCGCCTCGCTGACGTGCTGCTGTGCGGCGCTGACGACGTAGACATACAGCTCGCTTGATCGGTGCCGTGAGCTAGGGAGGGGGTATGGCAAAAGTCAGAACAATGCCCGGCTCCGAACGACGGGGGGAGCCTTTTTCTTACGTCGTCACTTCAAACATCGCGAGGTTTGCATGGTCGCCAGGCGCACACCCAACAACGTACACAAGCTGAAGGGCTCTTTCCGCGCCGACAGGCACGCGCAAGGCCAGGCAGACTATCAACCCCCAGCCGAGGGTTATCCGCGCCCGCCTGAGTACCTGAACGGCACCGCGCTGGCAGTCTGGAGCGAAGTCGAGCAGGTAATGAGCAGGTGCAATCTGTACACCCAAGCCGACGCCGCAAAGGTGGCCCGTTACTGTTGCATCGAGGCCGAGTTCCGAGCCGATCCGTGCCAGTTCCCGGCGGCCAAGCTGTCTCAGCTCCGGCTGATGGAGCGCGACCTGTACCTAGACCCCGAGGCCCGCGCCAAGGTTGGCGGCAGCGCCAAGGGCAGACCAAACAACCCATTCGATGATCTGTAATGACCAGAGCAGAGATTGACGAAGCCAGGCGCGGTATCGAGTGGAAAGCGAACCTGTACGCGCTGGTCGCTGAGCTGCTGAGCGACGCCCAAGCCGGTGATCCGATGGCAATGCAAATCATGGCCCGCGCCGGGCTTGTCGAACCGCTGCGCCTAGTGCCATCGAGTCCCCAGCGCTGACCTATCACCAGAGTGCTGTGGTTGAGGGTGCTTTATCTTTTAGGGGTACGTTTAGGGGTACTTTTTATATAGCCAGCATAAATGCCCATTATTTGCTGGCCTGTAGCATCTATTTCGATTCCGTCTTCGGCACCAAACTAAATAGGGTCAGCAGAACATCATGGTTCAACCCTTCAAAAACCGGCTTAGGCCGTTTTTTTTATGCGCGCCATTCGAGTGCGTCACTCAAGCGTCGTAAAGTTGTCATTCGTCTGCAACCTGCCTTAGCTGCAATCGCAGCAACTCAGAGAGGAGGGCAGGTCATGCGCATTTGCGTAATCGGCGCGGGTTATGTGGGGCTGGTTTCAGCCGCTTGTTTTGCCGAAATGGGCAATCGGGTGAGCTGTGTAGAGCGTGATGCTGGGCGTGTAGCTCGGCTTGCCGGAGGATAGTCGCCCATTTATGAGCCCGGCCTGGACACCATGCTGCAAACGCACCTGGCAAGTGGCCAACTTAGCTTTACCGATCAACTGCATGAAGGCATTAAGCAGGCAGACGTTATCTTCGTTGCGGTCGGCACGCCCAGCGGGGAGGATGGTTCTGCTGACCTTTCCCATGTTTTAAAAGTCGCAGACGAGTTGGGCTTACTGCTTGAGCATGAATGCCTGGTAGTCAATAAGTCGACCGTGCCGGTGGGTACGGCTGAGCGTGTTGCCCAACGCATAAACAATCGATTGAGCGCTCGGGGTAAAAGTATTGTCATCACGCTGGCGAGCAATCCGGAGTTCTTAAAAGAAGGCTCAGCGATTGAAGACTTCATGCGGCCAGATCGTGTCATCGTCGGTTGCGATGTGCCTTTAGGACACGACATCCTGCGGCGCTTGTATGCGCCTTTTTTGCGCAACCACGAACGCTTACTGTGCATGGGCTTGCGTGCTGCAGAATTCAGCAAATATGCAGCCAATGCTTTTCTCGCTACAAAGATCTCCTTTATCAACGAGATGGCCAGTCTTTGCGCACGCTTGGATGTGGATATTGAAGATGTGAGGCGCGGCATTGGCAGCGACAAACGCATTGGCACGCACTTTATTTACGCGGGCTGTGGTTATGGTGGCTCGTGCTTTCCCAAAGATGTCAGGGCATTAATCCGCTGCGCCGAGCAGGAAGGCATGGAGCCGGGCATCTTACGCGCGGTTGAAGCGCGTAATGCGCTGCAGAAAACATTACTGTTTCAAGCACTGCGCGAGCACTTTTCAGGTTATTGGCAAGGTCGAGTAGTGGCTATCTGGGGGCTGGCTTTTAAGCCTGGGACAGACGATCTGCGCGAGGCTCCCAGCCTCGTATTACTGGATGCACTATTGGCTGTTGGCGTGCGTGTGCACGCCTGTGATCCGGTGGCGACCCCAGCGCTGGCCAAACGTTACAGCGCGGCTATTAGCAGCGGCCAACTGCGTCTCAGCACCTCACCGTATAGCGTTGTCGAAGGCGCTGATGCACTGGTGCTGGTGACTGAGTGGAAGCAGTTCCGCCAGCCTGATTTTGCAAGGATACGCGGCCTGATGCGCATGCCGGTGCTGCTTGATGGTCGCAATATCTATGACGCGCAGCATCTGGCAGAGCAGGGTTTTATCTACCGAGGCATAGGACGGCCTGCGCTTGGCCATTGTAAGGCCAGTGCAGCCTGATAAACTGCGCACGCATTCTTCACCTCATCTCTATCAAGGCTCCCCATGATTAAAAAGTGCTTGTTCCCTGCTGCCGGTTACGGCACACGTTTTCTGCCAGCCACCAAGGCCATGCCCAAGGAAATGCTGCCGATTGTGAACAAGCCGCTTATTCAGTACGGCGTAGAGGAAGCACTCGAGGCTGGGCTCACTGAAATAGCCATGATTACGGGTCGTGGTAAGCGGGCACTGGAAGATCACTTCGACATCAGTTACGAGCTTGAACACCAGATCCGCGACACCGACAAAGAAAAATACCTGGTTGGCATTCGCCGCTTAATTGACGAATGCAGCTTTTCCTACACCCGCCAGGTTGAAATGAAAGGTCTGGGCCATGCCATCCTTTGTGGCCGACCACTCATTGGTGATGAGCCTTTTGCCGTTGTTCTGGCTGATGACCTGTGCCTGAACCTTGAAGGTGATGCGGTATTGACTCAAATGGTCAAACTGTATAACCAGTTCCGCTGCTCCATCGTGGCTATTCAAGAAGTACCGCCGGAGGAAACTCACAAATACGGCGTCATTTCTGGCGAGATGATTCGTGACGACATTTACCGGGTCAACAGCATGGTTGAAAAGCCAAAGCCTGAGGATGCGCCCTCAAATCTGGCGATTATTGGTCGCTACATTCTGACTCCGGATATCTTCGATTTGATCGAACAAACCGAGCCCGGCAAAGGTGGCGAAATCCAGATCACTGATGCCCTAATGAAGCAGGCGCAAAATGGTTGCGTGATGGCGTATAAATTCAAGGGCAAGCGTTTCGATTGTGGCGGCGCGGAAGGCTACATTGAAGCCACCAACTTCTGCTTCGAAAATCTCTATAAAACCGGCAAAGCCTACTGATCCGGGTTTGATAGCGTTTTAAACAGCCACCTGCGGGTGGCTGTTTGCATTCAAAGTAATGGCTCAGCACCCGGCCCCAAGGGCTGCCCAAAACTAAACTCGACATAATTACCTGCTGGATCTCGCACGCCACAGTAATACCCCACCGGATACGGTTCGTCGCGTGGTGCCCAGATTAAACACCCTTCGATGCGCGCTCTTTCAGCGATGGCGTCAACTTCATGCCGACTGTTCACAGCAAAGCCAAAGTGACTGTAATCATTAGCGGCTAATTGACGACTTTGCCCGCCAGGCATGATGACAAAGATAAAGTGCTGTTCTTTACCCACTTCAGCCATCCAGACAATGTGTGATCCCTTACCGGCGCGTTGGTGGATCACCCTCATGGCACAGAATTGCTGATAAAAAGCCACGCAGGCATCCAAGTCAGGCACATGCAAGGCGACATGAGTCAGGGCAGGGCACATAACGGTTCTCCTTTTCTAACGCTTCAAGCTTAGGCCTTTGCAGTGCATCGGGTATGCTTGCAGCCTGCTTTGGAGGCTGAAATGACTTACGACTTCGACCTGTTTGTGATCGGTGCCGGTTCCGGCGGTGTGCGTGCAGCCCGTTTTGCGGCTGGCTATGGCGCACGAGTAGCGGTAGCCGAGAGCCGTTACTTGGGTGGCACTTGTGTCAACGTCGGCTGTGTGCCGAAAAAGCTGCTGGTCTATGGTGCGCATTTCGCCGATGAATTTGAGCAGGCACAGGGTTTTGGCTGGAAAGTAGGTGAGTCGAGTTTTGACTGGCCGACACTGATAGCCAACAAGAACCGTGAGATCGAACGGCTCAACGGCATTTACCGCAGCCTGCTGATCAACAGCGGCGTAACCCTGCTTGAAGGTCATGCGCGTATTGTTGGTGAACACAGCGTTGAGCTTGCGGGTAAGCGTTACAGCGCCAAGCACATCCTGATCGCCACAGGCGGTTGGCCGCAAATTCCAGAAATTCCCGGCCACGAGCATGCGATTGATTCCAACCAGGCGTTCTTCCTGCCGCAGTTACCCCAGCGGGTTCTGGTCGTCGGTGGCGGTTACATCGCAGTGGAGTTTGCCTCAATTTTTAATGGCCTAGGCGCTGAAACAACATTGTTGTATCGCGGTGATTTATTCCTGCGTGGCTTCGATAAGGCTGTGCGCTTGCACCTTCAGGATGAGCTGAATAAACGCGGGCTTAACCTGCAATTCAACAGCGACATCGCCCGTATCGACAAGCAAGCCGATGGCAGTCTTCAGGCCACTCTGAAAGACGGCCGGGTGCTGCACGCCGACTGTATTTTCTACGCCACCGGCCGCCGTCCGATGCTCGACAATCTCGGCTTGGAAAATACACAGGTGGCGCTTGATGAGCGCGGTTTTATCCAGGTTGACGAGCAGTACCAAACCAGCACGCCGTCGATTCTGGCCATCGGCGATGTAATCGGGCGCGTGCAGTTAACGCCTGTAGCCTTGGCTGAAGGCATGGCTGTGGCCCGCAGGCTGTTCAAACCAGATGAATACCGCAAAGTCGATTACCGAATGATCCCAACCGCTGTATTCAGCCTGCCTAATATCGGCACCGTTGGGCTCTGTGAGGAGCAAGCTAGGGAGGAGGGCTATAACGTCAAGGTGTATGAAAGCCGCTTCCGCCCGATGAAACTGGCCTTGACCGAGGCCCAGGAGCGCACGCTGATGAAACTGGTGGTGGATGCCGACTCTGACCGCGTGCTGGGTTGCCATATGGTCGGGCCAGACGCCGGTGAAATTGTGCAAGGTCTGGCCGTTGCACTGAAGGCGGGTGCTACCAAGCAGATTTTTGATGAAACCATCGGCGTGCATCCAACGGCGGCCGAAGAGTTTGTCACCATGCGTACGCCCGTTTCGTCCTGAGGTCAGCATGTCGCAACTGTTCTACATGGCCGACTTATTTGGCGTTGCGGTATTTGCCATCACCGGGGCATTGATGGCGGGGCGTAAGTCCATGGACCTATTTGGCGTGCTGGTGATTGCCATCGTCACGGCGCTTGGTGGCGGCACCTTGCGCGATGTGATTCTGGACAATCACCCGGTGAGCTGGATACGCGACGACATATATATTGTCGTCGCGTCACTGGCAGCCATTGGCACCGTTGCCTGGGTACGCCTGACGCGTCCGATTCACGAAAAAGGTCTGCTGCTGGCTGATGCCTTTGGTTTGGCTGTGTTCACTGTGATCGGCACTGAAGTGGCCATGCAACACAACGTGCCGCACAGCACGGCAATCATCATGGGCGTGATGACCGGCGTGGCTGGCGGCGTTATGCGCGATGTGATTTGCAACGAAATCCCGCTGATTTTCCAGAAGGAAATCTACGCAACGGCCTGCATAGCCGGTGCCTTGGTGTTTATCGGCATGCGCACATTGGGTACGCCGCATTGGTTGGACACCGCCGTGGCAATGCTCACGGTGCTGTTTATCCGCCTGGCAGCCATGCATTGGCATATTGGTTTGCCACGGTTCCATTTGCTCGATCGTGACTGAGCATTTTTAGTAGCTGCGGTGTGGGCTTTATCAGGGGGATAGGGCTCCACGGCATAGATTACGTTGGTGTTGCACAGCACGCTGTGAATCCTGTGGCGCTTGTTGAAAAAAGAGAGCAAGGTTTTCATAAATAAATCAATAGCATAGGCGTTAAATAGTTTAAAAAGTAGACTGCGCTGGCGAAAACTCCGCTCATAGTCTACTTTTTGATCATGTTTGCGTAGTGTTATGGGAATTATCTATGACCGACCAGCTAACTCCTGGAGAACTCGTAGTCGCGAAAGGAAAGCTCGCAAAAGTTCAGCAAATATTCAGCCCTAAGAACATCAGGGTAATCGTTAGCGCATCTGGCGAAGCGTTAATGGTTTCTATGCGCGACATCGAAAGAATTGATTTAAATGCAGGGATAACGCCCGATAATAATGACACCGTATGGGATATAAATAACTATACGGAAGATGCGCTATTGCTGGCTGCTGCGCGTTTCAATGTAATTAAGCAGTGGAAAGCAGGTGAAGTAACTACCAGTCAGGCTTGCTTGCTGCTTAATTCATCGCGAAGCTATTTTTTTAAAATGGCTAGGAGCTATGACGAAAGCATCGGCCCGCTATCATTGGTTCTCCAGAGGCGGGGAGTTAAGAAAGGTATCACCCGGCTGGATGAAGCAGTTGAAGTAATTATTGATAACGCAACTCATAAAGTTTTCGATTCTAGAGCCGCCAGTTACAGCAAAGTATGGGTGGAGGTTGATGTTGCGTGTAAGGAGCAGGGCCTTCCTTGTCCTTGCAAAGACACAGTTTTGCGTCGTGTACGGTTAATCCTTTCAGAAAAGAATAGAGTAAAAATACAGCAGGGCGCTGATGCAGCGGCCCAACTATTCTCAGCGCGCCCTGGTAAAAAAATTGTTGAAAGACCGCTGCAGTGGGTGCAGATGGACCATACACTCGTCGATGAGATGCTTCTAGCAGATGATCGTATAAATGTGATTGGTCGCCCCTGGTGGACAGTTGTAATGGATTTAAGAACAAGAGTGATTCTTGGGTATTACCTCAGTCTTCACGTTCCGTCAACTGTTTCGGTAGCATGTGCATTTAGCCAAAGTATTCTTCCTAAAGCAGGTTTTGTTAAGAGTGTAGGGTTAGATCTTGCGGATTATCCTTATTATGGCAAGCCTGAGGTTTTACATATGGACAATGCCGCTGAGTTCACTAGTCCAAAATTTATGGCTGGGTGCAATACATTTGGAATACACCCTGAATACAGGCCTGTCGGAAAAAAGCATTATGGTGGGCATGTTGAGCGATTAATCGGCACATTTATGACGACCAAAGTTCATTTCTTGAAGGGCACTACAATGTCGAATTCGGTGGCACGCCGTAAACTCGACAGTGAAAAAAATGCCACCATGACTTTCTCCGAGTTTACTCGCTGGTTTGCGCGCGAAGTAGTTGTCTATCATTCGACGGTTCACAGCGAATTAAAAATTAGTCCGAGGCAAGCATGGGTTGATTATTATGCACCCAATGGTGGCATTCCCTATCCATCGAAGCTATCAGATATCGAGCAACTGAAGCTATGGTTTATGCCTCAAGAAAGCCGGAACGTAAACCCGGATGGTATTAAGTTACATGGCCAGACTTACTGGGACCCTGTGTTAAATCAGTTTGTTGGCACGAAGAGCGCTATTGTTAAATTTGATCCATTCAATATGAACGAAGTGTGGGTGAAACTAGGTGGGCATTTCTGTCCAATTCGGCTGTCTGATTTGACGGGGCAGGCACCCAGCTATGAAGAGTATCGAGCAAGTAAGTTTTATCGGCGACCAGTACGCGCCGGGTCGATCGACGACGATGGCGGACGGAGAGCATATAGAGACAAGCAAAAGATCGAGAAAGATAGCGCTGCTCTAACGCGAAATGAGCGACGTCGCATAGCTTCGGCGAAAGCCTACTCTGATGCTTACCCAGATACTGTCAGTGCTAAACCGATAATTAAATCTGATCCAGTTAAACTTGACTATTCTGCCCCGCCTAAAAGATTCAAGGCTGAGGATGGCAAATGAGTGACGAGCATGTGCGACCAGACAAACGGAAGTATTTATCTGAAGATACTGATGTGCGAATAGCTGCAATTCTTGAAGAGCTTTGGGTGGATAATAACTCCAGTGAGGCTGTTTTTCGAATGATGAATAATATTGAGGCTGTCCCTGATCGTATGAATGCGCCTGCATTACTCGTAGTTGGCCCGGGTGGGTCCGGTAAGACGGCTATAATATCCAAGATCCCCAGCCGTATTAAAAACAGCGACAGGTTGGCTTTTATCTCCATGGCCGAATCCCCCGAAATTAACGTGAAGAAAAGTCTTAAGACCGAACTCGCGCTGGCCCTCGGGTTACCTATTACCGCAGCGCAGGGGGCCAAAGGCGGTTCGCATATTCCAAACGAAATCAGGGAAGTTATCAAGCTAAGGAGAATTTGGGGTCTAGTTATCGATGAGTTTCATGATGCGCTGCTGCGTTCTAAGCAAGAGCAGCGAATGCATATGTCGATTCTAAAAAAGTTGTTGGGGGCAGAATATGGGCTGAAATTATTCTGCTTCGGCACCTTTAGCGCACGCAACGCCCTACAGTCCAATGATGAATTTAAAAGACGGTTTCACGAGGTCATTCTTGCTGATTGGGGGGAAGACGAGGAATTTAGATCGTTTTTGCTAGAGATCGAGGAGTCATTGCCATTGCGGCTACCGTCGCACTTGTATTCTGAAGAGATGGTGAGGTCGATCTTATCCATCACCTACGGTCGGATGGATAAGACTCTTGATTTGATTAGAGGTGCTGCGTGTTATGCAGTAAAGTTAGGCGTTGAGAAAATTGATTTGGATATGCTGCAGCGCGCAAACAAGAACCCTTGGGGCTACTAGGTGTGAGTTTTTACGGACTGCCTACGCCGAGTGTTGACGAGACGTTATCATCATGGCTTTTTCGATGCAGCTTTAATCCGTACACAGCAAACTTTACTCGCTTGGTATTGGCGGAGCGTCCTTCACAATGGTGGGAAGGACTAGAGCTCAAGTCTGCTGATCCGGATACTGACTTTTTGTCAGCCAGTCGGCGCATGGGGGCAGGGCGTGAACATATTAATCCAGATCTGTTAAGTAACTATTTTAGCCTATGTAACGATACCCTGGTAGAGTGGAGTCGCCGTCGTTTCTTTTGCCCAGACTGTTTGCGAGATGACGTAGCTAGCGGTCATTTACCCATGTGGCGAAAAAGTTGGTGTTATGTTCATTCGTGTATTTGCAGCGTACATGATCAAGAGTTGATTGCGCTATCCGATGCGTCTCACTACTCGAAAGCATGGGATGCTTTTGTTCAGGTCTGTAATTCAGTCTCAGGCAGTATTACGGCAAAGGACTCAAGGCTCCCTCGTTTCCGCTCTACCACGCTCATGAAGGTCGAGCACTCTCTTGCCTGCAGTAGAGTCACTCAGCAAAATATACTGGTTGATTTGTTCAATAGACTGCTCAGCATTTTTCTTCAATCTCCCTTTCGTGGTAGCCGAGGCGGGGCTGCGAGGATTCATTTTCAGTCGGAGAGAGGTATGCGATTTGCTGATCCGCCTTCCTTCGAGCAGAGCATATCAAAGGGGCCATCCACGGCGGACCCATCAAGCAGATTTGGAAGCGTGGTATTTGCTGCTTCATTACTAGGCATTCTTCCTCATTCAAGATTTCTGATGTTCACTAAGGCATGTGAGGATGCAAAGACAGGTATGCTAATCCCGAAAGATTTGCATCGGGCGGCTGCTTTTCCTTATGTCGACAGAGCTGGGTATCGAGTCCTGCATCGTTATTTGGGTAACTTCCCTAGGAAGGACTTTCCGTTATTGGATCGCCACCTCCAACTTCAAGAGGCCCGATATGCTCGAGAAGGTGTGCTCAGTGGGCATCCATTCGGAGTAACTCTTGATTAGTGGTTGCCAACCCACACAACTCCATCCGTACATACGCATTACTAATTCTGAGTCTCGTATGTATCTAAGAGCATCACTACGGTGATGCGTCCCGTCGTCAAGATGCAGCAAATTATTCCTGCCCCTGCCAGCTAACTCTAAGTCTATCAATGGTTGGTCGACACTGGTCGAATTAGACATAAAGGAGGGGGATTTTTTATACGGAGCGGCTTCATAGGACGGGTTATGCCTCCAACGCCATGCGCATCCATTTAGGCATTTTGCAGGCCATTAGTTTGACTATGTCTTCAGGCCTGAGCATCTTCTTAATCGCGGCAATGCATTCTGGGCTGGAGCCATCTTTACCGAGATAAAATAGGGCGCTGATAGCCGTCCCTACCTCGGTTCCGGCACACTGCATAACCTTTGGTGCCGCATGTACCAACCGGACTTCGGCTTTCCCTATAAATAGAGATCTACTGGGTCCGCTGGTGTAATAGATCGGAATCAGCGGCATCTGGGTGCTCAGTCCAAACGCTCTGACCGCATTGGCACCATGGATCTGCAGAACCTGACGGTTTTGTCTGGCAATCAGGCTCACCACTTCCCATACATTTGGGCGAACCCGTGCAACGTATTGACTGGATTTCGGGCGCATGTAGATTCCTCGAAGCACCCGTTCAAGCTCGCCTTGGCTGACCAGCCGAGCTACTGTCTTGGATATGGCTCCACGCGTTCCAAGTTCCGCAAAGCGGCTGATGCAGAAAGGTTGCCCTTTGGGTAAGCGCTTGACCCATTGCGCAATGCGGGTGGATACCGACAGAGCAAAATCAGTGCTGAACGTTGCGGTTCTCATTTATATCGCATGAAGTCCAATGACGAGCTGAACAACGGCTGATGGAAAGCGATCACCCTCTGTCGATATTCATCATCTGGTGCATCGCTCACCAAGCACTCTTCAAGACGCCCCAACGAGAAGATCTGGTCGGCCGACGGATAGTGCCTAAGCAGGCTTTTCGCATAGCTGCGGATATCCTGGGGCAGTTCGGTGTCGCGAGAGAGCTCTCGCAGGAATTCTTCGGTCTTGATGACGCTGCGGGTTCTTTCGTGAGGAAGGGTCAATGCGGTTATCTCCTGATTCAGTCAACCACGTAAACGACGCGTGAGTTTTGATCGACACACAAACGGCAGCATCAAAAGCAAGCCAGCAACTGTTGCCGGTAGTGCTTGGAAAAGCTGACCTGATGGTTTGGCTCAGATGCAGAGTCCACCTGGGTGAAGGTGCCTGTAGCGCCAGCCTCAATTGCCAGCGCGGTGCCATTACCAATACCGTCATCTATGCCATCGATATCGTCGGCAGCTGCAATCCAGCCAGATATTGAAGCTGGGGTCGAGGCTGGCATCAGCACCTCGCTCAGTACCGCCAGGTCGTCCGGCAGATCATCTGCAATTCTCTCCGCCAAACCCTGCAACGTTGGCTCAGCCAGCATGAATAACCACGCCTGATCATCAGACTCGCCGGTACGTCGAAGCACTCGTCCCAGGACTTGCCGGTAATGCAGTTCGGTACGGATGCGACTGAGGTAGCAGCACACTTGAAGACGGGGGAGGTCCGTGCCTTCGCTGATCATTCCAACTGCGATAATCCATCGGCAGGCGTTGTGCCTGAATGCATTGATCACCTGCTGCGCATCCGGGGTTTTGTTGGTCACGATGCGGCAACCTTCGCCCTTGGCCTCCAGGGCTTGGGCGACTTGATAGGCGTGCTCTATATCGGTAGCAACCACCAGGCCAGCCGCATCAGGCTTGAGCAAGCGAAGCTCATCCAGCTTTTCGCGTCCAAGATCGAGCAGTTGATCAATTACCTCGTCATGGCGCAGCAGCTCTTCGTAGGTGACATGGGACTCTCCCAATAGTTTGGCGATGCTCGGAAACATCCTGACAGTGCTCTCTGTGACCAGCTCTTCGGTAAGCTTCTGTTGCCGCTGACCGAAAACTGACCCAGTAGAGGCTGTTCTGCCGACTGAAAACTGACCCAGGTGTTCAACTGCTTCTGCTCAATTTTTGAGCAGGAG
>LNDO01000035.1 GCA_001465025.1 Pseudomonas sp. Ga0074129
GAAGATCAATTTACGCCCACGCAAACGCCTGGGCTGGAAGACACCGTACGAAGTGTATGCAGGGGTGAGCGTTGCACTTATGGGTTGAATTCAGGCTACTACAAGACTGCAAAACCATAATCAAATCCATGACGTCGATGCAGACCATGCCTCTGTGCATCACGCAGTCGCGGATCATGCTGATGCCTTGCTCTGCCCACCTTATGAACTCAGGAGTATCTAGTAGTTGGGTACACCTGACCTGGTAGGCATTTTCCGGAAGCATGCGCGAGCAGTCGGCATTGTCGAAATACAACGTAGCCAAACTCCCATCCGCTGCGGGGCAATAATCTTGCGGGGCATTGATGAGAAAATTCAAATCGCTTTCTCCTAAAGAGGGCCGCGGTTTGTCTGGAGAAAAGCTTGTTTGTATTGACTCAGTGAACAGTAAAAAGTCCATCACTCTAAAACGTGCCCCGCGTACGGTTTCATCATCTTCTAATTCGTGCATGTGGCGAATTACTCCGCATTTTTCAAGCGAATGATCTTACGGGCTACGGCTAGGCTAACCAGCCAGCTGATGAGTTGGGCGTAGTTGATTTCCTCCAGAGCAGCGATCTGTTTGCGAGCCTCCTCAAGGCTAGCCAGCATTGCAGGCATGGCGTGGGCATCCAGCGTATGAGTCAGACCTGCCCTAGATATCAACGTGACCGGTTCAAGCAAGGCATCAAATGCATCTTGCTGAATCAGCAGGCGCGAGAGATTGCTCAGTTGCTCCTGCAGATGCTCCGGTGGTTCAGAAGGGCTGAGGAAGCCCGCCAGGCTGATAATTCGTCGACCCAGGCGCTTGGTATTTGAGGTTTCTTGCAGAAGAGATTCGAGGTTTTCCTTGATGAGGCGATCCATGGTGCTTCCCTATAGAGAGTGAGCACCAATTGTGAGCTAGGAGTGCGACGAAATGTGACGCGCTACTGGTGGTGCTTGTACTTGGAAAGCCCTCGCATGTCATCACAGGTTATACGGAAGTTTTTGACTGCTTCGACGCGTTGAGAATGGCTCGTAAAGCCATGCTCAAAGTTTCGTGATTAATATTTACTTTGATTTATGACCAAACTCTTTTCTGCTCATTGCCCCAGCCTTCTTTTTCAGTGGTAACTCCCTCGTGAGAGAGCATGCGTCTAAAACGGAATGTTATTTTTTCATTGGGGGTGGCACCTGTTATGCGGAAACCACTTATAACACCGCCGAAAAAAGATGGCTCTTTCTGTCCTTTATGAAGATAGATGTTTCCATGTATCAGATTTGAAGCGCTTTCGATTGATACTGCCCAAAAACCGCTTTCCCACTCATCACTGTCTTTGTCGACGATTTTATATTTTTCGTTTTTCTCGATTAGGTGTATTGATGGCATATGCATCCCCTTTGCAGTAAATGAAAATACTTTAATTTTAAAAATAAATTTAACAGCTCCAGCCGTCAGTGATACAACCATTCCTGTAATTTATCCAGGTTCACCACCACAATCTGCTGCGCTGTCGGCTTGGTGTGCACCTTGGTCGTGTCGATTTGATAGCGCTGCAGCACGTACTGCACTAGCGCGCCACGGGTCTCGATAACCAGGCGACCACCCTGCATGCCATAGTCGGTTTCGATAATGGCTTGCTGCTCGGGTTTCAGGCGTGAGTCCGGTTCGATGATGACCTGCACCTGGCTGCCCCAACCTGGATCTTTTTCGCGGGTGTTTTCGGTTTCGTCGTCCATCAACTCCGGTACACCGCGAAAGCGGCTGAGCACAAAGTCGCGGTAATCCCTGTTCTTCTCGCAATACGCACGCACATGCCAGCGCATGCCGGTGTAGATCAGCGTATGCGGAGCGATCAGCCGAGTTTCGGCGTCCGGTGTGGTGAAGGACACATACTCGCATTCAAGGCGCAGGCCTTCGCGGCAGGCGCGTAGAAGAGGGCGCAGCAGTTCCGGGCGCACGGTGCGGTCGGGCACCTGCAGCACCTCGGTATGTGCATAGGCCAACGCCAGGCCGTCCACATGCGGGGCGCGATCATGATTTTGATTGAGCAGGTGGAGGTAGGCGCTGGCGCTGTCGTCGATGAAAAGCGGCTTGAAGTGTTTGCTCGGCACATACCCCTTCACATGCTTGTTGTATTCCAGGTTCTTCGGCGCGTGCTCGTTGATATAGGTGTTGATGTCTTTTGACGCCTGCTGGCGGCTGATGCCGAAGCTCTGCATAAGGTGGTTCGTGGTCAGTCGGCCTTCCCACCAGACCACGGTTTCGATCAGGCGGTAACGCAGCGCGAGGTCCCAGCGCACCGATTCGATTTCTTGCTTGCGTTTCATAGCCACTCCATCTGCTTGAAAACTTTACCTGTACGAGTAAACACTCTAGATGTGTCTGCTAAAGCTACATATCTTGGAGGCGTCGTTCAAGCGACGTCGCTGTTTGAGGCAGAGGTGCACATGGAAGGCATACAGTTAGGCTGGGTGCTGTTTCTCGTAGGCTCAGTTGCATTCTTAATGATGGGCTTGCTGCTTTTGTTATTGCTGGTGCGCGACCAGCATTTGCAAGGACTGCTACAGATCCAATGCCAACTGAGTGAAAAGTTGGGCCAGCATCGCAAGCGTTTGGAGCATGAAAAATTCGAATTACAGGCAGCATTGCGCGCCGAGCGCGCACATGTGCAGCAACTGCGTAGGAAGGTTCAGCTGCTTGAGTATTTGGTCTGCGAGCAACCTGAGTGCCAAGGAGGCTGAGAGGCTCTATTTAAATCGTTGCCGCCCAATAGCGGACATTACAGCGTAGTGTGCGTAATTCTTGTCAAATCCGTTGCTGTACCTTTACCGCTGTCAGCAGTGTGGATAATGTGACGGCCATCGCACCACAATAACGCTTTAAGCACCAAGGACGGGCCCGCCTGATTGCTGGTCTCAAACCCAGCCCTTCTTGGTCCACCACCCCCGAAATAACGCCTACAGGCGTCCGTGTGTTTAATTAAAAATGCAGCAAGTACTAGCCGCGCACTTCACCGCTGGCCAGGTTCAGTCATGAGTTGAGTGGGGCTGTTATAGGAAAATGGGCGCGTAGAAGCCCGTTCAGTTTGGCTTCAGCGTCATCAAGGATTGAATGGGCAACCAGGTTGCCCGTTCAAATGGCCGAGAGGCCGATAGTTCTAGCTTCATACATTTAGTCATGAAGCATGTGATCACCAGGGAGCAGTAGCTTGAAGAAGTTGACGTTATTGGCAGCAGCAGTGGTCTTGCTGTCAGGTTGTACCCAGCGCTATATCGATTTCACGACTATTTCCTCAAAAAACATGGACATGTCGCGCGGTGCAGAATTTGAGCGCGGTACGCAGCGTGTGGTCGGTGAAGACAAGTCGCACATCATTATCTTTATCCCTACAGGGCAGCCCAATGCCAAGGAAGCGCTGGATAAAGCAATTGAGAGTACGCCGGGTGCAGTGGCCCTGCTCGACGGGGTAATTACCCACAAGTTCTGGTGGATCCCTTACATCTACGGGCAAAGCTCAATCGAAGTAGAAGGCACGCCGCTGATCGATCCGCGCCTCAAGCCGGGTTACCGTGCAGCCAATGCCCAGGCAATCCCGTTGAGCAGTAACCAGGCTCAATAAGCCAGGTAAAACAGCGGTTGCAGCGCATGCTGCAGCCGCTTTGCTTAACCCTCCCCAAGGGTTCAACGCTGAGGGGTTGCGGGCAAGCAAGCAGAATTTTCAGGCCGTGCTGGTGGTTTATCGATAGCAACAATTTCGGTTGGACTGCAGCGGGCCATAAGACTTTATAGCGGTATGCGTGCGGCCAAAGCTGTTCGCCGTCTGCATTCGGAGTGCTGAATGATCGACCCAACCCCTCTACGCCAGAGCCTATTAGCCGCTGTGCCGATTGATGGCAGCAGCATCGGCAATCAAACCTTGTTTGAGCGGCTAAAAGCACAGTTGCCGGAGATCAGCGAAGAGCAGCTCTGGGCGGCCCGCGATGCGCTGATCGAGCAGGGCGTGCTGATCAAAGGCCGTGGTCGCGGTGGTTCGGTGTTGCGTGCGCAAACGTCGGGCAGCAGCCTGGCGGATCAGGTGTTGAACAAGGCCCGTGAGCGCATGGCCCCGGTGAACACTGAAGAAGTCTCTGCCGGTTATGTGGTGCAAGCCGCCGCAGCGGTGAAAAAGGCCAAAGCGCCCAAGCAGCAAGCCACCAGCATCGAGGCCATGGAGAAAACCCTCTGGGCCACCGCCGACAAGCTGCGCGCCAATATGGACGCCGCCGAGTACAAGCACATCGTGCTCGGGCTGATCTTCCTCAAGTACATCTCCGACAGCTTCGCCGGCCGCCGTGCTGAGCTTGAGCACAAGCTGCTCGATGAAAACGACGACTACTACCTGGGCGATGATGATCCGGACGCGCTCAACGCCGAACTGGAAGACCGCGACTATTACCGCGAAGTGAACGTGTTCTGGGTGCCGGAAGTGGCCCGTTGGGAGTCCATTCGCGCCGCCGCCAAGCAGGTGGATATCGGCAAACGCATCGACGATGCCCTGGCCGCCATCGAGGCGGAAAACCCACGACTGAAAAACATCCTCGACAAACGCTACGCCCGCGCTCAGTTGCCGGACGGCAAGCTCGGTGAGCTGGTGGATTTGATCTCCACCATCGGCTTTGGTGACGACACCAGCAAAGCCCGTGACCTGCTCGGCCAGGTGTATGAATACTTCCTCGGCCAGTTCGCCAGCGCCGAAGGCAAACGCGGCGGGCAGTTCTATACGCCAGCCAGCATCGTCAAAAGCCTGGTGGCGGTACTCAACCCACACCACGGCAAGGTGTATGACCCGTGCTGCGGTTCGGGCGGCATGTTTGTGCAGTCCGAGAAATTTATCGAAGCCCATGGCGGCAAGCTGGGCGATGTGTCCATCTACGGCCAGGAAGCCAACCCCACCACCTGGCGCTTGGCGGCGATGAACCTGGCGATCAGGGGCATTGATTTCAATTTAGGCAAAGAGCCGGCCGACACCTTTGTGCGCAACCAGCACTCAGACCTGCGTGCCGACTTCGTGCTGGCCAACCCGCCGTTCAATATCAGCGACTGGTGGCACGGCAGCTTGGAAGGCGACCCGCGCTGGGTCTATGGCACACCGCCGCAAGGCAACGCCAACTACGCCTGGCTGCAACATATGCTCTACCACCTCAAGCCTAGCGGCCGCGCCGGCATCGTGCTGGCCAACGGCTCGATGAGTTCCAGCCAGAACAGCGAAGGCGATATTCGCAAAGCCATGGTCGAGGCCGACGTGGTGGAAGTGATGGTCGCGCTGCCCGGCCAGCTGTTCTTCAATACGCAGATTCCCGCCTGCCTGTGGTTCCTCGCCAAACAGAAAACTGCCCGCCCCGGCGAAGTGCTATTTATTGACGCGCGCAAACTCGGCACCAGCGTCAGCCGTGTGCAGATCGAGCTGACCGACCCCGATATCGAACGCATCGCGCAAACGGTCGCCAACTGGCGCGGCGAACCGCTGGATGTGGGCGGCGAGATTGCTGAATACCAGGACATCGCCGGCTTCTGCCGTAGTGTCAAACTGGCGGAAATCGCCGAGCACGGTCATGTACTGACGCCGGGCCGTTATGTCGGTGCCGAGGAAGTGGAAGACGACGACGAAGCCTTTGCCGAGAAGATGCAGCGTCTGACCCAACAGTTGGGCGAGCAGATGGAGAAGGGCGCGGAACTCGATCAGTTGATCCGGCAGAAGCTGGGGGGGCTGGGGTATGAGTTCTGAGTACTTAAAGCTAAAAATTCAGGAGCTAGGAGAGGTTAAAAGCGGTAAGCGACTACCGCGAGGACATGAGCTGACTAGTGCGGTTACTGAGTTTCCTTACATTAGACTCGTAGATGTATCCAATGGGCGTGTCCAGAAGGACTCCTTGAGATTTTTAAAGCCTGAAACAAGAAGTACGATCAAGCGATATGTGGTTAATAGCGGTGACGTATGTCTAGCAATCGTCGGCCATACCATCGGTATGGTGTTTTATGTCGATAGCGATTTTGATGATGTGAACTTGACTGAGAATGCTGCCCGCATAACTTCGTTCAAGAATTTTATGAACTCGAAATATCTTTACTACTACCTGACTTCCCCGTTGGGGCAGGCAGAAATTCGAGCAAGGAAGGTTGGTTCAGCACAAGGTAAATTACCTCTTTACAACATCAAGTCGCTTGAGATCCCAATACCACCAAAATTCGAACAGGATGAGATTGTCGAAACGTTAGATGCCCTTGACGACCGCATCACCCTGCTGCGCGAAACCAACACCACCCTGGAAGCCATCGCCCAGGCGCTGTTCAAGTCCTGGTTCGTCGATTTCGACCCCGTTCGCGCCAAGGCCGAAGGCCGCCAGCCGGAAGGCATGGACGCCACCACCGCCGACCTTTTCCCCAACAGCTTCGAAGAGTCCGAACTGGGCTTGGTGCCGAAGGGGTGGGCCGTTTCAAAGTTTGGAGACTTTATAAATAGGCTTCCCGTCGGTCAGAAGTACGACCAGAAATCAGCTTTCCCCGAAGGACGAGTCCCTGTTTTAGATCAGGGCAAGTCAGGGATTATTGGCTATCACAATGATTCGCCGGGAGTGAAGGCTAGTTTAGAAGACCCTGTCGTGGTCTTTGCTAATCACACCTGCTACATGCGCTTAATCACCTTTGATTTCTCGGCAATCCAAAATGTGCTGCCATTTAATGGGCGTGGTGTGGATACCGTTTGGGCGTTTTATGCGACAAAGGACAGGGTCAAATTCTCCGAGTACAAAGGTCACTGGCCGGATTTTGCGATTGAGAAGTCAGTACTTCCCCCTGCGCCACTCACCTATGCATTTCGCGATGTGGTCGACCCCGTTATCCGCAAAATTAGGTTCAACGAGCTTCAAGCCCAAACACTCATCCAGCTACGCGATACCCTCTTACCCCGCCTGATCTCCGGCCAGCTGCGCCTGCCGGAGACCGAGGTTCTTGTCACAGAATCAATGGACTAGGAACTACTGGATGAGCACAGCAAGCCTTATTAGCGAGCAGGCGCTAGCGCAGGTGTTGGCCGACTCTGATACTCAGACGGTGCGTCAATGGATTCTGGCTGCGCTTGCAGCCATCCGTGATCGTTATCCGGCCTGTGATTTCTATGCGCTTAATCGCACTAATAATCGTGGAATTTATATAGGTGTCGGCAAGCGAAAGCCGGGCGCTGCCTCTGGCAAGAATGCGCTGATTTTGCTTGCCAAAAACCAAAAGGCTTATTTGGCTTTGCAGCACAATGGCATGTTTGCGGAACAGTACGGATCGCAACTGTCGCCAACGCAACTGGTGTCTGATCAGCACCCTGATGTTTCTGATGTAAGAAACTGGCTTGAGCAGTTAGATGGTTTGCTTCGTGGGCAGGATCGTCAGGCATTTCAGGGCGAGGGACGTACGCTGGATGATTATCTCAATCCTTCCAGTGCCACACCTGCAAGTTGCGAGGAAACCACTATGACGGCGAGTCCAGCAGTGTCAGTGAGCCTGAACCAAATCCTCTACGGCCCACCGGGCACCGGCAAAACCTACAACACCATCAACCAGGCGCTGGCGATTCTGGCGCCGGACTTTCTGGCGCAGAACAGTGGTAATGACCCGGAGACGCGCAAGCGCCTGAAAGCGGAGTTCGACCGTTTCGTGAGCGCCGAGCGGGTGCGCTTTGTGACCTTTCACCAGAGCTTCAGCTACGAGGACTTTGTCGAAGGGCTGCGGGCAGATTCTGATAGCGAAACCGGGCAAGTCAAGTACTCCGTTGAGTCGGGCGTATTCAAGCGAATTTGCGACGATGCGCGCACCCGCCCGGCGTCCGACCTGGGTGTGCGGGCCAATCCGGCGATCTGGAAGATTTCCATTGCCGGCACTGGCGCATCACCTACCAAGAACTATTGCCTGGCCCATGGTGAGGCACGCATCGGCTGGGGTGAAACCGGTGATCTGCGTGGCGACTTTGAGCAGAACCCCTACTACCAGGCGCTAGGTGGGGGCGATAAGGGCACGCTCAGCTACTTCGCCGAGCAGATGGTGGTGGGCGACATCCTACTGTGCATCCACTCGGCCGAGCAGATAGGCTCGATTGGCGTAGTGACCAGCGACTACCGCTATGAGGAGCAGGTGCCGGCCGGGGTGATTGGTGACTATCAGCATGTGCGCTCAGTGCGCTGGCTGTATCGGGATATCAATCTGTCCATTCTGCCGCTCAATGACGAGCGCCAATTCACGCTGAAAACCGTGTATGCGATGAGCCGCTTCACCTGGGCTGATCTGCTGTCATACCTGCAGCAGCAGGGTGTGAAGCCGGTTGAGTCGGTGACGGTGTCGGGCGCAGACAGTGAGCCCTATGTGCTGATCATCGATGAGATCAACCGGGGCAATGTGTCGCGCATCTTTGGCGAGTTGATCACCCTGATCGAGGAGTCCAAGCGCGAGGGTGCCGATGAGGCGCTGAGCGTGAAGTTGCCCTATTCGAAGAAGCCCTTCAGTGTGCCGAAGAATGTTTACCTGATCGGCACCATGAACACCGCCGACCGTTCGTTGGCCGGTTTGGATATTGCCCTGCGCCGGCGCTTTGTATTCCGCGAGATGCCGCCGCAGCCAGAGTTGCTGGATGGCGTGATGGTTGAGGGCGTCAATATTCGCCGCCTGCTTGAGGTCATGAATGAGCGTATTGAGGCCTTGCTGGATCGTGATCACTGCTTGGGTCATGCGTACTTTATGCCGCTGAAAGCGGATCGTTCGCTGGCGCGGCTGGAGCTGATCTTCCGCAACCAGATCCTGCCCTTGCTGCAGGAGTATTTTTTCGAGGACTGGCAGCGTATCGCCTGGGTGCTGAATGATCATCGCAAAGCCGACGCTGACTGCTTTGTGCTTAAGCGAAAGACCGATCTGGCCGCCCTGTTTGGCGATCAGGTGGCGGGGCGGGGTGAAATCTGGAAGGTCAACGAAGGCGCGTTATCCCGTGCGAGTAGTTATTCCAGGGTGATTCATTCGAAGGGGCCAGCCAGCCCGCCCGATGCCCCCCGGGTTGGCCTTGATGAAGCGCTTGAGCCTGAGGCACAAGAGGCGTGAGCAAGCTCGTTATCATTCGCGAGTATGCACAGCTGACCACCGAGGTCGTTGTGCCGTCGCTGGATGTGGCCACGGTTTCCCAGACCGCGTTTGACTGGCTCTGTGAGCTGAGTGCCGGCTTTAGTCGAAGTGGCGCCACGCTGCTGCAGGTGGAAGGGCGCCGTTCGCTGAAGTGGGACTCCTACGTGGGTGTGCTGGAAACGCCCTGTGGCACGCGGCTGGAGATTCTGCCCAAACACCATGAGCAGGATGATTGCCTGATCAAGAGCCGCCAGTTGCTGCGCAAGCTGATTCAGAGCGCTTTGCAGCTCAAACCTCGCGAGGCCTCGGTAGCCAGCCTGGAATTGTTCGATAAGTCGCTCAGCGAGTGGGTGATGGGGCAGTTTCTGGCTGAGCTGGATTTGCTGGTTAAGCGCGGTGTGCGTTTTGACTATCAGCGCCTCGAGGAGGAACAGCGTTTTCTGCGTGGCCAGCTCAATGTGGTGGCGCAGATGCGCCAGCCTCCGGGGCGTCAGCATCACTTTCAGATTCGCCATGATGTGTTTCTACCGGATCGTGCTGAGAACCGCTTGCTTAAGCTGGCGCTGGAACAGGTGGCTAAAAGCACCAAGGACGCCGCCAACTGGCGCTTGGCCAATGAGTTGCGTGCGATGCTCGCCGAGGTGCCTAGCAGTCAGCAGGTGAGTCAGGATTTGCGCGCCTGGAGCCGCGACCGGCTGATGGCGCATTACCAGGCGATCAAGCCTTGGTGTGAGCTGATCCTCAACCAGCAGATGCCAATAGCCGTGAGTGGCGAATGGCGGGGCATGAGCCTGCTGTTTCCGATGGAAAAGCTATTTGAGTGCTATGTAGAAGGCTGGTTGCGCAAGCAGTTGTTGCCCACAGCGCAGCTGACGAGCCAGGCCAGTCGTGAGTATCTCTGTGAGCATGGCAAGGGTCGGATGTTTTGCCTGAAGCCCGACCTGCTGATCGATTATTCAAAACAGCGCTGGATTCTCGACACTAAGTGGAAGCGGGTGGATGCGCGCAAGCCCGAGAAAAACTATGACCTGAGCCAGAGCGACTTCTATCAGTTGTTTGCCTATGGCCATAAGTATCGCAACGACACTGGTGCGCCCAAATTAGTGCTGATTTACCCATTTTGGTCAGGCCTGACAAAGGCGCTACCTGCTTTTGATTACGGCCAAGGTATGAGCCTTTGGGCCTTACCTTTTGACCTGGAAAATGATCGACTGCTGAACGCCGATGTTGCCGGTATCCCGTTGCGCAACAGCTGCATCGATCAAGTAACCGAACAAGTACACGCCACAGCCATTGCCAGGTAAGGCCGATAAGAATGACTGAAGATCAACTGGAACAGGAAACCCTCAGCTGGCTGGCGGAGGTTGGCTATACCCACCTCTACGGGCCGACTATCGCCCATGACGGTGATAGCCCTGAGCGGGAGAACTATCGCCAGGTGCTGCTGGTTGAACGTTTGCGTCGTGCCATTGCGCGTCTAAACCCGTCTGTGCCCTTGGCTGCACGTGAGGATGCACTCAAGCAGGTTGTGGATTTGGGGCTGCCGATTCAGTTGTCGGCCAACCGTTTGTTCCATCGCCTGCTGGTTAGCGGTGTGCCGGTGCAGTACCAGAAAGACGGCGAAACCCGTGGCGACTTTGTGCGCTTGATCGACTGGGCTGATGTGCGCGGTAACGAGTGGTTGGCTATCAACCAGTTCAGCATCCAAGGACCGAAGCATACGCGTAGGCCGGACATCATTTTATTCATCAACGGCCTGCCGCTGGTGCTTCTGGAACTGAAGAACCCGGCGGATGTGAATGCCGACTTGGTTAAGGCGTTCGACCAGATCCAGACCTACAAAGAGCAGATTCCGGACGTCTTCCAGTACAACGAGATTCTAGTGATTGCAGATGGTAGCGAGGCTCGCATGGGCTCGCTGTCGGCGGACATTGAGCGTTTCGCCCGTTGGCGCACCATTGATGGCGTTACGGTTGATCCGCTGGGTGAGTTCAACGAGCTGGAGACGCTGGTGCGCGGCGTGTTGCAGCCCGCCATGCTGCTGGATTACCTGCGTTACTTCGTCCTGTTTGAGGATGACGGTCGGCTGGTCAAAAAGATTGCTGGCTATCACCAGTTTCATGCCGTGCGTGCAGCCATCCAGCAGGTGGTCAGCGCCTCGCGACCAGGCGGCACCCACAAGGGCGGGGTGGTATGGCACACACAGGGTTCGGGCAAGAGCATCACCATGACCTGCTTCGCCGCACGGGTTATGCAGGAAGCCGCGATGGAGAACCCGACCATCGTGGTGATCACCGACCGTAATGACTTGGATGGTCAGCTGTTCGGCGTGTTTTCGCTGTCGCAAGATTTATTGCGTGAGCAGCCGGTGCAGGTGACGACGCGCGGCGACTTGCGCGAGAAGCTGTCCAACCGCCCCAGCGGCGGCATCGTCTTCGCCACCATCCAGAAATTTATGCCAGGCGAGGATGAAGATACCTTCCCGGTGCTGTCGGATCGCTCAAATATCGTGGTGGTGGCCGATGAGGCGCACCGCACGCAGTATGGTTTTAGTGCTTCGCTAAAAGCCCCGGGCCTGCAGGCTGCCGAGTCCAGTGCCCGCTATCAGGTCGGTTACGCTCAGCACCTGCGCGATGCCTTGCCCAATGCCACCTTCGTGGCGTTTACCGGTACGCCCGTTTCCAGCGAAGACCGCGATACCCGTGCAGTTTTCGGCGATTACATCCACGTCTACGACATGCAGCAGGCCAAGGAAGATGGCGCGACCGTGGCCATCTACTACGAGTCGCGGCTGGCCAAGTTGTCGCTCAAGGATTCGGAGCTGGCGCATATCGATGAGGAAGTCGATGAGCTGGCCGAGGATGAGGAAGAAGACCAGCAGTCACGCTTGAAATCTCGCTGGGCGGCGCTGGAGAAAGTGGTAGGGGCTGAGCCTCGGATCAAGAGCGTGGCGGCAGATTTAGTCGGGCACTTCGAAGAGCGTAACCAGGCGCAAAGTGGCAAGGCCATGGTGGTGGCCATGAGCCGTGAGATCTGTGTGCACCTGTACAACGAGATCATCGCGCTACGCCCCGAATGGCATGACGAAGACCCGGAGAAGGGCGCGATCAAGATCGTGATGACCGGCAGCGCTTCGGACAAGGCGTTGTTGCGCCCGCACATCTATCCCAACCAGGTGAAAAAACGCCTGGAGAAACGCTTCAAAGATCCAAAAGACCCTCTGCAGTTAGTGATCGTGCGCGACATGTGGCTGACCGGCTTCGATGCGCCCTGCGTGCACACCCTGTATGTCGACAAGCCCATGAAAGGCCACAACCTGATGCAGGCCATTGCCCGGGTAAACCGGGTGTTCAAGGACAAGCAGGGCGGCTTGGTGGTGGACTACATCGGCATCGCCAACGAACTGAAAGCAGCGTTGAAGGAATACACCGCCAGCAAAGGCCGGGGGCGGCCCACTGTTGATGCCCATGAGGCTTACTCCGTGCTGGAGGAAAAGCTCGATGTGCTGCGTAGCCTGCTGCATGGCTTTGACTACAGCGACTACCTAAGTGGCGGGCACAAGCTGCTGGCGGGTGCCGCCAACCATGTGCTGGGTGAGAAGGACGGCAAAAAGCGCTTTGCTGATAATGCTCTAGCCATGAGCAAAGCCTTCACTTTGTGCTGCACCCTGGATGAAGCCAAGGCAGTACGAGAGGAAGTGGCTTTCTTCCAGGCGATCAAGGTGATGCTGATCAAGCGCGAAGTCAGTGCGCAGAAGAAAACCAATGAGGAGCGTGAGCTGGCCATTCGCCAGATCATCGGCAATGCCGTGGTCTCGGGCGAGGTGGTGGATGTGTTCGCTGCCGTGGGCCTGGATAAACCCAATATCGGCCTGCTGGATGATGACTTCCTCGCCGAAGTGCGCAACCTGCCGGAGAAAAATCTCGCAGTGGAGCTGCTGGAGCGACTGCTGGAAGGCGAGATCAAGAGCAAGTTCGCCAGCAACCTGGCCCAGGAGAAAAAATTCTCCGAGCTGCTCGACAGCGTAATCAAGCGCTACCAGAACCGCTCCATTGAAACGGCTCAGGTCATCGAAGAGCTGATCGAGATGGCCAAGAAATTCGCCGCCGCCAGCAAGCGCGGTGATGAACTGGGCCTGAATGATGACGAACTGGCCTTCTACGATGCCCTGGCCAACAACGAAGCCTCGGTGCGCGAGCTGGGCGACGAAACCCTCGCCAAGATTGCCCACGAGTTGACCGACAGCCTACGGCAGAACGTCAGCGTCGACTGGAGCAGCCGCGACAGCGTGCGCGCCAAACTACGGCTGATGGTTAAGCGCATTCTGCGTAAGTACAAATATCCGCCGGATCAGCAGGAGGAGGCTGCTCAGCTGGTGCTGGCGCAGGCTGAGACCTTATGTGAGGCATGGATGTAGCGATGGAAAGCATGCAGGGATCGCTGTTTGACCAAGCGCCTCAGGACAGCGGTGACCTGCCTGCAGCATCACGCATGCCGCTCAATGCGCGTGGCCGTAAAGTCTACGACACGCTTTTGGCTGATTTGTGTGAGCAGTCAGAGGCTTTAGTCATCACCGGTTACAGCGCTCTGGATCAGCTGCTGGTGCTGATCAGCCAGCGTGGTGATAAGTCTGGGCCGTTGCGGTTGATGCTGGGCTCGGAGCCGTCTCCCAGTCGGCATCAGGAGTTTTCCCTGGCCCGCCATGACTTTGACCACGAGGTGAAGCGCTACTGGATTAAACGAGGTATATCGCTTCGCTTGAGCGGGCAGCTGATTCATTGCATTGAGCTGATTCGCCAGGGCCATGTGCGAGTCCGATATCCAGGCCCTGGGCCACGCTTACACGCCAAGCTCTATTGCACTCGCTCTGCGGTGACACTCGGGTCCAGCAATTTCACTGAGCCAGGGTTGCACTACCAGCACGAGGCGAATGTTCGCTTTACTGAGTCGCAAGAGGGGCGTCGCTTTCGCGAGGTGTGGCAACTGGCTGAGAGCTTCTGGGCTCAGGGGCTGGACGCCAATCAGGATTTGATTGAACTGTTGGAGAAATTGCTGCGTTTCGTGAGTTGGCGAGAGGCACTGGCTCGTGCCTGTGTTGAGCTGCTTGAAGGCGAGTGGGCAGATCGTTACCTGCAGTCACTGAGTAGTCACGAGAGCGTGCGTCTTTGGCCTTCTCAGCGCAAGGGAATCGGCCAGGCACTCTACCTGTTGGAAACGGCTGGTGGCGTGCTGGTGGCCGACGCAACAGGCTCCGGCAAAACGCGTATGGGCGTGCACCTGCTGCGGGCCATGTATGACCGGATTTGGTCGATGTCGCGCGGGCATAAAGGATTGATGACCATGGTCTGCCCACCCTTAGTTACGCCAAATTGGGACCGTGAACGTACCCATTGCCAGTTATCACTAGAGGTCATTTCCCACGGATCTTTGAGTCGCCTCAAACCTGATGAGGATTCGATGGTTGGTCAGTTGCTTGCCAGGGCGCAAACCCTGGCGGTCGATGAGGCGCACAACTTTCTCAATCAAAACTCGAACCGCACCCGGCAACTGCTGCATAACCTTGCTGACCAAACAGTTCTGTTCACCGCAACGCCAATCAATCGCTCGGCGTCTGACCTCCTGCGCTTGGTTGATATTCTGGGAGCGGATAACTTCGATGATGCCGTGCTGGCTATTTTCGAACGCTTAAATCGGGCCAAGGGCAATGTGCGTGATGCTCATCCCGAAGAGTTGCGAAAGCTGCAGCTCGCGGTCGCAAGCTTTACGGTGCGCCGAACCAAGGCCCAGCTCAATGTAATGGTCGATCTGGAGCCCGATGCCTACCGAACGCCTGCCGGACGCGTGTGCCGTTACCCGGTTCATGCTGCCTGCAGCTACTCGTTGCATGAACCCGCTGAGGATATCCGCCTAGCTGAGCAGATATCAGTGCTGGCCAGAAACCTCAAAGGTGTTGGGCACTTTGAAAAAGCCTTGTACCTGCCTGTCAGTCTTATCAGTCAAGGTTATTCGCCTGAGACCTACCTGAGGATGCGTTTGCATTCTGCGGGTTCCTTGGCGCGTCACCATGTCATGGCGAGCTTACGTTCATCTCGCTTGGCGCTTTTCCGGCACATTCTTGGTGAAACCGATGCGCTTGAGCACATGGGACTGGAGGGGTTAGGTAGCAGTAAGGCTGATCAGGACAGCGGTAATATGCTGCAGCGCATTGATAGTCTGAAAGGGCGCGTGCCTGAAAATCAGCTGGGTATCGATCTGCCTGAATGGCTCACGGATTCCAAGGCTCACCAGGAAGCTTGCGAAGCTGAAGTCGGCATCTACCGACTGATCTTGCGGCTCCTTGAGCGAATCACTGATACCCGTGAACGGCGAAAGTGCAGCCTGCTAATGGAGTTGGCTGGTCGCCATGATCAAGTGATTGCCTTCGACCACTTCCCGCTGACATTGCGCTACCTGCAGCACTTGATCAGTGCCGATGCGAAAGCCCAGAAAATTGATGTACTGCTTGGGGTTGGGGGCAACAAAACGCAGAACGAGCAGCTGCAAAAGCGTTTGGACCCGCTGAAAGGTGGAGGACGTGTTATTGCGCTGTGCAGCGATGCAATGTCCGAGGGCGTGAACTTGCAGCGTGCTTCCAGCATGGTGCACCTGGACATGCCCAGCGTGGTTCGTTACGCCGAGCAGCGGGTAGGTCGAATCGACCGCATGGACAGCCCCCACGACACCATCGAGTGTTGGTGGCCGTTGGATGCTCCTGCATTTGCGCTAAAAGCTGACGAGAAGTTTGTTGCCCGCATTGAAGAGGTGGAGTCGCTGTTAGGCGGTAACTTGCAACTGCCGCAAGAGATGTTGCGCGAGGAGGCGGCCAGTCGGGTTGTGAGACCTGAGGATTTCCAATCCGAAATGCAGGCCCGCTCTACGCAACCGTGGGACGGCATTGAAGATGCCTTTTCACCTGTGCGGGGGCTTGTTGAGGGGCATGCGGCGCTTGTGAGTCTTGATTGCTACCAACAGGCGAAAGCCGACCCAACTGCAGTTCTCTCGCGTGTGAGCCTGGTGCGGGCGCAACGTCCCTGGTTATTCGTTTGTTTGGCAGGTGAAGCCAATCAGGCTCCGAGGTGGGTGTTCCTCTCAGACGATCATGATGAACCATTGATCAATCTTCGAGATGTAGTCTACGCACTCCGAGAGCGACTGCTTGAGGAGGTGCAAGACCTACAGCCCAGTTATGCTGCTGGCCGTGAGCTTGACCGCTTACTGGGAAGGTTGAGCAAGATGGAGCGCTTACTGCTGCCGCGCAAAAAACAGCGCGCGCTGGAACAGATGGCAGCAGTTATACCGGGCTGGGTTAAACAGCCTGGCTGGGTTCAGACTTCCGAGCAGGCCGATCAAATCAAGATGCTGATGGATATTCTGAGCCCTAATGGACGGAGTGACTGCCCCGACTGGGGGCAGTTGGCTGATGCTTGGCTCGACCTTGTTAGGCCAGCATGGTCACGTTATCTGGATCGAGGTGGTCGCAAAGCAGCAATCACAAGGCTGCGGGATATTCAGAAAAGCCTGCTGGCTGATCCTATCCCTGTGCAGCAGTTGCTTGATCGTGTTTCTGGCATAGCAACGCGTCAGACCTGGGAGGAGAGGATAGTGGCATGTGTTTTGGGTTATTCGGGGAGGTAGGTCAGTAACCTTAAAGGCAGCCATGCACAGCATCGAATTGCCAGCAAGCTATTCACATATGACCGAATTTGAAAGATCCATATTTTTCCTGGTCGTAGCAAATTCTTAGTTACGATAGTTGGTCATGTTAGTAGTCATATCTCGTCAGAATACTCAGCGGTCGCATGCATTTGCTATTGCCTTCGTACGCAAGTTTAACTGATATTACGGGCTAGATTCTCGTGTCAACGGATCGAGGAAGCTGGTTGGGCTTGTTTTTTAGCAGCTTTTTTAGGGGGGTTGACATTTGTACAAGCTCATCAGGTGGAAGTTGTAGGGAAGTCAATATCCATACTTGTTTTATGCGGAAAATTAACTTGTTGAAATCTGGGGAAAGGCTTGTCAGCATAAGTCTCCGTTAACCAACGGAGACTGCTATGAGTTATGTATTTGTGCTGGGCGCTGGTGATCCTGAAATGTCCGCTATTGAGCGAGTTTCTCGGGAACATAATTATATTGTTCTATATGCGAGTGTGCAGGGGCAGCGTGTTCACGCTGGAAATGCATATCAAGCTGATCCTATTGATCTTCAAGCATATCCAGGGTCTATTCCCGTCTGGGTTGAGTGCAGGTCTAAAGACTATCAAGATCATCATGTTGTTATTGATCACCATCATGCAGGGGATCCTGGCTACGGCTTTCTACCCAATGAATACTGGCTAGGAAGTAGCATTGGTCAATTGTGTGCTCTTATCGGTCATGATCGGACTGATGATTTAAGTATAACTGCGGCTGCTGACCATTGTCTGAGTCACGCATACAAAGGTTTGTGCCCTGGCGTAAGCCCTGATGCCCTGAGAAAGTGGCGGGCTAAGACACGAGCGCAGTTTCAGCGTATACCTTTAGAGAAGTTGGAGAGCCAGGTAGAGCAGGCTATTTTAATTTTGCGCGACAAACCGATGATCACTATTAATGGTGAGGATTTTATCGATGCTCGCGAAGGTAAGATCAAGGAGTTCTCAGAGGCGGCAGCGATCATCGGTGAGTCAGTGATGTATGAGCTATATGACTTTAAGTCAAAGAGGATAAAAGTTGGCGTGTTAGGCGGGGAAAGCTATAAAATTGTCGCTTGGTTAAAGTGGGCAGAAAAATCTCTGGTTGATACGTATGGCGACCCTCAGCGTGGATATGCAGGAGGTTATCGCAAGTAGTCTATTAATGCGGAGTGGCTCATCGCGTGTCATGCTGCTCATAAATGTGAGTGGCATGATGTCGTCTCTGAATTATTTTAAACCTAGCCTGTAGACTCAAAGATTTTAATTAATTCGCAACCTAGTCAAAGCAGCCATGCATAGCATCGAATGAAAAAGATTTTATTTGACAACAAAGGCAGCCGCTACGCGAAGGCAGTTGATCATTTTGCTCCTTTGCTCGGTTTCGCTTCACGTTCGTTACGCTGACCTCACAAACGATCAAAACGCCCAACTGCCCCATACTTGAAGGGTTCAAGTATGGGGGGCGGGGACGTACTTGAAGGAACGCCTAGCGGCTGCTTCAAGTACGCCCCCGCAATATTTGTTGTCAAAAGTTAGCCGCCAGGCTGACGCCTGGCCGAATGAGCGAAGCTGGATAGGTATTTGCGCCAATTTAGAAAGTTAGTGGGTGGGACGTGAATCTATAGGCGATTATGAACTATTGGCCAATAAGGGTGCTTTGGTTATATGTATTTTTGTTAAGTTGTTGATTTTTATAATTTAATGTATTGAGTATAACCGAAAATATCGGTGCCCATTCAGGCGCTATTGCTGCCACAGCAGGCACTCGGAGTGCCCGTATTGAGATTCACCTTTAGCGCTCTGGAGCTAGGTCACTGTGCGCTCTAGTCTCTTTGCGATACTCATGTCATATCGCACGGTGAGTATGCGATATGACATGAGTATCGCATTTGCCCTGTTATACACATGCCTATCGCAGCCGCCCGTGCGATACGGCATGTGTATCGCATGATATGCCTATCGTGTCGCATGAGGTGTTTGTCATAATTTTTGGGTATCGCACGCTCTGTATTTTCACCAGCGTATTTGCAGCTGTAACAAGTTTAGGGCCTTTGGCTCAAATATTTAAAAAGCAAAAGGCCGCAGGTTCGCTGCGGCCCTTCATCCATCATCCCGTTGCATCATTGCCTCCAGACGATGACTATTTCCACACTTCGAGTGTGGATTTATTGCTAGTGCAGCGTTTTCTTAGCTTTACGCCCCCGCGTTTCCCGACCTGCCTGACTCGCAACCAAGTGTTTAAAATGTTGCCAGTGAATATGGGCGGAAGGGACGTTATAGCTGAGCCCACGCTCCAGTTGCTCCAGCAGAGCGATACTCGGCGGTTTTTCTAAGTAGTGCTGAACTGTGACTTCCTGCATTTCGCTCTTGTGCCCCAAGAGGTGCGCAATTGTCGTAGCCGGAATACCTGAGCGCTCAAGACGGAGTGCAAATGAGCGACGGAAGCTTTTGAAATTGAATCCCCCGTCTATAGCGACAGGACAATGCTCGCCGATGAAGCCGGTTCCAGTGATAGGCCCGCAGAAGAAGCGACTTGCTGCGCGTGAGTACAGGTGCTTATCGTCGAAGACTAGTTCCGAAAATAGTAGTGCATCTTTACCGTCGGCTTGGCGTCGCTCTTCAACAAATTCGAGAAAGCCCATTTCAATTAGCTTTGAGCAAATTGGTATTTCACGTGCAGATTGCTCGGTTTTTAGTGACTTATTGAAACCGTTTGCGTTGATACTGATCAGGTCGACGCCATGAATATCCTGAAGCACATCATGCGCACGGAGTTGACATAGTTCGTTCAGCCGCGCACCTGTAAAAAGGCCGAGCGGCATTAACCAGAAGCTGTAGCTATTTGCGTTCTTCAGTACCGCGTTTCGGTCAACATCTGCAGTGTACTTCTGGTAAGGCCAAGCGCTGAAAAGGCTGACGAGGTTGGAGTCTAGAAACGCCTTGGTGACTGCAGTGCGCTTGCTCTTACAGCTTTCAATTTTGATCGGAGCACTGATCAGCCGGTCGCCGATAGCTTCATCAATCATTCGATTGAAGAGGCTGTAGTACGCGTGGAGGTTCTCGCCTTTACTGCCCGATTTGCTGTTTTGTTTAAGCAACATCGGTAGCTCGTCCTTCAGTGCCTGGACGTCGGCGGTGCCGAGCTCTGCGACGCGGCGTAATGGATTAGCTGCAGTCAGGATTAACTTCAGCTTCATCATGCGAGCCCGAAGCATGTATACGGTTTTCGGTGTGTAATCGTTTTCACGAAGAAAGCGTGCGAGCACCGTATCTAAGAACTCACTCAGCAACGGTGAGTAGTGATGTCGATTGAGCGCATCGATAATGCTGGAAAGATGCGGCATCGCAAGTTCGAGAGTTTTCTCGTGTCCAGGAGCTGCAGTCAGATAAAGGCCGTTGAAAATGGGAACTGACAGGTTAGGTTTATTAGTTACATTCATGTGTGCCTCACTAGTGGATGAGGCTTAAAAATATATCTGTATGAATAACCAGTCAATGGTTTCTCTATTAGGATCTGCTTCCTGATAGAAGCCATTGACAGTTTGTCAATGGATAAAGCCCGCACCCCAAGGGGCGCGGGTGATTTCTCCCTTGGCGCTCGCTATAAATTATTTTTGCACGTATGACTTCCAATGCCGTTTTTCGAGCCTTTTTGGCACGTTAGCCATCTGACTTCCTGTTGGGCGTCCGACAGTGAAGACGCCTTGCCGTTCTTGAAGTCGCTGATAGTTCGAGTAACGGATATGCCCGATTGACGTCCCGAAATCGATTTTATCGATCTCGGCTTTAAGCACATCTGCGGGATAACATTCGCCGTAACCCCCGGTAGTGCTGCGATCCGCGTGCCCCACCAGGGCTTTGCCAATCAGCATGTCCAGTTTCTGGCGGCGGAACTGATTGATAAATGTATGGCGCAAGCCGTGGAACGTGAGCGCGTCATCGCCTAGCCCGCAAAGTCCCAAGTAGCCTTGATTGTCTTTGCTAGAACCGAGAAACCAGCGACTTGCTGTGTGCCCCGGTGAGAGGTCCCCGTAAGTGTGAATGTTTTCAAAAAGCGGTGATGTCAGCTTGTTTTCAGCGGCTATTAACCGCTGCTGATGAAAGTCCAAAAAGCCAGCTTCCAAGATGAAGTTGTGAAGCGGGACTAGACGTTCCGAATCAGCCGTTTTCAGTTGCCTGGTGCGGATTCCACGCCATTCGGACACTCAGCCCACGCTGATCCGGACACCTGTTCCACGATCATTCGGACAGGCAGTCGGAGCGCAGCGACGCAGGGGTTGCATTGTTAGTCTGAGGCGCCCGGCGCCGTCAATTTCTTCACCCGCTTTCTCATCGACTCGCCCTTGAGGTTGATCCGGTAGGCGTTGTGCACCAGGCGGTCGAGGATGGCATCGGCCAGGGTTGGATCGCCGATCAGTTCGTGCCAGTTGTCCACGGGCATTTGGCTGGTCACGAGGGTCGAGCGCTGGCCGTAGCGGTCGTCCAGTAGCTCCAGCATGTCGCGGCGCTGTTCGGCGGTGAACGGGGCCAGGCCCCAGTCATCAAGGATCAGCAGGTCGGTCTTGGCATAGCCGCTCATCAGCTTGGCGAAGCGCCCGTCGCCATGGGCTAGGCCCAACTCTTCCAACAGGCGCGGCAAGCGCAGGTAACGCACGCTGTAACCCTCTCGGCAGGCCTGGTGTGCCAGGGCGCAGGCCAGCCAGGTTTTACCCACGCCGGTGGGCCCGTTGATGATCAGGTTGAGTCCGTCGCGTAACCACTGACCGCTGCTCAGCTGGAGGATCAGCGCCTTGTCGAGTCCGCGCGGGCTGCGGTAGTCGATGTCTTCGAGGCAGGCGTTGTGCTTGAGCCGGGCCTGACGCAGGCGGCTGCTGAGGCGCTTGTCGTCGCGTTCGGTCAGTTCGCGGTC
>LNDO01000036.1 GCA_001465025.1 Pseudomonas sp. Ga0074129
ACCGTGAAAATTGAATCGTCTTCATGATCAATCCCTCGTATTCGGAGATGTCACGATTCAGTTTAGACCACTGCAACAGTTAACTCAGACAGAGCCATCTTTATTAGATCTGTATTAAGGGATGAAGCCTGAAAAGCGCGATTTAAAAGGCAGAAGGTAGGCGGGAAGAAGGACCATGAGCCCCTGCCTGTATTCAGGGGCTCATGGTGTTATTGCTTAGAAGCTCAGGCGAACACCTACCGCTGCTGTTCTTGGCGCATTGCCGCGCGCACCGTCTGCACCGCGATGGGTAATGGCTTGCTCGTCAAACACGTTATCGAGACGCGCATAAACATCTGCTTGCTCAGTCAGCGGGTAAGTAGCAACCAAGTTCACCGTGAACAGATCATCCGTCTTCAGGAAGCGATCATCCACACCCGAACGCCCGGCAATGGGAGAGGTATAGGACTCGTCGGAATAATTCAACGCCGCATACGCACTCCAGCCACGATCGGCCTCAAGGCCAATTTGCAGCTGACCGATATTTTTTGGGGTGTAATCGATCACATCCCCTTTGAGTACCGCACCGGTGTCAGAGCCACGGGTGTACTCGCCATCGGTGTAGGTGTAGGCCAGGCGCACCGGGACGGTGTAACCACGACCTTGATAAAGATCGGCAAACAGACCCAGTTCAACCCCGTAGACCTCCTTCTCACCGTCTTGCTGACTGCCTTCAACAATGCCACCCGGGCATGGGTTAGCCACCAGGCAGGTACGCACGGCGTTTTGGTAGTCCGTGAGGAAACCAATGGCATCGACCCCGAAGCTGCCACTACGGAAGCGAACACCGCCTTCGTAGTTAAGGCTTTCTTCGCCCTCAGTCCCTTCAGAGGCACCGTTACCCGGTGGAGCAAAGCCTTCATGCACACCAGCCAGCAAGGTCCACTGCTCTGTCAGTGCATAGTTCACGCCCAAGCCAGCGGTCGTGCTGGTCAGGCTATTGGTGGCACGCGCGGCGCGCTGAGCCGGAGTTGCATTGGAGGCGATGTTGGCTTTGGATTCGATGTCTTCGTAACGCAGGATCGGCAACAAGGTCCACTTGCCCACACTGATTCGATCAGCAATCCAGCCGGACCAGGCTTCGCTTTCGCCCTGCTGGGGTGCGCCCAACGTCGTGCGATCATAAACGAGGCGGCCATTGATCTGGCGGTAGACACTGGAGGCACGGCCCTTGACCTGATTCTTTGTGGTGTCTTCATGCCAGCGCACGCCGACCATCAACTCGTGTTCAAGCACACCGGTCGTAAACCAGTGGTCAACCTGAGTCTGTAGCCCCTGACTGATGTATTCCTGATCCCCATGCTGATAACGCACATGGTTGGCATGCGTCGTATCGGCCGTGCCATCGAGCACGCCTTGAATCAAGCCAGCATTGGCCAGCCCGTTGTTGACGATGGAGGTCACGCCACCCAAGTTAACCCCGTTAATCTGGTTGATGCGGTCGTAGTAGCGGTAGGTGTCGCTCCAATAGGCCGTGGTAGTCAACTGGGTGTTATCGGTAAAACCAAACACGTGGCGCAAGCTGGCCGATTTGCGACCGCGGTCCATCTGCTCCAACTCACTCAGACCGTAGCGGCGGTTAGGATCACGCTTGAAATCCTCATCTGTCAGGCCAAGGTAGCTGACGTTTGCGACCTCAACGCCATACAGTAACTTCAGCTCCAACTCCTGGGCATAGGCCGCATCGGCATCGCTGGTCCAGCGCAGCTTACCCATGTATTCCTCAACATCGTGCCCCGCTGAGCGATCAGAGCGGTCGATTTCATGGAAACCGTCACCTTGCGCTTGGTAGGTCTCAACCAGAAAACCCCATTGACCTTCGGTCGCACCGTAATGCGCGTGTAACTTGAGCGCACCAAAAGAGCCGTACTCGGCATTGAGCTTGCCGCCGGCCTTCTCGGGAATTGGCGTGGAGATTAAATTGACCACACCGGACGTGGTGTGCGGACCATGCATCAGAATTTCCGGTCCTTTGAGTACTTCAACGCTGCTCATGCGCCCCATATTGGGAAAGTAGTAGGCCGAGGTATTGGCATAAGGGGCCATAGCAGCCGGGATACCGTCTTCCAACACCGAGATGCGATCGCTGCGACCGCTCGCGGCAGCACGGATGCTGATGCGCGGGAATACCCCTTGACCAACTTCTTCACGGGTATAAACACCCGGCACGCTGCGCAAAACATCGTTGGCGTTGCTGGAGGAAAATTTCTCCAACTCACGCTCGGTGAGCACATAAGCTGAGCCGGTCGAGCTTTGCGGATCTTCCGGGTTGGCAATCACGCTCATCGAGTCAAGCTCTTTGACCTTCTTGCTCTCATCCGCAAACGCGGAAGGCGACATGGCAACTAAGAGGGCCGTAGCGAGGGGGGTTAGGCAGAACGATCGAACGAATGAATAACCATCAGCAGGTAATTTGCATTTGCGCACAAGAATCACTCCTTTTAAGACTGCGCGGATCTTAAATGAGATGCGATCTCAATCAATCTTTACATAGCCTTTACAGGAACTTATTTGTAACAAGATTGTAATGCACTCTCACCGACCCACGCCGCGGCCAGCGCGCGTCGCATAGCAACAGCAGCGCCGGCTGTAGAGCATCGCGTCAGGGTCGACTATGAGCGTTGGTCACACGCGGGGCAGAACGAAAAAAGGCACGGTGCTAAGCCCGTGCCTTCTTGAACCGCAGTGAATACTGCCTTACAGGTAGAACGACTTCAGCGGCGGGAAGCCGTTGAACTCCACGGCGCTGTAACTCGTGGTGTACGCGCCGGTGGACAGCCAGTACAGGCGGTCACCGATGGCCAGGTTGAGCGGCAGGCCGTACTTGTAGTTCTCATACATGATGTCGGCGCTGTCGCAGGTAGGGCCGGCGATGACCACTTCTTCCACTTCGCCTTTTTTCTCGGTCCAGATCGGGAATTTGATCGACTCGTCCATGGTTTCGATCAGCCCGCTGAACTTGCCCACGTCCACGTACACCCAGCGCTCGACGGCGGTGCGCGACTTACGCGCGACCAACACCACTTCGCTGACCAGAATGCCGGCGTTGGCGATCAGCGAACGGCCCGGCTCCAGAATGATTTCCGGCAGGTTGTCGCCAAAGTCTTCCTTGAGGAAACGGATGATTTCCTCGGCATAGGTTTCCAAGCTGTTGGTGCGGGTGATGTAGTTGGCCGGGAAGCCGCCGCCCATGTTGATCAGTTTGAGTTCGATGCCGTCTTCTTCTTTCAAGCGCTCGAAGATCACCTTGACCTTGGCAATCGCCGCGTCCCACACCGAGATATCGCGCTGCTGCGAACCGACGTGGAAGGAGATGCCATACGGCACCAAGCCCAGGTCGCGCGCGAGGATCAGCAGGTCCATGGCCATGTCCGTCTGGCAGCCGAATTTGCGCGACAGAGGCCAATCCGCCGTGGTCGAGCCTTCGGTGAGGATGCGCACATAGACTTTCGCGCCCGGCGCGGCCTTTGCGATATTGCGCAAGTCAGCTTCCGAGTCGGTGGCGAACAGGCGCACGCCCTTCTCAAAGAAGTAACGGATGTCCTTGGATTTCTTGATGGTGTTGCCGTAGCTAATGCGCTCAGGGCCAACACCACGGCTCATCACCTTATCCAACTCGTAGATCGAGGCGATGTCGAAGCTGGAACCCTTTTCCTTGAGCAGGTCGATGATTTCCACAGCCGGGTTGGCTTTGACGGCGTAATACACGCTGGCAAATTCAAAACCCGCGCGCAGGTCGTCGTAGGCCTTGCTGATGATCGAGGTGTCGATCAGTACGAACGGGGTTTCCTGGGTATCAGCGAAAGCTTTCATTCGCTGAAAAGTGGCGGGTGCGTAATAGTCTTCGACCTTGATCGACATGCGTGAGCTCCAGTGGGCAGAACCAGTTAAAACACATTCAGCAGGCGAGCACTGCAACACAGTCACTCGCCCACCGTTCAGGGAGACCTGCGGTGCGCGCAGGCAGAACGTCTGATCAGTTTCCCCATTTTGGTTCGCCTACTTCCCAAGGCTGTGTCGCCGAGGATTGTCTATATAGAGGACAACCTCTCGTCGTCAGTACTTGAGCCGGATGGATCGTTGCCAGCATGGACGTTCGGGCGCGAACTTTAGGGCCATGGGGAGCCGAGATCAATCAAAAAATGCCGTGCTTTTGACCCCCTTTGTCGCCTTATTGACTGAACGTTTTATATTCAAAACAAAACGTTATGGAATGCTGCACAAGCCACGCTAAATCACTGTTTTGTCACGCTGACTTCAGGTCGCCGCGCGGGCCGACGTTTACCGTTATAATCGCCGCCTTTTTTGACAGACCGACTCTTCAGTCGACGGATTCCGCACAATGACCCTCCAGGCCACCGAAGTCGGCAAACGCCGCACATTCGCGATCATCTCCCACCCCGACGCCGGTAAGACCACCATTACCGAAAAGCTCTTGTTGATGGGCAAGGCGATTGCCGTGGCCGGTACGGTGAAGTCGCGTAAATCCGACCGCCATGCGACGTCCGACTGGATGGAAATGGAGAAACAGCGCGGCATCTCGATCACCACCTCGGTGATGCAGTTCCCGTATCGCGAGCACATGATCAACCTGCTCGACACCCCCGGCCACGAAGACTTCTCCGAAGACACCTACCGCACCCTGACCGCAGTGGACAGCGCGCTGATGGTGCTCGACGGTGGTAAAGGCGTTGAGCCACGCACCATCGCCTTAATGGACGTGTGCCGCCTGCGCGACACGCCGATTGTCAGCTTCGTCAACAAACTCGACCGTGATATCCGCGACCCGATTGAGCTGCTCGACGAGATCGAAGCAGTCCTCAAGATCAAAGCCGCGCCTATCACCTGGCCAATTGGTTGCTACAAAGACTTCAAGGGCGTTTATCACCTGGCCGATGACTACATCATCGTCTACACCCCCGGCCACGGCCACGAGCGCACCGATGTGAAAATCATCGAAAAACTCGACTCCGACGAAGCCCGCGCCCACCTCGGTGATGAGTACGAGCGCTTTATCGAGCAGTTGGAGTTGGTGCAGGGTGCTTGCCATGAATTCAATCAAGAAGAGTTCATGAACGGCCAACTGACCCCGGTGTTCTTCGGCACCGCGCTGGGCAACTTCGGCGTTGATCACGTGCTGGATGCCGTGGTGAATTGGGCACCCAAGCCGCTGGCACGGGTGGCCAACGAGCGCACCGTGGAGCCGGTGGAAGAGAAGTTCAGCGGCTTCGTGTTCAAGATTCAGGCGAACATGGACCCCAAACACCGCGACCGCATCGCCTTTATGCGCATCTGCTCGGGCAAATACAGCCAGGGCATGAAGATGCGCCACGTGCGCACCGGCAAGGACGTGCGCATCGGCGACGCCCTGACCTTCTTCTCCAGCGAGCGTGAAATGCTGGTTGAAGCCTACGCTGGCGACATCATCGGCCTGCACAACCACGGCACCATCCAGATCGGCGACACCTTCACCGAAGGCGAAGCACTGGGCTTCACCGGCATCCCGCACTTTGCCCCGGAACTATTCCGCCGCGTGCGCCTGAAAGACCCGCTGAAGTCCAAGCAACTGCGCCAAGGCTTGCAGCAATTGGCCGAAGAAGGCGCGACCCAGGTGTTCTTCCCCGAGCGCAGCAACGACATAGTCCTCGGCGCCGTCGGTGTGCTGCAGTTCGACGTGGTCGCCAGCCGCCTGAAAGAGGAATACAAGGTCGAGTGCGCCTACGAGCCCATCACCGTGTGGTCGGCGCGCTGGATCGAATGCAGCGATAAGAAGAAGCTAGAAGAGTTTTCCAACAAAGCCGTGGAAAACCTCGCACTGGATGGCGGCGGCCACCTCACCTACCTGGCCCCGACGCGGGTCAACCTGGCGCTGATGGAAGAACGCTGGCCGGACATCAAATTCCGCGCCACGCGCGAGCATCACTAAACCGCACCACCCTCTCCCCAACCCTCTCCCGCAAGCGGGAGAGGGAGCCGAACGCGGCAAGCCGTCGATCTGCTACCTGCCTCACGTGCGCTGGCGACATGCGATTTTGCGTCATGCATCCCCTTCCAAAACGACACGGCTAGCTCCCCTCGCCCGCTTGCGGGAGAGGGAGCCGAACGCGGCAAGCCGTCGATCTGCTACCGGCCTCACGTGCGTTGGCGACATGCGATTTTGCGTCATGCATCCCCTTCCAAAACGACACGGCTAGCTCCCCTCGCCCGCTTGCGGGAGAGGGAGCCGAATGTGACAAGCCGTCGATCTGCTACCTACCTCACGTGCGTTAGCGACGCGCGATTTTGCGTCATGCATCCCCTTCCAAAACGACACGGCTAGCTCCCCTCGCCCGCTTGCGGGAGAGGGGCTGGGGGAGAGGGCTGATTTTGCTCCACCCGCAAACGCAATCGCTCAAGCACAGCATCCGTTTGCAGCAATACTTCATGATTCCAGAAACGCAAAACATCAAAACCTTGCGTTCGCAGCCAACAATCACGCCGCTGGTCATACACAAATTGCTCGGCGTGCTGACCGCCGTCCAACTCGATGATCAGGCGCATCTCCAAGCAAACGAAATCAACAATGTAACGACCTAGCGGCTTTTGCCGATTGAACTTCAGCCCCATAAAGCGATGGGCGCGCAGTTGATACCAAAGACACCGCTCTGCCTCGGTCATCTCACGCCGCAGCGTTCTGGCACGCTCCCTAATCAGCCCGCCCATAAGCTACCCTGCTCCCTGCAAAGACCACTGTTTGAGCAAACACTAGACCATGCACCTGATCGACACCCACACCCACCTAGATTTCCCCGACTTCGACGCTGATCGCGGCGAACTGCTGGCCCGCTGCCGCGATCTGGGCGTCGCGCGCCTGGTGGTGTTAGGCGTGCATCAGGCCAATTGGCAGCGTGTGTGGGATCTGGCACAGGCAGAAGACAGCCTGTACGCCGCCTTCGGCCTACACCCCGTGTATCTGATAGAGCATCGCCCGGAGCACCAGAGCGAACTGCGTGACTGGCTGACCCGCTACGCCGGGCATCCCAAGCTCTGCGCCGTGGGCGAGATCGGCCTGGACTACTTTCTCGACACGCTGGACCGTGAGCAGCAACAGCGGCTGTTCGAAGCTCAACTCAAGCTCGCCATCGAATTCGAGCTGCCTGCACTGCTCCACGTGCGCCGCGCCCATGCCGCGACCATCGCCACGCTCAAACGCTTAAAACCGGGCCGTGGCGGCATCATCCATGCGTTTGCTGGCAGCCTTGAAGAAGCCCGCGAATACCTCAAACTCGGTTTCAAACTGGGTCTTGGCGGCGCACCCACCTGGCCACAAGCCTTGCGCCTGCGCAAAGTGGTCGCACAACTGCCGCTGGAGGCCATCGTGCTGGAAACCGACGCCCCTGACATGGCTCCCGCCATGTACCCCTACCAGCGCAACAGCCCGGAATACCTGCCAGCGATTTGCACAGCCCTGGCCGAATTGCGCTGCATCAGCCCCGCCGAGCTGGCCAGCGCCAGCAGCCGCAATGCGGCGCATTTATTTGGTTGGGAGGCTGACGCAACCACCGTAGCCCGGGTGCAATTCGAGAACAGTTAACGACTGGCACCGCTCCCGGATTTCAGCCGGGCTACTGCCTGCCCGCCATGGCCAAGCGGGTGTGACTTTAAGACCCAGCGCATCGCTAAACTCAACTGCAAAAAAGCCCGTCAACTCGACGGGCTTTTGATTTGCGTACGGCTTTATCTAAACGCGGAACGCACCAATCAGCTGCTTGAGCTGCGCCACCAAGGCGGACAGTTCACGGCTGGCTTGCTCGGTCTGGTTCGCGCCTTCGGCGGTTAGCTCACCGGCCTGGCTGATCTGCACGATGTTTTGATCAATGTCCTGCGCGACAGCCGTTTGCTCTTCAGCAGCGGTGGCAATCTGCTGGTTCTGATCAACGATCATACCCACAGCGCCGAGTATGTTTTCCAACGCCTGCTGCACTTTGGACGACTCGCTGACCGTGTTGTCGGCCATCTGGTGGCTGGTATTCATGGCTTTAACCGCTGCGCTCACGCCGCTTTGCAGTTTGGCAATCATGGACTCGATTTCTTCGGTGGACTGCTGAGTGCGCTTGGCCAGGTTACGTACTTCGTCGGCAACGACGGCAAAACCACGCCCCTGTTCACCGGCACGTGCGGCCTCAATGGCAGCATTGAGCGCGAGCAGGTTGGTTTGCTCAGCAATGCCTTTGATCACATCCAACACCTGGCTGATCGAAGCGCTGTCGCTGGCCAATTTGTTGATCACTGAAACCGATTGGTCGATTTCACTGGCCAAACGCTGAATGCTGCCAACCTGGGACTCGACCAGCACGCGGCCATTTTCAGTTTCATGGTTCACGCTTTGCGCGCTGCCCACCGCTGCCGCTGCGCTGCTGGCCACCTCCTGCGCGGTAGCAGACATCTGATTCATGGCGGTAGCAACCTGATCAATCTGCCCACGCTGGCCAGCCACGGCATTGTTGCTCTCGCCCGATACGTGCTGCACACGATCTGCTTGGCGCTCAACCTCTACAACCGTCTGCCCGACGCGCTCAATCAGTTGGTGAATCTTGCTCACCGTCTCGTTAAACACCTCGCCCAACTCGCCCAACTCATCACGGCTCTGGGCTTTGAAGCTGACCGTCATGTCGCCGGCAGCCACCTGATTCATCACCCGACCGAGGCTTTTCAGGGTGCCGCGAATCGATACATAAAAGCCGCTGTACAGATACACAATCAGCAGGAACACCACTGCCAGCGCAGCGACCAGCAGCACCATTTGCGAGCGATTTTCTAGCAGGCGCACCTGCAGTTGCTGCTCAAGGTACTCAAGCACAGCGCTGTTGAGTTGATAGGTTTGATCCATCGCACTGCTGACGTCGGTATAGAACTGCCCCCAAGGCGTATCCAGCGAGTCGGCAATAACCACTTGATCTTCAAATATCACCGCACTGGTTTTGAGCGTTTCAAGGCTGTTTGCGGCCTGAGTGGCCAAGGCGGCACGGGCTTGCGCGCTGCTGTTGAGCGTGGCTTGCAGGGTCAAACCGTACTCTGCGTGCAGTTTTTCCAGCTCCAGCAGCAACTCATCAAAAGCAGTACTGGCCGAGGAATTAAGAAAGCCCTGCGCCAGCGAGTACGCACCGATGGCTCGCCCTTCACTTAGCGTTGCGGTGACCGTGGGCGTTGCAACAGTCACCAACTCAACCATCTGCCGGACAGCGCCGTCGCGGTCCTGGCTAAGCCCCGCCTGATTGGCCACCAGCTTGATAAGCACCTGCGAGGAGCCCAGCAGCTTTTCGGCCAGAGCAATCTTGCCTTGCAGTGAAGTTTCATTTTTGATCGCTTCTAGCTCAGCGATCAGCTCATCACGCTTGCTGTTGAATTCTTCAATCTGCTCCGCTTCATGCACCACAGCGGCGAAACTCTGCAGGGAGGTGGCGATAGAATCATGCAGACGGTTCAGGCGTGAATCCAAATCACCACCCTGACCGGACTGACCGATCATGGCGTTAATTTCGGTGAGGTCGACGTAATCCTCAAGATTGCGCCGTAGCAGCAGGCTCTCGCTAAGCAAATCGATGCTTTCAAGCGCTGCCTGGGTGCTGATGAATTGGCGATAGGAGTCGCGCACCAGATAGAAATTGGTGACCAGCATAGGCATAAAGAACAGCACACTGATCAGGCTGAATTTCATCCCGAAACTGAGGCGGTTCATAAGCGCGATGGCCGGATACAACACGGTCTTCACAGGGCGTCTCCAGTTCTAATTATTGTCATAGTAGGCACAACGTAGCCGCAGAGAATCTCAAACTGCGGCAAACCTGTCTTCTTCTGCTCGACCTGTGGCGTGTGGATCAGCAGAGCAAATAAAGGCAGATTAGCGTGACCAATACCTCACTAAACAGTTGAGGTCGGCGCTATGTATACCTTTTATCGACCTCTTCCTATGTAACTTAAGGTTAATGATGCGAAGCAACATGAAATTCGGCGTGGACCTAGGCGGTACAAAAATCGAAATCATCGCCCTCGATAACGGCATCCAACGCCTGCGTCGTCGTGTGCCCACACCCCAAGGGGACTATCAGCAGACCGTCGCGGCTATTGCCAGCTTAGTTGAAGATTGCGAGCGTGAAATGGGCCAGCAAGGCTCCCTTGGCGTGGGCATTCCGGGCACACGCTCACCGGATCACGGCCGAATAAAAAACGCCAACTCACAGTGCCTGATTGGCCAAGACTTACAGGGTGATCTTGAGCAGCGCCTGCAACGTCCCGTGCGCCTGGCCAACGATGCTGACTGTTTTGCCCTGTCTGAAGCGTGCGACGGTGCTGGTGCCGGGGCGCACAGTGTATTCGGGGTAATTCTGGGGACTGGCGTGGGCGGAGGTCTGGTTATTGGTCAACAGTTGCTCGGCGGGCCCAATGCCATTACCGGCGAATGGGGCCACAACCCCCTGCCCTGGCGACGCGAAGACGACGGGCCGATACGTCGTTGTTATTGTGGCAAGGATGACTGTATCGAAACATTTCTCAGTGGCCCGGGCTGGGCGGCACGCAGCGCGCTGGGGCTGGATGCCAGCGCCTTGGTCAGCGCAGCGCACAGCGGCCATGCGGCGGCGCAGCAAGCGCTTTCACGCTATTGCGATCAACTGGCGCGCGGACTGGCCTCTGTGATCAACCTGATTGACCCCTACGTCATCGTGCTGGGCGGCGGCCTGTCCAATACGTCTGAGCTGTATCAACAGGTGCTGCCGCTGTTACCCAAGTACGTGTTTTCAGATCAGGTCAATACGCGCCTGGTACAGGCTCGCCATGGCGATTCCAGTGGCGTTCGCGGGGCGGCCTGGCTGTGGAATGACGAGTTCAGATGAGCAGAATCCACACCGCAAAGGCGGCGTACCAAAGCATTGCCGCACGCACCAAGAGCTGCCAAAGACTGTCCAGCGTACTCACGCCAGCTTCACCAATCACCGGTTCTGGCGTTTCCCCCGCCGCACGCGCACTGATGATGACCAACTGCGCCGCGCTGATGTCCCAGCTCAACAGTTCGTGCAGCAACGCCCGGCTAACGCTGGCAAAGTTGCCGACCAAGGCAAAGCTGGAGGCCAGCACACGCACGGGCAGCCAATCAAAGCCATGGCGCAATTGCACCGCGGCTTCGCGCAGGGTAGGCGTGGTGCTGTGCTCCACCGCCAAGGCAATCAAGCGATAAGCCAGCGCGGCCATGGGCCCGAGCAATGCGTACCAAAAAATCACCGCAAAAAAACTCTGATAGGCCTGCCATACCAAATGTCCCTGCACGCCTTTGAGCAGGGAGGCTTCGTCCTCTGCTTCGACCGACAGATCGCGTCGCGCCACCAGATAAGCGGCTTCCGCATCGCCACGCCGCCAGCTGTCACGGAACGGCCCCAGCGCTGCCAGTACATCGCCGCGACCCAGGCTGTAAATCACCACCAACACATGCACAGGCAATACCAGCCAGCCGTAAGCCAGAGGTTCTAACAGCCACAGCACCAGCCCCAACAACAACACCGGCGCAAGCACCAGCACGGCCAGCGCCAACCACGGCTGATGCTCAGTACGAGGCTTGCCTTCTACCGTCGCAAGTAAGCCCAACCATGGACCGTCCTGTTGAACCTTGTTGCGCAACGAGGAAAATTTTTCCACCCAAAGCACTAGCAACAGCACCAGAAAATTCATCTCGTCTCCTTAACCAACGTCATGCGCACACGCGACCAGTCAAATGCCGGCCCCGGATCAGTTTTGCGCCCTGGGGCAATATCACTGTGACCACAAATCCGCTCCAGCGTAATGGCTGGGTAAACCGCTTGCAGCTCGCGCGTCAACGCAATCAATGCGACATATTGCAGCTCAGTAAAAGGCACATCATCGGTGCCTTCCAGCTCAATACCTACGGAGAAATCATTGCAGTTGTCTCGCCCCTCAAAGCAGGACTGCCCCGCATGCCAGGCGCGCTCGTTGCAGGAAACAAACTGAGTGACGCCACCGCCACGCTCTATCAAAAAATGCGCCGACACCGTCATGCTGGCTATACCCGCAAAATAGGGGTGCTCGTTGCCATCCAAATGATTCTGGAAAAAAGCCTTCACCTTCCCTGTGCCAAATTGGCCCGGCGGCAGGCTGATGTTATGGATAACCAGCAAAGATACTTCGGCCAGCGGCCGCTGATTGAAGTTGGGGGACGGGCAGTGCTCAACACCTTCGCACCAGCCACTGGAGGGATCCAGCCGCATAACAAGCTCCTTGAACGAGCCTTCACTCTAGAGCAGCGGCGCTTTAAGGCCAAGCGTGAGCAGATCCGTAGGTTGGCGTTGAGCGAAGCGAAGCCCAACAACGCGCCCAAAATCTAGCTGCATAAACCCAAACAAAAACGCCGCCAAGGTATTAGCCGAGGCGGCGTCATGTTTGTGGCTGATAAGGCGACGAATCACGCACCTTTGAGTTTGCGTAAATTGCCAATCACCGACTCCAGCGCCCGATCAAACAACAAGGCGTCATCAAGCAGGCGAATGGCGTTGCGGCGGAACTCCACCGCCAAGCCCATACGGGTTTTCTCCAACACCTTCATGCCCGTGCGGTTGACGAAAATAAACTTGCCGGTGGGTTTGATCACCGCCGCCAGCTTGCAACGCAACTTATGCTCGTCATCTTCCTGAAACTCGACCCAACTGCCGACGTGCAGGTTGTCCACTTTCAACAACGCCTCATCGTCATCCGGCAGACAGATCTCCGGTTCAGCCGGGCGCAACTCACCGGGTGCGAGCAGAATAATCTCTTCAACCACCTCGACCATCGCTGGCGCTTCAACCGCCTCAGCCTCCGGCAGCACCAACAATGGCAACTCCAACTCGACAGCGGATTGGGCACTGAGTGACGCAGACTCGTCCTCACTGCCTGCGACGGCAATAACATCGATGGCCGGTTGCTCGGCGGCCATATTGCGCTTGAAGCGCTGGAAAGCCTGCACATGCAGCGCCTCCAGTTGATTGAAAAACTCACCCATGGAGAACGGATCAAACGCCGCACTCGCCATGCCTTCACGCAGCGCCTTGAGCAGCCCCGGCACCATCTCCAGCAAACGCATGCGCGCTTCTGGCTCCTCGTGAGGCTCCACACTCCACACCAAATCATCCATGGTCGCCAGCGCCGCATGCCACTCCGGCGAGGTCACACCGTGCTTCAGGCATGTAAGCATCAACACCTTGCTCCACGCCTCCTGCAGCAAACGCACCACCACCTCCGGCAGAGTTTTACCGAGCAGTCGCTCGTTCAACGCCTGCTCCACTTCTCGCCGGGCCATGGCGGCTTTTGCGCTGCCTTCCTCGGCGTCGCGGGTGCGTTGTTCCAGCAACTCACTGCGCCGACGCTCATCGCCGGTAAAGGCGGTAAATTCCGCCAGCAATTCGGAAAAAATCAGCGGATCATCGACAAAGTCATTAAGCAGTCGCTGCACCACCTGCTCGATCTTCTGGTACAGGCTGTCGCGCTGTGTATCGTCCTGCTCACCCCAACCCAGGGCCGCCGAGGCGATTTCATTAAGCAGGCGGCGCGCCGGATGGCTGCCACGGCTGAAGAAGGTTTTGTCGATCACAGCCACTTTCAGCATGGGGATCTGCAAGCGCCCGATCAGCGCTTTGAGCGAGTCCGGCAGCGTGCGGTCATCGAGAATAAACTCGAAGAGCATCGACACTAGGTTGATCACATCCTCATCAACCTCGCCTACCACACGGGCTTTACCCGCCTTGGCACTGGCGCGCGTCAGCAGACCTTCTAGTTGCTCGCGCAGATCAAAATCGTCGCTCACCTGCGCAGGCGCACGCTGCTGCATGTGCGACAGCAGGCGCATCAAATCATTGGTGGAAATCGGCAAGGCATCAGCCGGGCGATTGCGGCGTGGTGCCAATGTGCCGCGCGCCTCGGACAACAACGCCTGCAACGCGCCAAACACTTCCTGCACGCCCTCATCGGCAAACTCTGCTGCAAAGCCAGCCTCCGCATCCTGACGCGCAGAACCCGCAGCCGCACTCGGCCGTGACGGATTACGCCGTACCGGTGCGCTTTGCAGTTCGGGTAATACACCGGCATCAATCAGCGCTTGATTAGCCTCGCCATAGAGCTGATCCAGTCCGCTGAGTACGTACTTTTCATAGAGTTTGAGAATGATCAGCTTGACGCGGATCTCAACGCCCAAATCACTGCAGGCATCCAGAAAGAACGCGCACAAACAGGTCGGCCCGAGCGGGTTGCTCTTGTCATCCAACTTGCGACTGACCATCGCATTGATGCGCGTGGTCAGGTGGCTCAGCGCCGTGGCGTCACGGCTCATCACCTTGGCCACCATCGACTCCAGCGCCACCGACTCTTCCAGCGCATCGTTTTGCACCAGAGACAACGAATCGAAAGACACTGCATCTAGTGGTGCCGGTTTGCCAATCTCGTATTGATTGAGCGTGGCGAAGGCTTCAAAAACCTTCTGCAGAAAGCCGCGCTCGATGTTTTTACGCTTTAAACGCAAATCGCGCATCGCCTCAAAAAAGGCATTCTGCTCAGCATTGCTAGTCGCACGATCGGCCATTTCAAACAGCGTATCGTCGGCATTATCAAACAGCGCCTGCAACGAAGCCTTGAGCTGTTGAGCCGCTTTGTCACGCACATTTGTTAGCGCCACAGGCAGTCTTCCTACCGGCGAAGTGGGTGATAGCTTAGGGCTCACCTTGCTCAGATGAACCACATTCGCATCAGTCTTCATTGCGAGTCTCCTGCAGACTGCCCCTCTTGGGCGAACCGATCTGCACAGCGATCAACTGAGCGTCATCCGTAACGTCAAAGGCCTGGCGTCAACAAATACCACCTTAAAAGTAAAGCCATTATAGGGATGCACACGCACATACCAAGCTGACTTTTCTCACAGACATGACCCAGATCACAGATGCAGCCCGGCAGCTTCCCAACGGCTAGCTACAGACGACCAGCTGCCGCTCAATCAGCCACCAACCTCGCACTAAAGACACCCACAGCATAGCCAGCCTAACGCGCAAACACTGCGCAAATGCCCTGCAATCCCTATAATCGGCGCATTCTGCTGACTGGAGCCTGCCATGCCTAACCTTATCCTTGCCGACCTCGCCGCTGAAATCGAGGCCAATGTGCGCGTTGCACTGGCAGAGGACATCGGCAGCGGCGACATCACCGCCCAGCTCATCCCCGCCAAACGCCAGGCACATGCCAAGGTCATCACCCGTGAAGCAGCGGTGATCTGTGGCACCGCTTGGGTGAATGAGGTATTCCGCCAACTGGATGCTCAGGTAAAGGTGCACTGGCATATACAGGATGGCCAGCGCGCCGAAGCCAATCAGGTGCTCTTCGAGTTACAAGGTCCGGCACGCGCCCTGCTCAGCGGCGAACGCAGCGCCCTGAACTTCCTGCAAACCCTGTCTGCCGTGGCCACTCGCTGCCAACACTACGCAGATTTAGTCGCAGGCACCTCCGTGAAACTGCTCGACACCCGCAAAACCCTGCCCGGGCTGCGCGTGGCACAAAAGTACGCCGTGACCCAAGGCGGCTGCCACAACCACCGTATCGGCCTTTACGACGCCTTCCTTATCAAGGAAAACCACATCGCCGCCTGCGGCGGCATCGCCCAAGCAATAACCGCCGCGCACAAAATCGCCCCCGGCAAACCCGTGGAAGTTGAAGTGGAGAGTCTGGAAGAGCTGCGCCAGGCCTTGGATGCAGGAGCCGACATCATCATGCTGGATGAGCTGAGCTTGGAGGAAATGCGTGAAGCCGTAACCCTCACCGCTGGCCGCGCAAAACTTGAAGCCTCAGGCGGCGTAAACGAAAGCACCTTACGTGCGATCGCCGAAACTGGCGTGGATTACATCTCGATCGGCGCACTGACCAAGGATGTAAAGGCAGTGGATTTGTCGATGCGGCTGAGCCTCTAGAAAACCTACTGAGCGGCTCGGACTTGTCGTGCAGATGAGAATAATCAACTGCAAAAAATCAAAATGTACAGCGCCACACTTTAGCGACTCTTACGCCACACGCTAATGGGCTTTTCAAGCAAATACCAACTCAAAACAGCCAATATAAAAGCCACCAGCACACCTACCCCAATCGTGACAGGCCACGGATACTCTGCTTTTATAAATTGCATCACGGGATAATGAAATAAATATAACCCATAGGAAATTTTCCCAATGAAAACCAACCATGACTTACCCAGCACCACAGACAATATGCACCCTGGCTGCTGAACAACCCACAAAACAGAAAGAACGGTTAGTATCTCTACGACCGTCAAGCCATAACCTAATCGCCATGCCTGACCATGATCGGGCAGTATCAGTAAAAGCAGTAGCAATATCAGCAGAGGCAAAAAAAGGCTGCTCACACGTTTTAAATCTGGCAATAAATTTGGCGGCACCCAAGCCACAGCAACACCTAGCAGCAAACCACTGATACGCAGATCAAAGCGATAATAAAGCGTCCCTGAATACGCCGCGTAAACCCAATAAAAACGCCACGCAGTTACGAGCACAGCCAATAGCAGGAAAACTCGCCAAACAAGCGCTCCCGCCACACCACGCATTAAAAAAAGACACAGCACAGGCAACAAAAGGTAGAAGCGTTCTTCAATACCCAGTGACCACGTGTGAGCCATATATTGCGGACCATCGCCAAAGACCAAAGCAATATCAGCGAGGTATAGAAGTACAGCAAACACATCACGCAGGTGAAAGAAATAATCTGGCCAAATCTGTGGCGCAATCAGTGCATACAACGCAACCAACACCACAAGCGGTGGCATCAAACGCCATAAGCGGCGGCGATAAAAGCGCTTTAAGTTCAAAGCGCCATACGCGCTGTATTCGGCTAATAACAAACGTCCAATCAGAAAGCCGCTCAACACAAAAAAAATGTCTACACCAAGATTGGCACCCGGTAGAAAAGGGACATCGGCGTGAAACACCATGACCAATGCGATGGCCACGGCACGCAGGCCATCAAGGGCTGGCACGTAATCAAGCGCCAACGTCCTTCCAACCTGTCCGCCTGAACTCAACACTGGCTCACTTATGGGAGCACCAATCCTTCAAAGACATTTTCCAACGTGCTCTGCGGGTGTGCGTCAATCAACACAGCCCCACACTGCTCGAGCTGCACCAGCAACGCCGCAAGCTGCTCACGCGGACACATGCCTTTCCAGATACGCTGCGCGTCAGGCCGAAAACCCTCAATCGCCGTATCACCGTGATACCGCACAACCAGCATATTCTGACTGGCCAACATATCGGCCATGGATTGCTGGGCGACGATTCGCCCTTGGTTAATCATCACAAAACGATCAGCCAAACGCTCAACGTCATGCAGGATGTGCGTGGAGAAAAAAAGCGTACCGCCTTGCTGACGGTATTCCTGCATCAGGTCAGCCACTTGCCTACGCCCAACAGGGTCCAGCCCTGACATGGGCTCGTCCAGCACCAGCAATTCAGGCCGAATAGCAAATGCATGAGCAAGGGCGGTTCGCTGCGTCATGCCCTTGGAGAGATTGCGAATACGCTTATCGGCGGCGTAGGCAATGCCCAACTTATCCAGCCACAACTCAGTGCGCCGGGTATTCTCTTGCCCACGAATACCATGCAGACGTAAACCTGCCGACAACACTTCACGCGGGGTCAGTTGCTCATACAGATAAGGATTTTCCGGTACATAACCCACACCAGCGCGCGAGAGGGGATCTTCTGCCGAGCGCCCCATCAGCAAGGCTGCGCCAGATTCGGCACGGATAGCACCGAATAGGATCTTGATCGTTGTACTTTTACCCGCACCGTTCTGGCCGATAAAACCCACCGACTCGCCAGCGGCGACCGTAAAGCTCACATTATCAAGGGCTTTGACTTCCCGCCCCTTTAGCTTGAATCGTTTGATCAAGCCCGCCACTTCAACCAGATTCATTCTTGCTTCCGTATGTCGATATGGTCAGCCACCTGCAACTCACCGCTGGCGTCAAGCGTGTAACCTGCACCCAGCGGATCCTCAGGGAAAACCTTAAGCCCACCATAGCCAATCAGCTGCTCCCAGGCAGTGGGCAGTTTGCCTTGATGTTGCTGCTGGTAATCAGCCAATGCTACGCGCAGTGCCAGCAAACCCTCCAGGCGCGCAATACGCCAACCCAGGAGCTGGCGAAAATCCTTGTCGGTACTTTGCGCATACATATTGCGCAATACATCCAACGCCACCGCAGAGTCATTCTGCCGCTCATACCAAGCCGCAGCCATGCTACGCAAAGCTGGAGCATTACGAGGATGCCGCTGTGCAGCAACCTCCGCCCACTGCCCTGCCCGGGTCATGTCGCGTTCAAAATACATGGCGTTAAACGCGTAATAAAACGCTGGCCACATATCCCAAGTGCGAGCCTCTGCAGCCTTAATCAGCACCGCCTGCCCCGCGTCAACCTGATCGTTCCACGGTAGTATCGCGGCCGCCAGGTAGTAATTATCTTCATGTAAAGGATTGAAGCGCGCAGCGTCTACCTGCAACTGCCCCTGAATACGATAGGTCTCCCGCTCGGTCACTGCCGTATCCACCACCACACTGCGAAATACATTAAGATTCGCCGCCAGATAGGGGTCACCGCCCGAATAGAGTAATTGCACCAACAACGGTAGGCGCACCCGCAGCACCTCAAGACGCTGATCCAAGCGTTGATGGTCATGCAAACGCAGGCCGCTGTAGGCAAAAGCGCCCCAACACAAAACAACCACCAACAGAGGACGCCACAGACTCATGTGAAGTTGCGCCGCTGAAAGACCACTGCAGCCAGCGTCATAAGCAGCGCGATATAAGCGATTGCGTTGAGTGCAGCCAGCCCCATTGCCGGTAAATCGGGAGTCAACCCGTATAACGCCAGCGCCCTCCAGTCCAGCCGCGACAAATCGGGCAGCCAAGCATAAGCATGTTCCAGCACAGGGCTAAACATGGCTTCATGCAAGGGATCAGACCGCGCGCTACGCAAGTGGCTAATAGTTGGACCCAGCCCACGAGCAGCGAGAGCAAAAGCAAACCCCAGCAGCAACGGTAAATAAGGGGTAGTAGAAATACTGGCCAATAAAATGGCAAAAGCTGTAACCACCAGCAGATCTAACCAGATACCCAGCAGCGCCATCACATAGGGCATGCCCAGCGCAGGAGGCTGCAGCTGCGGATGGCTAGAACCAAATAGATACAGCACCAGCCATAACGCCAGGCCGACGAAAACCAGTGCGCCTGCGCTTAAGAAAGCGACGGCGAAAAAACGGGAAAACAGGAACTGGCTTCGGGTAATCGGGTATGCAAGCAAAAAGTAGATAGTTTTGCGCTCTATATCACGAGCCAGCAAATCCTGCACCCAAAGCAATGCCATTAACAGCAGTACAAAACGCAACCCGCTCAGCCCCACATCCAAGGCTACCGTCAACGGCTGGCGTCCGGAAAAATTACCCGCCAGCAACGCCGCACCCAGCAGTACCAACGTGATCAGCAGCAGGATACGAAATCCTTGCCCCCGCACTCCTGCCCGCACGCCTAAGGCTGCTAACTCAAACATCTTTAATCATCCATAACAAAAACAAAGACTCCCCAGTAAAGGGGAGTCATTAAAAGCACTTGTAACAATTACGGCGTAGTAGAAATACCGCAACCGTTTGCATTGGCTAGGTTAAGAGTACCAGTCACTACCGCTTTGGCTGCCAAGAGCGCTTCGGTCTTGGCAATCTGAGGACCACACTGGGACACGCTACCGCCTACTGAAGAGCCGGTGAAGACGACGTAGCCTTTATTCGAGCCGGCAACAGCACCAAAGCGATTAGTTCCTGCAAGATCACTTACACCGGCGGCAACGTTGGCAGACAAAGTGCTTTCGAAATTGTTTTTAACGAAACCGGTACGACCTTGAATAGCAGTCACAGCAAACTGCTCTGCCAGGTTGATGTTGGTAGCATCACCAGCCCTGAACGATAAATAACCATCGACCAGCTGTTTGGCCGTTGGGGTGGTAGCACCACCAGCAAAAACACCAGTAGAGGCAAAGAGGCCAGCAACTAAGGAAGCAGCGATAATTTTTTTCATGATCTCAGTCACCTTGAATTAGTTAGAGTTGGCGATGGCGCCGGTCAGCAAATTGCGCGCATCGGACTGAGCGGACTTGTCATAGCCCTTGGCTTGGTAGTCCTGGAACTGAGGAATAGCAACCGCGGCGAGAATACCGATAATTGCAACCACGATCATCAGCTCAATCAGGGTAAAACCCTTCTGGCTCTTGTTCGACTTCATAGTGTTCTCCTAAATAGGTTTTTAACGTAGCCATTTGGCTCGTACCTGCATTCCATACAAATGACGTGCCAACTCGCAAAACCTGCAGAACGCAGACAAAACCACTTTTCACCACCCATACAGGCGCACCACAGGTTAAAAAATGACGTTTTTTGTCACATCAATGTCACGCAGTGGCACCTTGGACACTTCTCGTTTATAAGTTGTGGCCACACAACGGCCTGCAACGTGACCCCCTATGAACGACGCCCCCGCTCTAACCGGCCTGGTTCGCCAACTGGTGCTTGCTGAAATCATCGATGAAAAAACCGCCCTAAAAGCGGCCCAGCAGGCTCAGCGCAACAACATCCCCCTGGTGACTTACCTGGTGCAAAACAAGCTGGCCAACAGCCGGCAAATTGCCGCGCAAGCCGCGGAGCAGTTTGGCGTACCGCACATGGACCTGGCCTCACTCGACCGCGAAGCCCAGCCCAAAGAACTGATCAGCGAAAAACTGGCCCGTAAGCATCGCGTAATCCCACTCTGGAAGCGCGGCAATAAGCTGTTTATCGGCATCTCCGACCCGACCCAGCAACAGGCCATTACTGACATTCAGTTCAGCACCGGCATGAACACGGAAATGGTCATGGTCGAAGATGACCGCCTGGATGCGGCCATTGATCAGTATTTCGACAACGGCAATAAAACTACGGCCGGCATGGGTGACATCGACCTCGACGAAGGCCTGGAGTTTGAAAACGAAGCGGAAGGCAGCGACGATAACACCAGCAACAACGACAGCGATGACGCCCCTGTGGTGCGTTTCGTCAACAAGATGCTGCTGGACGCCATCAAAAGCGGCTCATCCGACCTGCACTTTGAGCCTTACGAAAAGACCTACCGCGTACGCTTTCGCACCGATGGCATTCTGCAGGAAATCGCCCGACCGCCCATACAGCTCGCACCTCGTATTTCCGCGCGCCTGAAAGTTATGGCGGGGCTGGACATTTCCGAACGGCGTAAGCCACAGGATGGGCGCATCAAAATGCGCATTTCCAAGAGCAAATCTATCGATTTTCGTGTCAGCACCTGCCCAACCCTGTGGGGCGAGAAAATCGTGATGCGGATTCTTGACTCTGCCAGCGCACAGATGGGCATTGATGCGCTCGGCTACGAAGAGGACCAGAAAGAACTGTATATGGCCGCACTGAAGCAGCCACAGGGCATGATCCTGGTGACCGGCCCAACAGGTTCAGGCAAAACAGTATCGCTTTACACGGGGTTAAACATCCTCAACACAGTGGACGTGAACATCTCCACCGCCGAAGACCCGGTTGAAATCAACCTTGAAGGCATTAACCAGGTTAACGTCAACCCCAAGCAAGGCATGGACTTTACTGCCGCACTGAAGTCCTTCCTGCGCCAAGACCCCGACATCATCATGGTGGGGGAAATACGTGACCTGGACACTGCCTCTATCGCCGTGAAGGCCGCGCAAACGGGCCACATGGTGATGTCAACGCTGCACACCAACAGCGCGGCAGAAACCCTAACACGCCTGCGCAACATGGGTGTGCCCTCGTTCAACATCGCCACCTCGGTCAACCTGATCATCGCCCAGCGCCTTGCGCGCAAGCTGTGCAGCCACTGCAAAAAAGAAGTGCAGGTACCACGCGAAACGCTGATTGAGGAGGGCTTCCCTGTCGACCAGATCGGTAAATTCAAGATTTATGGCCCCGTCGGCTGCGACATTTGCAACGGGGGATACAAAGGCCGTGTTGGTATTTATGAAGTAGTTAAAAACACGCCTTCGCTGCAACGGATTATCATGGAGGAAGGCAACTCGATTGATATTTCCATCCAGATGCGTAAAGACGGCTTTAATGACCTGCGTACCTCGGCCCTGCTGAAGGCCATGCAAGGCGTGACCAGCCTCGAAGAAGTGAACCGCGTCACTAAGGACTAACCCATGGCGACCAAAGCGACTCAGCCCAGCACGTTTCAGTGGGAAGGCAAAGACAAGAAAGGCAATAAACTCAAGGGTGAGGTTAACAGCACCTCGGCGGCCTTGGTCAAAGCCCATCTTCGCACGCAAGGCATCTCCGCAAACAAAGTTAAAAAGAAGCCCAAATCTTTATTCGGCGGGGCAGGCAAGAAAATAACCCCAATGGAGATCGCGCTATTTACACGCCAAATGGCCACAATGATGGGTGCTGGCGTACCGCTTCTTCAGGCGTTCGACATTATTGGCGAAGGTTTTGAAAATGCCAATATGCGCACACTCATCGCCAATGTTAAGCAGGAAGTTTCAGGCGGCAATAGTTTAGCAACCTCACTGCGTAAATTCCCCAATCACTTTGATGACCTCTATTGCAACCTAGTGGATGCCGGCGAGCAATCTGGCGCATTGGAAATGCTGCTGGACAGAGTGGCAACCTATAAAGAAAAGACTGAAGCACTCAAAGCCAAAATCAAAAAAGCCATGACCTACCCCATCGCGGTTATTGTTGTGGCATTTGTTGTGACCGCCATTTTGCTGATTAAAGTAGTACCTACATTCCAAGGTGTTTTTGCCGGCTTTGGCGCGGAATTACCTGCATTCACCCTGATGGTTATTGGCATGTCCGAATTTATGCAGAAGTGGTGGCTTTTAATCATCTTGGGGCTTTTCGCAACTGGCTATGGGCTTAAAACCCTGCATCAAAAAAGTGAAAAGTTTCGCGATGCGTCTGATAAGGCCAAGCTTAAACTGCCTATCGTAGGCAGCATTTTGTTTAAGGCAACTGTTGCACGTTTTGGTCGCACGCTAGCCACCACTTTTTCGGCAGGTGTACCACTGGTCGAAGCACTTGACTCTGTCGCGGGTGCTACCGGCAACGTTGTTTTCCGGACTGCGGTTAATCGTATAAAACAGGATGTATCCAGCGGCATGCAGTTAAATTTTGCAATGCGCAATACCGGTATATTTCCGGCTATGGCGGTGCAAATGGCAGCCATCGGTGAGGAGTCCGGATCACTGGACGCTATGCTGGATAAAGTTGCCAGCTACTATGAAGCGGAAGTTGACAACGCGGTGGACAACCTTACTACGTTACTAGAACCTCTCATTATGGCCGTGCTTGGTGTATTAGTGGGCGGATTAATTATTGCTATGTACCTCCCTATATTTAGCCTGGGCGGCGTAATCGGTTAATGCAAAACTTACCAATGCTCTCCGAGCACTCAATTGTATTTTTAACTTCCGCGCTAGTGCTTGGCCTGTTAATCGGCAGCTTTCTCAACGTTGTGGTGTATCGCTTGCCAATCATGATGCAGCGCGATTGGCGTGAGCAGGCGCGGGAGATTTTGCAGTTGCCCGCGGAGCCTGAGGCGGACACCTTTAATCTGGTATTGCCCAACTCACAATGCCCGCACTGCGACCATGAAATTCGGCCGTGGGAAAATATCCCGCTGTTTAGTTACCTGTTTCTGCGCGGCAAGTGCTCAAGCTGTAAAGCGCCAATTAGCCTGCGCTACCCCGCCGTGGAGTTAGCCTGCGGCGTGCTGTCGGCGTATGTGGCCTGGCATTTTGGCTTTACCTGGCAGGCGGGTGGCATGCTGTTGCTGACCTGGGGCTTGCTTGCAATGAGCCTGATTGATGTTGACCACCAATTGCTGCCGGATTCGCTGGTGCTGCCGCTGCTTTGGTTGGGCTTGATCGTCAACAGTTTTGGCTTAATCACCGACCTGGAAACAGCGCTATGGGGCGCGATAGCTGGTTATTTAAGCCTGTGGTCGGTGTATTGGCTGTTTAAGCTGGTCACGGGCAAGGAAGGCATGGGCCATGGCGACTTTAAGCTACTGGCCATGCTCGGTGCGTGGGGCGGCTGGCAGGTTTTGCCGCTGACCATTTTGCTGTCTTCTCTGGTGGGCGCCGTGTTGGGCACCATTATGCTGCGGATGCGCAATGCAGAAACCAGCACACCGATTCCATTCGGCCCATATCTGGCGATTGCAGGTTGGATTGCCCTGCTGTGGGGTGAACAGATCACCGCCCGCTACTTGCAGATTGTAGGGTTCTGATCGCATCGCCGCTAAAGCGCCTCCCACAACTGGTTGTGTTGCCTGCACGAGTGCGGGTTGTCTCACTATGTGTGGGAGGGGCTTTAGCCGCGACCGTTGAAGCCGTACGACACGCCCTACGCACAAGCGATTAGCCTACCCACCGCCCCTGCACTACAATCGCGCCCTGAACGAACAACCCGAGCGCTGATCTTGACGACACGACCGTGGATTCTCGGCTTAACCGGCGGTATCGGCAGCGGCAAGAGCGCTGTTGCTCAGCACTTTATCGACTTAGGCGTTCATCTGATTGATGCCGACCATGCCGCGCGCTGGGTGGTTGAGCCGGGCCGGCCGGCGTTGGATAAAATCGTCGAGCACTTCGGTCCTGACATTTTGCAGGCCGACGGCCAGTTGGATCGCAGCGCGCTGCGCGGCCGTATTTTTGCCGACACGAACGAGCGGCGCTGGCTGGAAGCCCTACTGCATCCGCTGATTGGCCAGGAGATTACCCAGCACCTTTCACGGGCTGAGTCGTCTTACGCCATTTTGGTTTCACCACTATTGGTTGAATCTAACCAGCACACGTTAACGCAGCGCATTCTGGTGGTAGATGCGCCAGAACACCTGCAAGTGCAACGCACCATGCAACGCGACCAAAGCTCCAGCGAGCAGGTGCAGGCCATTCTCAAGGCTCAAGCCAGCCGCGAGCAACGCTTGAGCCGTGCGCATGATGTGCTGGTGAATGATCGCGATTTAAGCTGGCTGCAAGATGAAGTGCAGCGCCTACACCGCTTCTACCTAACCCTACGCGGAGGCCAAACATGAGCACACCAACCTTGGTAGCCTGCCCAACCTGTGGCGCGGCTGTTGAATGGGGCCCGCAAAGCCCGAGCCGGCCCTTTTGTTCTGAGCGTTGCAAATTGATTGACCTCGGCGCTTGGGCTTCAGAAGAACACGCCATCGCAGGCGACTCGCTTGAAGATGATGTGTTCTCCGGCGAATTATCGCCACGCCATCACTAGCCGTCGCAGGAAGAAAGGCACGAAGCCCAAATGCCTTGCGCATTTATCGCCGCTAATGCGCCTCCCACAGGTAGTTGTTGCTTGCTGCAAGTACCCCCCATGCCAAGAGTTGTGGGAGGGTCTTTAGCCGCGACTGGCTGTTTACGCCGTTGGGCTTCGCTGCGCTCAGCGCCAACCTACAAATTGCAGATAACGTATGAACGTAGGTTGGGTTGAGGAGCTTGCGACGAAGCCCAACATGAAATCGCCCCATCTAGTGCATTTATCGCCGCTAAATTGCCCACAAATGCGGGTGTTGCTTGCGCAAAGCCCCAAGTGATCGCAAGCCTGCGGCCTTACTCTCAAGGCCGCATAAAGTTGTAGTCGCGGTCGTCATCCAGATTCTCAGCCAAAAACTGCAACTCGGCGGCTAAGTCTGCCGCTGTGCGCCCTGCCCGGCTGCATTCGACTACGGCACTAAGCAATGCGCGCAAGGCCATCGCGTGGTCGAACCCTTGAGCGTCAACCGCGTCGAGGCTGCGTTGTATTTCTTGCCTTGCCCATTGATGCACACCCATGTCGCGCCCTCCTTATAAATGAGACAAGCATGCCGCGCGAACGACTCGCCGCGTTGATTCAGGTCAACCGACGTGGGGCGATCACGCGGCTGATGGAGGCCTTATCAACGCGGCCGATCATCGTCATTCCAGGGCGCGGCCAGATAACGGGTGCGATTGAAGGTTTCCAGCCAGTCGGGATAAAACACCACCAGCGCGGTGACCAGCATGCCGTTGATAAAGGCTTCGGGGAAAATCACCAACCAGAGGTAACCGACAAAATCCTCCAGCCAGGGCGGCATGGGAAACAAGCCATCAAGCCACAGCACGGAGAACGCTGCGAGGATGCACACCAGCGTGGCCAGCGCCGCCGCAAAAAAACCGCTAAAGAAGATGTACACGAACAGATTGCGCGGTTGCTTCTTCTCAACCCACAAGGCGCAGACTTCAGTGATCCACACCGGAATCACCACCAGCAGCACGCCATTAACCCCAAGCGCGGCCAAGTCATGTCGGCCCAGCGCGAGCAGGCCAAGTTGTGCGACAAACCCGGCGAGTATGGCCAGCGGCCAGTCCAACAGCAGTGTCACCACCGTCATGCCAACAAAGTGGTAGGACAACCCCGAGTCAAAGTCGCGGCGCACCAGCCACAGCATAAACAGCGCCAGCGCCGTGCCGGCCAGCAGATGTTGACGGCGCTGGTCGCTGCACAACTCAACCCAGGGTGCGCGCCAGATAGCCCAACACAGCAGTGGCAGGTAAATCAGCCAGCCTACGACCTGACTGGTCGTTGAAAGCAGTTCTGCGGCAATCATCCACGGTCACTCCCATGCGTTAGGAACTGCCACGCAGTCTACAGCCGCGCAGCACCATCAGCGTAAGGATCACCCAAGCGCGACGACGGGCCGCAGGCCAACGTGGATCGCACTGCGCCACATACGGCCAGATAGAGAGGTTTCAAGTGCGTCACGGCCTGGGCTAAGCTGGGCCCATGGACGACTCCGATTATCTGCGCCTACTGACGCATCAAGCCGAACAGGCCAATGCCTTTCTCTCCAATGCCCGTAAGTGGGAACGCGAGCGCTGGGTGTGTCAGCGCCTGCTACAAGCCTTAAATGTTCCTCACCGACTGGACGAGTTCAACGCTGCTGGCCATGAGCCGCCTGACGTGCTGTTTCGCGATGCCAGCTTTGAGGTGTTTTTTGTGCTGGATGAAGGTCGCCGCCTAAACGATGAATGGCGCGCAGAACTGGAACGCCGCCGCAGTGCGTTTTCCCTCAGCCAACTGGTGCGGCGCGAAGCAAAACCCCGCCGCATTGGCGCAGGTGACCTGCAACAACGACTGACGCCCACGCTGCGCAAAAAAGCGCATAACTACCAGGAGCGTGGACTTGATTTGGGTGAGTTGGACTTGCTGGCTTACGTCAATCTCAAGCGCGCCATACCCGACTTCAACAGCCACTTCCCACCACCCACCGAGTTTCTGCGCCAAGGTTGGCGCTCGCTCTCGCTGGTCGGCCCGACCTTTGCGCGCGTACTGTTCGCCCACCCCGACGCGCCAGATTTTCTGCGCACCAACCTGGGCCGCACCGTGCTGTTTGATGTGGGGATCAGCCTATGATGCCGCCGCCCGAATTGCTGGCCAGTGTGCCGCAACAAGGCTGCGTGCGTTGGATGGGCGTGCGCCCGGTTTCGCGTGCGCCGATGATCGAACTGGATGCCGTCGAAGCGCGCCGTGAAGCTGGTCTGACCGGCGATCACAGCCGACCGGGGCCGCGTAATGCACGGCAAGTCACGCTGATTCAATTTGAGCATCTGGCCGTGATCAGCGCGCTGATGGGCCGCGCGGATGATCACCCCATCACACCGGCTGAGCTGCGCCGCAACATTGTGATCAGCGGCATTAACCTGTTCAGCCTAAAAGGACGACGGTTCCGGATTGGTCAGGCGATTCTCGAAACAACGGGCTGGTGCCAACCCTGCGCTAAGCTGGAAGAACGTCTTGGGCCTGGAACCTTCCAGGCCATGCGCGGCCACGGCGGGATTACTGCCCGTGTGTTGCACAGCGGCATTATTCGCCTAAATGACAGCCTGCGCGTTGAGCCTTTATAAGCCGCGCAGCTAGAATGCCACCCCTGCCAGCGAGGCCCCCATGTCCAGCCGCCTGAATCCTGATGATCAAAAACGTGTCGAGCAATACCTCAGTGCTCCACAGCATCAGGTCGAGCGCCAGCCTTTTCGGCTCTGGCGTTTGCTGCTGATCATCCTGGTCGCGGTCATTGGCCTGGGCCTGCTAAGCCGTTTTCTGGGTCAATTAGTGCTATGAGCTGCCTGGCGCTCGCCCACATTGACTCACAGCCTTTCCTTAAAAGCCTTGTGAGCGTCTCAAATGACTCATCAAATCGTAATCGTCGGCGGCGGTGCCGGCGGCTTGGAGCTTGCTACCCACCTGGGTAGATCCTTGGGCAAGCGCGGCCAAGCCACTGTCACCTTGGTTGACGCTAACCTCACCCATATCTGGAAACCCCTTCTGCATGAAGTGGCGGCCGGCTCGCTGAACTCCTCCGGGGATGAACTGAACTACGTGGCGCAGGCCAAGTGGAATCACTTCGAGTTCCAACTGGGGCGCATGTGCGACCTCAACCGCGCCGAAAAACGCATCGCCTTGGCGGCAACAGTGGATGAAAACGGCCAAGTGCTGATGCCTGCGCGCACCCTCAGCTATGACAGCCTGGTGATTGCCGTAGGCAGCACCACCAATGATTTCGGCACCGAGGGCGCTGCCGAACACTGCCTGTTTCTGGACACCCGCGAGCAGGCGGAACGCTTTCATCGGCAATTACTCAACCATTACATGCGCGCCCACGCCAGCCAGAGCGAAACCACCGAACGGATCAATGTTGCCATCGTTGGCGCGGGTGCAACGGGGGTTGAGTTGGCCGCCGAGCTGCACCATGCCGCACGTGAACTAGCCGCTTACGGACTGGATAGCATTCGTCCGGAGAACATGCGCATCACCCTTATTGAGGCCGGTCCGCGCGTACTGCCCGCCCTGCCGGAGCGCATCGGCCGCCCCGTGCATAAAACCCTGGAGAAACTGGGCGTCACCGTGCTCACGGGCGCAGCGGTTAGCAAAGTCACCGCAGACGGCCTGCATACCGCACAAGGCCAGGTTATCGCGGCGAGCTTGAAAGTCTGGGCGGCGGGTATTCGCGCGCCGGAGTTTCTGCAGGGCTTGGACGGGCTGGAGAGCAATCGCATCAACCAATTGCAGGTGCGCCCTACATTGCAAACCACATTGGATGACAACGTGTTTGCCTTTGGCGACTGCGCCGCATGCCCGCAACCCGGCAGCGAGGGCCGCAATGTGCCGCCGCGTGCACAAGCGGCGCACCAGCAAGCGTCCATGTTGGCTAAATCACTGAAGCTGCGTATTGAGGGCAAACCACTGCTGGAATATCGCTACCGCGATTACGGCTCGCTGATTTCGTTGTCGACCTTCTCGGCGGTCGGTAACCTGATGGGCAACCTGACCGGCAGCGTCATGCTTGAAGGTTGGCTGGCGAGAATGTTCTACGTGTCGCTGTACCGCATGCATCAGGTAGCGCTGTATGGCGTTACCCGCACCATGCTGATGATGCTCAGCGACCGCATCGGCAGAAGCACCGAGCCACGCCTCAAGCTGCACTGAGCCTGAACTGCAAAACATGTAGGAGCGGCCTATGCCCGCGAAACGCGGCCATGGACCACTCCTACATTATTTACGCGCCCCGAAGGTCTTCGCCATAAATCGCAGGCAATAAAAAACCCGCACTAGGCGGGTTTTTTATCATTCAAGCATGCTTGAAATGGTGGGTCGTGTGGGATTCGAACCTACGACCAATTGGTTAAAAGCCAACTGCTCTACCAACTGAGCTAACGACCCAAAAATGGTCGGGGTAGGGGGATTCGAACTCCCGACATCCTGCTCCCAAAGCAGGCGCGCTACCGGACTGCGCTATACCCCGATGAAAGATTGGCTCCGCGACCTGGACTCGAACCAGGGACCCAATGATTAACAGTCATTTGCTCTACCGACTGAGCTATCGCGGAACTACTTGCTTCCTTCTCAGATTTCGCTTGGAGATTGTTAATCTCGTTTGCTGTTCTGAGGCGCGCCATTTTACGGTTCTACGCGAAGCTGTCAACCCCTTAAATTGCTTTTAGTACAATGATTTGCAGCTGCGTGACTGGCTGCTATATCTTCAGTAGGTCTGCGTACATTGCAGGACGCATCAGCCGTAAGGCCCCAGCCAGGAAAGTCCATGAGCAACCAGGGCATACCGCCAACTCCACCCACTACCGTGCAGACCCTTGCCAACCGAGGCATCCAGCCGCGATTTGGTGAGCTGGTGCAAAGCTGCCGGAAACTGGTGATGAACCGCCTGGCCGAACAACTCACCAGCGTCTTCGCGCAAGTGGACGACACGCTGTTTGAGTGCGCAGAAAAGGCCGAGAACAATCAGGTGCAAACCTTGTTCTTCGACAACATGCGCGAAATCCGCAAGCAGCGTCCTTTAATAGAGCGCAGCTACCACCAGCAGATTGCCGGTAACTTCTCCGATTTCCTTGAGGGCAAGCTCAAGCCTGCCCCAGTCACCAGCGCCCTCGACGCCGAGGAAATGGCCCTGGTGCAAAACGAGGATTACGAAGAAAGCCTGCAAGTCACGAATATGGTGAGTCGCGTCAAGGCGCGCTGTGCGCAGCCGTTGTTCGCCTTAGAGCAACGTTTGGCGCTGCTTAATAACGGCCAGAAGCTTGGCGAAGACATAAACCCCTTTGGCCCGCAGATGATTGCTCAGGCGTTTCGCGACGCACTGGCACCCAGCCCGTTCCCCCTGCGCATAAAGGTCATCCTCTATACGTTGTTTGATACCCACGTAATGCAGAGCCTGGATGGCCTCTACGCGGCGCTCAATAAGCGCCTGATTGAAGCAGGCGTACTGCCCAACCTTAAGTTCACCGCACAACGCAACAGCCAACCTGAGCGGCCAAAACCTGCGGCTGGTGCAGCCGAGCAGCCAAGTGAAACGGCACCCAGCAGCCCCGCGCAGCCCGGCACCCTATTCGCTCATCCCGGCAACCCGTCTTACAACACAACAACGAGTAATCTGAGCGGACCGCCCCCTACCGACCCACTGGAGCTACTGGGCAGCTTGGCAGCCCTGCTGGGCGAGCATCGCCAGCGCGATATCGATGCGCCGCTTCTCGGTGGCACACGCAGCATTGCCAGCTTTGCCCCTGCGGATGCCACCAGCACCTATACAGCCACGGCACTGCTCGACGCACTCAACCGCATGCAACGTCAGTCGGCCAGCGATATCTCGCAACGCCTGCAGCGCCCGCAACAGGTGGAGGGGCTCAAAGTCGACCTGCACCAACAGCTGGAAACCTACAGCACCTTGCCTGGCCAGCAAAAGCTGTCTGATCAGGAAGCGGATGTAATCGACTTGGTCGGCATGTTGTTCGACTTCATTCTCGATGACGACAACCTGCCCGACAGTTGCAAGACCACACTCTCGCACCTGCACACGCCCTACCTAAAAGTGGCGCTGCTGGATAAAGCCTTGTTTACCCAGCACCACCACCCCGCTCGACGCTTGCTGAACGGTATGGCGCAGGCGGGCGTGCTGTACGGCGGCGATGGTGACGAGCGTGGCCTACTGGCCAAGATGCAGTGGGTTGTTGAGCGTGTCATCCAGGACTTTAATGGTGACCTGCAACTGTTTGAGAGCCTGCTGGAGGAATTCAACGAGTTCGTTGCCACCCTACGGCACAAAGTGGAGTTGCGCGAACGGCGCGCCGTAGAGGCCGCCAAAGGTCGCGACAAATTACTCGGCGCACGTCAGCACGCTGTTGAAGTGATTGCCACCAGCCTGGCAGACCGTCAATTGCCGAGCATTATTCGCAATTTTCTTGAGCTGACCTGGGCTGACGTACTGGTGTTTGTGCTGCTGCGTAATGGCGAGCGCAGCCCAGAATGGCTACGGGCCTGCGAAGCTGCAGAACAACTGGCCTGGAGCGGCACCCTGCTCGACGATGCCGGACGTGAACGCCTGCAAAAACTGCGCGTACCGCTGCTGGAAGACCTGCGCAAGGGGCTAGAGTTGCTTGGCGGTTACCACGAAGATGGCATCCGTCGCCTGCTACAAGACTTAGTCGTCTGCCAACACGCTATTCAGGCCAAGCAGCCGCAGGTGGCGGCGCAACTTAAACCCACACTGCCAGAAAGCCCGCTGGGCGCCATGCTCGGTGAAGATGCAGCACTGGCGACGCAAGCGCCACGCGAGTCAACCCTGTCTGCCCGCGCTCAAGCGCTGGCCAAGGAACTGGGACATATCGAATTTGGTACCTGGTTTGAGTTCGTCAACGGCCAACAAGTGCGGACGCTGAAGCTCTCCTGGTTCAGCCCGACGACCCGCAACTACATGTTTGTCGACCAGAGTGGGCAGCGTGTGGCCATCAAGCCGCTCACCCAACTGGCCACTGAAATGGAACAAGGGCTGGCGCGCATCGTCACCCCAGAGCGCGGCGCACCGCTGGTAGACCGCGCACTCACAGCCATTTATCGCGTGCTGCAACGGTTCACCGGACGCACAGCCGAGACACAAGAATAAGGAATGGGTATGGAAGACGAACGTCGCTCGCACAGCAGGCATCATGCCGAAGTGCAGCTAGAAGTCTTTGAGCTGCACACTGGCCAACGCTTGGGGCGCGTGGTCGATTTGTCTGCAGACGGATTTATGCTGTTCAGTGACACGCCGCAAGCAGCCGACGAACTGCTGGAGTGCCGCTTGGTTACAGAGCACGCCGTAGACGGCGTATGTGAGGTCACCCTCGGCGCAGATTGCTTGTGGAGCCGCCCGGGCGCTGACGGCCAGCACTGCTGGGCAGGCTTTCACATTATCGACCTAGCCGACGATCAAGCCGCAGCCTTAGAGGTTCTGCTCAAGCATCTGTGACACAGCCCCACATAAAAATACCCCGGTCAGGCGAGCTGAACCGGGGTGTTTTTATTTCACAGACTGGCACTAAGACCACAAAGGCCAACCGGTCGATTTCAGCGTTAAGCTGGACTGGCGGCCGTAGGAAGGGCTTTAGCCACGACAACGGAGTTGAGAACTCGCCGCCAAAGCACCTCCCACACTGCAGCCCCAAAGACTCAGTACACGCTCTTACGCGAAGACAATCTCGTCACCTTCAACACGGCCAGTCACACTGCTGCCTGGGGCGAACTTACCCGACAGGATCAACTGAGCCAGCGGGTTTTCGATCCAACGCTGCACAGCGCGCTTGAGCGGCCGCGCGCCGTAGACCGGGTCATAGCCAATGGCAATCAGCTTATCCAATGCCTCATCCGACAGCTCCAAACTCAGTTCGCGCTCAGCCAGACGCTGACGCAAACGGCCCAATTGGATCTGCGCAATGCCAGCGATCTGATCACGGGCCAGCGGCTCGAAAATCACCACCTCGTCAATCCGGTTGATGAATTCCGGGCGGAAGTGCGTACCGACCGCATCCATTACCGCCGCTCGCTGCCCTTCACGGTCGCCAACAAGCTCCTGAATCTGCGACGAGCCCAGGTTGGAGGTCATCACCACCACGGTGTTTTTGAAGTCTACGGTGCGGCCATGGCTGTCAGTCAGACGACCGTCTTCCAGCACCTGCAGCAGTACGTTGAACACATCCGGATGCGCCTTCTCCACCTCATCCAGCAGGATCACCGAGTAGGGTTTACGGCGCACCGCCTCGGTCAAGTAACCGCCCTCTTCATAACCGACATAGCCGGGCGGCGCGCCGATCAGACGGGCCACCGAGTGTTTCTCCATAAACTCGGACATATCGATACGCACCAGCGCCTCTTCAGTATCAAAGAGGAATTCGGCCAGCGCCTTGCACAGCTCGGTTTTACCCACGCCGGTCGGGCCGAGGAAGAGAAACGAGCCACTCGGGCGGTTCGGGTCCGACAACCCCGCACGCGAACGACGCACCGCATTCGCCACCGCCACCACGGCTTCGTTTTGACCGATAACACGCTGATGCAGCAGGCCTTCCATTTTCAGCAGTTTGTCGCGCTCACCTTCAAGCATTTTGCTGACAGGGATTCCCGTCCATTTCGATACCACCTCGGCAATTTCTTCCTCGGTGACCTTACTGCGCAACAACTGGTTCTCGCTCTTGCCGTGCTGATCAACCATCTGCAGGCTGCGCTCCAGATCCGGAATAATGCCGTACTGCAACTCAGCCATTCGATTCAGATCACCCTTGCGCCGCGCCGCTTCCAACTCCTGGCGCGACTGCTCGATCTTTTGCTGAATCTGCGCGGAGCCTTGCACTTCGGCTTTCTCGGCTTTCCAGATCTCTTCCAGATCCGCGTATTCGCGCTCAAGCCGGGCAATGTCTTCGTTAAGCTTGGCCAGCCGCTTGATAGCGGCTTCGTCATCTTCTTTTTTCAGCGCCTGGCCTTCGACCTTAAGCTGAATCAGACGGCGTTCCAAACGGTCCAGCACTTCCGGCTTGGAATCGATTTCCATACGAATTCGGCTGGCCGCCTCGTCGATCAGGTCGATGGCTTTGTCTGGCAACTGGCGATCAGTGATGTAGCGGTGCGACAGCTTGGCCGCCGCGATGATCGCACCGTCGGTGATAGCCACCTTGTGGTGCACCTCGTAACGCTCTTTGAGGCCACGCAGGATGGCGATGGTGTCTTCCTCGCTCGGCTCATCGACCAACACCTTTTGGAACCGACGCTCAAGAGCCGCATCCTTTTCAATGTACTGGCGGTACTCGTTAAGCGTGGTCGCGCCCACGCAATGCAGCTCACCGCGCGCCAGCGATGGCTTGAGCATGTTGCCCGCGTCCATCGAGCCTTCGCCTTTACCGGCACCGACCATGGTGTGCAGTTCGTCGATAAACAGAATGATCCGACCTTCCTGCTTGCTCAGCTCGTTAAGCACCGCCTTTAAGCGCTCTTCAAACTCGCCGCGGAACTTGGCGCCGGCAATCAACGCGCCCATGTCCAGCGACAGCAGGCGTTTATCTTTTAGGCCATCGGGCACTTCACCATTGACGATGCGTTGCGCCAGACCTTCGGCAATCGCGGTTTTACCCACACCCGGCTCACCGATCAGCACCGGATTATTCTTGGTGCGGCGCTGCAATACCTGAATGGTGCGACGGATCTCATCATCGCGACCAATCACCGGATCGAGCTTGCCCTCCTCGGCGCGCTTGGTCAGGTCAACGGTGTACTTATCCAGCGCCTGGCGATTTTCCTCGACGTTCGGGTCATTCACCGCATCACCACCGCGCAGGTTGGTGACCGCGTTTTCCAACGCTTTACGGCTTACGCCCTGAGCAAGCAGCAGCTTGCCCAGCTTGGTGTTTTCATCCATCGCAGCCAGCAGTACCAGCTCGCTGGAGATAAATTGGTCGCCCTTTTGTTGCGACAGACGGTCCGCCTGATTGAGCAGGCGCGCCAGATCCTGCGACAGGTTCACGTCGCCCGACGGGTTCTGGATTTTGCCCAACTGATCAAGCTCTTTGCCAAGCGCAGCGCGCAGGCTGCTGACATCAAAACCAACCTGCATCAGCAGCGGTTTGATCGAGCCACCCTGCTGCTCCAGCAGCGCTTGCATCAGGTGCAGCGGTTCAATAGCCGCGTGATCAAGGCCAACGGCCAACGATTGCGCATCAGAGAGCGCAAGTTGCAATTTGCTGGTTAAACGATCGATACGCATAGAATTCAATCCTCGTGTGGAGGCAGGCCGGCGCACTGAATCGCGCCACTGCAGAAAAGCCTGCGGATGAAGAGTAGATGAGGACGATTGTGCGAGTTTCAAGCCGCACAACCTTGACCTGAGTCATTTGCTGACGCAGGGCCGCAGACGCGGCCGATGAAATTAGTTAGCCAGCCAGATGAGGCTGGCAAAGCGCCCGGTTTGCGCCGAACGGCGATAGGAGTAGAAACGCGGGTCGTTAAATGTGCAGAAATCACCGCCGTAGACAGCGACTACACCGCGCTCCGCAAGACGAATGCGCGCCAACTGATACATGTCCGCCATAAACTTGCCTGCATTGTTGCTGGGCTGAAAGGCGACGGCCGCTTGCGCATGCTGGGCGACAAAAGCATCACGCACCTCGCCCCCCACTTCGAAAGCCTGCGGCCCAATTGCAGGGCCCAACCAGACCAACACTTGATCGGCGGGTAACGCCAGCTTGTCCAGGGTCGCTTCCAGCACACCGGCCGCTAAGCCGCGCCAACCGGCATGGGCAGCGGCCACGCGACTGCCCGCGCGGTCACAGAACAACACAGGCAAGCAATCTGCCGTCATCACTGTGCAGGCAATACCGGTTTTTTGCGTCCAACTGGCATCCGCTTGCAGCACCTGCGCCGGCGTGGCTTCGACCACTGCCACGCCATGCACCTGCTCCAGCCAGGCCGGTTTACAGCCGAGCAAACTGACCAGGCGCTGACGGTTTTTTTGCACGGCTTGCAGGCTGTCGCCCACATGCATGCCCAAGTTACAACTGTCGTAAGGAGCAACACTCACTCCGCCGGTACGCGTGGTTACACAGGTTTTAACTCTTGCCGGAGCGGGCCATTGCGGCGTTAACCAGTCGTGCATCCTGTCACCCAATAAAAGCCTCACGGTCCTGGCGCAACAACGTCAGCAGCCAGACGAAATCATCAGGCAGCGGCGATTGCCACTTCATCCGCTCGCCAGTGATCGGATGATCCAACTCCAGGAAGCGTGCATGCAAGGCCTGGCGAGGAAATTCCTTCAGGGTTTGCACCATGCTCGGATTGGCCGCCGGCGGAATTCGGAAACGCCCGCCATAAACCGGATCACCCACCAAAGGGTAGCCGACATGGCTCATATGCACGCGAATCTGGTGCGTGCGCCCGGTTTCCAGCTTGACCCGCACATGGGTGTGCGAGCGATAGCGTTCCAGCACGCGGTAGTGGCTGACCGCAGGCTTACCGCCGTCACTCACAGCCATGCGTTGACGCTGCGATGAACTACGCCCGATTGGCGCGTTGATCTTGCCGCCGGAGGTCACCACGCCAATCACAATGCACTCGTAGATGCGGCTGACCGAGCGCTTTTGTAGTTGATCTACCAGGCGGGTTTGCGCCTCGATGGTTTTGGCAACCACCATCAGACCGGTGGTGTCCTTGTCCAGGCGGTGCACAATACCGGCGCGCGGCACATTAATGATGTCCGGCACGTGATGCAGCAGGGCATTCAGCAAGGTGCCATCAGCATGCCCGGCTGCGGGATGCACAACCAGGCCAGCGGGCTTGTCGATAACAAGGATCTGATCGTCTTCGTAGACGATATTCAGCTCGATATCTTGGGCGATCCACTCACCCTGCGCCTCCTGCTCGGCTTTGAGCGCCAGTTGAGCGCCGCCATGGACAATGTCGCGCGGGCGCAGCACAGCGCCGTCGACGGTAAGCCGCCCCTCTTTGATCCAGGCAGACAGACGCGAACGCGAGTGCTCGGCAAACAGGAGTGCGGCGACTTGATCGAGGCGTTGACCGCCCATTTCATAGGGCACCTCGGCGTTCAGTTCAATGATCTGCTTATTAATAGAGGACATGCTCGGCAACGGCGGGGAGGTCTGAGAGGTCTAGCCTTTGGTTTCGGCTACACGCTTGTGGTTAAATACGGCGTCTTTGCCCCAGGGGTACCGGGGGCGCTCATCATAACAGGACGGCTCTACTCAAGACAGCCGCCGTCACAGGGACGCAAGCCGCCATGCAAGTGAAACACCTGCTGCTGATCGCAATCCTCGCCCTCACCGCCGCCTGCTCCTCTAAGGAAGTGGTTGACGAGAACCTGAGCGAAGCCGAACTCTACCAGCAGGCACAAGCCGACCTGGACAATAGTAGCTACACCTCAGCTGTTGCCAAGCTCAAGGCGCTGGAGTCGCGCTACCCGTTCGGGCGCTACGCCGAGCAAGCGCAGCTTGAGCTGATCTACGCCTATTACAAAAACGTTGAGCCAGAAGCAGCCAAGTCTTCTGCTGATCGCTTTATTCGTCTGCACCCGCAGCATGCCAACGTTGACTACGCCTATTACCTCAAAGGCCTGGCGTCTTTCGACCAGGATCGCGGCCTAATCGCCCGTTTCGTGCCGCTGGACATGACCAAGCGCGACCCCGGTGCCGCACGCGACTCCTACAATGAGTTCGCCCAACTCACCAGCCGCTACCCCAACAGCCGTTATGCGCCGGACGCCAAGCAGCGCATGATTTACCTGCGCAACCTGCTGGCGGCCTATGAAATTCATGTGGCGCACTACTACCTGACGCGCAATGCCTACGTCGCCGCCGCCAACCGTGGCCGCTACGTGGTGGAAAACTTCCAGGAAACCCCTGCAGTAGGCGACGGCCTGGCCGTAATGACGGAAGCCTACCAGCGCCTGAGTCTCGATGATTTGGCCGCGACAAGCCTGGAAACGCTCAAGCTCAACTACCCAGACCATCCAACACTGGTCGACGGTCAATTCGTGCCGCGCGAAGAAGAAGCGGACACCCGCTCCTGGATCGCCAAAGCCACGCTGGGCCTGATTGAAACTGACGTGCCGCTGCCACCGGGTGAAACCCGCGCTGGCCAGGACGTGATTCGCCAGTACGAAGATGCCGCCGAGCAAATTCCGGACGAGCTCAAAGCTGGCGCCGCAGCAGAGACGCCAAGCCGCTCGTGGTTCAGCTACCTGACCTTCGGCCTGTTCGACTAAGCAACAAGCACGCACACAAAGGGAGGCTACAAGCCTCCCTTTTTTATGGACTGGCACCACACAACCCAAGTCAAACCGCCAACCTGCGAAACAACACGCAGCGCACTCTTTCAAGGCTGGGCGCGCGTCAGAGGGTTCGCTAAACTCCGTTCAACCCCACCCAAAGAGAGCGTCATGGGCCTGTTTCGCTTGCTGATCTGGATTGCCATCATCGCCGCTGCCTTTTGGCTTTGGCGGCGCTTCACCCGCCCCAAAACCGTACAGCCCGACACGCCCAAAGCGCCAACCGAGCCCGCACCCATGGTGCGCTGCCAGCATTGCGGCGTACACGTGCCGCGCGATAACGCCTTGGCCAACGGCGAGCAATGGTACTGCAGCCAGCTTCATCTAGAGCAAGGCCCGCACGACAATGGGCGCTGACTTCGCCCTGAGCGGAGAGCAAAGCCGGCGCATCCTCAGGCTTTATCACCTCTACCGGCTGGTTATCGGCATCACGCTGGTGTTGCTGGTATCCAGCGACCTGCACACCGACCTGCTGGAAATCACCCACCCAAGCTTGTTCCGCAATGGCAGCCTGCTGTACCTGACCATCAACGCCTTGCTGATTGTCACCGTTCGCCGACCTAAGCACCTGCCGCAGATTTTCAGCCTGGCCCTGATCGATGTGATCCTACTATCTGGGCTGTTTTATGCCGGTGGCGGCGCAGCCAGCGGCATCGGCAATCTGCTGATTGTGGCGGTGGCCATTTCAAATATTTTGTTGCGCGGCCGAATTGGCTTGTTGATAGCCGCCATCGCAGCCATTGGCATGATTTACCTGACCTTTTACCTCAGCCTCAGCCGACCGGCCGTCACCGCGCAGTACGTGCAGGTCGGGGCATTCGGTGCGCTGTGCTTTGCCGCCGCACTGTTTGTGCAAGGCCTTACACGCCGCCTGCAAGCCAGCGAAAACCTGGCTGAACAGCGCGCCGCCGATGTAGCCAACCTTGAAGCGCTCAACGCGCTGATCCTGCAACGCATGCGCACCGGCATTTTGGTGCTGGATGAAGTGCACCGCGTCCTGCTCGCCAATCAGGGCGCTAATCACTTGCTTGGCCACGCGGACCTAACCGGCAAAATCCTCGACCCGCGCTGCCCCGAGCTGATCAAGCGCATGCAGCAGTGGTCGCACAACCCCAGCCTGCGCCCGGCCAGCCTGCAAGCGGCGCACGATGGCCGCGTGCTGCAGCCAAGCTTCATTGCTTTGCAGCGCGGCGAACACAAACACACACTGATTTTCCTCGATGACATTTCGCAGATCGCCCAGCAGGCCCAGCAACTCAAGCTCGCCTCATTGGGTCGACTGACGGCGGGCATTGCCCATGAAATTCGTAACCCGCTCGGCGCAATCAGTCATGCGGCGCAACTGCTGCAGGAATCCGAAGACCTAGAGGGCGCCGACCTGCGCCTGGCGCAGATCATTCAGGATCACTCACGCCGCATGAACTTGGTCATCGAAAACGTCCTGCAACTGTCCCGCCGCCGCCAGGCCGAGCCGCAACTGCTGGACCTTAAATACTGGCTGCACCGCTTTGCCAGTGAGTTTCGCAACAGCGCCAAAGCCAACCAAATGCTGCACCTTGAGACCACGCCGGGCAGCATTCAAACGCGCATGGACCCACACCAACTGACTCAAGTGCTGAGCAACCTGGTTGAAAACGGCATTCGCTACAGCGCGCAAAAGCATAAAAACGCGCAAGTCTGGCTGCGCCTATTTCGCGATCCCGACAGCGAACTGCCAGTATTGGAAGTGCTCGACGATGGTCCCGGCGTAGCTGAAGAACAACTGCACCACCTCTTCGAGCCCTTCTACACCACAGAAAACAAAGGCACCGGCCTTGGCCTCTACATCTCCCGCGAGCTGTGTGAAAGCAACCAGGCACGCCTCGACTATAAACTGCGTGAAGGTGGCGGCAGCTGCCTGCGCATCACCTTCGCCCACCCGCGCAAACTGAGCTGACCATGAACCGCCAGAGAGCACTGATCGTCGACGACGAACCCGATATCCGCGAATTGCTGGAAATCACCCTGGGCCGGATGAAGCTCGACACCCGCAGCGCACGCAACGTCAAAGAAGCGCGCGAATGGCTGGCCAAAGAACCCTTTGACCTGTGCCTAACCGACATGCGCCTGCCCGACGGCACAGGGCTCGATCTGGTTCAGCATATTCAGCAACGCCATCCGCAAGTGCCCGTGGCGATGATCACCGCCTACGGCAGCCTGGACACCGCGATCAATGCACTCAAAGCTGGTGCGTTTGACTACCTGACCAAGCCCGTAGACCTCGGCCGCCTGCGCGAACTGGTGGCCGCCGCGCTGCGCCTACACAGCAATTCCGGTGAAGATCAGCCCGTCGACAGCCGCTTGCTCGGCGACTCGCCACCGATGAAAGCCCTACGCAAGCAGATCCTCAAACTGGCACGCAGCCAGGCACCGGTATACATCAGTGGTGAGTCCGGCAGCGGTAAAGAACTGGTCGCTCGGCTGATCCACGAACAAGGCCCGCGCGGCGAACAGCCTTTTATCCCAGTGAACTGCGGAGCCATCCCCACCGAGCTGATGGAGAGCGAGTTCTTCGGCCATAAGAAAGGCAGCTTCACCGGCGCAATAGAAGACAAACAAGGACTGTTTCAGGCCGCCAACGGCGGCACACTGTTTCTCGATGAAGTCGCTGATCTGCCACTGCCCATGCAGGTAAAACTGCTGCGCGCCATTCAGGAAAAAGCCGTGCGCGCCGTGGGCGGCCAGCAAGAATTGATCGTCGATGTGCGCATTCTATGCGCCACTCACAAAGACCTCGCCGCAGAAGTCGCCGCCGGTCGCTTCCGCCAGGACTTGTACTACCGCCTCAACGTCATCGAGTTGCGCGTACCCGCCTTGCGCGAGCGCCGCGAAGACATCGTCCTGCTGGCCGACGCCATGCTCAAGCGCCTGGCCGAAGGCACCGGCATGAGCTCCGCCAAGCTGGACGAACAAGCGCTGGAGAAACTCAAAAGCTACCGCTTCCCCGGCAACGTGCGCGAACTGGAGAACATGCTTGAACGCGCCTACACCCTCTGCGAAGACGACCGCATCAGCGCCAGCGACCTGCGCCTGGCCGACAGCTGCAACCCCAGTGAAAACGGCGAAGCCAGCCTGGCGCACATCGATAATCTGGAAGATTACCTGGAGAGCATCGAGCGCAAACTGATCATGCAAGCCCTCGAAGAAACCCGCTGGAACCGCACAGCTGCCGCCCAGCGCCTGGGTCTGAGCTTCCGCTCCATGCGCTACCGGTTAAAGAAACTGGGTATCGACTAAGGCGCGCATCAAATGTGGGAGGGGCTTTAGCCGTGAGCCCCACACCCAGAAAACCGCTCAACCCGCAGAAGCCAACCGCCCTGCCGGCGCATAGGGTGCAGGGTCTACAATCGGCTCACGGCCGAGCATTAAATCCGCCAGCAACTGGCATGAGGCTGGGGCCAGCACCAACCCATTGCGGTAGTGCCCGCAGTTCAACCATAAACCTTCATGCCCAGGCACCGGCCCAATAAACGGAATGCCTTCAGGCGAACCCGGCCGCAATCCGGCCCAATGCCCCACCACTTCGGCATTCGCCAACGCTGGCAACAACTCAACAGCAGAGGCCTTCAGGCTCTCAAGGGCATCCTCCGTTGGCGTTTTATCAAAGCCTGCATGTTCCAGCGTGCTGCCCACCAACACATGACCGTCACGCCGAGGAATCGCATAACGTCCTTTAGCCAAGACGATGGAGGGTAAAAAGTCGGCCGCACACTTGTACAAAATCATCTGACCCTTAACTGGCTCAACGGGCAACTCAAGCCCCAACGTCTTCATTAACTCGCCACTCCAGGCTCCGGCAGCCAGCACCACCTGATCGGCCCGCATATCGCCCTGGCGGGTCTGCACGCCAGCAATACGCTCACCCTCACGGATAAAGCCCGTTACCGCACAGTGTTCATGCAGCGTGACGTTCGGCATTTGCAGCAACGCCGCGCGCAACGCCTTGATCAAGCGCGGGTTACGCACATTCGCCACATCCGCCATGTGCAACGCACAGCCAAAGCCCGTTGCCAGAGCTGGCACCGCGCGGTGCACATCCGCCATGGCCACTTCACGCAACAGCCGCCCCTCACGCCGCGCCCACGCCAACGCCTGCGCGTCGTCATCCAGATCCAACCAATACAGCCCCGTCGCATACACCTCAGGGTCCACCTGCGTCTGCGCCAACAACTGCTCACCCAGCTTCGGATAAAAATCCTGCGACCAATGCGACAAAGCAGTCACCGCCGGGCTGTAACGCCAGGGATAGAGCGGCGATACAATACCGCCACCCGCCCAAGAGGACTCCGTCCCCACAGACTGGGAATCAAACAATGCAACATGGTTGCCGGCTGATGCCAACGCATAAGCCGATAGCAACCCAAGCACCCCACCACCAACGATGAGCTGACATTCGGACACTTAAAAACCTAAAAAATAAAATAGCGTTATTGGAATCACTCAATGACGAGAGAGCTTATCAAAACTGGACTTGCACCACGCAAAAAAACGACTAGGTTTTAGATGCGAACAAAGGCTACCAAGGAAGCTAGCCTGCACGTCAAAAGGATCGGCGGTTGCAGGAGCTGAGTGCAACACGGTCATTGAATTGAAGCTGGAGCATCATGCCGCATAGCCATGGCCTTCTGCATCACCTCACCCATAACTT
>LNDO01000037.1 GCA_001465025.1 Pseudomonas sp. Ga0074129
GGCGGTGAGTTTTGCAAAACTTGTGGCAGCACCTTGCGCGAGGTCAAATTGGGCCAGCGCGCCAGCGTGTATTGCCCGCGCTGCCAAAGCTGAGTGACGCGCAGCGTCCTGCTGCGCGAGAACGTAAAAGCGCATTGAAACAACAATAAGAAAGGCCCGAGGTATAGATGTCCGGTAACTACTTGCCTGCAAATCCCCCTGCGCAATGGCTGGGGCGCACTGTTTTGAACCTGATGGGTTGGCGCATCGAAGGGGAACTACCCAAGCTGGACAAGTTTGTGGTGATCGGCGCGCACCACACCTCCAATTGGGACTTTGTGATTTTCATCGCGGTGAGGTTTCTGCTGCGCCTGAACGCACGCTGGTTTGGCAAGCACACTATTTTCCGTTGGCCTTTTGGGGCGCTGATGCGTTCGTGGGGCGGCATTGCCATTCGCCGTGAGCGTCAGGGCAATACGGTTGAGCAAGCGGTGCGCGCCTTTACCGAGCATCAGCAGTTTATGTTGATCCTCTCGCCGGAAGGCACGCGCAAAAAGGTTGATCGCTGGAAAATGGGCTTCTATCACATCGCCCTCGGTGCTGGCGTACCGATTGTGCTGGGCGCGCTGGACTATCAGAATCGCCGTGTGGTGATAGGCCCTAGCATTATGCCGACGGGCGACGAGGCTGCCGACCTGCGACAGATCTTGGCGTTTTACCGCTCCTTCGTCCCGAAAAAACCGCACTTTGCCTTTAATGGTGATTGACGGCCGTCACGCTGACAATTACCAATGCACTGTTATAGTTAGCCTTACCGCCTCCTAACTGCTGAAGGATCGCCCCATGACACTGTTCCGCTCCACCGCTGCTGCTCTGGCACTGTCCACTGGCCTGCTGGCTTTGCCTGCTTATGCTGAAGTGGCGCAGCAGAACACCAGCGGTGACCCGATGTATACGGCCGACTCGCCGAAAGCTTTTTCCATGATTGGCGATCTGCTGATTGCCCGTCCGCTGCTGATCGGCGCTACTGCAATTGGCGCAGTTGCGTTTGTGGTTAGCCTGCCGTTCACCGCTGCGGGCGGTAATGTGGGTGAGGCGGGCCAGGCACTGGTCGTCGAGCCAGGCAAGGCGGCTTTCGTTCGCTGCCTGGGCTGCACCACCACGGGTTACAAACAAGACTGATCAACACTCGATGTCCGCGCCAGGCCGCGATCCTCGTCAGCAGTGGCGGCCTTTTATATGGGCTGTCGCATTAGCCCTGCTGACGCTGAGCTTCTGGCTCAGTGATGGCTGGCTTGCCCTCTGCGCGGGGCTGGCGCTGTTTCTATTCGGCATGCAGTGCCTGGAAGATGGCCTGCGTGACCTGGCCGGTGGTCAGCTTGAGCGTTTGCTGACCCTGAGCACGGCCACTCCCTTCAAAAGCCTGATGTTTGGCGTGACGGCGACCATGCTGGTGCAGTCCAGCTCGTTGGTTTCGCTGTTGACCGTGGCCTTTGTCAGCACGGGGCTGATTCAACTGGCTGCCGGGATCTCCATTCTGTTTGGTGCCAATTTGGGCACCACCAGCGGCATCTGGCTGCTGGCAATGGCGGGGCAGAACGTCAGCCTTGGGCCACTGGCGCTGCCGTTGTTGGTGTTCGGTGTGCTGGGCAGCTTTGCCGGGCCGCGTGGCCGAGCAGTCGGTCGCGTAGTGTTGGGCGTGGCCTTTTTGTTCCTCGGCATCGATCAAATGAAGGGCGGCTTCGATGCGCTGACCGGCGACTTTGAGCCGTCGCGTTATGTGCTGCCTGGCATGCTCGGGGCCTTGCTGTTTACCGGTATCGGCTTGCTGGCCACGGTGGTCCTGCAATCCAGTCATGCCACCTTGATGCTGACACTGGCGGCGTTAGGTGCCGGTCAGCTCGGGCTGGAGCAGGGACTGGCGATTGCCATTGGCTCCAACATGGGCAGCACGGTGACGGCGGTACTCGGCGCGCTGGGCGGCGCACGTGCCGGGCAGCGGCTGGCACTGGCGCATGTTCTATTCAATTTCATCACAGGCATTCTGGCGCTGATCCTGCTGGTGCCGATGAGCTTGCTGGTACAGATGGCGACAGCGCCTTTTGGCTTGGGCGATAACGTATTAATCCAACTCGCCCTGTTCCACACCCTCTTCAATGCCACTGGCGTGCTGCTTTTCTGGCCTTGGCAAGGTTGGCTGGCCGAACGGTTGCAACGTTGGTTGCCCGATGCACAAGAACCTGCCGTGTTGATCCGTGAACTGTCGGTGCATGCGACGCCTGCTGCAGTGGCGCCGGTGCAGATCACCGACCTTGAAGCCGTCACCCATGCGCGTTACCTGGACGACAGCGCCCTGGCCACTGCCGACAGTGCGGCCTGTGCGGTGGTTAAAGAGTTGCAGCACCTGGGTCGCCTCAGTCTGGAGGTGATTTGCCACGCGCTTTACTTGCCTGTTCATCAGCTCAACCGCTCCAGTGCGGACGAAGCCCTGCTGAGCGCCCGCCCTGAACCCCATGCCCTTGAAGCGGAGCTGTTGTATCAGCGCCATATCAAAGGGGTGTATGGCGATCTGCTGGGCTTTATGGGGCGTCTTGAGGTGGTTCTTGATGAGGCGCATCAGCAGTTTTGGGTGCGTTGTCAGGTGGCGGCGTTGCAGTTGGTGGATGCGGTCAAAGATGCCAAGCACCTGCAGAAAAACCTCGGCCGCTACCTGCGTACCGAGCAGGAGGATGTGGCCCGTGATGCCTATGTGCAGTTACGCCGGCATTTGCTTGGGGTGTTGCAGCAGGTACGTGAGTTGGGTCGTATGGAGTTGCCTGAGCAGGCTTGGAGCGAGCGTTTGGAACTGCTGGATCAGGAAGCCGGCACCTTCGACAGCCAGTTCCGCCAATGGCTGTTTACCCAGGTGCGCGAGCGTCACCTCAACGGCTTACAGGCCAGCTCATTGATGAACGACTTGGGCTACGTCAGCCGCATCACGCAAAGCCTGCGCAATGTGCTGATGCTCAGTCAGGGCGAGGGCAGCGAACTGTTCCGTCCGTTGCGGCAGATGCTGGCTGAGGACGAAGCACTGATCGAGTTGCGCTGAGGGCGCGTGAGCTATCAACGTGTTCCTCGCCTTGCTATGGCGTGACCGTGCTCAGACCAATACCGCGCCGATCACTGGCGGCCTGTACCTGATTATCCGTTTTATTCCACAACAGCACCTGTTGGTTGCCATACGCGCGGCCCGTGGTTTTCAGCACATGCCCCCGCGCCTGCAGGGCCGCCAGTTCGCTTGGGGTGAAGGCGTCGGGCTCGTGTTCGATCACATCCGGGCGGAACTGGTGGTGAAAGCGCGGGCGATCGGTCCAGCGCTGCACGGGTTGTTGCTGCAGATATTCCAGCATGGCCAGCAGTACCATGCTGGGGATGCGGCTGCCGCCGGGCGTGCCGAAGCTGGCGAAGGCGTCGTGGCTTTCGATAAAGCTGGGGCTCATGCTCGACAGCGGGCGTTTGCCGGGGGCAATGCTGTTGGCCTGGCTGCCGCTCAGGCCATAGGCGTTACTGCCTTGCAGGTCGGCGGCAAAGTCATCCATCTCATTGTTCAGTAGCACCCCGGTGCCCGGTACGGTAAAGGCCGCACCGAAGGGCAGGTTGATCGACAGCGTGGCGGCGACGGCATTGCCCTCGGCATCCAGCACCGAGAAATGCGTGGTGTGGTCGCCTTCGTGCCAGGGCTGGCTGGGCGGCAGGCTGTCACTGGGCGTGGCGCGCTGGTGGTTGATGCTGCTGGCCAGTTGCTTCAGGTAATCGGGGGCGAGCAACTGATCGATGGGGTTTTGGACAAAGTCGGGATCGCCCAGCACACCGCGATCCCGGTAAGCACGGCGCAGGGTTTCAACGATCAGGTGTGTGCGCTGCACGTTGTCGGCGCTCTGCCAAGGCAGGTGTTGCAGCATGAGCAAGCTTTGCCCGATGGCAATACCGCCAGCCGAAGGTGGTGGTGCGCTGATCAGTTCGCGCCCCTGTGCAAGTTGCACACGCAGAGGCTGTCGTTCCACTAGGCGGTATTCGGCCAAGTCCTTGAGTGACCAGATGCCGCCAGCGGCTTGAACGGTCTTCACCAGCTTTTCGGCCACCGGGCCCGCATAGAAACCCGCATGGCCATGGTTGCCCAGCTGTTCGAGGGTATTGGCCAGTTCGGGCTGGCGCAGCAGGCCGAATTCTTCCGGGATTTCGCCACGGTCGAGGAAGATGCGTGCGGTTTCCGCATCTTCACGCATCGCGTCCAAGCGCCAACCGGCGCGTTCGCGGTACACCCGGTCGATGCTCACACCGCTGCGCGCCAGACGAATGGCAGGGGCCAGTGAGTCGCGCAGGGGGAGGCGGCCATAGCGTTCGGCCAACGCCACCAGCGCGGCCGGCAGGCCCGGAATGGCGGCGGCCAGTGCGCCGTTGAGGGAGCGATTTTTGTCGATCTCGCCGTTTACCCGGTACAGGTCAGTGTGGGCGCTGAGCGGGGCGCGTTCGCGGGCGTCGAGAAAGCGATAGGTCGGCGTTTCGCCGGCCTCGCGCAGTAGAAAGAATCCGCCGCCGCCAATGCCTGAGCCGTAAGGTTCGACCACTGCCAAGGCGGCGCTGATGGCGACGGCGGCATCGAAGGCATTACCGCCCAGCGCCAGGGTCTCCTGGCCCGCTACCGTGGCGGCGGGGTGGGCGCTGGCAATGGCGCTGCGCCCCGGTTGCGCCGCGTGCAGGTGCAGCGAGCAGAGCAGGGCCAGCGCCGCACAGGCGATGCGCCAAGGCAGATGGCCGCGAATCAGGCGGCCGCTGCTCATGCTTTGCCAGTGATGATCAGGTACTTCTGCATCAATTCATCGCGGCTTTCGACGTTGTTCGCGTCGAGCGGGATGCAGTCGACCGGGCACACTTGTTGGCACTGTGGCTCGTCGTAATGGCCGACGCATTCGGT
>LNDO01000038.1 GCA_001465025.1 Pseudomonas sp. Ga0074129
TCGCAGTTGATGCAGTCGTCGGTGATGATCAGGGACATGTCAGAACCACTCCTGCTGACGCTCGGCAGCGCAGCCTAGATGTGTACAGAAAGACGGTGGGGGAATTGTGCCGCATCGCGGCCGCGCATGCACGCGGCCTGGCGAGCGCGATCAGCGCTTGAAGCGTTCGGTCAGCGCGGCGGCGACGGCCGGGTGCACGAAGTTAGAGATGTCACCGCCCAGGGCGGCGATTTCGCGCACCAAAGTCGAGGAAATAAACGAATACTTTTCCGGCGGTGTGAGGAACAGGCTTTCCACATTCGGCGCTAACTGGCGGTTCATGTTGGCCAGTTGAAACTCGTATTCAAAGTCAGACACGGCGCGCAGGCCGCGCAGAAACACATTGGCACCCTGTTCTTTGGCAAAGT
>LNDO01000039.1 GCA_001465025.1 Pseudomonas sp. Ga0074129
CGGTGTCCGGATGCTCGTGGAATGAGTGTCCGGATCAGCGTGGAATCACTGTCCGGATGTGCGTGGAATGGGTGTCCGAGTCAGCGTGGAATCCGCACTGTAGACGATAAAAATGCATCAAAAAGCGGTAGTTGATTGCGGTTCAGTGAGTGTGGAAACTGCATATGTCCTCCACTGGCGGGCTGATCAATGGCTTGCATTGTCGAAACGGCAATTTAGTTATTAGGCGTTTACAGTCCGTGACTAGCGGCGAATGACGCCAACGCTAAGGCCCTCAATCATCAATTCCTGTTCTTCCAAATTGATTTCAATGGGCGAGAATTCCGGGTTTTCTGCCATCAGCCAAACGCGGTTGCCTTCGCGTTTGAAGCGTTTAACCGTAACTTCATCATCAATTCGTGCGACCACCACCTGGCCATTACGCGCTTCACGGGTGGTATGAACGGCCAGTAGGTCACCGTCGAAAATGCCGATGTCCTTCATGCTCATGCCGCGTACGCGTAGCAAGTAATCGGCCCTGGGGTGAAAGAAGTCTGGGTTGATTCGGCACGATTCTTCAATGTGCTGCTGCGCTAGAATGGGGGCGCCAGCAGCCACTCGACCGATCACAGGAAGGCCTTCCTCATCCTCTGTGTTGGGTTCAAAACCTGGGATGCGTATGCCGCGTGACGCTCCCGGCGTCATCTCGATTGCGCCTTTACGTGCAAGCGCCTTGAGGTGTTCTTCCGCGGCGTTAGGCGACTTGAAACCTAGCTTTATCGCAATTTCCGCGCGGGTTGGCGGGTAGCCATTGCTTTCAAGACACTCCTTAATGAAGGCAAGGATTTCAGCTTGGCGTGGCGTCAGTTTTAGCATGGTTAGCTCTGTTTTTATGTACAGGTGCTGGAATTATATACAGTGAATTAAGCTTGGCAATCACAGAATCATCTGCGCATGTCGATCTCGTTCGTGCGGTGACTTTAATCGTTGTAACTTGCTAGGTTGCTTGAGCGTCTAGCGTTGATGAGTATTTGCGGCTTGATGCGTGACTACTCAGCCACAAGATGGTTTGCTCGGCTTGACAAGGCGGGCGGCTAAAACGTATGTTTCAAACAAGTGTTTGTTCAGATGAAAAGAGTCATGGCCCAGTCGGAAACCGTTGAACGCATTCTTGATGCGGCAGAACAGCTTTTTGCAGAAAAAGGCTTCGCCGAAACATCTCTGCGATTGATCACCAGCAAGGCTGGGGTCAATTTGGCGGCGGTCAACTATCACTTCGGCTCAAAGAAAGCCCTGATTCAAGCAGTCTTCTCACGTTTCTTGGGGCCTTTTTGTACAAGTCTTGAGCGTGAGCTTGATCGCCGTCAGGGCAAGCCGGAGGTCAAGGTCAGCCTTGAGGAATTGTTAGAACTCCTCGTCGAACAAGCACTGGCCGTCAAGCCTCGCAGCGGTAATGACCTGTCTATTTTCATGCGCCTGCTTGGTTTAGCGTTTAGCCAAAGCCAGGGGCATCTGCGCAAATACCTCGAAGAGGTGTACGGCAAGGTGTTCCGCCGTTACATGCAGTTGGTTCATGAGGCAGCGCCACGTATTCCTCCATTGGAATTATTCTGGCGTGTGCATTTTATGCTGGGTGCAGCAGCCTTCAGCATGTCTGGCATCAAGGCTCTGCGCGCTATGTCGGAAACCGACTTTGGCGTTAATACATCGATTGAGCAGGTGATGCGCTTGATGGTGCCGTTTCTTGCCGCAGGCATGCGTTCGGAAACTGGCCTCACAGATGAATCCCTCGCCAATGCTCAGTTGAAGCCGCGCACTAAAACCGCAGCTGTACCTAGCAAAGTTTAATCCGTGCTGGTGGGCTTGGTGGGTGCTATCCGCTAAGCTAACGCCCCATGTCTTCCCTCGATTTGTTGCATATCTCCCTTGCTGATCAGTCGCTGTATGGCTTTGCCAACGGTCGGCTTCAGCTGCGTTTTGCTGTTTCTACTGCGCTGAATGGCGCTGGTGAGCGAAATGGATCCGGCTGCACGCCGCGTGGTTTACACCAGGTGCGAGCAAAGATTGGCGAGGGCCTTCCCTGTGCTGCGGTGCTGCGTGGTCGGCGCTACACCGGTGAAATCTGGAGCCCAGACTTACATGTGCAGTTCCCCGGTCGAGACTGGATTCTTACGCGCATCCTCTGGCTAAGTGGCTGTGAGCTTGGGCGCAACCGGCTCGGCGATGTCGACACCTTTCGCCGTTATATCTACATACACGGCACACCGGACACTGAGCCCATGGGCGTGCCGCTGTCTCATGGCTGCATTCGAATGCGCAATAGCGATCTGATGACACTTTTTGCCTGTGTGCCGCCGCACTGTGTCGTTCAGATTGATGAGGCGGCTTGCCCGCAGTGGGCCGCGCAAACACTTTTATAAGGACGGATGGTGAGTAAACCCATGCAAGGTTCGTTGATGCTGGATATCGCTGGCACTTGGCTTACGCCAGAGGACCGGCAGATTCTGCGTCAGCCACAAGTGGCAGGTCTGATTCTGTTTGCACGCAATATCGAAGATCCGCGCCAAGTTCGCGAGTTGGCGGCCTCTATTCGCGGTATACGTCCCGATTTGCTGCTTGCAGTCGATCAGGAAGGTGGACGTGTGCAGCGGCTGCGTCAGGGCTTCGTGCGTTTGCCAGCTATGCGAGCGTTGGCCGATAACGCCAACGCCGAGTTGCTCGCCGAGCATTGTGGTTGGGTTATGGCCACCGAAGTGTTAGCCGCCGGGCTGGACCTGAGTTTTGCCCCGGTGCTTGATCTTGATCATCAGCGCAGCGCGGTGGTCGGCAGTCGGGCATTTGAAGGCGATGCGCAGCACGCCACCCTGTTGGCTGGAGCATTCGTTCGCGGCATGAATGCCGCGGGTATGGCGGCTACCGGCAAGCATTTCCCCGGGCATGGCTGGGCCGAAGCTGATTCCCATGTGGCCATCCCCGTCGATGAACGCAGTCTGGAGCAGATCCGCGCCGTCGATCTGCAACCTTTTGCGCGATTGAGCCAACAGCTGGCGGCAGTGATGCCCGCGCATGTGATCTATCCTCAAGTAGACAGTCAGCCCGCAGGCTTTTCCCGCCGCTGGTTGCAGGACATTTTGCGCGGTGAATTAGGCTTTAAGGGCGTCATCTTCAGTGATGATTTGTCCATGGCTGGTGCACATGTGGTGGGTGATGCAGCGTGCCGAATCGAGGCCGCGTTGCAGGCCGGTTGTGACATGGGCTTGGTGTGTAATGACCGTGCCGCGGCTGAGTTGGCCTTGAGCGCTTTGCAGCGCCTCAATGTAGAGCCGCCGCAGGGGCTGGCGCGGATGCGTCGGCAGGCTTTTCCCGGTATTGAGTATCGACAAAGTCCGCGTTGGCTTGAGGCGTTGGCCTGCCTGCGCGAGGCGCAATTAATCGATTAGGAGCAAGGGATGACGGTTTACGCGATTATCGGCGGTACAGGGCTCACCAAGCTGGATGACCTCACCATCACGGCCGCGCTGCATATTGATACGCCCTATGGTGCGCCTTCGGCGGCCGTGCTTAAAGGCAACTATGCAGGCCGTGAGGTGCTATTCCTGGCGCGCCACGGCCATCCACACCGCATCCCGCCTCATCAGGTTAACTACCGGGCCAATTTATGGGCACTGCGTGAGGCCGGAGCGACTGCAATTATTGCGGTCAATGCCGTTGGGGGGATTCATGCGGCCATGGGCACAGGGCATTTCTGCCTGCCGCATCAGATCATTGATTACACCTATGGTCGCGAACAGACTTTTTTTGAGGGCGAGTTGGACCATGTGACTCATGTGGACTTCAGCCACCCTTATGACGCCTCGTTGCGTCGTAAGCTGGCCGATGCGCTCCAGGCTGAAGGGGCTGAATTTAGCAGCCACGGCGTTTACGGCTGCACCCAAGGGCCTCGCCTGGAAACAGTGGCAGAAATCGCTAGGATGGAGCGCGACGGCTGCGACCTCGTCGGTATGACGGGTATGCCGGAAGCTGTTCTCGCGCGTGAATTGGTTTTGCCTTATGCCTGTCTGTCGCTGGTGGTTAATCCGGCGGCGGGCAAATCCAAGGCGTTGATCACTATGGCGGAAATCGAGCGTGCGCTTGAGGAAGGCATGGGCACCGTTAAGGCTGTGTTGGCGCGCCTGCTCGCGGGTTGAGTCAGCTCAATGTCAAAGGGCCGCTGATGCGGCCCTTTGTTTCTCTGGGGTTTACAGCGGATTGATGCGAACCAGCATGCCCAGGCTGCCATTGTCGACAAAGGTCAGTTCACCGCTTTTCAGGCGTGTAGTTTGTTTGATGCGTTCGCTGTCGTTGAGCGTGCCGCTGTCATCGAACTGGTTGACCCAAATATCACTCTGCAACTCGATTAGGCGGTCTTCGCGAAGGCTGACGGTACCCTCAATCGGGTGATGGCCGAAGTGTTCAAAGCCCGTCTGGATGGCAACGCTGCTGCTGGTGTTGCCGATGTTCTGCGCCCAAGCCTGGTGCAGTAAGACCTGATAGCCGTTGGCGGGGTTGAGTTTCCCCGCTTCTGCATTCAATGCGGTGCTGCGCAGGTTGTTACTGTCGATTGGCAGGGCGTTTTGCGCCCAGTTGTCCGGCGGCAACTGGCCTGCGGAGATGGGCTCGGCGGCCTGGCGGAAGACAATCACTTCAACGTGGTACAGGCGCTCGGCCAGTGCGGCATGACTGGTGAGCAGGCACAGCATAAGAAGCGGCAGCAGGGTCAGGGGGCGAAGTGCGCGCATGGATCAGTCCTTTACAGATTGCGAAAGTAAACGCTCGAGCAGGGCTTCGAGGGTGTTGAAACGTTCTTCCGGGCGCTCCATCGGCACCGAGAAGCGGAACAGTGTTGCGCCTTCAAACTTGTAGCGTGTGGGCTGGCTCTGGATCAGTTTGATCAGGGTCAGCGGATCGACGCAGGTGTTGGCAGCAAACTCGATGCGCCCGCCTTGTGGGCCTGCGTCGATTTTCTTAATGCCGAGTTTCTCAGTCTGCAGTTTGAGCAGGGTGATGCGTACCAGGTTCTTGGTCGGCTCAGGCAGCAGGCCAAAGCGGTCGATCATCTCCACCTGCAGCTCTTTCAGGCCGTCTTCATCGATGGCATTGGCAATGCGTTTGTAGAGAATCAGCCGTGCATGCACATCCGGCAGGTAATCCTCGGGGATCAAGGCCGGTACGCGCAGGTTGATTTCCGGGCCGCCACCCAGTGGCTGATCCAGGTTAGGCTGCTCGCCTTTGCGGATTGATTTCACCGCGCGCTCAAGCATTTCCATGTACAGGGTGAAGCCCACGGCCTGGATCTGCCCGCTCTGGCCGTCGCCGAGCAACTCACCGGCCCCGCGAATTTCCAGGTCGTGGGTGGCCAACACAAAGCCTGCACCGAGGTCCTGAGCGTTGCTGATGGCCTCGAGGCGCTTTTGTGCGTCTTCCGTCATCTGCTTGCGCGGTGGTGTCAGCAGGTAGGCGTAGGCCTGGTGGTGACTACGACCGACACGGCCACGCAGTTGGTGCAGTTGGGCCAGGCCGAATTTGTCGGCGCGCTCGATGATGATGGTGTTGGCGCTGGGTACGTCGATACCTGTTTCGATAATGGTCGAGGCGATCAGCACGTTGAAGCGCTTGTGGTAGAAGTCGCTCATCACCTGTTCCAGTTCGCGCTCGCGCATCTGCCCATGGCCGATGCCGATACGTGCTTCCGGCACCAGTTCAGCCAGATCATTGGCGCATTTCTCGATGGTCTTCACATCGTTGTGCAGGTAGTACACCTGGCCGCCGCGCAGCAACTCACGCAGCAGCGCTTCCTTGATGGTCGGGTTGTTCTGCTCCATGACAAAGGTGCGCACCGACAGGCGGCGCGCCGGTGGCGTGGCGATAATCGACAGGTCGCGCATGCCGGCCACGGCCATATTCAGGGTGCGCGGAATCGGCGTGGCGGTGAGGGTGAGGATGTCCACTTCGCTGCGCAGAGCTTTGAGCTGCTCCTTCTGCCGTACGCCGAAACGGTGTTCCTCATCGATGATGCACAGACCTAAGTCTTTGAAACGCACATCGTCTTGCAGCAGTTTGTGTGTGCCGATAACGATGTCTATTTTGCCTTCGGCCAGTTTGACGACTGCCTCGTTCACTTCCTTGGTCGATTTGAAGCGACTCATGACTTCAACGGTCACAGGCCAATCGGCAAAACGGTCGCGAAAGCTGTTGTAGTGCTGCTGAGCCAGCAGGGTGGTGGGAACCAGCACGGCAACCTGGCGACCGCTGTGTACGGCTATGAAAGCGGCGCGCATGGCCACTTCGGTCTTGCCGAAGCCGACGTCGCCGCAGACCAAGCGGTCCATGGGCTTGGGCGCGAGCATGTCGGCCAGCACTGCTTCGATCGCAGTTTGCTGATCAGGCGTCTCTTCGAAGGCGAAACCGGCGCTGAAGGTGGCGTAATCCGCCAGCGGATCCCTGAAAGCATAGCCTTCGCGTGCGGCGCGGCGGGCGTAGATGTCGAGCAGTTCAGCGGCCACATCGCGGACCTGTTCGGCGGCCTTGCGTTTGGCTTTTTGCCAGGTTTCGGATCCCAGGCGGTGCAGTGGGGCGAGGGCGTCATCGCTGCCGGTGTAGCGGGCGATCAGGTGCAGGCTGGCCACGGGTACATACAGCTTGGCTTCTTCGGCGTACATCAGGGCGAGAAATTCTGCAGCTTGGCCGTCAATTTCCAAGGTGACCAAGCCCAGGTAGCGGCCCACGCCGTGGTCTATGTGCACAACGGGAGAGCCTTCGCGCAGCTCGGTGAGGTTCTTGATGACGTTGTCGCCACCATCGCGCGATTTTTCGCGGCGACGTCGTTGCATGACGCGTTGGCCAAACAGCGGGCTCTCCGCAATCAGTGCCAGCTCATCGAGCAGCAAGCCTTCATCCAGCGGGGCGATGCAGATGCCTAAGCGCTCTTTACTGGCAGCAAACGCCGGCCAGCCATCGACTTCCTTCGGCTTGAGCTTGAGGCGGGCAAGCAGTTCCAGCAGCACCTCGCGGCGCCCAGCCGATTCGGCACAGAACAATACGCGGCCAGGATATTCCTCGATAAAACGGCGCAGGGCTGCCAGCGGTTCACCGGCCTTGGCCTGAATCGCCAAGTCGGGCAGGGCGCGTGCATTGAAGCGGGTGCGGCCGACGCCTTCTTCAATGTCATCTTGGCTAACCACCACGCGCGGCCAGTTTTTCAGGCGGGCAAAGCAGTCTTCAACCGGCAGGAAAATATCGCCAGGCGGTAGCAGTGGTCGTTCTGGGTCAACGCGGCGGTCTTCGTAGCGGCTGCGCGCATCTACCCAAAAGTGCTCGGCCGCTTTCTCAATGCCGGGCAGGGAAAACACTTGGGTGTCGGCGGGCAGGTAGTCGAAGAGGGTGGCGGTTTCTTCAAAGAACAACGGCAGGTAGTACTCGATGCCGGCCGGGGTAATGCCGGTGCTCAGGTCCTGATAGATCGGGCAGCGGCGAAAATCCACATCAAAGCGTTCGCGAAAGCGGCCCCTGAAATCGGTTACGGCTTTCTTTTCCAGCGGGAACTCGCGCGCTGGCAGCAGTTTGATCGACTCGACCTTGTCGATGGAGCGCTGGCTATCAGGGTCGAACGTGCGCAGGGTTTCGATTTCATCATCGAACAGGTCGATGCGGTAGGGCTTGCTGCTGCCCATCGGGAACAGATCAATCAGCGCTCCCCGCACGGCGAATTCGCCATGTTCGTACACCGTATCCACGCAGCGGTAGCCAGCCGCTTCGAGGTTGCTGCGCATCTGGTTGACATCCACCTGTTGCCCCACCTCCAGCACCAGGCTGCTGCCCAGCAGAAAGCGCTTGGGCGGCAGGCGGTGTAGTGCAGTGGTAATCGGCACAACCAAAACGCCGTGTTTCAGTTCGGGCAGTCGATAGAGTGCGGCAATGCGCTGGGAAATAATGTCCTGATGCGGCGAAAACACATCGTAGGGCAGCGTTTCCCAGTCGGGGAAATGCAGTACGGGCAGGGTAGGCGCAAAAAAGCTCAGCTCTTCCTGCAGGCGCTCCGCACTTTGGCTGTCGGCGGTCAGCAGCAGAGTGAAACGTTTGGCATGGCTGGCGGCTTCGGCAATAGCCAAGCTCAGCGCGGCGCCAGGTAGGTTGCCCCAGTGTTGTTTTCCGGCAGTGGCCGGCAGGGACGGTAGGCGCAGTACGGATGCGGTAGGCACAGACACAGGCGGCTCACGGTCAAGGCACAAGGTCGGCGATTGTAACGGGCGTTTGCCTGCGGTGTCAGTTACGACAGTCGTGCATTGCTCATGCAGGCGTGCACCGTCATAATGTAGCCCCTTTTTTCAGCCCCTACATGTGGAAGGTACAGCCCGTGACTCAGAAGCCCGACCAGTGTCTCGGTGAGTGGATCGATCGAGAAGCCCTTGCGGAAGCGATGATTCCGATGATTGGCCAACTCTACCGTAACAATAGCGTGGTCACCTCGATCTACGGTCGCGGTTTAATCAACCGTTCCGTGATCGAAATTCTCAAGGCCCACCGCTTCGCCCGTCACCGTTTGGTGGGTGATAGCGAGTTGTCGGTCCACGATACCTTCCTGGTGCTTAAGGCCATGAGCGAGCTCAAATTGGGCGCCGCTTCGATTGACCTGGGCAAGATGGTCAGCAAGTTCAAGGCCGAAGGCCAGGGCCGCAGCATTGAGCAGTTCGTCAAAGACGAGCTGGTTGAAGTGGTTGGCAAGCAGAACAGTGAAGCCCGTGAAGGGACCGACGTAGTTCTGTACGGCTTTGGTCGTATTGGTCGTTTGCTGGCGCGCATCCTGATCGAAAAAACCGGTGGTGGCGACGGCCTGCGTCTGCGCGCCATCGTTGTGCGCAAAGGCGCGACCAATGACTTGGTCAAGCGCGCCAGCCTGCTGCGCCGTGACTCGGTGCATGGCAAGTTTGATGGCACTATCACCATCGACGAAGAGAACAGCACGCTGACTGCCAACGGCAACCTGATCAAGGTGATCTACGCCAAGTCGCCAGCCGAAGTCGATTACACCCAATACGGCATCAAGAATGCACTGTTGGTCGACAACACCGGTGTGTGGCGTGATGCCGAAGGTCTGGGTCAGCATCTGGCCTGCCCGGGTGTTGATCGCGTTGTGCTGACCGCACCTGGCAAAGGTGCGCTGAAGAACATCGTGCACGGCATCAACCACGGCGAAATCACCGCTGACGACAAGATCATCTCGGCCGCTTCTTGCACCACCAACGCCATCGTGCCGGTGCTCAAGGCCATCAATGATCAGTACGGCATTGTTAACGGCCACGTTGAAACTGTTCACTCGTATACCAACGACCAGAACTTGATCGACAACTTCCACAAGGGCGATCGCCGCGGCCGCAGTGCGCCGCTGAACATGGTGATCACTGAGACTGGTGCTGCCACCGCAGCTGCCAAGGCTCTGCCAGTGCTGAAAGGCAAGTTGACCGGCAACGCCATTCGCGTGCCGACGCCTAACGTGTCGATGGCCATTCTCAATCTCAACCTTGAGAAAGCCACCACTCGCGAAGAAGTTAACGAGTACCTGCGCCAGATGGCCATGCACTCAGACCTGCAGAAGCAGATCGACTTCGTTCAGTCGCAGGAAGTGGTGTCCACCGACTTCGTCGGCTCGCGTCATGCTGGCGTGGTGGATGCTGAAGCCACCATCTGCAACGACAACCGTGTTGTGCTGTACGTGTGGTACGACAACGAGTTTGGTTACAGCTGCCAGGTTGTACGCGTGATGGAAGATATGGCCGGGGTCAACCCGCCAGCTTTCCCACGTTAAGTACCGGTGTGAAACAAAAAATGGGAGCTTCGGCTCCCGTTTTTTATGGCATGTATTTAGTCAGCCAGCAGGCTGGTACGCAGTTTATCTGACAGGCCATTGGGTGACAGCCAGATGCCCAGGTACGCTTTAGCCAGCTCTGTATTCGGGCTTGTGAAGGCCGGCTGACCATTTACTTCCAGGGTCAAACCGTTTTCGGGGCTGAAGTTCAGGGCGTAACGATCACCTGGACGAATGTCGCGAAAAGTGCCGTGAAGCGCATCCACATCCGGGCGCAGTCGTGCCAGTGTGTCTGGCGTATGTTGACGTTCAAGCGTGACCCAGGCGGCTTTGATCACGTCTTGGCTGTCAATGTTGCGGAAGTAATAGAGTTCGAGACGTTGATCAAGTGGCTCGTTGATGGTTTGGCTGGCACTGGCTTGCGCTGGGGCATAGAACGCGGCGGCGTAAACATCTGCCCACAGGTAGGTAAGGACACTCTGGTTTTTGCGTTCTAGGCTGCTTTGTTCGAGTACGCGTGTGTTGGGAAAGTTGGCTTCTTGCAAGCGCTCACTGGTGCTGGCGAACAAGTCGCCACTGAGCACGAATAAGGCTGTAAATACCCATAAAAGGCGCATGGCTGGCTCCATTTAGTCAATTGGTCTTATGTCGCGCGGGTTAGCTTTGTAGTCAAGTCGCTATCTGTTGCCTTCTGTTACGTTAAACCGGATAAAAGCAAGCGCTTGGGTGGCCAGTGGCCGAAGGTGCGCCTTATAATCGGTCAGATTTTTTCCGCGACCGGCACTCCGCGCATCACCAAAATTTTTATGGGATTACATCCTTTTTTTGCGCGGTGCCGTCCGTATTCTAAAAAGCTTTTTAAATCAGTGGTTAGGCAAACCTATGATCAAAATAAAACATGGGCTTGATTTGCCCATCACCGGTGCGCCGGTGCAGCGCATAGAGGCTGCAAGGCCTGTGCGTAGCGTCGCCGTCATAGGCTTCGATTATCACGGCATGAAGCCGAGTATGGAGGTTCAGGTTGGTGATCGGGTCAAGCTCGGTCAGGTCCTGTTCTCTGACAAAAAAACGCCTGGCGTTCAATTCACGGCGCCGGCTGCGGGCATCGTAAGTGCGATCCATCGTGGTGAAAGGCGCGTGCTTCAGTCGGTTGTGATCGATGTTGACGGTGATGAGCAAATCACTTTCCCATCCGTTACGGCTGATCAGCTAAGCGCCCTAGGCGACGCTGATGTGCGCAAAGCCCTTCTGCAATCGGGTCTCTGGACTGCGTTTCGCACGCGTCCACTCAGCAAAGTTCCGGCCGCAGACGCTCAGCCTTCTTCGATTTTCGTCACAGCCATTGATACACATCCACTGGCTGCCGATCCGTCAGTCGTGATAGCCGAGTACGCGGCTGATTTCGAAAGTGGTCTGAAGGTCCTGAGTAACCTTGCCAAGGTTTTTCTCTGCAAGTCAGAGGGTCGCAACCTGCCAGGCGAACAGCTGAATAATGTGCAGGCTGAGTCCTTTGCTGGTCCGCATCCTGCTGGTTTGGCGGGTACCCATATTCACTTCCTGGATCCGGTCAGCGCTAACAAGAGTGTTTGGACGATCAACTATCAGGACGTGATTGCGGTGGGTAAGTTATTGACCACTGGCCGACTGTGGACGGATCGTGTGGTTGCGCTTGCTGGCCCAGTGGTCGAACAGCCGCGCCTGTTGCGCACACGCCTTGGCGCGAGCTTGAGCGAATTGACCGCCGGGCAATTGCAGCCAGGGGTAAACCGTGTGGTTTCAGGGTCTGTGCTGGGGGGGCGTACTGCGCAGGGTGCATTTGCGTATCTGGGTCGTTACCACCTGCAGGTGTCATGTTTGGCCGAAGGCAGTGAGCGCGAAATGCTGCACTACTTACGTGCTGGCGTGAACAAGCACTCGGTTATGAATATTTTCGTATCCAAACTGCAGGCCGCTAAAAAATTCGCATTTTCTACCACCACCAATGGCAGTCCACGCGCCATGGTCCCGGTGGGCAATTATGAAGCAGTGATGCCACTGGATATCCTGCCGACTCAACTCCTGCGCTACTTGATCGTCGGTGACACCGAGATGGCCCAAAAACTGGGTTGTCTGGAACTGGACGAAGAAGACCTGGCGCTGTGCACCTATGTGTGTGCCGGCAAATATGAATATGGCCCGATCCTGCGCGATAACCTCGCGCGCATCGAGAAAGAGGGTTAAGTCATGGGTGTTCGTGCATTTCTCGACAAGATCGAGCACAACTTTGAAAAAGGCGGCAAGTACGAGAAGTTCTATGCCTTGTATGAGGCTATTGATACGTTCTTCTACCGCCCCGGCAGCGTAACCAAAACCACCGCGCACGTACGTGATGGCATTGACCTCAAGCGCATGATGATCACGGTATGGGTATGTACTTTCCCAGCCATGTTTTTTGGCATGTGGAACACCGGTTATCAAGCCAACCTTATCTTTGCCAACAGCCCAGAGCTGCTCGCTGCGCAGGAAGGCTGGCGCTTCGGTTTGATTGGTGCACTGGCTGGCTTTGACCCCAATAGCTTGTGGGACAACTTCATTCAGGGTGCAGCGTATTTCTTGCCAGTCTATGCGGTGACGTTCATCGTCGGCGGCTTCTGGGAAGTGCTGTTCGCGTCTATCCGCAAGCATGAAGTCAACGAAGGTTTCTTTGTCACGTCGGTGCTGTTCGCCCTGATTCTGCCGCCAAGTATTCCGCTTTGGCAGGTTGCGCTAGGCATTAGCTTTGGTGTGGTAATCGGCAAGGAAGTGTTTGGCGGTACCGGAAAGAACTTCCTCAATCCAGCTCTGACAGGCCGCGCCTTTCTGTTTTTTGCATACCCTGCCCAGATGTCCGGTGATGCGGTCTGGACCTCCGTTGACGGTTTTGCTGGGGCCACTGCTCTGAGCTTGGCGGCTGCCGGTGGTGTCGAAAATGTAGTGAATAGTGGCATTACCTGGATGGATGCCTTTATCGGCACGATTCATGGGTCGATGGGTGAAACCAGCACATTGGCAATCATGATTGGTGGCGGCGTATTGCTGCTGACCAAAATTGCTTCTTGGCGCATCGTTACGGGTGTAATGCTGGGCATGATTGGTTTCACGCTGCTGCTTAATACACTGGGTTCAAACACTAACCCGATGTTTGCTATGCCTTGGTATTGGCACCTTGTAGTTGGTGGCTTTGCCTTTGGTATGTTCTTTATGGCCACTGATCCTGTGTCGTCGTCGATGACTAATACAGGCAAATGGATCTTTGGTGCATTGATTGGCGTTATGGTTGTCATGATTCGAGTGATCAATCCCGCCTTCCCTGAAGGCATGATGTTGGCGATCCTCTTCGCCAACCTGTTTGCACCGCTTATCGATCACTTTGTCGTTCAAGCCAATATCAAACGGAGGCTGGCACGTAATGTCTAGTCAAAAAGAATCCACTGCTCGCACGTTGATGGTGGCCTTCCTTGTCTGCTTGGTCTGTTCGGTTTTTGTGGCCGGAGCCGCTATTGCATTGAAGCCCGCCCAAGTTGAGAACCGTCAACTCGACAAGCAACGTAGCATTTTGGCTATCGCGGGTTTGGGCAAAGAAGGTATGAGCAGTTCCCAGGTCAAGGCGCTGTTTGCCGAACGTATTGATGCGCGAATTGTTGATCTTGAAACAGGTAAGTTCAGCGATGAGCAAAATCCAGAAACGTTTGACCCGCTGAAGTCTTCCAAAAACCCACAATCGTCCTCTGTATTAACGGGTGCTGATGATATTGCGTCGATTAAACGTCGCGAGCGGTTCACCACGGTGTATTTGGTCGAGCAGGATGGCAAGTTGGAAACCGTGATTCTGCCTGTGCGGGGTTATGGGCTCTGGTCAACATTGCATGGCTTTATGGCGCTGCAGGGCGATTTGAACACTGTCGCAGGTCTGGGTTTTTATCAGCATGCGGAAACGCCCGGTCTTGGTGGTGAGGTGGATAATCCCAAGTGGAAAAGTTTGTGGCTGGGTAAAACGCTGTTTGATGGAAAAGGTGAGTTGGCCATCGAAATTGTGAAAGGCAACGTTGATCCTCAAAGTGCCCAAGCAAATCATCAAGTTGATGGGCTTGCTGGCGCGACGCTGACTCAAAATGGGGTTAACAACCTGCTGCAATTCTGGCTGGGAGAAAATGGTTTTGCCCAGTTCCTTGCCAACCTGCACAAAGGGGAAGCTTGATTATGTCCCAGCCAACTATTAAAGAAGTACTGCTGAACCCGATCTTCAATAACAACCCAATTGGCTTGCAGATACTGGGTATCTGTTCTGCGTTGGCGGTGACCGTCAACCTTAAAACAGCGTTGGTAATGTCGATCGCACTAACGCTGGTGACCGGGTTTTCTAACCTGTTCATCTCGATGATCCGCGGTCAGATCCCAAGTTCAATTCGTATGATCGTACAGATGGTGATCATCGCCTCCTTGGTAATTGTCGTTGACCAAGTTCTTAAAGCCTTTGCCTATAGTCTGTCTAAACAGCTATCTGTGTTCGTAGGCTTGATCATCACCAACTGTATTGTGATGGGGCGAGCTGAAGCTTTTGCCATGCAAAACCCACCCGTATTGTCATTTTTTGATGGCATTGGTAACGGCTTGGGCTACAGCGCTATATTGATTGCCCTGGGTATTATTCGTGAGCTCTTTGGTGCTGGTAAATTGCTGGGCTACGAAATAATTCCAGTGTTAAACGATGGTGGCTGGTATCAGCCCAATGGCATGCTTCTGTTGCCACCCTCTGCGTTCTTTCTGATTGGTTTGTTCATCTGGGCGCTCAGGGCCTGGAAGAAAGATCAAGTGGAGAAGCCAAGTTTCAAAATGGCGCCTCAGGTGTCGAATAAGGAGGCCTATTAATGGAGCATTATCTCAGTTTGTTCGCTAAGGCTGTGTTTGTTGAGAATATGGCCTTGGCCTTCTTTCTTGGTATGTGCACTTTTATCGCCATCTCGAAGAAAGTTGAGACAGCAATTGGTCTTGGTATTGCGGTGGTTGTGGTGCAGGTCATTACCGTGCCCGCCAACAACCTGATTTACACCTATTTGCTCAAAGACGGCGCGTTGGCTTGGGCCGGGTTGCCAGAAGTGGATCTGAGCTTTCTGGGTCTATTGAGCTATATCGGTGTAATTGCAGCCATTGTCCAGATACTGGAGATGCTTCTGGATAAATACGTTCCCAGTCTTTATAACGCGTTGGGTATTTTCCTTCCGCTGATTACTGTGAACTGCGCCATTATGGGCGGTACGCTCTTCATGGTTGAGCGCGATTACAATCTTACCGAAAGCACCGTATATGGCCTTGGCTCTGGTTTGTCTTGGGCGCTGGCAATTGCTGCGCTTGCCGGCATACGCGAGAAGCTCAAGTACAGTGATGTTCCAGACGGTCTTCAGGGTCTTGGTATTACCTTTATTACTATCGGTCTTATGTCTCTGGGCTTTATGTCCTTCTCCGGCGTGCAGTTGTAAAGAAGGGGTACGCAGATGATTAATGTAGAGATATTTATCGCCATCGGCATGTTTACCGGCATTGTGTTGGCGTTGGTGCTGGTCATTCTTGCGGCGCGCGCCAAGCTGGTTTCCAGCGGTGACGTGAGCATCGAGATTAACGGCGAAAAAACAATCGTGGTTCCGGCAGGCGGCAAGTTACTGCAAACCTTGGCGGCCAATAATATCTTCCTGTCCTCTGCCTGCGGCGGTGGCGGTACATGTGCGCAGTGCAAATGTGTGGTCGAGCACGGTGGTGGTGAAATGCTGCCTACAGAGGAAGCAGCCTTCACTCGTCGCGAAGCTAAGGCGGGCTGGCGGTTGTCTTGCCAGACGCCGGTCAAGCAAGACATGAAGATTGAGGTGCCGGAAGAAGTCTTCGGTGTTAAGAAATGGGAATGCACCGTTGAGTCCAACCCCAACGTAGCGACCTTTATTAAAGAGTTGACGTTGAAGTTGCCAGAGGGTGAAAACGTTGACTTCCGTGCCGGTGGCTATGTGCAGTTGGAGTGCCCACCGCACGAGGTTCACTACAAGGACTTTGATATTCAGCCCGAGTACCGGGGCGATTGGGACAAATTTAACCAGTGGAAGTACGTATCGAAGGTTGAAGAGACGGTGATACGTGCTTACTCAATGGCCAACTATCCTGAAGAGCGTGGCTTGGTTAAGTTTAATATCCGTATTGCTTCACCACCGCCCGGTAAAGATGATTTGCCGCCGGGCAAGATGTCTTCATACGTATTTAGCCTTAAGCCTGGCGATAAAATTACAGTTTACGGACCCTTTGGTGAGTTCTTCGCCAAAGACACCGAGGCTGAAATGGTCTTTATCGGCGGTGGTGCTGGCATGGCTCCGATGCGCTCGCACATTTTTGACCAGCTCAAGCGGTTGAAGTCCAAGCGCAAGATCAGCTTCTGGTATGGCGCACGCTCCATGCGTGAGGCCTTCTATGTTGAAGAATATGATCAGCTGCAGGCTGAGAATGAGAACTTCAAGTGGCATCTGGCACTGTCTGACCCCCTGCCGGAAGACAACTGGACGGGCATGAAGGGCTTCATTCACAACGTGCTGTATGAGAACTATCTGAAGAACCACCCAGCACCTGAAGAGTGTGAGTTCTACATGTGCGGCCCGCCCATGATGAATGCCGCCGTTATCAAGCTTTTGATTGATTTGGGTGTGGAGGAGGAGAACATCCTGCTCGACGACTTCGGCGGTTAAACATGAGCCATGTGCTTCTAAAGCCCGTTATAGCTGTCAGCATGCTGACAGCCCTAACGGGCTGTTGGTTTTCTGAGCGTGTAGAAGAATTTAGTGGCCCAACCATGGGCAGCACTTACACGATCAAGTATGTGCGTGGAGAGTCTTCTCCTGGTCTTGATTTGGTCAAACGTGAAACCGAAACAATTCTTGCCGAGGTCGATCTGCAACTCTCGACCTATCGCGCTGATTCAGTCATCGAGAAGTTCAATCATGCTCCTGCTGGAAGCTGTCAGGTTATGCCGGCAGGCCTGCTGGAATTGGTGGATGCGGGTTACGCACTGCACGAGGAAAGTGATGGGCTTTTGGATTTGACCTTGGAGCCCGTTCTGAATCTCTGGGGGTTTGGCCCGCAGGCGCGTGCAGGAAAAGTTCCGACACCTGAGGCTCTTGCCGCTGCCATTAGCCGAGTAGGCATGCAGTATCTGCGTCGTCAGGGCGAGCAGTTGTGCAAGGATGTTGACCTGCAAGTTGACTTCAACAGCATCGCCGCAGGCTACGCCGTGGACAAGATCGTGCAGCGTTTAAGTGAGTTGGGTGTTAGCCGCTATATGATTGAGGTGACGGGCGAGCTTAAAGCCGCCGGTCTGAAGCCGGATGGTCAGCCTTGGCGTATTGGTTTGGAGGCGCCACAGGACGGCCAGCGTGTAGCCCAGCGTGTATTGGCAGTTGATGGTTATGGCATTTCCACTTCGGGTGATTACCGTAATTATTTCGAGGAAGACGGTCAGCGTTATTCGCATACCCTCGATCCATCGACCGGAAAGCCGATTAATCATCAATTGGCCGCAGTAACCGTCGTGGATAAATCCACGTTACGCGCAGATGGTTTGTCTACAGTGCTTATGGTCATGGGCACAGAGCGAGGCTTGGCGTTTGCCGAGCGCAAAGGTATTGCCGCCTTTTTCGTGACCCGTGAAGGTGACGGCTTCGTCACACAAGCAACTCAGGCTTTCGAGCAGCTATTTCCAGCAGGAGACGAGCAATGACGTTCTTAGTGGTTTTTTTGGTCATGCTTCTGGTAGTGGGCATGATGGCTATTGGCGTAATCATGGGCCGTAAGCCTATTGCCGGTTCTTGCGGCGGAATCGCCAATCTAGGAATTGAGAAAGAGTGTTCGATTTGTGGCGGCAGCCGCGAGAAGTGTGAAGAAGTAAATCGTGATCAGGATGACGGCACGACAGCCCTGGCATACGACGCGACCAAACGCTAATCGTGTGCGGGTAGCGGTTAAGTTAGCCTGAATTCAACCCATAAGTGCAACGCTCACCCCTGCATACACTTCGTACGGTGTCTTCCAGCCCAGGCGTTTGCGTGGGCGTAAATTGATCTTC
>LNDO01000040.1 GCA_001465025.1 Pseudomonas sp. Ga0074129
AGTGCCCGATTGAAGTCATGACAGAGGTGGTAGGAATGCATCATGCTGCGCCTGCTTCAATTCAATAACCGTGTTGCACTCAGCCCCTGCAACCGCCCTGTATTGCGCGCCCACCCCACTGAAATAGCGGCTGAATGTGGTTTGCCCACTGCGCTCAAAGCCCAGCCGATTACCAAACTCACGATGCCCCGCATAACTGCGCAGTTGGTACTCATCAGCACCCGCCGCGTAACCATCCCAGACCAAGCCCAGACGCTGCTGACGAATATATTCATCCGCATCAAACCGTAGATTATTCGCTGCCACCTGCCGACGATCCGCCTTGACCTGAGCGGCCGTAAGCCCGCCCGGATCTTCAGCACGGTTGTCGATGGCATTGAAATTAAGACGCAACTGGCCGCTGTCGCTGATCCACTGCGCCTTGCCGGTCAGGCTATTGGTGTGGGCCTGGCTTTGTGGCCGATAGCCCTCCAGCGTGGTACTGGTAAACGCCAGCAGGCCGCCCACATTCGCCTCGCTGCCGCCTACTTCGGCGCGCGCGCGTTGATAGCCCAAACCGGCTGCACTAACGTCCAACTGCATGGAGGGCGTAGCGGGCGGCTGGCGGGTTTCGATGGCCAACACGCCGCCAGCAGCATTGCCGTACAGCACCGAGGCCGGGCCGCGTAACACTTCAATGCGTTCGACCAGGCCCAGGTCCAGCCCATCAAGTTCGGTTTGCCCATCCGGCATGGTCAGCGGCACACCGTCTACCAGTACGCGGATGCCGCGCACACCAAAATTGCCACGTGCGCCAAAACCGCGAATGGCTGGGCGCAGGCCTTGCGCCAGATTGTACCGATTGAGGCTAAACACCCCTGGCACGCGGGCCAGCCAAGTGTCGAGTGCGAGCGCCTGTTCACCGGGCGTCGAGGCGGCATCCAGCACACTGACGGCGGCTGGGCTGCTTAACCAGCGCGCGTCAGTGCGCGGGCTGGTAATCAGCAATGGCGCCAATTCGAGCGCCGACTCTGGGTCTGCTTGTGCCTGAGCTACCGGGGTTTGCGCCAGCGCTACAACCCCGACGGCCAGCAGGCTGATCGCCTGGCGCATCGACTCTAGTACTCCCTATCGGCCTGATCTTTGCGCCGATAGGGGAATACATCGATCACCTTGCCGGCGCGAATCGCCTCTTGCAGGCTCTTCCAGTAGTCCGCGTCATAGATGTCGCCGTGCAACTCCTTGAACAGCCGGCGCTGCTTCATGTCAGCAAACAAAAACGGCGGAAACTCCTCGGGGAAAACATCCATGGGTGCCACGGAATACCAAGGCTCGGAGGACATTTCATCTTCCGGGTAGCGCGGTGGCGGAATCCGCCGAAAGTTGGCCTCGGTGAGGAAGCAGATCTCGTCGTAGTCGTAAAACACCACACGGCCATGGCGGGTGACGCCAAAGTTCTTCAGCAGCATATCGCCAGGGAAGATATTCGCCGCCGCCAGCTGTTTGATCGCCAGCCCATAGTCATCCAGGGCTTCTCGCACCTGGGCTTCGCTGGCACTTTCTACATACAGATTGAGCGGAATCATGCGCCGCTCGGTCCAGCAATGGCGCACCAGCACCGTGTCGCCTTTGACTTCGACGGTCGATGGCGCAACGTCTAACAGCTCCGCCAGGCATTCAGGATCAAATTTACTCAGCGGAAAGCGGAAGTCGGAAAACTCCTGGGTATCGGCCATCCGCCCTACCCGGTCGACGGTTTTGACCAGGCGGTATTTCTCGATCACCGTGCCGCGGTCGACGTTCTTGGACGGAGAGAAGCGGTCTTTGATGATCTTGAACACCGTGTTGAAGCCCGGCAGGGTGAACACACTCATCACCATGCCGCGCACACCGGGAGCCATCACGAACTTGTCATCGGTGGTGGCCAGGTGGTTGATCAACGAGCGGTAAAACTCCGACTTACCATGCTTATAAAAGCCAATGGAGGTGTACAGCTCGGCAATGTGCTTGCCGGGCAGAATGCGCTTGAGGAAGCCTACAAATTCCGCCGGGTAACCGACACGCACCATAAAATAGGAGCGTGTGAAGGAGAAGATAATCGACACCTCAGCCTCATCAGTGATCAGCGCATCAATCTGAATACCCTGCCCTTCGCGGTGCAGAACGGGGATCACCAGCGGCCATTGCTCGTCGCAGGTAAAGATGCGCCCAACCAGATACGCCCCCTTGTTGCGATACAAGCGTGAGGCGAACAGCTCAATGCGCAGGGCGGGGTCTTTGCACACCCAATCAGGCAGGTTGTCGCGTAATTGCTTGAGCAACCGCGACAGGTCGCGCTCCAGGTCTTCGTAGCCCACTTCAAAGCTGAAATCGGTGAAAATCTGCCGCAGCGCTTGTTCCACATCCCCTTTGGGTTCATACACACGGGTTTGCGGTGCGCGCTCATTAACCCGCAGCGCGGGGCGCGTGGTGTGGATAAACATGCAACCGTCGTTGATCTGGTCATGGCTGAACAAGCCGCAGAAGATCGAGTTGAACCAGGTTTCCGCCAGTTCATCGTCGTAGCGCAGATCGATCAGGGCGATATACGCCGACTTCACCAGCGGCCAACTCTCCACATCCAACAGCACCTGTGCGGCATAGGCAGCACGTAAACGCTCACTGACGGTGCTGACAAACGCTTCATAGAGGGCAATACGCTCAGCGGAAGCCTGCTGAATTTCCTGCCACTGGGCTTGTTCAAAACGCACTCGCGCGCCATTGGTGATCTGTCGGAACTGCTCGCGATAATCGTCGAAGCCTTGGAGGATAAGCGTGGCAATCGCGCTGGCCGGCCATTGCTGTGGCATAAGAAACCCCTGCGGATGAGATGCGGACATTTCCCCGAGCTTATCCAGTGACCGAGCCAAGTTAAAGCCGGCAATACCCGGATACGCGCTTATCTACGACGAAATATTGCCAAGTCACGACGCTGAAAGCGCATTTCGAATTGCCTTGGCGCAACAGCCCGGCAACACTGCTCGGCCTTTTTCTGCGTTGCGGAGTTTGTTGTGCGCCCTGCCGACCTGGCCCGACTGCTAGTGCTTGCCGCCATCTGGGGCGCAAGCTTTTTATTTATGCGCATTGTCGCGCCCGTGCTCGGCAGCATGCCTACGGCATTTTTTCGCGCCAGCATCGGGCTGCTCGGTTTACTGGCGATTGTCTGGCTGATGCGCGTGCGTTGGCAGTTCAACGGCAAACTCAAGCACTGCCTGATGCTGGGGGTGATCAATGCTGGCATTCCATCGGCCATGTACTGCCTCGCGGCGCTGGTACTGCCCGCCGGCTACTCGGCCATCTTCAACGCCACTACACCGATGATGGGTGTACTGATCGGCATGCTTTTTTTTGCCGAAGCCCTGACCCTGAGCAAAGCTGCCGGGGTGGCCATTGGATTGTTTGGCGTGGCCGTTCTGACCCGCACCGGCCCTGTCGCGTTCGACCTTGATCTACTGTTGGGCGCGGCAGCCTGCCTGGTTGCAACCGCCTGTTATGGCGTGGCGGGCTTTCTCACCCGGCGCTGGATCGGCCAGCAAGGCGGCTTGGATAACCGCCTCACCGCGCTGGCCAGCCTGGCCGGTGCCAGCCTGTTTCTGCTGCCGTTGTTCGGCGGTTCGCTGTGGCTGCAACCGCCGGCCAGTTGGGGTGGGCTTGAGGTGTGGCTGTCATTAGCGGGGCTGGGTTTGCTCTGCACGGCGCTGGCGTACGTGCTGTATTTCCGTTTACTCAGTGACATCGGCCCGATTAAGGCCAGCACCACTACCTTTTTGATCCCGCCTTTCGGCGTGCTCTGGGGTGCACTGTTGCTCGACGAGCCGCTATCGTGGGCCTACCTCTACGGCGGTGTACTGATCGCCCTGGCCTTGTGGCTGGTGGTGCGCACCAGCCCTGCGGCTAAAAACGCTTAACGCCGGTCACCGCGCAGCGTCGCCACCTGCGCCTGTAACAGGTCACATTTAACGGCTTCTGCAGCCACCGGCTCGCCAGCGACCAAGGTGATGCGCGACCACAGGCGTTTGAAGAAACCCTTGTGTGGGTCACGACTGAAAAAGCTGCCCCACAAACCCTGCAAGGCCATGGGAATCACCGGCACGGGGTTTTCCTGAATGATCCGCTCGACGCCGTTCTTGAACTCATTGACCTCACCATCGCTGGTCAACTTGCCTTCCGGGAAAATGCACACCACTTCGCCGTTGCGCAGGTACTCGGCGATTTTCTTGAACGCGGCGTCGTAAATCAGCAGGTCTTCATGGCGGCCAGCAATCGGCACGGTGCCCGCGGTGCGGAAGATAAAGTTGAGCACCGGCAGGTTGTAGATTTTGTAGTACATGACAAAGCGCACAGGCCGGCGCACCGCCCCGCCGATCAGCAGCGCATCGACGAATGACACGTGGTTGCACACCAGCACCGCCGCGCCTTCGTCCGGGATGGCATCCAGCCCCTTGTGTTCAACGCGGTACATGGAATGGCTGAGCAGCCAGATCATAAAGCGCATGGTGAATTCAGGGACGATCTTGAAGATGTAGCTGTTGACCGCGATGTTCATCAGCGAAATGGTCAAAAACAGCTGTGGGATCGAAAGCTCAGCGACGCTGAGGAACAGAATCGAAACAACCGCCGATATCACCATAAACAGCGCATTGAGGATGTTGTTGGCAGCGATCACCCGCGCCCGCTCATGCTCAACCGTGCGCGACTGGATCAAGGCATACAGCGGCACAATGTAAAAACCGCCGAACAAGCCAATGCCCAGGATCGACCCCAAAATCCACCAGGCCTGCTGATAACTCAGCACGGTGAGCCAATCGTGTGCTTCGGCTGCTTCTGGAAAGCCACCGGAAAACCACCACAGGGCAATACCAAACACTGTCAAACCGATGGAGCCAAAGGGCACCAGGCCGATTTCCACCTTACGCCCGCTCATGCGTTCACAGAGCATCGAGCCCAAGGCAATACCGACCGAAAACACCGTGAGAATCAGCGTGACCACGCTTTCATCACCGTATAGCCACTCTTTGGCGTAGGCCGGGATCTGCGTCAGGTACACCGCGCCGAGAAACCAAAACCACGAATTGCCTACCAGCGAGCGCGACACCGCCGGGCGCTGGCCCAGGCCGAGCTTCATGATCAACCAAGACTGACGCAGGATGTTCCAGTCCAGCTTGAGTTGCGGCATGGCCGCCGAGGCCGCCGGAATGGCGCGACTGGCCAGATAACCCAACACCGAAACAATCACCACGCTGGCAGCGACAATCTCGGCATAGCCGCTACTGGCCATGATGATGCCCGCGCCGATGGTGCCCGCGAGGATGGCGAGAAAGGTGCCCATTTCCACCAGGGCATTGCCGCCGACCAACTCCTGCTCACTGAGGTGCTGCGGCAGGATGGAATATTTCACCGGGCCAAACAGGGCCGATTGCGTGCCCATGGCAAACAGCACCGCCAGCATCAGCGGCAGGTTGCCGAGCAACACACCCAGCGCGCCCAGCAGCATGATGACGATCTCAGCCAACTTGACGGCGCGAATCAGCGAGTCCTTGGGGAACTTCTCACCAAGCTGTCCGCCCAGGGCCGAAAACAGGAAGAACGGCAGGATAAACAGCAATGCACATAGGTTAACCAGCAAGTCCTTGTCGGCACTGGCGCTGATCTTGAATAAGATCACCAGAATCAGCGATTGCTTGAAAATGTTGTCATTGAACGCCCCCAATAACTGGGTCACGAAAAATGGCAAAAAACGCTTTTTACCCAGCAATGCGAATTGAGATTGTTCGCTCATCGTCCGTGTTCCTGCCTGCGGTGGTGAAGAGAGTAATGACTCATTTGACTGCATTGAGCGTGGGCAAAGCCACAGCCGCGCGTATTTTTTGCGGCCTGATCGCTACACCGGCAGCTGGCCGAGCAGCGCGCGCAGCGCAAAAAACACCAGCAAACCGCCGCCAATCGTGGCCAGTAAGTGCCGTGTCACCGCAGCGATGGCAATCGTCACCACACCCGCCAGCAGGTAGGCATTCTCACTATTGAAGGCCCACTGCTGGCCGTCCGGGATCAACATGCCGGGTAGCACAATCGCGCTCAACACCGCCGTCGGCACGTAATGCAGCCCCTGGCGCACCAAGGGTGGAAAGCGCAACTCAGGAAAGGCGAACAGGCTGTAACGAATCGCAAAGGTGATCAGCGCCATGCCCAGAATCAGTAACCAGACCTCCATTACACAGCCTCCCCTATGCTCACAGGCGTTTGCAGGCGCTCCAACCACACACCAATGGCAATACCGCTGAGCGCAGCCGCCATCAGCCCCAATTTGTAGGGCCAGGCATGACACAGCAGCGCCACGGCACTGGCCACCAGCGCGGCGGCGATCTGCGGTTGGTTACGCAGCGCCGGCACCACGATGCCAATAAAGGTCGCCAACATGGCGAAATCCAATCCCCAACCCGCCAGGTTCGGCACCGACTGGCCAAACAACGCGCCCACCAGCGAGCTGCTAACCCAAGACAGATAAAGCGCCAAGGCCACCCCCGCGTGATACCACTGGCCATAATCAGCCATGCCGCGCGCTAGGTAGCGGCGCTGCACCACGGCAAAGGTTTCATCAGTCAGGCCAAAGGCCAACGGCAACCGCCAGCGCTGCGGCAAGCCGCCGACATAAGGCTGCAACGCCGCGCTGTAGAGCACATGACGCAGATTAACGACAAATGTCGTGAGCAAAATGACCAGCGCACCGCTGCCTAACGTCAGCAGGCTAATGGCAATAAACTGCGCCGAACCGGCATACACCAGCAGCGACATACCCAGCGCCTGCCACAGCGTCAGCCCGGCCAAGCTGGCCAGCGCCCCGTAGATCAGGCCGAACGGCACAATGCCGACAATCATCGCGAGGCTGTCGCGACACCCATAACCAAACTGCTGCAAACGGCTCATGTGCCCTCCTTGAATGGCATAGCCTGCCGCATCACGCGCACAGCGTCTTGGATAATCTTGCGCAATCACCCAGCAGCCAGCTGATTTACCTCAACACCGCCTGCGCGGCGCTGACTATACTGCGGGCATTCGTCACTCAGGATCAGACCATGCCAGAAGCCCTCGATACCCTGCTGAATTTTGCCAGCGCACTGGCGGCGGGCCTGCTGATTGGTGCCGAGCGCGGTTGGCAAGGACGCAATACTGAAGATTCGCAGTTGGTGGCCGGCATACGCACCTTTGCCCTGAGCAGCCTGCTGGGCGCATTTGCCATGCTCTTGGGTAACCACTTTGGTGTCGCGGCTTGGGCTGCCGTATTCGCCGGCTTCGCCATTTTGGTCGTGGCCTCCTACTTTGGCGAACTGAAACGCCTGGGCGACATAGGCCTGACCAGTGAAGTGGCGCTGCTGATCACCTTTATCCTCGGCAGCCTGTCCATGGCGGGTTACGCCGGGCTGGCGGCGGCCGGTGCAGTGGCGGTGGCCTTGCTGCTGAGCCTGAAACAATCCCTGCATGGCGCCTTGCAGCAACTGAGCGAGGCCGAGTTATCCGGCGCGTTGAAGCTGTTGTTTATCTCGCTGGTGCTGCTGCCCGCACTGCCCAACCAAGGTTACGGCCCTTGGCAGACATTCAACCCCTACGCCATCTGGTGGATGGTGGTGCTGATCGCCAGCATCGGTTTTGCCGCCTATGTGGCCATTCGCTTGGTGGGCATGCGCCAGGGGCTGTTGATTACCGCATTGCTCGGCGGTGTGGTGTCATCCACCGCGATGACCATCACCCTGGCGCGCCTGGCCCAAGGGCGCAATCTGAATGCCATTCTGGCCTGTGGTCTGCTCGCCACTTCGGCGCTGATGTTTCCCCGCGTACTGTTGGAAGTAGGTCTTATCAACGCCAGCCTTCTGCCAGCACTGCTGTGGCCATTGGCAACCGCCACGCTGGTGTATGCAGTGGGCGCACTGCTGTACTTTCGCCGCGCCGGGATGGAGACCGAGGAACAGGCCGAGCCACCGCTGAAAAACCCATTTGAGATCGGTCCGGCACTGCGTTTTGCCGCACTGTTGGCGCTGATTCTGCTGCTGGTTGAAGGCGCACAACGCTGGCTCGGTGATGTGGGCGTGTACCTGGTCGCGCTGGTGTCCGGCCTGGCCGATGTGGATGCCATCACCCTGTCGCTGGCGCGCAGCGCACACAGCGACTTGCACGCTCAGGTGGCGGTCAACGGCATCTTTCTCGCGGCGCTGAGCAACAGCCTGGTCAAAGGCTTTCTGGTGGCGCTGATCGGCGGTCGCCAGCTGGCATTGCTGACGCTGCCGGTGATGGCCTGCGGCTTGTTGGCAGGCGCGGCGGTATTGCTGTTGCAATAAAACAGGCTGCTTACGCATCGGAACGCCCCAACCAAGGGCTGGACTTGCCTGGCTGGCACACAGCGCAACAGCGCTAAAAACCCCTCAGACACTCGATTTAGAGCGGTTCTTGGCTGAATCAGCAGCAGCCTGCACGGGACGCCGGACATAACGTTTGAGGCTAGGCACAGGCACGCCGTAGCCCCAACAATGGGGCATCCCCCCCAAGGTTATTGCCGGCCATGACACTTAAAACAAGATGCCTGCTGATCCGTATCATCCAGCGTCAACTCATTGCGCAACACGCGCAGGTGAACCCATGAACGCGCCCGCCGTGCTGCCGCCTGGCGCTCTGCAAGCAGAACATGTCACGGTAAAAGGCGATGGTGTGTACCTGGCTGCCTACCGCTGGGGCAACCCGCAAGGCCCCACTGTTTTGCTGGTACACGGCTACCCGGACAGCCACGAAGTCTGGTTACCGCTGGTGGCTGAATTAGCCGCTGACTATCAGATCATTGCCTACGATGTACGCGGTTTCGGCGCATCGGACATTCCCACGCAGCGCTCGGACTACCACCTCAGCAAGCTGGCCAATGACCTTGAGGCGGTGATCAACACCCTAAGCCCCGGCCATCCCGTACATTTGCTGGCGCACGACTGGGGGTCGATTCAGGCCTGGGAAGCGGTCACCGAACCGCGCATTCAACCCCTGCTGGCTTCCTACACCAGCATTTCCGGGCCATGCCTGGACCACGTCGGCTATTGGATGCGTGACAAACTCAACGAGAAAAGTCCCAAGGCCTTACTACAGGTGTTCGGCCAATTGCTCAGCTCGTGGTATATCGCCCTCTTCCACTTACCCTGGCTGCCCGAACTCACCTGGCGACTGGGCTTGGATCGTGCCTGGCCGGGGCTTTTGCGCAAGCTGGAGGGGCTGGATCACGTCAGCATCAACCCCACTCAGCTCAGTGACGGTGTGCACGGGGTCAAACTCTATCGGGCCAATTTTATCCGCAGCCTGTTTCGCCCTCGCCAGCGCCATACCGAAGTGCCCGTGCAGTTGATCGTGGCCAGCGCTGACCGTTTTGTGCGCCCGCAGTTGTTCGAACATCTGCAGCGCTGGGCCGCGAATCTTAAACGCCGTGAAGTGCTGGCCAGTCATTGGCAACTGCTGGCCGAACCGCAACAACTGGCCGCTTGGTTGCGCGAATTCACAGCAGCGGTGGATTCTGGAAACACCGACGGGCGTAACTAGCGTGCTGCCACAACCCGCGTGCAGCGCTATGGTGCGAGTTGCTCATCCAGCTCGCGCATGCCCGCGGCCTGCTCAAGCAAATCGGCAGGCAGACTCTTGCTGGCACGCGCGCCCAGCAACTTGAGGTTTTCCACCCGGCTGATCAGGTTGCCACGGCCATCACTGAGCTTGTTGCGCGCCCCGGCATAGGCTTTATCAAGCTGCTGCAGGCGCGCGCCCACCTCGTCCAAATCCTGAATAAAGGCGACAAACTTGTCGTACAGCGCCCCGGCCCGCTCGGCAATTTCACGGGCATTCTGGCTCTGCCGCTCCTGACGCCACAGGCTGTCGATCACGCGCAGCGTGGCCAGCAAGGTGGTGGGGCTGACGATGACAATGTGCTGATCAAAGGCCTCCTGGAATAACCCCGGATCTGCCTGCAAGGCCGCCGAAAATGCCGCTTCGATGGGTACAAACAGCAGCACAAAATCCAGGCTATGCAAGCCTTCAAGGCGCTGATAGTCCTTGTGCGAAAGCCCCTTAAGGTGACTGCGCAGCGACAGTACATGCTGTTTCAACGCCTGTTGCCGGCTGGGTTCATCATCAGCAGCAATAAACTGTTGATAGGCCGTCAGGCTGACTTTGGCGTCTACCACCACCTGCTTATCACCAGGCAGTTGAATCAGCACATCGGGCTGGAAGCGCTCGCCATCGGCGCTTTTCAGGCTGACTTGCGTCTGGTATTCGCGGCCCTTCTCCAGGCCCGCATGCTCCAGCACCCGCTCCAGCACCAACTCACCCCAATTGCCTTGGGTTTTCTGACCTTTGAGGGCGCGTGTCAGGTTGGTCGCTTCGTCCCCCAGACGCTGATTGAGTTGCTGCAAACGCTCCAGCTCCTTGCCCAGGGAAAAGCGCTCGCGTGCCTCTTGCTGATAACTCTCTTCGACACGTTTTTCGAAGGATTGAATGCGCTCCTTGAGCGGGTCGAGCAACTGACCAAGTTGCTGCTGGCTGGTTTCGCTGAAACGCTGCTCGCGCTCATCGAAAATCTTGCCCGCCAACTCGGCAAACTGGGCGCGCAACTCTTCACGCGAGCCCTGCAGGTCGCTCAAGCGCTGTTGATGGCTGTCTTGTTGTTCTTTGAGTTCGGCACTGAGGGCGGCGCGCTGGGCATCCAGGCGGCGGATTTCTGCTTCCTGCTGCTCACGTTGTGCCTGCCAGGCCTGGGCGGCTTGGCGGGCAATCTGCCGCTCTTGTTGCAGCAAATCGGCTTCACGGCGCAAGGCGGCAAGCTCGGCTTGTTGATCGGCCTTGATCTCGCTGAGCGCGCCGATTTCTTCACGACTGTCGTCCAGTTGCGCGGCAAGACCGGTCTGCGCCAACTGCGCATTACTCAGGCGCTCTTGCATGAGACTGAAGGTTAACTGCTGGTTGGCCAGACGGCGTTGCAGCGTCCACGCCAGATAAACCAGCGGCAAGGCCGCCATGGCGAAACCCAGCAGCGCAGGGGTCAGCGCGGTGGACAGATCAAATGGCATACGCAGCTCCGCAAAAAGTACTGGCAGTATAACCAGTACCTTCCGTCAGCGTCAGAGCTGTTTAAGCAGTTGCTTGGCTTCTGCCGAGCCTTGCCCAGCGGCCAGTTCAAGCCAGTGGCGCGCTTGCAGCGGCTCAAGGGTGCGCGGCTGGTTGTAGAGCTGGCCAAGGGTCAATTGAGCATCCAGATGCCCCGCACGCGCCGCCTGACGCAAGAGCTCAACGCCCATGCGGCGATCACGCGGGTTGCCACAATCACGGCAGAGCATCTGCCCCAGACGGGTTTGCGCATGCACCTCGCCTTGCAAGGCCGGCTGCTTGAGCAAACGTCCGGCAAAGCGCTTCACGCTGGGGGCATGGCCGAGGTGTGAATTATCCAGCAGCCAGAGCGCTAAACGCGTTGGCAGGCGGGGCGTGGCGTGTGTTGCAGCGGACAGTCGAGTGATTGCGCGAGGCATAAGAAGCAGCGGTGGCCGGAAAGGCGCGCAACTCTACTCCTTTTTCCGCCAAGGTAAAGCCTTGCATTTTGTATTGATTTAGGCGGGGTAAAACCAACGCCCTGGCTCTAAAACAGGCCAGGGCGCAGCACTACAAACGCGGCTCAACCTTCAGGCGGCGGTCACCGTGCGCATCAAAGCGGGTGTCTCCAGCATCGAACTGGTCGCGGGCGGTGAGTTCGCGCAGGGTGGGTTCGTTGCCGCTGGTCGGCGCTGCGTCTTTTCGCGCCAGACGCCAACGCTCTAGCGGCCAACGAATCGCGACAAACAGCAGGTACAGGGCAAACGCAATTAACCCGTACATGCTCAGGTCAGCTACGGCACGCCACGCGTTATTACCCACATCCAGTAGCAGGTCCATGGCGGTAATGGCCACCGCCGGGGCAAAGAGCTCTTGGCCGGGGTCAACGATGGTGGGCGTGAACAACAGCACCAGCACCAGCACGCGCAGGGGCTCACGCAGGTAACGCCACATCCAACTGGTGAGCTTCAACCACACCAACAGACAGCCAACCGCTGCAATCAGGTAGGCACTCCAGGCGAGTTGGTAGTCATTTTCGTTCATAAAACGCACGTTCTCAGACATTAACGCCCATCGGGGGCGGACAGCACGGGGCTGCGCAGATTTCAGCAGCCGACCAGCGAAACGGCGCTTATCATAGCGGCTTTTGCCTGCTTTGAACCCGATCAAACGCGCGCGCACGAGAGGCATATACGGCAAAAACGGGCGCGGCTGCGGCGTTTACCGCTGGTAAACGCACCGACACGTAGCCGGTTTTGCACAGGCCCTTCGACGCCCCACTGTCGGCCTACATCCACAGGAGTTGCTGCATGCACCACGCCCCCATCGCCCGCCTCGACGCAAGCGCCGACCCCTACCGCTGGCTGGAAAACCGCGACAGCACTGAAGTGCTCGACCATCTCAAGGCTGAAAATGCCTACCTAGAGGCGCAGCTGAGTGAGCAATTGCCCCTGCGTGAAAGATTGTTTCAAGAGATCAAAGGACGCATCCGCGAAACCGACTTGAGCCTGCCATCGACGTGGGGGCCGTATCTGTATTACCAGCGCACCACGGCGGGTGACGAATACCCACGGCATTACCGCTGCCGCAAACCTGCCGATGGCTCGCTGAGCGTGGATGAAGGCAGCGAACAGTTACTGCTCGATCCCAACGCGTTGGCCGAAGGCGGTTTTATCTCGCTCGGGGCGTTCAGCATCAGCCCCGATCATCAGCGCCTGGCCTACAGCCTGGACACCAGCGGCGAAGAAACCTACCGCCTGTTCGTCAAGGAACTGGCTGACGACAGCCTGATCGAGCTGCCCTTTGACGACTGCGACGGCAGCATGACCTGGGCCAACGACAGCCAGACGCTGTTCTTTGGTGAGCTGGATGACACGCACCGGCCGCACAAGCTCTATCGCCATCATCTCGGCGACGACTCGGCTGAACTGGTGTTCCACGAAGCGGATGGGCGCTTTTTCCTCAGCTGCTACCGCAGCAGTTCCGAACGCCAACTGATTCTGTTGTTGGGTAGCAAAACCACCAGCGAAGCCTGGATCCTTGATGCCGCCACGCCGCAGGGCGCATTCAGTTGTGTGGCCCCGCGTGAAGAGGGTCATGAATACGACCTCGATCACGGCCTGCTGGACGGCCAGTGGCGCTGGCTGATCCGCAGCAACCAACACGGCATCAACTTCGCCCTGTTCAGCGCCAGCGAATCCGCGCCCAGCCGCACGCACTGGCAACTGCTGCGCGAGCATGATCCGCAGGTGATGCTGGAAGGTATGGGCCTTAATCACCAAGCGCTGATACTCAGCCTGCGTGAAAACGGTCTGCCGATTATTGAGGTGCAGCCCCAAGGCCAGGCAGCCTACCGCGTGCAACTGCCGGATGCCGCCTACAGCCTGTATGTGCAGGACAGCCTAGAATTCGACAGCGATGTGATTCGTTTGCGTTATGAAGCACTCAATCGCCCCGCCCAAGTGCGTCAACTGACGTTGGCCACAGGCGCGCAAGCGGTGCTCAAGCAAACCCCGGTGCTGGGCGACTTTGATGCCGACCACTATGTCAGCCAACGTCTATGGGCCACGGCTCCGGATGGCACCCAGGTGCCGATCAGCCTGGTGGCCAAGCGAGAGGTTCTCGGCAAGAGCGCCCCGCTCTACCTCTATGGCTATGGTGCGTATGGCGAAAGCCTCGACCCCTGGTTCTCCCATGCTCGCCTCAGCCTGCTTGATCGCGGCTTTGTCTTCGCCATCGCCCATGTGCGCGGTGGCGGCGAGTTGGGTGAAGCCTGGTATCGCGCGGGCAAACTTGAGCATAAGCACAACTCGTTCAGCGACTTTATTGCCTGCGCCGAACACCTGATCGACAGCGGTTACACCCAGCCCAGCCAATTGGTGATCAGTGGCGGCAGTGCCGGTGGCTTGTTGATGGGCGCGGTGCTAAACAAGCGCCCGGAACTGTTCGCCGCCGCCATCGCCGAAGTGCCCTTTGTTGATGTGCTCAACACCATGCAAAACCCCGATCTGCCGCTAACCGTTACCGAGTACGACGAATGGGGCGACCCGAACCAACCGGACGTCTTCGAGCGAATCAAGGGCTACGCCCCCTATGAAAACGTTCAGGCCCAGGCCTACCCGGCGATTCTCGCGGTGGCCGGCTACAACGACAGCCGCGTGCAGTATTGGGAAGCCGCGAAATGGGTGGCCAAGCTGCGCGCCCATAAAACTGACAACAACCTGCTGTTGCTTAAAACCGAATTGGAGGCCGGGCATGGCGGCATGAGCGGCCGCTACCAGGCGCTCAAAGATGCCGCGCTGGAGTACGCCTTTATCCTGAAGATTCTGGGTATGGACGCCGAGCAGAACGGGTAAGGGCTGCGGAAAGTCCACGTTTAGAGCATGCCTACGCGTCGGCACGTCGCAGAATGGCATCAATACTGCGGCGCAGGCACCGGTGCTATGGGCCGCTGCCGCTGCTCACGCAGCAATGGCAGCTCTTCATCGCGGCGCGGCGGATTGACCGCTGGCGCTGCTGGTACGGTTAACAGGGGTGGGTTGCCGTCTCTCGGCGCCGGCAGATGAGTCGGCGCAACCGGCGCATAGGGCTGCGGCGTCGCACGCCCAGGGGCGTCGGGTGCAGGAGCAGTCGACGGCTGAGCCAAGGCCGCTGGCAGGCTGACGATCGCCACAACGGCAAGCACAAGGTTGATTCGCATTGCCTAACTCCTGATTAGTCTGAGGGCTATAAGTGCGCGGCGATGAAGCCATCCGTAAGCACTCAGATTTTGAACAGCCAAGAGTCGCAAAGTGCCGCGTTGACGATTCTAAGTGATCGCCGGTCAGGCTAGACTGCTGCAAAGCCAACCTGTGAGACACCCGATGAGCACCAATACCCCCCCTTCCGCCACCAGCAAACTTGATCGCATCCTCGCCGACAACCAGCGTTCGCGTGAAGAAGGCTATCGCGACAAGGCGCTCAAAATGTACCCCCACGTGTGTGGCCGCTGCGCTCGGGAATTCTCTGGCAAGCGCCTGAGTGAGTTGACTGTGCATCACCGCGATCACAACCACGACAACAACCCGCAAGACGGCTCAAACTGGGAGCTGCTCTGCCTGTTCTGCCATGACAATGAACACTCGCGCTACACCGACCAGCAGTACTTCAGCGAAGGCTCGCTGAGCTCACCCAAAACCAACCAGGCGACCCACAACCCCTTCGCCGACTTGGCTGCCCTGTTGAAAAAATAAAGCCACGTCAGCATTGGCTGGCGCGTCCTGTTTTGTCAGCCACGCGAACGCCCAGCCTCGAACCAGTCCAGCGGCGTTAGGGATTGTTTTGCAGGGCACGAAACTGCGACGGCGGCACGGCCTCCCAGCGTTTGAAGGCACGGCGGAAATTAGCCATGTCGGTATAACCCAGCGTGTAGGCAATCTCCTCGATGCTGAGCTGTCCGGTTTTCAGGTGTTCAACAGCGAGGGTGTGCCGGACCTGCTCAAGGATGTCCTTGAAGCTCGTGCCTTCATCCTGCAGACGCCGGTGAAGCGTTCGTGGGGTCATGTGAAAGAGACGGGCCGTGACGTTTAGGCTGGGAAAACCGTTTTGCTTCTCCAGCATCACCCGGCGTACCCGCGCACTCATGCTGACATTGCGTTCGAGCTTTTCCAATTCACGCTGACAGATCTGTTCGGCGTCGCGAAATGAGACCGGATCCGCCATCTTCAACGGCAAATCAAGAATCCCTGACGGCAGGGAAAACCCGGCCCAGGGCGCGGCGTAAATCACCTCGCAACGAAACATCTCTTCTGCCAGCGCCGCGTATGAAGGCCGAGCAAAAGGCAAGCAAACACGCGTCAGCGAATAGGCCCCCAAAGTGATCGCCTCAAACATGTTTTTGATGGCCAGAATCACTGCTTCCAACACCACGCGCTGTAAATCGCCTTGGGCATAAAGCGAGGTGAACAGGATATTTTCGAACTCGCCATCGCCCCTCAGGCTGATCGTCACCAGGTTCGTGCGCACACCCAAATAGCGCTCCAGCAACTGCAACGCTTGACGCAGCGAACTGCTCTGCAACAGGGCATAGCCGAGAATGCCGTGGCTATTAACCTGCAACCGCTCACCAACCAACAGGCCAAGCGCCGCTTCCTGGGTCGTTGCCAGCGCATCCTCCAGCAAGTGGCCGAAGGTGGTTGCGTCCACTTTCAGATCCGCCTCACTCAACTGAGCGTCGCTCAACTGACTGCGCTCTAACCAAGCCGACACATCCACATCCATAGCCGCGAGCTGCCCGCTGATCTGCCGAATGTATTGGGACGGGAGAATGAGATCCTGCATGGAAGAGGCCTTATTCGAAGGAAGTTCGCTGCGCCAAATTGTCAATAAATGACCCATAAAGTGTCAACGGCGAACCTACGGAGAACCGCACGCCACGCCTAACATTGCCCTCACTGAGCTTAACCTTGCCCATGCATCCGGAGGAGCAATGCTTTCATTCTTTAGCAAGCCAAAACCCACCAGCGCACGGATCAATGACCGGCCAATCACTGTCAACCCCAAAGAAACCTTGCTGCAAGCGGCGCTGCGCCAAGGCATCGACTTCCCGCACAGCTGCAGGGTCGGTGGTTGTGCCGCATGCAAGTGCAAGCTGATTTCAGGCAGCGTCAAGGAGCTGACCGAGACGGCCTACCTGCTCTCCGATGAAGAGCTTGATCAAGGTTACATCCTCGCCTGTCAGAGCGTGCCCAAAGGCGCTGTTCAGATAGAGGTTGACCTTTCAGCACAGCAGGCAAAACGCACTGTTGCTGGGCGTGTCATCGTCCAAGAACGCCTCACCCACGACATCATGCGCGTGGTCGTGCAGCTTGATGAAGACCTGCCATACAAACCTGGCCAGTATGCACAGATTAGCCTCAGCACCGCCCCTGACGTGCGTCGCAGCTACTCCTTTGCCAGCGCCCCGCAAGCCGATGCACAGGTTAGTTTTTATGTGCGCCAAGTACCCAAAGGCGAATTCTCATCCACTGTCCATAAACAGAACCTGCTGGGCCAAGGTATTCAATTGCAGGGGCCGCTGGGCGACTTTTACCTGCGCCCGGCCGAGGCTCCATTGATGCTGATTGCCGGCGGCAGTGGGCTGGCGCCAATCATCGCCATGCTGCAAGACGCTCTCGCCAAGGGCTGCACGCGCTCCACCACGCTGCTGTTCGGCGCGCGCGAAGAACGTGACCTCTATGCCTTGGCCGAAATCAGCGCGATTGCTGCCCAGTGGCGCGGCCCATTCCGTTTTACCCCGGTGCTCTCAGGCTTGTCAGCAGAGTCCGATTGGCGAGGTGCACGGGGCGTGGTCAGCAGCCAGATTACCGCGCAACTCGAAGCAGGCAGTCACGCCTACCTGTGCGGCCCGCCCGCGATGATCGACAGCGCTGTGCTGCAGCTCCTCCAGCACAACGTTGCCCGTGAACACATTTATACCGACCGCTTTACCACCCAGCATGACGCCCTGGCGGCCTCAGCCTGAAACGCATCCACCCCGAATAAGAGAGACGCACATGAACGCTCTGCACTACCTCAAATACTTTTTGTTCCACGGAGTTGGCCTGCTATCAGCCGCGGCCATTCTCGCCGGCGGCGCATGGATGACGGCAGGTTTGATCGGCATATTGATGTTTTACCTGGTGGGCGACGCCCTCTGCGGTGATGACACCAGTACCCCAGACTTCAAACACCCTGCCATTCTCACCGTGCAGTTGTGGCTGGCCTTGCCGCTGCTTTCATTCATTGTTTTCTGTGCGCTGTGGAGTTTCAGCAGCGGCGATTTTCTCGGCTTTGGGGCAGCGCTGACTCAGCTCAGCGGTTATGACGTGATCGCGGCACGCGAAGCAACCTCGGCCTGGCATTACGTGTCCTGTGCACTGCTGACCGGCCTGATGATTGGCATGGTCGGCACCATTCCGGCGCACGAACTGACGCATCGCACATGGGACCCGATTTCCATGCTGGTCGGCCGCTGGTTACTGGCATTCAGCTTCGACACTATTTTTTCCATTGAACACGTCTACGGTCACCACCGTTATGTCTCAACGCGCGAAGACCCCGCCACCGCACCACGCGGCCGCAATGTCTACTTCCATGTGCTGGCATCAACCATCAAAGGCAATATCAGCGCCTGGAATATTGAGAAGAAACGCCTGAAGCGCAAAGGTCACAGCCTGTTCGGTTGGCATAACGCAGTTATTCGCGGCCACCTGATGAGTGTATTGCTGGTCGCCTTTGCCTTCTTTGTCGGCGGCTGGGAAACGGCGTTGTTCTTCACCCTGATCGCACTGGCAGGCAAGTCCTTACTGGAGATCGTGAACTACATGGAGCACTACGGCATGGTTCGCGACCCGGCCACGCCGGTGCAACCGCGCCACTCGTGGAATACCAACAAACGCATCAGCTCTTGGAGCATGTTTAACCTGACCCGTCATTCACACCACCATGCCCAGGGTGAAGTTCCCTACCAAGACCTCAAGCCCTTCCCGGATGCACCGATGATGATCAATGGTTACCTGACCACCCTCATCGTGGCGCTGATTCCACCGCTCTGGCACAAGCTGATGACACCGAAAGTGCTGGAGTGGGATCGTCACTACGCCACCCCTCAGGAACGTCAAATGGCCTCCGAAGCCAATGCCCGCAGCGGTATCAAAGGATTCATGGCAAACCGATAGAAGCCCCGCAGCGCGCGAGTAGACGGCCAAGCCGGTATACTCGCGCGCTTTGTTCAAGAGCATTCACCCGTGGCCAACAAACGATACGCCTGCATCGGCCTGTTCAACCCCAAATCTCCGGAAAACGTCGGCGCGGTGATGCGCGCAGCAGGCTGCTACAGCGCCGCCTCGGTGTTTTACAGCGGCAAGCGTTATGCCCGCGCCCGCGACTTTATTACCGACACCCAGCGCATCTACATGGACATTCCGCTGATCGGCGTGGAAGACCTGAAACAGATCATCCCCCTGGGATGCACCCCGGTCGCAGTAGAGCTGGTCGAGGGCGCGCGGCCCCTGCCGCAATACACCCACCCCGACCGCGCCATCTACATCTTCGGCCCCGAAGACGGCTCGCTAAGCCAGGAAGTGCTCGACTGGTGTGAGGACGTGATCTACATCCCCACCCAGGGCTGCATGAACCTCGCCGCCACCGTTAACGTCGTGCTCTACGACCGCATGGCCAAAGGCTTGCACACCAAGTCCGGCCTGGGTCTCAAGTAAGCCATAACCCAGCCGCTACAACCCCGATTTGAGCCGACTGAATGCCCGCGTCAGGGCGCGGTTAAAGGTTTGGCTGTTGTCATTTTTGGTGCACAGCTGCGCACGCACATCGGCGGCCGGGTAGGTGCCAGGGTCGGCGAGGATCGCTGGATCGACCGTGGCATTGGCCGCTGGCACCGCGTTGGCGTAGTAGATGGTGTTGGTGATCGCACCGATCACCTCAGGCGTCATCAGATGATCCATCAATGCCAGGCCTGCCTCGGGATGCGGCGCGTCCTTAGGGATCACCATGGCATCAAACCAGATCAGCGTGCCTTCGCGCGGGATGCTGTAGTGCAGGCTAAACGGCTTGCCCGCCTGCACAGCCTGACCGGCCGCCATCGACACGTTGCCGTTCCACGACATGGCCAGGCAGGTATCGCCGTTGGCCAGATCGGAGATATTGCGGTCGTTGTCGAAGTAGCGGATTGACGGGCGTACCTTGGCCAGATGGGCTTCGGCTCGCTTCAGGTCATCCAGGCTTTGCTTGTTGATATCCAGGCCTAGGTAACGGAAGGTGGCCGCGAACACCTCATTGGGGTCATTGAGAAAACTCACGCCGCAGTCGGCAAACTTCGCCACTACCACCGGATCAAGCAGCATGGCCCAGCTGTCGGTGGGCGCATCGGCCATGCGCTTGGCGATGGCCTGCTGCTGATACCCGATGCCCGTGGTGCCCCAGACGTACAAGCCTGCGTAGCGGTTGTCGGGGTCGAACGCGGCCATGTGCCCGGTAAACTCGCTGTCCAACCCGGCGAAGTGCGGCAGCGCAGTCTTATCCAGCGGCTGCAGTGCGCCACTCTTAATCGCCCGCTGCAGATGCTGACCCGCTGTCAGTACCAGGTCATAGCCGCTGCGCCCGGTGAGCAGCTTGGTTTCCACCGTTTCCAGCGAGTCAAAGTGATCGACCACCACCTTGATGCCGGTCTTCTGTTCAAAACTACTGAGGGTGTCCGGGGCCAGGTATTCGCCCCAGATAAATAGATTGACCTGCTTCGGCGCTTCGGCCGCCAGCGCTTGAACACTGGCGGCCAGCCCTAGGGCTAACAAGCTGACATGTCGTTTCATCAGAGCCTCCTAAGCGCGCGTGGGCGCGGCGTATTGCGGCATGGTGATGCAGGCGACATTGCCGCCGCCAAGGAGAATCTCCCGCGAATTGTCGATGCCGATAATCCGCTGTTTGGGGAACAGTTCGGCCAGCGTGGCTTGGGCAATACGGTCGCAGGGGTCGTTGAACAGCGGCACGACGATGGCCGAGTTGCCGGCGTAATAGTTGATGTAAGAAGCGCAGATCTGCGTGCCGGCCTGACGGGTGTGGGTCGATTCATCTTGATCCAGGCCTTCAGCCTCTTCAGCCGTCCACTCCAGCACGCGCGGCTGCGGCAGTTTGTGCACCTCCAGTGCACGGCCTTGGGCGTCGCGGGTGCTGCGCAGGATGTCGTAGGCCTCTTGATAGATTTCCCACTGCGGATCATTACGGTCATCGGTCCACTGCATCACCACCACGCCGGGGCGGACGAAGCAGGCCAAGTCATCGATATGGCCGTCGGTTTCATCAAACTTGCAACCGCGTGGCAGCCAGATCACCTGCTCGGCGCCAAGGTAGTCGCTGAGCCGGCGAGTCATCTCCTCCTTGCCCAGGTGGGCGTTGCGGTTGCGGTTGAGCAAGCACTGCTCGGTGGTCAGCAGGGTACGCTGACCGTCGGTTTGGATACCGCCCATTTCGGCAATAAAGGGCGCGCGGTAGCGGTCATAACCTTCGATCTCGAGGATCTTCTGCGCGATCTGATCGTCCTTGTCCCACGGGTAGTAAAGGCCGCCGTCGAGACCACCGTAAGCGTTGAACTCGAAGTCCACACCGCGCACTTCGCCGCTGTCGTCATTGACCAAAAAGGCCGGGCCGCTGTCGCGGAACCAGGTGTCGTTGCAGGTCATTTCCACCACGCGCACATGGGCCGGCAGTTGGCGACGGGCGTTGGCGTACTGGCTGGCCGAGGCGCACACGGTGACCGGCTCGCTGCTGGCAATGGCCGTGACGATATCGACCCAAACCTTCTGCGCCGGCTTGGCACCGTTACGCCACACGTCAGTGCGCTCGGGCCAGCCCAGCCAGCAACCGGCCTTGGGTTCAAATTCGCCGGGCAGACGGAAGCCGTCAGTTTTTGGGAGAGAAGTCAGTGAACGTGCCATCGGATACACCCTGTATCTGTGAGGAAGATGACCACACAGTACGCGGCGCTCCGGCACGGATTCCAACGACGAAAATTGCGGGATAGCTGAATTTAATTCATCACTCAGCCAAGTGATCACTCAGCCAATCTAAGAAATCAGCCACTGCGGGTTTTTCCAGGCGGATGCGTTCACAGACCAACGCATATTGCCCAAGCGCTGCCACGCTGGCATTGAAGGGGCGCATCAAGCGGCCACTGGCCAGGTCTTCAGCCGCCGTGAGGTTGTCGCCCATGGCCACGCCCTGCCCTTGCGCGGCGGCTTCCAGCGCTAGACCGGCATGCCCTAGGTACAAATGTCGCGCCGGCTGGATGTCGCCGGCATGGGTGGTCAGCCAGGCGGTCCAGGTTTTACCGTCCTGATCGTCATGCAGCAGGCCATGCCGGGCCAGATCACGCGGGTGTTTAAGGCCGCCCTGGTTAAACAGGCTGGGGCTGCACACGGGGAAGAACTGCAAGGTCGGCAACGGCCGCACAAAGTAAGCGCTGGCATCCTCGGGCCCGGTGCCATAAGTGATGGCCAGGTCGATATCCGGACTCGGCAGGCTGGCGTCCAGCGGCTGCTCGTGCAGATGCAAGGTGATGTATGGATAGCGGTCGCTGAAGTCGGCCAGACGACTGACCAGCCACTTTTGCGCCAGCTCAGGCGTGACCGCGATGCGCAGCACCGCCTGGGAACCGGGATCACGCAGCTCGTCACACGCCTCGCCGATCAACTCAAACGCCTGCTGCAAACGCTGCAGCAAACGCCGTGCGGCGGACGTTGGTACAACCTGTCGGCCCTCGCGTGTAAACAACACGGTGCCGAGCTGCTCTTCCAATTGACGAATCTGGTGACTGACGGCGCTGTCGGTCACACACAGCTCAGCGGCCGCGCGGCCAAAATGAGCATGCCGCGCAGCGCACTCAAAGGTGCGCAAGGCGGTGAGAGACGGTAGGCGGCGCATGCGGTGCTCCAGATTGGCCAGTGCGCCGCATGCTTACCCAAGGTGGGGCTTAGCGCAACAGCTTGTTATCCAGCACGTCAGAGGCTCCGCCCATGACGTTTTCGCTGATCTCGATAAAGTCTTGGGTGGTGGCTTTGTCCAGACGCATCAGGCCGCGGGTCACGTCATCCAGCGAGCGCGGTTGTGTGGTGCTTTTGGTGGCCTGACGAATTTCCCGGTCAAGCTCCTGCAGCAGCAACACCGCTCGGGCCGTTACCGGGCCGGTGGAGCGGTCAGTGCGCAGGCTGTCGACGGGTTTGCTCCAGCGAATCAGGTCTTCACGGATTTTCTGGTAGCGCTCCTCACTCAGGCCACCAGCGCGGCGCATCAGCTCGATGGCGTAGTACTCGGCCAAGCCTTCAGTAATCCAATCGCTGCGATCACGGGCACGAATGCGGCTGAACACATGCACCAGTTCATGCACCAGCGAGCTGGTGCCGTTTTCGCTGACCAGCGGGCGATCGGTGTGCATGTAGTAGGAGTTGGTGGCAGAAAGGCCGCCGCGCCACATCGGGTCGCCCGCCCCGACAATCAGCAGCTTGGCCGGGTCACGCGGGAACACCTCCTGAGCATGCGGCCAGATAAAGGTCAGCAGGGTCATGACATCCATGCGCCGCATGCCCTCCCCCACAGGCGCGGCGATAGCCACATCGGTTTCACCCAATTTGGCACGGCGCGTGCCGATCTTACCCGCCACCATCCAGCCGGTTGGACGGTCGAACTTGCGCTGTGGGTTGTCAATGCGGAATTTGTTTTTGCCGATGCGCGGCCAGCCGGTTTCGACGGCCTTCCAACCTTTGGGCAAAGTGAAATGCAGGCGCGAGACCAGCACCGTAAAATCTTCCTGCTTGAGCTTGGCCGAGGGCACCAGATCGTCGCCGCGCAGCAGCGCCCAATCGTCGGTGATGCGGGCATCAAAGCGACCCGGGATGCGTTCATGGTTGATCCGTACGCGGTAGGTCAGGGTCGCTTCACCCTTGGCTGGAGTCCAGATACCCCGCTCGGGGCTGCTCTGCGTCCACTCGCCGTCGGCACTGAAATCGCTGTAAGCGCCCAATGTGCCCAAGTCGAAATCCAGGCTCTTGACGCGTGTGCCATCCTCCAGCACCAGCCGCACTTCGGCTTGTTCGGTTTCGGGCAAGAAGCGCACGTGGTAATCCAAATCGACCTTCTTTGCCCACAGCGGCGTGCTGAGGCTGAGTAAGGCAACAGACACAAGTAAGCGGCGCATCAACATAACAAAGCTCCCTGGAGCTAAAGGCTCGGTCGGACAAGGATTTAAGCGGTCAGCCAGCACGGAAGATCATATGGTCTTCCCACTCGTCCTCGGCCACGCTGTTTTCGCTGAGCATACGCCCAGCCTGGGAAATGCGTTGCTTATGCACCTGTTCAGGGTCACCACAAACCAGGTGGTGCCACAGCAGCAGGTCTTTACCTTCACTGACCAGGCGATAAGCACAGGTCGGCGGTAGCCATTGAAACTGGTCCGCCTGGGCCGGGGTGAGTTGAATACAGTCGGGCACGAACGCGCGGCGGTTGCTGTAGTCCGTGCAGCGACAGGTTTTAAGGTCCAGCAGTTTGCAGGCGATGCGCGTGTAATACACGCTGCCATCGTCTTCATCCTCAAGCTTTTGCAGGCAGCACAGGCCGCAGCCGTCGCACAGCGATTCCCACTCGTTCTGATCAAGCTGATCGAGGGTTTTACGTTTCCAGAAAGGTTCGACTTTAGCGGCCATGATGAGGGTACGGTGAGGGGCGAAAAGGCCGGCAGTCTAGCCGCTCAGCCCACGGCGGCCAAGGCCGGCACGCTCAACGGCCCGCTGCAGGTCAGTAGCCGCGCTGAAAATCCACCTGCCCGCGCAGCGGTTCGGCCGCCTTCCAGCGCGCCAGGTTGTGCACAAACACCTGCACCAGCAAACGGGGATCAGTCGGTGCCGCCGTATGCCCCGTCAACAGTAAACGCGGTGCCGTCCAAAACGGGTGCCCGGCCGGCAGCGGCTCTTCACGGCAGACATCAATCACCGCACCCGCCAGTTGCCCCTGTTGCAGCGCACTGACCAGCGCCTCGTCAACCACCGCTACCCCGCGCCCGGCATTGATAAAGACGGCATTGGGCTTACACGCCGCAAACAGCGCCGCATCGTAAATATCGCGGGTGGCCGGCGTGTCGGGCAGCAGGTTGATCAGGTAATCCGCCTCACTCGCCAGCGCAGGCAGCGCCGCCAGGCCGCTCACTTGAGCAAACGGCGACAGCCTGCGCGACTGCGTGGCAATGCCCAACAGACGAATACCGAAGGGCGCCAGAAACTGCGCCACGCTGAGGCCAATATCACCAGTACCCACGATCAGCAAGGTGCGCCCCGCCAAGCTCTGTGGCGCACGACGCTCCCAGCGCTGCTCATGCTGAGCATGCAGGTGCGTGGACAATTGACGCTCATGGGCGAGCAAATGACCCAGCACATACTCGGCCATCACCTGACCGAAAATGCCCACGGCACGGGTGAGTACGTAGTCGGTTGGCAAATCGTTGGCCAGCAGCGGCGTGATACCCGCCCAGGTCGATTGCAACCACTGCGGCGGCCTGCCCTCACGCAGCAAGGGCGCGAGCAGATCAGGCTGCCCCAGCCAGAGCGGGCAGCTCGCCGCGTGATGAGCCAACTCGAGCGGCTGCGCACTGCCGTACACCTCAAGTTCAGGTGCCAACTCATGCAGCAACGCGGCGTAGCGCGCATGTTCGGCTTCGGCAATCAACACGCGCAAGGGGGGATTTGCAGCGGCGGACATGATGGTTACATCGGGTCGTTGCGGCGCAGCAACTCATCGGGCAAATGCTCGATGTATTCATCTTCCGGTGGCGGCATTTGCAGGTGATAGCCCTGCTCGTCGAGATTGGCCAGCACCTTGTGGATGTCCTCGCGGGCCAGAACGCGCTCGGGCGTTAGCACCATCTCAAACGCCAGAGCGGGTGGCCCGAAAGCCTGCAGCAGGTTTTCCGGCACACGCTTGAGCCCGTCGCTGCGCAGCACATACAGGTACATCTCGTTCTTGCGTGGGCTTTTGTAGATAGAGCAAATACGTTTCACGCCGATTCTCCGTTTGCAGCCAGGCAATCAAGCAACGCCTGGCCCATCAATTCACGCCGCCAGCCGCGCAGCGACCCCGGCAACTGGTAAGGCCCATGCGGGTAGCCGGTTTTCAGCAAGGCTTCGAGGGTTTTCTTGCGCAGCATCAGCTCGGGGGCGGTGTTCAGCCGCTCACCTTCACGTTGGCCAATGGCGCGCAGCTTTTTCAGCAGCGTCGCAGCCTCCAGCGGCAGTGGTTCAGGCAATGCTTCGGGCCACTCGGCGGCAGGCGTGGCGGCGGCCTGTTTGATCAATTGCAGAATAAACTCACCGTCCTGACGCACGGTTTTTGGATGCATGTCCTCAATGCGCGCCAGGGCCACCAAGTTATCCGGCTGAGTGCGCGCCAGGGGCCATAACGAATGCTCGCGAATAATCCGGTTGCGTGGCTGATTGCGCACACGCGCCTGCTCTTCACGCCAGGCGCACAATGCTTGCAGTACGGCCAATTGCTGACGGGAGAGCTTCCAGGCCAGCTTGGCTTCGCGATAGGCCTGCTGTGGGTCGGTCTCGCGGCGCAAGTTGTTCACCAGTTCGGCACCGTCTTCCAGCACCCAGGCATATTTCTCGGCAGAGAGCTGCGCCTTGAGTTGTGCATACACCTCGGCAAGGTGCAGCACGTCTTCGGCGGCATAGCTGACCTGTGTGGCCGACAGCGGCCGCTGCAGCCAGTCAGAGCGTGTTTCACCCTTGGGCAGTTCGATATTCAGTACCGCCTGCACCAAGCGCGAATAGCCCATGGAGAAGCCCAGATTGAGGTAACCCGCAGCCAGTTGCGTATCGAACAGCGGCGTAGGCAGGCTGCCGGTCAAGCGCAGGAATACTTCCAGGTCCTCGCTGCAGGCATGCAGCACCTTGATCACGGCCGTGTCTTGCAGCAACTCGGCAAAAGGCGTCCAGTCGCTGATCAGCAGCGGATCAATCAGGTAGGCACGCTCACCCTCGCTGACTTGCAGCAGCCCCGCGATCGGGTAGAAGGTGTCGACCCGCATAAACTCGGTGTCCACCGCTACAAACGGCAGGCGGCGCCATGTTGCGCAATGCTGCGCCAGGCTGGCGTTGTCGCCAATCCACTGAATATCAATCGCCACATGGCTCTCCCTTCAAGAATGCCGCGCAGTATATATGCCCAGGCACTGTGCCGGGCATTTGCCAGCCATTTACCCCCGGGGCATCACAGATGCGAATGAACCCTGTAATCTGGCCAGCCCGTGCATCTGCCCACTTTCATCTCAGGGAATAAAAACCATGAAGAAACTGCTTGGTCTGCTTGCGGCCTTGATTGCGGCGGCAGCGATCTACCTCGCCGTCACCCCCAGCCCGATTGACCCGCTGGCCTGGGAAGCGCCTGTAATCCCACCGATGACCGGCATTCTGGAACCCAACGACACGCTGATGAAAGCCGAACTGCTGGGGCGCGGCCAGGTGCACGGCCCGGAAGACACCGCCGTGGATGCCCAAGGCCTGGTGTACGCCGGCCTGCATGACGGGCGCATTGTGCGGATCAACGCCGATGGCAGCGTGGAGACCTTCGTCGACACCCAGGGCCGCCCACTGGGCATGGACTTCGACGCTGCCGGCAACCTGATCGTCGCCGACGCCTACAAGGGCTTGCTCAGCATCGACACGCAAGGGCAGATCAAGGTTCTGACCACCGAAGCCGAAGGTGTGCCGTTCAAGTTCACCGACGATCTGGACATCGCCCGCGACGGCACCATCTACTTCAGTGATGCCTCTTCACGCTTCGAACAACCCGACTACCTGCTCGACCTGCTTGAAGCCCGCCCCCACGGCCGCCTGCTGAGCTACAACCCGGCGTCGGGTGAAACCAAGGTGCTGCTCAAAGACCTGTACTTCGCCAACGGCGTGGCGCTGTCGGCCAACGAAGACTTTGTGCTGGTCAACGAAACCTACCGCTACCGCATCACCCGTTACTGGCTGAGCGGCGACAAGGCTGGCACGAACGACATCTTTATCGACAACCTGCCGGGTCTGCCGGACAACCTGCAGGGCGATCGCAACGGCACCTTCTGGGTGGCCCTACCAACCCCGCGCAAAGCCGACGCCGACATGCTGCACCGCTCGCCGTGGGCAAAAGCGCAGTTGGCAAAGCTGCCGCGCGCTTTCTGGCCCAAAGCCGTTCCTTACGGCTTTGCCATCGCGCTTAACGAGCAAGGCGAAATAACCCAAAGCCTGCATGACACCAGCGGCACGCACCTGCGCATGATCACCTCGGTCAAGCCGGTGGGCGACTACCTGTATTTCGGCAGCCTGGATAACGACCGCATCGGCAAGCTGAAAATCCGCTAAACCCGCCCAATAAAGCCCCACGGCCGCCGCTGGCACGTGGGGCCACTCATGAAAAACGCGCCTAAATCAATGCCTGGCCGCGTTTTTGCTGATTCAGATCAGCTTGTCGCTTGAGGCAAGCCTTGCCGCTGCAAAATCACTGCTATCTTGATAATTCCAACCGTCGATTCAGGCTTTTGTCATGGAAATAAGCGCCCTGTTTTCTCAAGTACACAGCTTGCCCTGTATTCCCAAAGTCGCTCAGGATCTCATCCAACAGTTTGATAACCCGCACACCAGCATCGATAACATTGCCCGCAATATTTCCCTCGACCCCGTGATCGCCGCCAAAGTGCTACGTCTGGCCAACTCCGCTCGTTTTCGCGGCTCACGCGAATCAGCCAGCGTGGAAGACGCCGCCATGCGCCTGGGCTTCAACACCCTGCGCACCCTGGTGCTGGCATCGGCTGTGACGGGCGCGTTTCAGGCACCGCCTGGCTTTGATCTCAAAGGGTTCTGGGGGCATAGCTTTCAGGTTGCCAGTATCAGCCGGCTGCTGGCCAAAACGCGTGGCGTGGCCGTCGAAATCGCCTTTACCTGCGGCATGATGCACAACATTGGCGAGTTACTGATCCAAACGGGCGTACCTCAACTGGCTGAACGCCTCAATCAAAACGGTAAGGACATGGGCGCGGCCCAGCGTGTGGCACTGGAAACGCTGCAACTGGGCTTTGGCTTCCCTGAAGTAGGTGCCGAACTGGCGCGCCTGTGGCAGTTGCCTGAGCTGATCCAGCACGCCATTGCCTACCAAAGCCGCCCAACCCAGGCACCGGCTGATATGCCGTTACCGCGGGTGCTGGCCCAGGCCGTGTCGATTGCCGAAGCGTTGCGCGAATACCCGGGTGATATGAACAAGGCGCTGGAGACCCTGCAAGGTCCGCTGTTTGACGGGCTGGATGTTGCCAGCCTGCTTGATGAGTTGCCGGCCGTGTTGGAGGCTGACAAAGGCTTTGCTGAACTGCTCGGCTAAGTAAAACAGCCTTGAGTGCGCAATGCACTCAAGGCTCCCGCTACTTGGTGGCAATCCAGATGGTGTGCCGGGTGCCCTTGTTACCGTGGGCATACACCTGAACTTCCTCAACCTTGAAGCCTGCTTTGCGTACTTTATCGCTGAACAGCCGGTCCGCACTGGCTGACCAAACCGCCAGCACGCCTTTATTGCGCAGCGCCTGATGGCAACGTTGCAGACCCTGAGCAGAGTACAGCCATGAGTTACGCTTCTGCGTCAGCCCCTCAGGGCCGTTATCCACATCCAGCATGATCGCGTCATAACGCTGATCAGCGTTTTTCAGGCAATTGGCCACATCGTCCTGAATCACCCGTGTACGGGGGTCGAGAATTGGATAACCCGCTTTAGCGCCCAAAGGCCCACGGTTCCACTCCACCACCCCAGGCACCAGTTCAGCCACTTCTACTTCAGCGGTTTTACCGAGGTTTTGCAGGGCCGCCGCCAGGGTAAAGCCCATGCCTAGCCCACCAATCAACACGCGTGAATCGGGCCGGCCTGCGACTTTCTTGCAGGGGATGGCCGCCAGAGCGTCTTCTGAGCCATGCATGCGCGTGTTCATCAACTGACCGCCATCGCCGCCAGCAATCTTGATGACAAAGTCCTCACCGTACTCAAACAAGCACAGCGCACCGGAGCCATCGGGAATCGGGGCGGTGTCGAGCAAAACGAAACGCTTCATGGGCGATGGCAACCTGCGGCAGGGCAAAATGGGCAGGCAGCATGCACACAATCGGACAAAGATGCAGCGCCATCCGCGAGAAAATCTTCGCGTAATGCTTTCTCGACCCCGCAGACGACGGTTTATGATGCCGACTGCCCTTTTGCCCACAGGATGACCGGCATGCCACTCGCTCAACTGATCAGCGCCGCGCAACTGCAACAACGCCTGGCCGAACCCAACTTGCTGCTTCTCGACTGCCGCTTTGCCCTGGAAGACACAGGCTATGGCGAGCGCAGCTTTGCTGAAGGGCATATCCCGGGCGCACAGTTTGCTGATCTGGAGCGCGATCTCTCGGGGCCCATCATTAAAGGCGTTACAGGCCGTCACCCGCTGCCAGAACCGGCGCAGTTACTCAATCGCTTGCGCGCCTGGGGGCTCAACCGCGACACGGAAGTGGTGCTCTACGACGACGGCCACAACGCATTTGCCAGTCGAGCCTGGTGGCTGCTGGCGTGGCTGGGCAAGCAAGATGGGGTTTACCTGCTGGATGGCGGCCTGAAGGCCTGGCGCGAGGCCGGCGGAGCCTTGACTCAAGACATCCAACCTGGCGAAGCGGGCCACTTTAGCGGCACGGCCGACAGCAGCTTGGTGATCAGCGGCGCACAACTGCATAAGCGTCTTAAGGATGCCCACATGACCCTGCTCGACGCCCGCGGATTACCGCGCTTCAGAGGTGAAGTGGAGCCCATCGACCCAATTGCCGGGCATATCCCCGGTGCACAATGCGCCGCCTTCACCGACAACCTGGACAGCGACGGCCACTTCCTCAAGCCAGCGTTACTGCGTCAACGCTTTGCCGCCCAACTGGGCGAACGCGCAGCCACTGAACTGGTGGCCTACTGCGGCTCCGGCGTCACGGCCTGCCATAACCTGTTCGCCCTATGCCTGGCGGGCTATCCACTCGGCGCACTGTATGCCGGTTCTTGGAGCGAGTGGATTACCGACGCTAAACGCCCAATTGCCACCGGTGACTAACTCGGCTTTCACACGCTTAAGCACTATTCGCAATATGGGCAATAACCGAAAGCTGAAAACAGTTTAAAAACAGCCCTTTACAGCATAAAGGTCGCACTAGACTTCAACACAAGCGGCTAAGCCCGCTTGCGGTGGGGCCTTTACACCAAACAGTCATTACCAGCGCCCCATCGGTCATCTGCCGCCGAGGGCTTTATGGGAATCGCTGCCTGCGAGCTAACTCAGTACGTTATTCGCCCCACCCTGCTCTACTTGGACCGTTACTCCAGTGCAGCAGAAGCGCTGCTACTGGGCGCGGCGGCTAGTCAATCGGGCCTGGGTGCGGCCCTTGATGACAAATACGGCCATGGCCTTTACCGCATCACCGCCCACAGCCATCAACAGCTCTGGGACAACCACCTGGCTCTTGACCCAGATCTCGCCAGCCAAGTGCGCGGCCTGGCCAGCCAACACGCCTTCCTCACCGCGCCGCACCTCGAATTAACCGTCAACCTTCGCTACGCCACGGCCATCGCCTGGATGCTGATTGAAACCGAGCACCTCGAACTGCCCGCCGCCGACGACCTGCTCGGCATGGCGCACCTGTGGCGACGTGTATTCAAGCCCCACGGTCGCACCCAGGACTTTATCGTCGCGTGGCAGCGCTGCGTGGCAAAACACCGTCAGGTCGCCTGACAGCCTCGCCACTAAGCCAACACTGCGCGATCCAACACCGCGTTTAGAGCAACCGATTGAACAAAATCGTAAGCGGCTATGACCTAGGTCTATGTTTGCTACCGGTCACAGCGCGACTATCTCAAAGATAAGTACCGCGTGCCTTGCGGTGAGTGATTAGCCATTCAGAGAGATGCCCATGAGCGAAACGCCTACTGACACCGTAACCACTACCACCACGCCTGAAACAATAAAGCCTGCGGCGCGCCGTTCACGTCGCGCGCCTGCTCGCAAGCAGCCTGAGACCGTCGATGACGGCATTCTCGCAGGCGCGCAGTTGCAAGCGAAAATGGTCGATGAGTCGATCAAGGCCTCCCGCGCATCAACGTCCGTGGCGGTTGAGGACATCCTTGCGCACATCAACCCCACCGATGCCCCCGCCATGCGCGACACGCTGGAAACCTTTATCAACGGTCTTTCCGGTGATGATTCAGACGCGCTGCGCAAGGCCTTGCTTGATGATGCAATCGCACCCAGCCAATCCGTCGAGAAAACTGACCCAGATGACGAATTGGCTCCCGATTGGCGCCAAGGGAACTATCCGTATAAAAACCTGCTGTCACGCAAGCGCTATGAACAGGAGAAGTACCACCTGCAAGTTGAACTGCTCAAGCTGCAAGCTTGGGTGAAGGAAACCGGCCAGAAGCTGGTCATTCTCTTTGAGGGCCGCGACGCCGCCGGCAAGGGTGGCTCGATCAAGCGTGTTATGGAGCACCTCAACCCTCGTGGCGCACGCATCGTGGCACTGGAAAAGCCCACTGAAGCCGAACGTGGACAATGGTATTTCCAGCGTTATGTGCAGCATCTGCCTACGGCCGGCGAGATCGTTATGTTTGACCGCTCCTGGTACAACCGCGCCGGGGTCGAGCGCGTCATGGGCTTCTGTTCGGAGAAGGAATACCTGGAGTTTATGCGCCAGGCACCGGAGTTTGAACGCATGCTGGTGCATAACAACGTACACCTGATTAAGTTCTGGTTCTCGGTCAGCCGCAAGGAACAACGTCGCCGCTTCAAGGAGCGTGAAAAACACCCGCTCAAGCAGTGGAAACTCAGCCCAATCGACTTGGCCTCGCTGGACAAGTGGGATGACTACACCAAGGCCAAAGAGGCGATGTTCTTCTACACCGACACCGCCGATGCGCCGTGGACCGTGATCAAATCCAACTGCAAAAAACGCGCGCGTCTAAACGCCATGCGTTATGTGCTGCACAAGCTGCCCTACACCGGCAAGGATTTGCAGCAACTCGACAGCCTGGACCCACTGATCGTCGGGCGTGCCAATGTGGTGTACGAACATGGTGAGAAAGCCATGAACGTGGCCCTTCTCTGACGGACATTAGTCAGCGGGTGCAGCGCCAATTGAACTGCACGCGCATCAGATGGGGCGCTAACAAACGCCCACCGCAGGCAGTTGGACAATGAAGCTAGGACAATAGCGCCCGGTCAAAACCTTTTTACGGCTGTTAACAATCATTTGGGACTTGCGCTGTTAACGCCGTAATGCAGACCCAGGTCGTTGTTCAACAGCCTGCGTGGCTAGCCGACCTCCACCCGGTTGCGGCCATTGGCCTTGGCCCGATACAGGGCTTGGTCGGTGCGCTGATAGAGGCTACTAGGGGTGTCATCTGGCAGGCTAAAACTGGCGCCCATGCTCGCAGTCATCACCTTAAGCGGGCTTTGCTGATGCTCAATGGCAAGCTCACTCTGGATCGCCTGACGAATGCTTTCACAGGTATTGGCCAGGTAAGCGCGGTCCGGATTGCGCAGCACCAAGGCAAACTCTTCGCCCCCCAAGCGGGCAGCAAAATCCAGTTCACGGCGCGGATGGCTGGCCAGCACGCCGGCAATGCGCTGCAAAGCAAGGTCACCAGCCGGATGGCCGTAGCAGTCGTTGTAGGCTTTGAAGTAATCGAGATCAAGCATGATCAGGGCAATGCATGTTCGCTCGCGTTGCGCTTCCTGTAAGGCTCTTGCCAACAGCAAATCAAAACTGCGGCGGTTATAAAGCTGCGTGAGTCCGTCGGTATCGGCCATATTGCGCAAGGCACGTTTAGTCAGGAATAACACTCGCATGGAGTGTTCCTGACAATAACCCGCCGTGGCTGCGGCGACAGTCGCCACCAGCAGGTAGGTGGCAGACACATGAAACTGCATGCGCGGGGCAGAAGGCGTGGCCAGGTAAAAGGCCAGAACTGAACAGGCCAAGGTGCCGATACCCAAATAGAGGCTGTAGCGATAGCTGTAACCCAGCGGCACGAAGATCGCCATCTGAATCAGAATCATGCCCTCCATGCCATAGGGCAGTTGCATTTGCTCAAGCACTTGGTGATACAGCAGCGTCACCATCAACATGGCAAGACTCAAACTGCACAGTGCAATGGGTATCCAACGATATCCCGTGGCCACATCGTTGGATTTAAGAACCCGGTAAGCGCCGAACAAAACGATCAACAACGCGCACAAGCGAGCCAGCATGGCTGGTAGGGTTGCCGGGTTATCGCCCGTGCTATACAGCAGCATCAGATCGAAGGCAAAAAAGGCAAAAATACTGGCAATCAGTAGGCTGACGGCGACACGGCGCGCCTGCTGATAACTGCGGTAAGAGAACTCGCGGTACTCCGCCTCAAGTTCAGGCACAAAGTGACGCAGAGCGAAGCTGTTGCGTAGTGGCTGGTGATCATCCATCAGCTCAATAACAGTGGACGATTGGGGCTTTAAAAGCATAGGCAACCTCACAGCTTGGCCTGAGCACGTGCCTGTCTCGATGACTCAAAACGGCCGCACTGTGATTGACAATAGCTGACCGACACACAAAGCCTGCATCAATCCTTCAAACGTATCCGGAAACAGGCCCCGCCCAGAGCAGAATCTTCGAGCAGCAACTCACCGCCATAGCTCTCAATAATGTCTTTGACCACTGCCGTGCCGATACCCTGCCCCGGATGCTGAGCGTCCAGGCGCTCGCCACGGCGCAAGATGCGCTCTCGCTGATCAGCAGGAACACCAGGGCCATCGTCCTCAACCCGGATTTCTAGCACACGTCCCTGCCGTGTGACGCTCACCCGGATACGCCCCAGACACAGGCGATAACTGTTCTCCAGCAGGTTGCCAAGCAACTCCAGCAACGCGCCGCGCTCCATGGGCAGGTGTTGTTCAGCGGCAAAGTCGCGTTGCACGCTGACCTGCTTGTCGCGGTAAACCTTGTCCAGTGCAGCGCACAGCGTGTCGAGCAGCGGCCCCAGACGAACGCTATGGCGCACCAAGCCGCTTTTACGCAGGCTGGCGCGCTGCAATTGATAGCCGATTTGCTGGCTCATCCGTTCAATTTGTTGCTGCAGCACCAGCGCCTGCTCGCGGTTATGCGGTTCGGTGGCAATCACTTCGGCCACGCTTTGCAACACGGCCAAAGGGGTTTTAAGGCTGTGCGCCAAGTCATCCAGCGAATGCCGGTAACGTTCGCGTTGCTGGCGTTCACTCTCCAACAGGCGATTGAGCGAGCCCGTCAGACGCAGCAACTCACGCGGGTGGTGCTCGCTGAGGCTGGCACGGGTGCCCGCCTCCACGGCGTCCAGTTCGACACTGACGCCACGCAGGCTACGAAAGCCCAGAGTCAAACCGAACCAGAGCAGCCCCAACAGCACCAGCAACGTCACGCCCAACCACAGGTAAAGTTGCTCGATAAACCCGGTGTACATGGCCTCATAGTCACTGGCGGGCTGCATGGTGACTACGCTGAATTCCACCTCCTGACCCTGCAGTTGCGTGCGTTCGAGGTCATAGATGAAAAATGCGTTGCCGGCATCATCACGCCCTTGCTCAAAGACATGCCCCTGACCGTTGAACTGCGGGCGATACTCAACACTTTCATCCAGCGATGAACGCGATTGCCAAACCAGATTGCCCTCACGGTCGTAGATAAAACCCAGCAGCTTGGCCTCAAGGGTGTTGAGTTTTTCGTCGGGGAGTTTTTCGGGCATCGATAAGCGCCCATCATCCAGACGCGCCACCGAAATGAGTGCATTGGCTTCTGACGCCAGGCGCTTTTCAACGGACTGCTCAAGCGCAATTAAAAATGCGCCACGCACGGCCGCCAGCAACGCCAACATAAACAACACCGCCAATACGGCGGTGAAGAACATCAGGCGCACGCGCAATGACGTGCTGCACCGCGCTCTTAACAGTGCGGGGCGGCTCATCGGCAGCGCTCAGTAAACAGATAACCCTGACCGCGCACGGTCTCAATGGGTTTGTAATCCAGTTGTGCCTCCAGCTTGCGCCGCAGGCGGCCAACCAACACTTCAATCACGTTGGGATCGCGGTCTTCATCGTCTGGATAGAGTTGTTCGCTCAAGCGTTCCTTGGCCACAACCTGCTGCTGATGGCGCATCAGGTACTCCAAAATGCGGTACTCAAATGCCGTCAACGGCAACGGTTGACCGTCAACCGACGCATGCTTGCGATTCAAATCCAGCACCAACGCCCCCGCACTGATACTCGCTTGGGTAAAGCCGCAGGCGCGACGCAATAAAGCATTCAAGCGCGCCTCCAGCTCCTCGAACTGAAAGGGTTTGACCACATAATCATCCGCACCGGCCGCCAAGCCTTCGACCTTGTCTTGCCAGTTGCCACGCGCGGTGAGAATCAGAATGGGGAAGCGTTTATCCAGGCTGCGCAACTGACGAATCAGATCCAGGCCACTCATACCCGGCAGCCCCAGGTCAACCACGGCTAGGTCATGGTTGTATTCGGCGGCGCGGTACAAGGCCTCTTCCGCCGAAGCCACCGCATCCACCACATGGCCCTGCTCACTCAGCCGGCTTGAGAGGTGATGGCGCAGCAGCGCTTCATCTTCCACGACCAGCAATTTCATCAGCGCGCTCCTGTCATGCAAAAGCCGAGCGCAAGCCCGGCCTGGTAATTTTTGAACATGCGCCGGGATGGATACCCCGCGCCGCGCCGGTTACGGTTGGTATTCCAGTGAGGAATGGTGGGCAACGATGCGCAACTGACCAGCATCATCTTTGACGAACACCCAGGTCTTGTCCACGGAAGTCACTTTGCCGTCCTTTCCGGTGAAATGAACCTTGCCCATGGTGGTCGCGCTGTCACCCGCAATAAATACAGCTGCGTTATCGATCTTGCACTGGGTCCAGCCTTTGAGGGCAAAACCGCTGTCTTGCGGGTAAGCCGAGTCGCCGCCAACAAAGTAAGCCAAGGCGCCGTCACGGGTGGTGCGGAAAGTTTGCGGATTGACTGTCAGCGTAGGTTTGAACAGCACTGCGCCCATTTGATAACCGTATGCGGCATCAAGCACCTGCCCGGCCAGCACTTTGGCGGCGGCCTGCCCTTCCTTCTCATGGGTGCTGCTGATGTTGACCAGCGCACTGCACCAGCCTTGTTGGGCACTCAGTACTTCTTGCTCAGCGATACCCTGATTTACGACAACACTGCTAGCCAAGGCTTGGTTGGCCGCCAGGGTGAAGGCACACAGACCGATGTAGTGGATCGCTTTCATGTTGGCACTCTCATGTATGGGTTGATGTGGAACCCATATTGCCTAGCCCAAGCTGAACGGCCACTGAACCATTACTGAACCAATGCTGAACCAATCACCGGTTTACCCTCGCGACTGGACAACAACCATGAGCAAACGCCAACTGAATAGATGAGCGAGCCATTTAAAGACATCGCGCGAGCCAGCGCCTCCCGCAACGCAGCCGAGCGCTAACTCGCGGAAAATAGGCTCAAAATCTCAGGTTTCGGTTAAGTGAAAAATACCGAGCAAAAAAAACGGGAGCCCAAACGGGCTCCCGTACTCATTCTCTGAGAAATACAAATGCAGACCTCACGCATGCATTTGCTACAACCTCACCTGCGCCTCCTTGAGACGCGGCACCAGTGTCACAAAAAAGCACCCGCCACTTCGTTTAGCTTTGTTGCTGCTTTGCAATGTTTTGTTAACGGGCGGGCTGCTGGCCGTTATCAAGCACACGCGGCAGAATGGCGCTTATGAATAGCGACTTCCTTGCGCCGTGCTGCACCCCACTGGTGCTGCACTGGCCACTGCCTCACCCTCAGCCTAGCTTGCGACTGGTCAGCACACGGTTTGACCCGGCACTGCTGCATGCCGAAGATTTTCACCGCTGCGCGCTAGAGCCCGTGCGCGGCGTGGCCAAACGCCAAGCCGAATACCTTGCCGGACGCCTCTGCGCACGCCAAGCTCTGGCGCAGCTTAGCGGCATACAGGCCACGCCAACCCGCGGCGCAGATGGCGCACCGCACTGGCCCGACGGCACACTGGGTTCCATCACCCACAGCCATGGCTGGGCGGCAGCGGTAGTGGGTGAAACCTCACAATGGCTAGGGCTGGGGTTGGATGTAGAACAGATCATGCCGACCGAGCGTGCCGAACGCCTGGCGGGGGAAATTCTTACGCCCGCCGAGCGCGTGCGCCTCGATGCACTGCCGCCCGAACAGCATGCCGAGCGCATCAGCCTGACCTTCTCGCTCAAAGAAAGCCTGTTCAAGGCGCTCTACCCGCTCGTGTTGCGCCGTTTCTACTTTCAGGACGCCGAACTGCTCAGCGTCGATGCTGACAACAAAGCCCGCATGCGCCTGCTGATTGACCTGCACGCAGACTGGCCCGCCGGCAGCGAGCTGGAAGGTCAATTCGCCAAATTTGACGGTTATCTGCTGAGTCTGATCAGCATCGCCGCCGCGACCGCTCGCCGTTAAAGCGCCTCCCGCATTATAAAGCTGCCGCCTGATCTGGCCGCCTAAGGTAAAACCGTGGGAGGGGCTTCAGCCGCAACAAACACCTGCCGCCCATGCGATTGGACTAACAAGCAGCGTTGCGGCGCAACAGCGCCTTTAGCAAATCCGCTAAACTTGGCCGATTGCCGTCTGGAGTGCTCTATGCGCGAAGATTTGAATCAAGGCCTGATCGATTTCCTCAAGGCCTCGCCCACCCCGTTCCACGCCACCGCCAGCCTGGCCCTGCGCCTTGAAGCGGCCGGTTTTCAACAGCTTGATGAGCGTGCCAGTTGGCACACCGAAGCCGGTGGGCGCTATTACGTGACGCGCAACGATTCTTCGATCATTGCCTTCAAACTCGGCAAACGCTCGCCACTCGAGGGCGGCATCCGCCTGGTGGGCGCGCACACCGACAGCCCGTGCCTACGCGTTAAGCCGCAACCCGAACTGCAACGCCAGGGGTTCTTCCAGCTCGGCGTTGAGGTGTACGGCGGTGCATTGCTCGCACCTTGGTTCGATCGTGATTTGTCGCTGGCCGGCCGCGTCACCTATCGCCGCGACGGCAAGGTAGAAAGCCAACTGGTTGATTTCCAGTACCCGATTGCGGTGATCCCCAACTTGGCTATCCACCTCAACCGTGAAGCCAACCAAGGCTGGGCCATTAACCAGCAGATCGAGCTGCCACCGATCCTCGCACAGGTATCGGGTGATGAACCGGCCGATTTTCGCGCCCTGCTCACCGATCAACTGGCTCGCGAGCATGACTTCAGTGCAGACGCCGTGCTGGATTTTGAACTGAGCTTTTACGACACACAAAGCGCAGCGGTGATTGGCCTCAATGGCGACTTTATTGCCGGCGCACGCTTGGACAACCTGCTGTCGTGCTACGCCGGGCTGCAAGCGCTGCTGGCGGCACCCGATGAGGAAAGCTGCGTGCTGGTGTGTACCGACCACGAGGAAGTCGGCTCCTGCTCAGCCTGCGGTGCCGATGGCCCAATGCTCGAACAGGTGCTGCGCCGTGTGCTTCCGGATGACGATGCCTTTGTGCGGATTATTCAGCGCTCGCTGCTGGTGTCGGCGGATAACGCCCACGGCATGCATCCCAACTACCCCGACAAGCATGATCAAAACCACGGGCCCAAACTCAACGCTGGCCCGGTGATCAAGATCAACAGTAACCAGCGCTACGCCACCACCAGCGAAACAGCGGGCTTCTTCCGCCATCTGTGCTTGGAAAACGAAGTGCCGGTGCAAAGCTTCGTCACCCGCAGTGACATGGGTTGTGGCTCGACCATTGGCCCGATCACCGCCAGCCAGTTGGGCGTGCGCACCGTCGACATCGGCCTGCCAACCTTCGCCATGCACTCAATCCGCGAACTGGCCGGCAGCCATGACTTGGCGCATCTGGTGAAAGTGCTGACGGCGTTTTACGCCAGTGCCGAACTGCCGTGATCCGTGGCAGCGCTACAAAAGCGTGATGCGTAGCCCGGATGCAATCCGGGAAGTTCTTACGCAGTCTAAACCACTCCCGGATTTTATCCGGGCTACGGGCTGAAGCCTTTTATCTTCAAGCTCGCGACATCGCAGGGTGGATGAAAAGCACCATCCACCTTACCTAATGACCGTCACTCCGGTACTTCGACGCTCACATGCAGGGCGTCGTGGCGCCAAAACTCCAGGTCACAATCAATCAGCCGGCCATGCTGGTCGCGGTTGATGCGCACAATGCGCAGCGCCGGGCTGCCCACCGCTACTTTCAATGCTGACGCCGCTTCGCTATGCAACGCCGTGGGTACCATGTCGAACCGCACGCGGCCGTAATGAATGCCGTATTCGCTGCCGTACAGTTCGGTCAGCGAACGCGTCAGGTCAAAATCCAGAATGCCGGCGAAGTAATTCGGGTTGAGGTAGTGCTCGACATACAGCACCAGCCGCCCATCGATACGCCGCGCACGGCGAATCTGGTACACGCTGGATAACGCCGGCAACGCCAGCAGTTGGCAAATCTCGGCACTGGCCGGGATCAGTTTGGCGCTCAAAACCTCAGTGGCCGGGACACGGCCCTGCTCGCCGACCATGGCATGAAAGTGGCTGCGCACCAGCGGGTTGTAGGCTACGCGCGGCGGTGAAACAAACCAGCCGCGGCGCTCTTCACGGTAGATCAACCCTTGTGCTTCCAGCTGGCTGAGGGCCTCACGCAGGGTTATGCGCGTGGTATCAAACACCTCGCTGAGCTTGCGCTCGGCCGGCAGCTGACTCCCCGACGGCAGCAGGCCGTGTTCGATCTGCTCTTCCAATGCCCGGCATATCGCAGTCACTGCCCGTGGCGCTTCATCGCGCATCAAGACCTCCCACTTTGGACTAGTCCAGCCCTATTTCAGGGCAAATTCTTGTGTATGCCACTCTAAAAAATCATGTTTCAAGTTTAAGCAGTCTTGATGACTGCGCCATGACAACTTTCTTACTGAAGCAGCAATATCTGATAAACCATGGCTTGTACGTGCTTTACATGGGCTGTTATCCATGGTCTACGCTAGTCGAGCGCCAATGTGTGCAGGCGGGATCAGCGCAATAAATACACCGCATACATAAAACTGTCATTTAACAGGCCTAAATTGGCCTGGGTCTTGCTGATCTAGACCAGACAATCACCGCACCTAACTCGCAAGGGAGTTTCCAATGAAACAACTGCTGCTGGCTTCACTGATAGGTTCTGCCATCGCCATGGCCACTTCCGCCACGGCTGCCGAGACCGATTTGCAAGCCTTGGAAAAAGCTGCGCGCGCTGAAGGCGCGGTGTACAGCGTGGGCATGCCCGATAGCTGGGCCAACTGGAAAGACACTTGGGCCGACCTGAACAAACTCTACGGCCTCAAGCACCAAGACACCGACATGAGCTCGGCGCAGGAAATCGCCAAGTTCGCCGCTGAAAAAGAAAATGCCACCGCCGACATCGGTGACGTGGGCGCGGCGTTTGGCCCCATCGCCGTGCAGCAAGGTGTTACCCAGCCCTACAAACCCAGCACTTGGGCACAAATCCCGGATTGGGCTAAAGATGCCGACGGCCACTGGATGCTTGCCTACACCGGCTCCATTGCCTTTATCGTCAACAAGCAACTGGTTAAGGACATTCCGCGCTCCTGGGCTGACCTGAAAACCGGCACTTACAAAGTGTCTGCCGGTGACGTCAGCACCGCTGCACAAGCGGTAAACGGCGTGCTGGCGGCCGCCATCGCCATGGGCGGCGACGAGACCAATGTGAAACCAGCCCTTGAGTTTTATGGCGAGCTGGCCAAACAAGGCCGTCTGTCGCTGGCCAACCCAACCATCCAAACCCTGGAAAAAGGCGAAGTGGAAGTGGGCGTGGTGTGGGACTTCAACGGCCTTTCCTACCGCGACCAGATCGACCCGGAGCGCTTCGAAGTGCTGATCCCGTCTGACGGTTCGGTGATTTCCGGCTACAGCACCATCATCAACAAATGGGCGAAAAACCCTAAGGAAACTCTGAAGAAGACTTCCAGATTTTGGCAAAATACCCGGATTCCACCCGCTGAGTTTCCCCATGAAGCAGATGACCTTCGCTGACGCCGAG
>LNDO01000041.1 GCA_001465025.1 Pseudomonas sp. Ga0074129
CGGCGTCGGCGAAGGTCATCTGCTTCATCGGAAAACTCAGCGGGTGGAATCCGGGTATTTTGCCAAAATCAGGAAGTCTTTTTCAGAGTTTCCCTAACCCTCACTACGTTCGTCTTATCATTCGTTCGCTTCGCTCACTCCCTTCCCCACTTCTCCTCCTTTCGCCGGGCCCCTTAACTCCGGTTACTCAGTACCACAGGATTAGCTTCGTACATCACTACCACCTATCTCTTTACCTCTCCACCAGAGGGAGCTAACTCAAAGTCAGTTCCTACTGGTGAAGCTCTCCACCGTCAGTCGCTACGCCCAACCCAGTTTTCTAGGTCGTTTAACATCGGACATTAGGATTCGATGCAGGTGAATCTCTACATTTCAAGCAGCTTAGGCAGGCATCCATAAGGGTTACACCTTACGGAAAGTCGAGCCCCAGGCGCTCTACTAGCCGCTTCACCTGCATAGGACTGAACTCTGCCCCTCTCGCCGTTTTATGCCCCTTAGCGTTAAGCCAGGAGGCCATAGAGGCCAAGGTACGGCAGCCGTCAAACATCCCGGCTTTGATGTGCGAGGCCATGCTATCGGCCCACCTATCTGCACGCGCTTTGATAGCCTCTACAGCGGCCACCTGCCCTAGAGCCTGCCCTGCTAAGCGGCCCGCTGTGCGTCGTTCAACCTTAGCCTGGGCGTTGGTGTCACCGGATTCAGCACGGGCCTTTAGAGAGGCCAATGCGGACTTGGTACGCTGGCTAATAAAGCTGCGCTCCTGCTCTGCCAGAGCTGCATACAAATGCAATTGGAAAGCATCAGCCTGAGGCATGGTAGCGACCTTGAAGTTCGCCACTTTCATCAGTGCCGCAATGTCAGCTACGTCGCGGCTCAACCGATCAAGCTTTGCTACAACCAACACGGCACCCGTTGCTTGGCATAGTTCCAGTGCCTGAGCGCATTGCACACGTTTGGTAGGGCTTATGGCACCTGAGGCGTGATCCTCAAAGCTAGCGATTACTTCCCACCCCTCAGCCTGCGCTGCCGCCTGGATGTACTCCCGCTGCGCATCAAGGCCCAAGCCTGACTTGCCCTGCTTCTCTGTTGATACGCGGTAATAGGCGACGACTTGCATACTGCTACTCCCTGCTTAGCTCGATAGAGGCAATCATAACGAATAGCTGTGGAGCGTCAAGGATTTGTTAATTTGTAGGAACACCATTTGTTACGAGCTAACAAACCGGTCAAAGCGCGGCGGAGAGCGGCTTTAAGCAAGGCTGCCCCCTGCATGACGCCGAGTAACGACGCACAGAGGGCCATGGGGGGAAGTCTGAAACTGATTGAGTAAGGGACGGGTTCGAGTGACTACAGCAGATTTAAGTTGCAGGTGTAGCTCCGTCCTTCCCACCCTCCAGCAAATCACGAACCTTGCACAATAGTTCCCGAGGCCTCACCAATGGAGCCTTGCCGCCATAGATAGACGTTGCCTTGCTGCCGGTCGCGGTATGCCCGAGCACGCCCCCCACTTCATCAGGAGTCGCACCAGCAGCACGCAATAGATCGGCGCAGGTGTGTCGCAGTGAATACAAGGAGAGCTTGCCTGGTACACCTCGCAAGGCAATACGTACAGCAGCAGACAAGCGAGTTACACGCGCCCGACTCCGCTTCTCTCCAGCATCCTCCCTAGCACTCAGCACAAGCTTGAACAGCGGAATATCGTCAGCGTGTACCGGCAGGCATCTGCGGCTCGCGGAGTTCTTAGCCCCACTTAGGCCAGCGTGATAGACCAATTCTTTCTGGCCGAGTATGTCAGTCCTATCCGTCAACGCCTCCGGTCCCTCCTGCAACAACTCCACTGGGCGCAGACCATAGCGCACCAGCAATCTTGCGGCGGCAGCGTCTACAGCATCCCCCCTAACGTCCAGGGCCGCAGTTACCTTCCGCACAATCTCCAGCGGCATCGCATCTCGAGCATCCGTTTGGAGCTGCCCGCCTTGTCGTATTGTGCGTGCAGTGCTGCCATTACGGGGCAGGCTGATACGCTCCCATCCTGGCATCTCACGCAGCACAGTTATAAGTCCCGCAGCCTGTGTGTGCACACTGCTGGCTTTACCACCTGCAGCTAATTTGCCTTCTGCAAACTGCATGATGCGTTGAACCTGCTCTGCTTGAGTGCTTGGCCAGCGCAAAATTTGCTTGCCTAGTGATCGAACTATTCCAGCGCGACTAGCTGATACTCGCTCACAATAGCCCTCTAGCGCCTCGTCAAACTCTGCCGCCGTGCGACTATCAGAATCCATGCTGAGAGCCTTGGCACCACTCGAACGAGCAGGCAGAATCGGCGAGTCAAGTGCTGGTATTTCCCCTCGCTCCAAGGCTTCCAGAGCCCGATACGCAGCCATCGCCTCTACAGGGTTGTATTGAGCTGCACCAGGGTGATTACCTTCCGCAATGGCCAACAGAGCACTCTTTTGCCACTCCAGCTCAGCCGCCCATGTCGGGGCAATCCGCTGACTTGGCTCCAGTGCCTCTATCGCAGATCGAGTGACCTGTTCAACTATGATTTGTAGCCGCTCAAGAATGGCCTCCGCCGAAACCCTAGCAGGGGGTTCGCTAGCAGCCTCCAGGGCTCTGCCAACACTTTGCTCAGGTAATTGGGCTAGAGCCTCCGCGCATACTCGATCAAATTCGACGGAGACAATGCGCGCAGCTCTCCCAGCCTCCTGCCGATCAGCAGTACCAAGCGCCTTGCGGAATTCCGTACGACCAACGAGAGCGGCGACTTCTGCAGGAAATCGGCGGCGGTAGAAATAACGCCCATCTCGGCGAGTTAAATAGGACATTACAGCTCCAGCGGGTCACGTGCCCCGGTCTCATGTCCGGGCCATGGGGATCGAATTGTGGCGTGTGTGCCCCAGTGCGTCCAGGCTGAAACCCTTGCTACGCCTGGCCCAGTGCACTGCAGAACGAATTCATTGTGTACCATCATCAAGTGACTGAATAAGTCGTCCGCGTTCACAGCGCCACGGCTCAGGCGGTATAGTCTGCCTTTCTAAATACTGAACTCGCGGGTATGGCCCTGCGCGTTACCGTTCGAGGATTTACCGATGAAGTTCGAAGGCACCCAGTCCTACGTCGCCACCGACGACCTCAAGCTCGCGGTCAATGCCGCCATCACCCTGCAGCGCCCGCTGCTGGTCAAGGGCGAGCCAGGCACTGGTAAAACCATGCTGGCTGAGCAACTGGCTGAGTCATTCGGCGCACGTTTGATCACCTGGCACATCAAATCCACCACCAAGGCTCATCAGGGCCTGTACGAGTACGACGCGGTCAGCCGCCTGCGTGACTCGCAGCTGGATTCGGACAAAGTTCACGATGTGCGCAACTACATTAAGAAGGGCAAGCTGTGGGAAGCCTTTGAGTCTGAGGATCGCGTCATCCTGCTGATCGATGAAATCGACAAGGCTGACATCGAGTTCCCTAACGACCTGCTGCAAGAACTCGACAAGATGGAGTTCTACGTTTACGAGACCAACGAGACGATCAAAGCCAAGCAGCGCCCGATCATCATCATCACCTCGAACAACGAAAAAGAACTGCCGGACGCCTTCCTGCGCCGCTGCTTCTTCCATTACATCGCCTTCCCGGATCGCGCGACCCTGCAGAAGATCGTCGATGTGCACTACCCCGACATCAAAAAAGACCTGGTCGCTGAAGCGCTGGACGTGTTCTTCGACGTGCGCAAAGTACCGGGCCTGAAGAAAAAGCCGTCCACCAGCGAGCTGGTTGATTGGCTGAAACTGCTGATGGCCGACAACATCGGCGAAGCCGTGCTGCGCGAACGCGACCCCACCAAGGCCATCCCGCCGCTGGCCGGTGCGCTGGTGAAGAACGAGCAGGATGTGCAGTTGCTGGAGCGCCTGGCGTTTATGAGCCGCCGCGCCAGTCGTTGATTGCCTCCCCTCTCCCGCTTGCGGGAGAGGGGCCGGGGGAGAGGGAATCAGCGACCGCGTGTCGTCTGCCCCACCCTCTCCCTAGCCCTCTCCCTCAAGTGAGAGGGGATTGTCCCCAGATGCCACGAGGACGCAGCCATGCTGCTCAACCTATTCAATGAAATGCGCGCCGCCAAGGTGCCGGTGTCGGTGCGCGAGCTGCTCGACCTGATCAACGCGTTGAAGCACAACGTGGTGTTCGCCGATATGGACGAGTTTTACTTTCTCGCGCGCACCATTCTGGTCAAGGACGAGCGTCACTTCGACAAGTTCGACCGCGCGTTCGGGGCCTATTTCAAGGGCCTGGAAAACCTTAATCAGCACATCGAGGCATTGATCCCCGATGAGTGGCTGCGCAAGGAATTCGAGCGCTCGCTGACCGATGAGGAACGCGCCAAGATCGAATCCCTCGGCGGCCTGGACAAGCTGATTGAGGAATTCAAAAAGCGCCTCGAAGAGCAAAAAGAACGCCACGAAGGCGGCAACAAGTGGATCGGTACAGGCGGCACCAGCCCGTTCGGCTCCGGTGGCTACAACCCGGAAGGCATCCGCGTGGGTGACGCTGGCAAGCGTCAGGGTAAAGCGGTCAAGGTCTGGGATCAGCGCGAGTACAAAAACCTCGACGATCAGGTCGAGCTAGGTACGCGCAATATCAAGGTGGCCCTGCGCCGCCTGCGCAAGTTTGCCCGTCAGGGCGCTGAAGACGAGTTGGATCTGGGCGGCACCATCGACCACACCGCAAAAGACGGCGGCCTGCTGAATATCCAGATGCGTCCGGAGCGGCGCAATGCGGTGAAGCTGCTGATTCTGTTCGACATCGGCGGTTCGATGGACGCCCACGTCAAGGTGTGCGAGGAACTGTTTTCCGCCTGCAAAACCGAGTTCAAGCACTTGGAGTATTTCTACTTCCATAACTGCGTGTACGAGTCGGTGTGGAAGAACAACCTGCGCCGCACGTCTGAGCGTTTCTCCACGCAAGACCTGCTGCACAAGTACGGCGCGGACTACAAAGTGGTGTTCGTCGGTGATGCGGCCATGGCCCCTTACGAAATCACCCAGGCCGGCGGCAGCGTCGAGCACTGGAACGAGGAGCCGGGTTACGTCTGGATCAAGCGCTTTATGGAGAAGTACAAAAAGCTTATCTGGATCAACCCGTACCCCAAAGACAGCTGGAGCTACACCGCCTCGACCAACATCATGCGTGAGTTGCTCGAAGACCAGATGTACCCGCTGACCTTGAGCGGGCTGGAAGAAGGCATGCGCTTTCTCTCCAAGTAAACAACGGGCCCTCGGGCCCGTTTTAATTAGTCAGCCTCGGCCGTCAGGCAATCGACCAATTCGGCGGCAAAGCCCGACAGCAGCGCCCGCTTACGCACACAGACTTTCAAATCGCGCTGCGCCCAGGGTTCTTCCAGCTCAATGATTGGCAGCCCGCGCTCGCACACCGCACTGCGCGGCACCAGGCCAATGCCTACACCGGCCGCAACCATACGGCACACGGCCTCAAAGCTGCGTACCTGAATACGCACCTCCAAGTGCCGACCCAACGCCGCTGCCGCGTTCATGGTGAAGGTGTGGATGGCCGAGCCGGCATGCAGCATGACAAAGGGGTAATCCAGCACCTGCACAAACGGGCATTGCTTACGCGCGGCCAGCGGATGCTCAGCAGGCGCGATCAACACCAGACGGTCTGCTTTGTACGGGATCAGTTCAACATCGGCCCCTTCCATAGCCCCCGCCACCACGCCCACTTCCACTTCACCACGCGCCACCGCCATCAACACATCCGGGCTGGTGTGTTCTTCGAGGGAGATACTCACTTGCGGATGACGCTGCAGAAACGTCGCCAGGCTGTCGGGTAAAAAGGTGTGTGTGGCGTGGGTATTGGCCCATAGGCTGACATGCCCGCGCACGCCTTTGGCGTAGGGCGTGAGGTCGGCGTGCATTTGTTCCAGCTGGGCAAACACCTGCCGCGCATGGCGCAACAAGGCCTCGCCAGCGCGGGTCAGGCTGACACCACGCGGCTCGCGCAGCAACAACGGTGTGCCGATCGACGCTTCCAGCTGGCGCAGACGGTGGCTGGCAGAAGAAGCCGCCAGGTGCACGCGTTCGGCCCCACGGGTGAGGTTTTTTGCCTCGGCGATGGCGACAAATAAACGCAGGTCAATCAGGTCGTATTGCATAGCGTTTGTTAAATCCGAACGGTCAGTTATGTAAAAGCCAATTCCAAAGCGATTCTAGCCCTCGCATCATTCGCCCCAGAACAACTCTTTAGGAATTTATTCGCAATGCCCTGGAAATCCTGGTCAGCCGATCGCATCGGCATCGCGCTGGCGATCCTTGCCGCCTTTGGCTTTTCGTTCAAAGCCATCTTCGTCAAGTTGGCCTACGCGGCCGCACCGGTGGATGCCGTCACCCTGCTCGCACTGCGCATGAGTTTTGCCCTGCCCATCGCCCTGTGGGCCACGCTGTGGCTGTGCCGCACCGCGCCGCCGCTCACCCGCAAGGACTGGGGCATGCTGCTGGCCTTGGGCCTGCTCGGTTATTACGGCGCGAGCATTCTCGATTTCATCGGCCTGCAGTACATCTCGGCGGCGCTGGAGCGGCTGATTCTGTTTATCTACCCGACCATGACCGTGTTGATCGGCGTGCTGTTTATGGGCAAGCGCCTGGAGAAACGCCAGATCGCCGCCCTGCTGCTGTCTTACGCCGGGATTGCCCTGGCCTTTGCCCACGACTTGCACGTGGCCGAAGACCTGCACAGCGTGTTGATCGGCGCGGCCTTTGTGTTCGGCTCGGCGCTGTCTTATGCGCTGTACAGCGCCGGGGCTGAAGTGGCGATTCACCGACTGGGCACTATTCGCTTTGCTGCGCTGGCGATCATCGTGTCGACCTTTGCCACGCAACTGCATTTTCTCGCCACCCAGCCGTTCAGCGCGTTGCAGTTGCCGGTTGAGGTGTACGCCTACAGCGCAGCGATGGCGATTTTCTCGACGGTGCTGCCAATCTTCTGGCAATCGGCTGCGCTACGCCTGATCGGCTCGGCACGCACGGTGCTGATCGGCACGCTGGGGCCGGTGCTGACGATTGTGTTTGCCTGGATGCTGTTGGCGGAGCCGGTGTCACTGGCCCAGTTGGCGGGTGCGGCGTTGGTCGTGGCGGGCGTGTTGTTGGTGTCGCGGCGTAAAAAATTGCCGACTCTGCCGGCTGTTAACGAGGCTGCTTGTATTCAAGGCAGCAAGCATAAGAAAGTCCATGTACCCATTGCGTGTTGCGTGGCGATAAGGCGTAGGTTGGCGTTGAGCGCAGCGAAGCCCAACAGATTGCAGCATGTCTCGTTGGGCTTCGTCGCGCGGTTCCTCAACCCAACCTACACACGCAACCCAGCGCTGATGCGTATGACACGCTCTACCCAATGCATGCAACAGGGTATTGAGACATCGCCTCAATAAACGGATCAACTGAAACATCAAGGGCTCTTGCGAGCCCTTGAGGGTGATGCAACTCAGCGCCAATGGCGCTGCTGCACCTTCTGGCTGCGGCCCACACCCAGCAGCATGCCGAACAGCACCAGCAGGCTTTCGACCAGCCAGGCCAGTAGCAGCGCGCAGACGATGCCCCAGGTGATGGCCTCGGGCGCGAGCAGCACTTGGTAGCGATAGGCCGCAAACGTCTGCTCCAGCAGTTCGTGATCAGCCGCTGTGGCCAGATGCCAGAGCTGCGCATACCAAGGGCCTTGCATGGCCTTGGATTCACGTTCCAGCAAGGCTGAGCGTTCAACCAGCGTACTCAGGCTTTGTGCGTCGCTGCGCATTACCGGGTCAGCACTGGCCTGGTAATGACTGACCAGCGCCACCAGATCGCCGTTGAAAAAACGCTGAGCCGTCTGCCGAAAGCCGTTAAGCCCCACCTCCGACTCCATGCGCTGCGCTTCCACGCGCTTGCTGTAGTCATCGATAAAACCGGGGACCTGCACCCCCACTAACAAGCCCAAGGCAAACAACGCCAAACGCAGATAACTTCTCAACATAGCCCCTCCCCCGATTCAGTCCGTTAAACCCTGCGCGATGCACTCACCGCCACGCCATAAACGCCATTCACCTTGCTGGAAGAGCGTCCAGTGCTCATTAGCCGTTAACGGCTCGGTGGCGATTACCGTCACAACATCATTGGGCGTGGTTTGCGCCTGAAAATCCACCTGCATGTCAGCATCTTTCAAATGCGCCGGGCCAAAGGGCGCGCGCCGGGTGATATGCACCAGCTTGCTGCTGCAAAAACTGAACAGCCAGTCGCCATCACTTAGCAGGCAATTGAATACGCCTTGCTGGCGATAGCCTGCGCAAGCCTCGACCAGCGTGGGCAGTAACTGCTCCACGCTGATCGGCTCGGGAAAAGCCTGGCGCAGGCGATTGAGCAGATCGCAGAAAGCCGCTTCGCTGTCAGTGTCGCCAATCGGTCGATAGTGGCTAAAGGACGGCGCAAAGTCGGCCAATTGACCGTTATGCGCAAAGCACCAGTTGCGCCCCCACATCTCGCGTACAAACGGATGGGTATTGGCCAGACAAACGCGGCCGACATTGGCCTGACGTATATGGCCGATGATCACTTCACTTTTGATCGGGTAGCGCTGCACCAACTGCGCCACCTCCGATTCACTGCTGGCCTGCGGGTCTTGAAACAGGCGCAGGCCACGCCCTTCATAAAAGCCAATGCCCCAACCATCGCGGTGCGGGCCGGTGCGCCCACCGCGCTGCATGAGACCGGTAAAGCTGAACACAATGTCGGTCGGCACATTGGCACTCATGCCCAACAATTCACACATGACGTAAAGCCTCTCGTAGTTGCTGCGCCTCGTGGGCCAAACGCGCTTCGATGCGTTTGCGCCCCAGCGGTATAAAGCGAATTAACGCGCGCCAGAGCAATGCCAAGCCATCACCCTTGCGCCGGGGAATCAGGTGCAGGTGCAGATGGGGCACATGCTGGTTGGAGGTCGGCCCATCATTAATCAAGAAGTTGATGCCTTCGCCGCCATAACCGGCTGCACGCAAGGCCGCAGCGATTCGTTGGGCCAAGGGCAGTAAGTGCTCAGCGCTGGCGCTCTGCAGATCCTTCAGAAAAGGGGCGTGCTCGCGGCTGACAATCAACACATGGGCCGGTCGCAACGGGAAAATATCCAACAACACGATAAAGCGTTCATCCTCATAAATACGCTCTGCAGGAAGCTCGCCCGCCGCAATGGCACAGAACACACAACTCATTGTCGCTCCTTTATCAGCATCGCTTGCCCGCCATGGCGCGAGCTAGAGCAAGCGCTTGGGTTAATCCACAGAAGCTGTGGATAACTTGGTGGATAACATGGGTGCAAGCGCCCCAACCGCTTATGCTGCGGGGCTCGGAGTTAAACTGGTGATTTTTTCACCAGCACAAAAAATCTATATTTTTCATTGACTTATAAAAGCAGCACAAAGAATCAAGGGCTTACGTCACGCTCTATAAGCAGCTTGACAAGGCGCATCGCAATTGTGCACAACTCGCCAGCCCCGCCCCTTCACCTGCCCTTTTTCAGGGCGTAAACGGCGCACACACCATGAGCGCTAGGCCGGGCGCGGTAGCTGCCCATCTAGCCAAAAGGCCTCAACCTGAAACAGCTTGGGCGTGTCGGGAACCTGCGCATTTTTGAAGGCCACGTACTCGGCTGTGGTTTCACACAACCAGCTCAGCAGGTTACGCGGGCGTTTATCCGCCAGGGCGGCAGGCACATACAAGGCCACGTTATTGCCGCCCAGCGGGCAGCGCGCAGAACGATACTCGAATGCCTCAACCCCGGCTTCACGCATGGCGGCCCCCAGGGTTTGCGTGGCACGGTAATCACTCACATCTGCAAGCTGAGGGTGATACTCAGCAAAGGGCGAATGCTGTAACTGAATGCCGAACTCAACCTGATAACGCGCCTCAAAGGTGCAATGCTCAGAAAGGATTCGCCCACTCGGCGGCGCGATACGCATGCCATCCCACAACAAAAACCGATAATAAGCCGCCTCGGCCATGGCTGTTTCCAAGCGCAATGCGCCGTAAAACAGGCTGGGTTCGTGCACCCGGCCAAAGCGTGAGCCCCAGCGCAGCGGTGGATAGCGAAACGGGGTTTTCAGTAAATAGTGCAAGGCGTCGGCACTGGTCGGCACCGGCGGTTTGCTGGTTTCCAGCAACTGTTCCAGCAGGGCTTGCTCGGCCAGGGTATCGACCAGTTGCAGGGTGGCCACCTGAGCCTGGCTTTCCACCAGACGCACCAAGCGGCCGCGCAAGGGTTTGATGTGCTGCTGGCCGTGGCAGTTTTGCCAGATATCCATGGCGATTGATCCTAAACGGGGGCTAACGAGGCGAGATGACTGACGACGCAGGCGTTAGCCTTTACCGCGAATCGCATGTTGGATGAAAATAAAGTTTCATCCTAAGCGCCCCGTTTTTCCTGGCCTCCAGCGGTGCCGTACATCGCTAAAGTATCATCCTTTCCGATACCAATTTTATACGGATGACACTTTATTTTCATCCCACATCGCATCGAGATACTCGACCACCCTTACCAGCCCCTGCACCTGCATCAGCAGTGATAAGGGCGGCGCGTCTAGGTGACGGTTGTCGGTACGCAGAAAATGCTGCATGTCGGCTTGGTTGCCACCAAACAGGGCAAACAATGAGCGGTAGATGCGGATCAGCAACAGGGCCAACTCGCCTGTTTTGCTTTCCACGCGCAAACCGCCTTCGCTCCAACGTGAAATGGCGCTGCGGTGTACCCCGATAATGTCAGCCAGCTCCTGCTGGGTCAGGCCCAGTTGTTCGCGGGTCGACAGCAGCGCTTTGGTCAGCACCGCGTCGGCGTCGACTTCCGGGCGAATCAATGCGCTCATTACAGCACCTCATGCGATGTGTATTTGCTGCAAAAATATCACTTAATACGGCAAACACACAGCACATTATTCAACCGGCGGATTGACGCACTCAGCGCGGCGACTGAACGGGTTGCCCAGCCTTGGGTTTGAAGTAGAGGGTTTCGCCACGTCCCAGATTGGCCAGGCTGAAGTGATCCTTGGCCACTTCGGCTTCGATCAACTCACTTTGCCCCGCCACTTTCAGGGTCACGCGGGTGATGGCGCCCAGCGGGCGGATATCGCGCACTTCTCCGGCCTGATGACCTTCTTCGGCCTGGCGCGAAAGGTGAATCTCATGCGGACGGAACAGCACATGATGGTCGTCGCCGACATACAGGCGGTTGGCATCACCGAGGAAGTGATAGACGAAATCGCTGGCCGGATTTTCATACACCTCAGCCGGTGAACCGATTTGCTCGATCACGCCTTTGTTCATCACCACAATACGGTCGGCCACTTCCATGGCTTCTTCCTGATCGTGGGTGACGAACACGCTGGTCAGGTTGACGTCTTCGTGCAGGCGCGCCAACCAGCGACGCAACTCTTTACGCACCTTGGCATCCAACGCACCAAAAGGCTCATCGAGCAGCAACACACGCGGCTCCACCGCCAACGCGCGCGCCAACGCAATGCGCTGACGCTGACCGCCGGACAGTTGCTCGGGGTAGCGATCACCCAGCCAATCGAGCTGCACCAGATCCAGCAACTCATGCACCTTGCGCTTGATCTCATCCTCGCTCGGGCGTTGCTTTTTCGGCTTCATGCGCAGGCCAAAGGCGACGTTGTCGAACACCGTCATGTGGCGGAACAGCGCGTAGTGCTGAAACACAAAGCCGACATTGCGGTCGCGCACATCATGGTTGGACACGTCCTCACCATGAAACTCGATGCTGCCGCTGTCCGGCGTTTCCAGGCCGGCAATAATGCGCAGCAAGGTGGTCTTGCCGCAGCCAGAGGGGCCGAGCAAGGCCACCAACTCACCGCTCTGAATGTTCAGGTTAATGTCGTTCAGCGCTTTGAACGCATTGAAATTCTTGCTGACGTTACGGATTTCGATACTCATGACTTATTCCTCGCCAGCACTGGCTTTAAGACGATTGATACGGGACTCGCTCCACTGCTTGAGCAGTAGGATAAACAGCGCCATCAACAACAACAGGCTGGCCACACTGAACGCGGCGACGTGATTGTATTCGTTATAAAGAATCTCGACATGCAGCGGCAGCGTGTTGGTGTAACCGCGAATATGCCCGGACACAACCGACACAGCGCCAAACTCACCCATGGCCCGCGCCGTACACAGCACCACGCCGTAAATCAGCCCCCATTTAATGTTCGGCACCGTGACATGCCAGAACATTTGCCAACCGTTGGCACCTAACAAGCGCGCGGCCTCCTCTTCCTGAGTGCCCTGCTCTTGCATCAAGGGGATCAGCTCACGTGCGACGAAGGGTACGGTGACAAATATGGTGGCCAACACAATGCCCGGCAGGGCGAAGATGATTTGAATGTCGTGCTCACGCAGCCACGGCCCAAAGAAGCCCTGCGCGCCAAACAACAGCACATAGATCAAGCCAGCAATCACCGGCGACACCGAGAAGGGCAAATCAATCAACGTGACCAGAATGCTCTTGCCGCGAAACTCATACTTACTGACGCACCAAGCCGCCGCCACACCAAAGACCAGATTCAGCGGTACGGCGATGGCCACAGCCAGCAGGGTTAGCTTCAGCGCACTGATAGCATCAGGCTCAAAAATCGAGGTGAAGAACACACCTGCGCCCTGCTTGAGCGCCTCGCTCACCACAACGAACAGTGGCAGAGCGAGAAATAATAGAAACACCAGCCAAGCGGCAATGATCAGCAGGCGACGGGCCCACGCATTGCCGCGCCGCGCCGCGTTGGATACGGCACTGGCCGTCAGGGATGTAGATGACATGCCAGGCTCCTTATGAACGACGAATGCGGCGCTGCAGCAAGTTGATCAGCAGCAGCAAAATGAATGACACCACCAGCATCAACACACCGATGGCTGTGGCCGCGGCGTAGTTGTACTGATCCAGTTGCACCATGATGAGCAGCGGCAAGATTTCGGTCTTCATCGGCATGTTGCCCGCGATGAAAATCACCGAGCCGTATTCACCCACACCGCGCGCAAAAGCCAGCGCGAAGCCGGTCAACCAGGCGGGCAACAGTGCCGGGAGCAACACATACCGAGCCACTTGCAAGGGTTTGGCACCCAGACACGCGGCCGCCTCTTCAATTTCACGGGGGATGTCGGCCAGCACCGGCTGAATCGTACGCACCACAAATGGCAGCGTCACAAAGGTCAGTGCCAAGGTAATACCCAGTGGCGTGTAAGCGATTTTAAAACCCAGATCAGCCGCAAACTGGCCGATCAAACCGTTGGGGGCATAGAGCGCGGTCAGCGCGATACCGGCAACCGCCGTGGGCAGGGCGAACGGCAGATCGATCATGGCCTCGATCACCTTGCGGCCGGGGAAGGTGTAACGCACCAGCACCCAAGCCAACAACGTGCCGATCACACCGTTGATCAACGCTGCGAGAAACGCCGTACCGAAGCTGAGTTTCAGGGCGGCGACAACACGCGGAGAGGAAATAATGGTCCAGAACTGCTCCCAGGTGAGCTGGGCAGCATGGACGAACATGGCACCCAGAGGAATCAGCACTAACAGGCTGAGGTACACCAGGGTGTAACCCAGCGTCAGCCCGAAGCCGGGTATGACGGGGGAAGTACGACGAGACATGGTCTGTCCTTATCTGTTTGCGTTGGCACGCTTTAACAAGCAAAGGGCGGACAGGCTGAAGTCTTGTCCGCACTTGGGATTAGCCGATTAGACGAGGTACAGCCCGTCCACACGACGTATCACTGGACGAGGTAGATCTGATCGAAAATGCCGCCATCGTTGAAGAACTTGGGCTGTGCGGTTTTCCAGCCACCGAAATCACCGTCGATGGTCACCAGCTTCAGATCAGAGAACTGCTGGCTGAAATCCTTGGCAATTTCCTGATTACGCGGGCGGTAGAAGTGCTTGGCCGCCAAACGCTGGCCCTCATCGCTGTACAGGTAGTTGAGGTAGGCCTCGGCCACTTTGCGCGTGCCTTTCTTATCAACGTTCTGATCAACCACTGCCACCGGCGGCTCAGCCAGAATCGACAATGAAGGCGCAACGATTTCAAAATTCTTGCCGCCCTCTTCCTTCAGCGCCAGGTATGTCTCGTTTTCCCAAGCCAGCAACACATCGCCAATGCCGTTATTGATGAAGGTAACGGAGGAGCCACGCGCACCGGTGTCGAGCACAGGCACGTTCTTGTAGAGCTTGGCGACAAACTCTTTGGCTTTTTCTTCACTGTCATACTTCTGCTGAGCAAACGCCCAGGCCGCCAGCAGGTTCCAGCGTGCGCCGCCCGAGGTTTTCGGGTTCGGGGTGATCACTTCTACACCGGGCTTGACCAGGTCATCCCAGTCTTTGATGCCTTCGGGGTTGCCCTTGCGTACCAGAAAAACGATGGTCGAGGTGTAGGGCGTGCTGGCATTCGGCAGACGCTCTTGCCAGTTTTCCGGGATCAGTTTGCCGAGCTTGTACAGCCCATCGATGTCACCGGCCAACGCCAGGGTCACCACGTCAGCACGCAGGCCGTCGATTACCGCACGGGCCTGTTTGCCCGAACCGCCGTGGGACTGCTGGATGGTCACAGCTTCATTACCCTGGGCTTGCCAGTGCTTGTTGAAGGCTGCGTTGAAGTCGGTGTACAGCTCACGCGTTGGGTCATACGACACATTGAGCAGGGTTTGTGCGGCGGCTGGGCCGGCGATCAGTGCACTGGCCAGGGCGGCCAAGGCGAAACGACGAATAGACATACTGTTGCTCCTCACGGGACGAATTAGGGTTGGCGTTCAATGGGTTTGAGCCTTCACTGAGCGGTGCATTCGTGAGGTGTCACGGATGTCCGGTCTTGCGTGCAGGGTTCCAAACGCTTCATCTAGCGCCCTCCGGTGGTCCGGTCAGGCAGTGTTGCGGGTGTTGCGGGTGTTGCGGGTGTTGCAGGTATCAGCTGGGTTTGTGGGTCTGGGGGCTGAGACGGAATTTCTCTTTGCGCTCAATCTGCACCACCTGGCCGTTGTGCACGGTGATCTCCACCGAGCCAAACTTGAGCCCCTGCAGGGCCGCCTGGATTTCATGCAGAATGCCCGCCTCGTCCTGACCGTCTAGATCTCGCAGGGTTGCGCTCATTTCAATGCTCCTTGGGTGTGGCTGTGGGGCGGATAGTAGGCAGAGCCTGATATTCTTTAAAATACTGTTTAAGACCAAATATATATCTTTATCGAATAAGCAATGGCGTCACATTTAATGCCTCGATAGCATAAGCAAATAATTTCTTATTCTTTTTGATATCAGAACACCCTCCTTACACTGCAGCCATTCACACCTGCAGGAGAGTGCACGATGCGCCACCCAAGTATCCGCTACCTGATCGTACCGGGCTGGCAAGGCTCACCCGATGACCATTGGCAAAGCCACTGGCAACGCAGCCTGCCGAACAGCGCGCGGGTGGCGCAGGCCGACTGGCTAAAGCCCAAACGCGAAGCCTGGGTTGCCGAATTACAGCGCTCAATCGCCAGCGACCCGCGCCCAACCATCCTGATTGCCCACAGCCTGGGTTGCATCACAGTGGCGCATTGGGCGCTCTACGCGCCTGTTGAGTTACTCGGGCGAGTCCGCGCCGCGTTGCTGGTTGCGCCGGCGGATGTGGAACGCGCAAATTGCCCACCGGCATTGAAGAACTTTGCGCCAATCGCACAGCAAGCGCTGCCTTTCCCCAGCCTAGTGGTCGGTTCAGACAACGATTCTGCCGCCAGCGCAACACGTGCCATCGAACTGGCACGCGATTGGGGCAGCGACGTTGCAATTCTCAGCGGTGCCGGGCATATCAATGTGAAATCAGGGCACCAGCGCTGGGAGCAGGGTTTCGCCTACCTCTACCGTTTGCAAAGCCAAATAGAGAAGCGCGAGCGCCTGAGCGCTTAAGCAGTGCATAACCGCGCAAGACTTGCTGACCTGTGCGGCACAGCACGCAAAGCGAGGGCAGATCATTGGATCGATGCAGTCGAGGCAATAGAAACGCCAAATGGAATATCAATAGCGTTAAAAGTTTCTTTTTAAGAATAAAAAACTTGTGCAGTATCGCGTCCAGCTTCCTGGCCAGTGAGCCAAGATTATCATCACACGCCTGAAATCGGGCTCCGTCACGAGGAAAGTCTGCATCATGCTTAAGAAAATCCTGTTGGCCACAGCCGTTACCTCGAGCCTGCTGGGCAGCGCAGCAGCGCTGGCGCAAGACAAGCCGATCCTGAATGCCTCCTACGACATTGCCCGTGAACTGTTTGCCGAGATCAACCCCAAGTTCGTTGAGCACTGGAAGGCACAAACCGGTAAAGAGCTGAAGATTGACCAATCCTTCGCCGGTTCCTCGCGCCAGGCGCAAGACATCATCCAGGGTAAAAAGGTTGATACCGTGACCTTTAATCAGGTTACCGACGTGGACATCCTGGCCAAGCGTGGCCTGGTGCGCGAAGACTGGGCCAAGCAGTTCCCCAACAACAGCTCGCCCTACTACAGCACCACGGCTTTTTTGGTGCGTAAAGGCAACCCGAAAAACATCAAGAACTGGGACGACCTGGCCCGTGCTGATGTGAAGCTGGTGTTCCCTAACCCGAAAACCTCCGGCAACGCCCGCTACAGCTACTTGGGTGCCTGGTTGCACGCCAATGAAGCGTTCGGCGGCGATGAAGCCAAGATCAAGGAGTTCGTTGGCAAGATCCTGCGCAACGTCGAAAACTTCCCAACCGGCGGTCGCGCTGCCACTGTGGCCTTCGCCCAGAATGGCCAGGGTGATGTGCTGCTGACCTTTGAATCGGAAGTGGTGAATATCGCCAAAGGCGAAGAATTCAAATCCGGCGAATTTGAGATTGTTGTACCGCCGGTCAGCGTACTGGCTGAGTTCCCGGTCGCGCTGGTGGATAAAGTGGTCGATGAGAAAGGCACCCGCGACGTGTCCAAAGCGTACCTAGACTTCCAGTACAGCAAAGACATTCAGCAGCTCCTGACCACCTACAGCTACCGCGTGCATCACCCAGAGGTGGCCGCCGCGACTAAGGATCAGTTTGCGCAGATCCGCCTGATCAACCCAACCGACGTGCTCGGCACTTGGGATGAGATCACTGCCAAGCACTTCGATGCCGATGGTATCCTTGATCAGCTGTTGGCTGAGGGTCGCTAAGTCACTCCAGCTTTACGTCATCACACAAGCCGCCGTTACTACGGCGGTTTGTGCATTTAGAGATTTATGTGTGTCTAAAACTCCCCGCTTCTTTCTGCAGAACCCGCTGCTGCCTGGCTTTGGCCTGAGCTTCGGTTTCAGCACGTTTTATATTTCGCTGGTGATCCTGTTTCCGCTGTCAGCCCTGCTGCTGTATGTCAGCGACATGAGCTGGGCGCAGTACTGGCGGGCGATCAGTGATCCGCGCGTGGTGCAAAGCTATAAGGTCACCGTCAGCGGCGCGTTCTATGCCACCGTCGCCACCTTGTTTATCGGCTTGTTGCTGGCCTGGATCATCACCCGCTATGACTTCCCCGGACGGCGCTTGGTGGATGCTTTTATCGACCTGCCCTTCGCCCTGCCCACCTCGGTAGCCGGTTTGACCCTCGCTACGCTGCTCGCGCCGAGCGGCTGGATTGGCCAGTGGCTGGAGCCGATGGGCATCAAACTGGCGTATGCCTACCCCGGCATTTTGATTGCGATGGTGTTTACCAGCCTGCCGTTTGTGGTGCGCACGGTGCAGCCGGTGCTCCAGGATCTGGGCAGCGAATACGAAGAAGCCGCCAGCACCCTGGGTGCCAACCGGCTGCAAAGCTTCTTTTATGTGGTGCTACCCACCCTGACCCCCGCCTTGGTTACGGGCGCGTCGCAATCGTTTATCCGCAGCCTCGGTGAGTTCGGCGCGGTGATTATGATCGCCGGCAACATTCCGTTTAAAACCGAAGTCACCTCGCTGATGATTTTTGTGCGGTTGCAGGAGTTCAACCACAACGCGGCTGCGGCGATTGCCTCGGTCATTCTGCTGGCCTCACTGGTGCTGCTGTTCGGTCTGCAAGTGCTACAGGGCCGCTTGTTCAAATGGCAACGGCAAGGCAAATGAAAAAACCACAACACTGGCATCAATGGCTGCTGATCGGCCTGGGCCTGAGCCTGGTGACCCTGATCTTGCTGGTTCCCCTGGCGCTGATTTTCACTATGGCGTTCTCCGGCGGGCTGGAGTTGCTGTGGGGCAACCTCAACGAAGATTACATGCTGCATGCCATCGGCCTGACCTTGCTGGTGGCGGCGCTGACAGTGCCGATCAACCTGTGCTTCGGCATTCTGTTGGCCTGGTGCGTGACTCATTACGATTTTCGCGGACGCAAACTGCTGACCACCTTCCTCGACATTCCCTATGCCGTATCACCCGTGGTGGCAGGTCTGTGCTACCTGGTGGTGTATGGCCTTGAGCATACGCTGGGGCGCTGGTTTTACGACAACGGCATGCAATTGATGTTTGCCTGGCCGGGCATCGTCATGGTTACCATTTTTATCACCGCGCCCTATGTGGCGCGCATATTGATTCCGGTGATGCAGGCCCAAGGCCAAGATGAAGAAACCGCCGCGCTGTGCCTGGGCGCTAACGGCTGGCAGATTTTCCGCCATATCACCTTGCCGAAAATCAAATGGGCGCTGCTGTATGGCGTGGTGGTGACCAATGCCCGCGCAGTGGGTGAGTTTGGCGCGGTGTCGGTGGTGTCCGGCACCATCATCAACCAGACCCTGACCCTGCCCTTGCTGGTTGATCAGCTGAACAACGATTACAAGCCCGCCGCTGCGTTTACTGCCGCTGCGCTGCTGGCCTGTATGGCACTGCTAACCTTGTTGCTGAAAACCTTTATGGAATGGCGTCAGCGCACCCTGATGCAGCGCGCTGAAGCGGTTTAGTGCAAGCCATAACGCTTGAGCTCGCCGCTGTTCAGCACGTGCATGCGGCGCGGCTCGGTGCTGTTGATGCGGTCAATCAGCACCAACGGAATCTGCATGCTGTTGAAATACGCCACCTGGCTGGCGCGACTGACGCCGCCTGAGGCGCTGTGCACCGAATCGCTGCCAGCGTAGTAAGGCCGGTGAATGCCAACATGACCGCGCACCGTCTTGCGCTTGCCGGCGGCCAGCAGGTACACGCAACTGCCTTGGCACACGCCGGTCGATGGCACCAGCGTGTCGAAGCCGGTTTCGCGCAGCAACCGGCCCATGCGCATGGCCTCGCTGACGTTGCCGCCGATGCTGTCGAGCATGACGATTTTCCGGGCAAAGGTGCCGGGGTTGTTGCGAATGCCCTTAAGCAAGGCTTCGTAATCCCCGAGCGCAATCTCCTCCGAGACTTTGACGACGAGCATCCGACCCTGGGTTTTGTGCTCCCCGGCCTGCACGTCAACCTTGGCCAACACCGGCGCGGCACACAGCACCAAAGCAGAGGCAATAACAGCCTGAAACATACGACGACTCATAAATACGACAATTCCTTAACCCACAGGCGCAACGGAGGGGCAAGATACCCTGCACTGACGACCGCGCCTATGGTCTGACAACCTGATAACCGCCCATTTCACTGCAGAGAGCGATCCGTGGCCACGATGTTTGAAATCAAAGCGTTAAATCCTGAAACCTACCGCCAGCAAACCCGGCGCAGCACCCTGATCATTGCGGCCATTTTCGTTGTGCTGGCCATGCTGTTGTCGACAACCGCCGTTCAGCTATTTGGCCAAGCCGATGGCGATAACTTTCGCTGGAATTTAGGCGGCGTGCTGCTCGCCCTGCTGCTGACGATTGCACTGGTACGCCAGGTGCTGTGGTCGAAACCCTGGATGGCCGCTGCCGTTTATGGCTGGCAACTCAAACGTAGCCTGATGCGCATCACCAATGTCATGCATCACGTTAAAGCCGGCGTAGCCGCGCACAACCCGGATGCCATGCACCTGCTGCGTTTTTATCACCAAGGTCTGACGCAGATGCATCAACTAGACGCCAACAGCAGCGCCCTGAGCGAAGCCGTGGCCGAGATCAATCTGCACAAAGAACGCATGGAAAGCTTGGGCATGGACACGGATCAACCCAGCCTCCATCCAGAGTGGTTGCAGGCCGTGAAACAGATCCCCGCGCAGCGCAGCTAAGTAATCACCTACCGGCCAGCGGTTACCCGCTGGCTGCCATCAAAGCTTAACAAGCAAGACCTAGAGTGCCACCGTCCTTTCAAGAGGGTCACCGTGTGAGCCGCTCAAACCGCGACATCTGCAAAACACTGGATCAGGTTGCCAGCAATAACCAAGCGGCAGCGATTGCCGTGATGCGCGCTGCTGAACGCATTGGTGATGAAATGCTCAGGCAGCAACTGCTCAAGGTCATTCACCAGATGAACCTGGATGCAGCCTTACTGCGTTACAGCCGCGAAGCAATCGCCGGCCAGGCTTTGAAACGCGCCTGATTAGTCCAGCCAACTTACCGCTGTATTCTTTTTAAGCGCATAGCGCAGAGGCATCACAACCTGACAAGCGCAGCCAGCGTGTTTGTGGGTTGCTCCAACCCGCTACAACGCGGACAATCCTGTACAAGAATACAGTGATAGCCGCCATGCCAGCCCCACTCCCCGTCGAACTCTATTACCTCAGTAACTTTCGTACTGCGCTCGCCTGGGTGGCTGAGCGCTATGCCGATTTACTGACGGACGAAGAGCAGGCCTTTATCACCACCTTCACAGCTCTGTCCTGGCAAGCGCAGGCCTTGCTGGTGCGCATGATCATGCGCAAAGGCTGTCACTTTCGTCTGAGCAAGCTCGACTATGCGGAAATCGGCGATGCATCGAGCGCGGCCCAGCCCCTGCTTGAACAGGGTTGGATCAGCGAGCAGGTGTTGTTGCATGCCGATGAAGTCGCAGAGTTACTGCGCAAGGATGAAGTCCTCAGTCATCTGCCGGTGCTCAGTCGTCGCGCCACGCAAAAAAAGACCGATTTGCTTGAACAGTTGCGTGAACAACAACTCCCGGCACAGTCTTTCAGTGCGTGGTGCCCCAACCTCGATGAGCGCCTGTTCAGCCTTGTCGTCGGTGAATTGTGTGACCGCTTACGCCTGATGTTTTTTGGCAACCTGGCGCAGGACTGGTCGGAATTTGTACTCGCGGACTTGGGCATCTACCGCTACGAGTCGGTGGACATCCGCCCCGAATCACGCGGCTTTCAGTGCCGCCAGGATCTTGAGGATTACCTGCACCTGCGCCAGTTGCGTATCAGCGTTGAACAAGGCGCGGCGCTGACAGAAATTGTGCCGCCGTTACTGGCATTCAGCTCAGACAACCCTTACCTGTGCAGCCGCCGTTCGCGCCTGTTGTTTCAGGTTGCCCAGCAACTGGAAAAGGTCGGCGAACTGGAGCTGGCGCTAACGCTCTATGAGCAAAGTGAGCACGGCGAAGCCCGTTGGCGGCAGATTCGCGTGTTGGAACAACTGGGCCGTGATGCCCTGGCCCATGAACAGGCGCTAGCCTTCAGCGCCCAACCCGGTAGCGATGAAGAAAGCCAACGCCTGGCACGCGCCCTCACTCGGCTGCGGCGCAAACTTGGCTTGCCTACGCATAAAACCATGAAGACGATGGGCGAAGTGCGTAGTTACCTGCGGCTGCCGTTCCCCGCGCACGGCTGTGTAGAAATTGCCGTACGCGACCATCTGCATCAGGACGAGGCCCCGGTGCATTACGTGGAAAACACCCTGCTTTGTAGCCTGTTTGGCCTGCTCTGTTGGGAGGCGATTTTTGCACCGCTGCCGGGGGCGTTTTTCCATCCGTTCCACAGTGGCCCGGTGGATCTGCACAGCGCGGATTTCTACACGCGCCGTCAGCACCTGTTCGAGCGCTGCCTGCAGCAACTTGAGCAGCCCGACTACGGGCCGTTGATCAAAGCCCGTTATCACGAAAAATACGGCCTGCAGTCACCCTTCGTATTCTGGGGCATGCTCGATGAAGAACGGCTGGATCTCGCCCTGCTGTGCATTCCCGCCGCGCACTTGCAGGCCTGCTTTACCCGCCTGTTGCGCGATCTGCGTGCCAACCGCGCCGGCATGCCCGATCTGATTCAGTTTTATCCGCACGAACGACGCTACAGGATGATCGAAGTAAAAGGCCCCGGCGATCGCCTGCAGGACAATCAAAAACGCTGGCTGAGCTTTGCCGCCGAGCACGGCATTGCGGTTGAGGTGTGTTACGTGCAGTGGGCCGAGACGTGAGCTATCGGGTGGCGGTAAGGGCGCTGTGCGAATTCACCGCCAAGGTGGGTGACCTCGACCTGCGTTTCACCCCATCACCCACTGCACAGGAAGGCATGGCCGGGCACCAGACGGTGGTCAGCCGGCGTGGCGCGAGCTATATCGCCGAAGTGCCCTTGAGCGGCGCGTACCCAGGGTTACTGGTCAGCGGCCGGGCCGACGGCTATGACCCCGAGGAACGTCGCCTCGAAGAAATCAAAACCCATCGCGGCGACATCAGCCGCATCCCCGCCAACCATCGGCTGCTGCACTGGGCGCAGGTCAAAGTCTACGGCTGGCTGCTCTGCCAACAACTGGGGCTGGAAGAGCTGGAACTGGCCGTGGTGTATTTCGACGTGATGAGCCACGCCGAACATGCCTTCAGCGAACACTTCAAAGCCTGTGAGTTGGAGGATTTCTTCAACCAGCAGTGCCGGCAATTTCTCAGCTGGGCAGAGCAGGAAGAAGCGCACCGCACGCGCCGTGACGCGCACCTGCAACGCCTCAACTTTCCCTACCCAAGCTTTCGCCATGGTCAGCGGCAATTGTCAGAGGCTGTTTACCGCAGCGCCCGCGATGGCCACACGCTGATGGCGCAGGCCACCACGGGCATTGGCAAAACCCTCGGTACCTTGTTTCCGCAGTTAAAAGCCATGCCGGGCCAGCAATTGGACCGCCTGTTCTTTCTCACCGCCAAGACCCCAGGCCGGCGTTTAGCTTTAGATGCTTTGCACAGTTTGCGTGAGGCCGAGCACAACATTCCTCTGCGTGTGCTGGAGCATGTGGCCCGCGACAAAGCGTGCGAGCACCCGGACAAAAGCTGCCACGGCCAATCCTGCCCGTTGGCCAAAGGCTTTTATGACCGCCTGCCCGCCGCCCGCCTGGCTGCCCTGGAACAGGCCTGGCTGCCGCAGGCAGAGGTGCGGCGCATTGCTCTGCAACACCAAGTTTGCCCTTATTACCTGAGCCAGGAACTGTGCCGCTGGGCCGACGTGGTGGTGGGTGACTACAACTACTACTTCGACATGAACGCCCTGCTCTACGGGCTGACGCTGCTCAATGAGTGGCGGGTGGCAGTGCTGGTCGACGAAGCGCACAACCTGGTCGAACGCGCGCGCAGCATGTACACCGCCGAACTTGATCAGGCGTTGTTTCATGCCCTGTGCAGCAGCGCACCAGCGAGCATCCGCAGCGCCTTGCAACGGGTGGGCAGGCATTGGGAGCAACTCAACCGGGTGCAGGAACAGGACTACCAGATCTACCCCTGTGTGCCGGATCTGTTTGTCGCCGCGTTGCAAAAAGCCGTGACGGCCATCACCGACCACCTCAGTGAACAACCCGATGGCCAAGAGCGCAGCCTGCTGCAGTTCTACCGAGACGCCATGCTGCTCTGCCGCTTAAGCGAGATGTACGGCCCCCACTCGCTGTTTGACATCACCCGCCAGCCAGACAACAGCCTCAGCCTGGACACCACCCTGTGCCTGCGCAATCTGGTGCCAGCGCCTTTCCTGGCCAGCCGTTTTAGTGATGCCCACACCACCACCCTGTTCTCAGCCACCTTGCGCCCGGCCAACTATTACCGCGACCTGCTGGGTTTGCCGGAAGAAGCGCAATGGATTGATGTGGCCTCGCCCTTTGCCGCCGAGCAACTCAACGTGCGCGTGGTGCGTAACCTCTCCACGCGCTACCAACACCGCCAATCCAGCCTGGCACCCATCTGCCGGTTGATGGCGCAGCAATACCACCAAGAGCCCGGCAACTACCTGGCATTTTTCAGCAGCTATGCGTACCTGCAACAGGTGCGCGATGTATTCAGATCAGAGCACCCAGAGATCCCCACCAGCGAGCAAACCCGCAGCATGAGTGAGGGCGAGCGCCAAGTGTTTCTCGACAACTTCACCCTGCACTCCGAAGGTATCGGCTTCGCCGTGCTGGGCGGTGCATTCGGTGAGGGCATCGACCTGCCCGGCAAACGCCTGATCGGCGCATTTATTGCCACCTTAGGCCTGCCCCAGGTCAACGAGGTCAATGAAGAAATCAAAGCGCGCATGCAGCAGATGTTCGGCGAGGCCAATGGCTACGACTACGCCTACCTCTACCCCGGCTTACAAAAGGTGGTGCAAGCCGCCGGCCGAGTTATTCGCACCACCGACGATCGCGGCGTGGTCTACCTGCTGGATGACCGCTTCAACCAAAGCAAAGTGCGTGACCTGCTACCCACCTGGTGGCAGGTCGACTCATACCGCCTTTAAGTCATCTTTAGTCGCAACAGGCACGGTAATCAGCTTGGTTGCCCGCCATAGGCCAAGCGCGCCAGGACCACCATCAGCAGCACAGCGCCCAACAACACAACGTATTCACTCAAAGAACTCAACATGATCATGGCGACATCTCCTTGATAACGAAGAACCGTGCATGGCGGTTCAGCCAGGGCAGCAGTACGTAAACGTGTGGCCTGCAAAGAAATCGGACATATCCGCAAGCATCCCGACAGGCGTCTCTTGTGTGAGATCAAAACTAACAGATACTGTATATAAATACAGCTATTGATGATATCCCATGACCAACGCTCTGATAATCGGCCTGTTTCGCAGCCAAGGCACACGCCTCCCGCACTTTGAGGGGCGTATTCCCGCCGGCTTTCCCAGCCCGGCGCTCGACCACATGGAGCGCAAGCTCTCGCTGGATGAACTGCTCGATATCGACGCCCCGCACACCTATGTGGTGCAGGTCAGCGGTGAGAGCATGACCGGGGCAGGCATTTTTGATGGCGATTACCTGATCGTCAGCCGCGCCCGGCAAGCCAAGCCCGGCGAGGTTGTGGTGGCCTGTTTGAACGGCGAGGTGTTCGTTAATGTTGGCGCTGATGGAAAATTGACCCACCCTGCCGATTGAAATTTGACCCAGGGCGGATTGCTGATTTGTGCATCAGCAACTGTGGATAAGTTTAGCA
>LNDO01000042.1 GCA_001465025.1 Pseudomonas sp. Ga0074129
CGAAGATCAATTTACGCCCACGCAAACGCCTGGGCTGGAAGACACCGTACGAAGTGTATGCAGGGGTGAGCGTTGCACTTATGGGTTGAATTCAGGCAGTCATGGCCGCTTATTTTGGCCGGCCTGCTTATTCTTGGTGCGCAGGCGTTGCTCACGGGCGGCTGGTTAATCGGCGTGACAGTAGCGGTGCTATTTGCATTGGGTTCGTATCAACTTCTGGCCAAACGCAATCTGATCAAAAGCACCTTGGCACAGCATCCCAAAGCTTTCACCAGTGCGCTGATTGCGCAAACCTACACCGACAGCCGAGGTGCACAGGCGCTACTGGACATGGCCATGATCAGCGAAGAGGCGCGCTTGCAAACGGCGCTGACGCGCATTGAAGATGCCGGCAACAACGTTAAAAAACATGCCGCGCGTTCGGCGCAGTTGTCGCGATCCGGTGCGCAGATGCTGGATCAGCAGCGCAGCGAAACCGATCAGTCGGCTACCGCTATCAACCAAATGGCGGCCACCATCCAAGAGGTTGCACATAATGTGCAAAGCACTTCGCACGCGGCTGAAGAAGCTGACCACCTAGCTAAGCAAGGCCTGGAGTTAGCCAGTGGCAGCCTGGAGTCGATGCAGCATATGGCCAAGGCTGTGGTGGATATTGGCCAGGCGGTGAACGACTTGGCCAACTCCACACAATCGATTGGCAGCGTGGCGGATGTGATCACCTCGATTGCCGAGCAAACCAACTTGTTGGCCCTCAATGCGGCGATTGAGGCGGCGCGGGCTGGTGAGCAAGGGCGCGGCTTTGCCGTTGTGGCGGATGAAGTGCGCTCGCTGGCATCGCGCACCCGTGAGTCAACCGAGCAAATCCACCAGATCATTGCTTCCCTGCGCGCAGGCGCTGAACGGGCAGTGACCACGGCGGGCAAGGGCGAGGCTATTTCCACGCAAAGTGTGGAAAGCGTGCAAGCGGTGCGCGGTGCGTTGGATGGCATCAGCGTGGCGGTCAGCCGTATCACCGGCATGAGCCAGCAAATGGCTTCTGCCTCGGAGCAGCAAAGCCATGTGGCTGAAGACATCAGCCGGCAGATCACGCAGATTGCGCAACTGTCCGATCGCAGCGCTGACCAAGCTCACCAAGGCGCACAACTGGGGCAGGAGTTGGAAGACATGGCCGATTACCTGCACAGCTTGGCCGAGCGCTTTAACCGCTAAGTTGGCCGGCGGGCTCGCTGTGGCAGGCCTGCTCGATCGCTATTGTGGCAAACTGCGCGGCCGAGGAGAGCCCCATGTCACGCCCGCAATGCCCGCGCTGCATACGTCCAGTCGACCGCTGCCTGTGCGCCCTGATTCCCAGCTTGCCCAGCCGCACGCGTTTGCTCATCTTGCAACACCCCAGTGAAGTGCGGCACGCCCTAAACACGGCGCGTTTGGCAGCGCTCGGCTTGCGTAACGTGCAGTTGCTGGTGGGTGAAGTGTTTGAGCAACTCGACACGCATTTGCAGCAACCGGGCTACCAACCTTACCTGCTGTTTCCAGGGGAGCACGCGCAGCCCTTGGCTGCTATGGCCGCTACTGCTGCAACACAGCCCATGCTGTTGGTGGTGCCCGATGGCACGTGGCGCAAGGCGCGTAAATTACTGCACCTTAATCCGGCAGTGTCCGCATTGCCGCGCGTGGTCTTGGCGGCGGGTTTGCAGTCGCGCTATCGCTTGCGCAAAGCGCCCATGCCGGGTGCGCTGTCGACCATCGAGGCGATTGTTGAAGCGCTGAATACACTGGAAGCCCCGGCGCGTTTTGATGCCTTGCTTAAACCGTTCGATGCGCTGATTGAGGGGCAAATCGAGGCAATGGGTGAGCAGACTTTTCAGCGCAATCATGGCCGCGAAGTATCAGGCTGATCTCCACGTTTAGCGTTCGCGCATGGCCTCTGAACGGGCTTTCAAGACGGGTTTAAGCAGGTAGTCCAGTACGCTCTTGTTGCCGGTGATGATGTCCACGGTGGCGACCATGCCGGGAATGATCAGCAGGGGATGTTCAGGGCTGCCAAGGTGGCTTTTATCGGTGCGCACTTGAATCAGGTAGAAGCTGTTGCCTTCTTCATCGGTGATGGTGTCTGCGCTGATCAACTCAAGGCTGGCCTTGAGCCCACCGTAGATGGTGAAGTCATACGCACTGAACTTGACCATGGCTTTTTGCCCGGGATGCAAAAACGCCACGTCCTGCGGCCGCACCTTGGCTTCGATCAGCAGGCTGTCATCCAGCGGCACGATTTCCAGCATGTCACTGCCGGGCTGCACCACGCCGCCAATGGTGTTGACCTTGAGCTGTTTGATGATGCCGCGCACGGGCGAGACCACCGTAGTGCGGCTGACGCGGTCATCAATGGCCATACTGGTGGCGGTTATTCTCTGCAACTGGGCGCGAATTTCATTGAGTTCTTTGAACGCTTCGGAGCGAAAACCCAGTTCTGACTCTTCAATACGGCTTTTGATTTCATCCATCGCCGACTCTGCCCGAGGGATGGCGAGGTTGGTGGCGTCCAGTGACCCGCGAATTTCCACCAGGCTGCGGCGCAGTCGCAGAATCTCCACCTGGGAAATCGCTCCGGTGGCCACCAGCGGTTGCGACATATTCAGCTCTTGTTGCAGCAGGCCCATGCTGGCGCGGTATTGCTGGGCTTTGGCGCGAAACTCGGCCAGCTCTTGGGTTTTTTGTCGCAGTTGCTCGCCGAGGGTGCGGTGCTCGCTTTGCAGGCGGTGTTGGCGCGACTGATAAAGCGCCCGTTCATCCTCGGCCAGTTGCGGTGCCTCACGCAAAATATCTGCGGGTATATTAAGTGGGCGACCTTCAGCCTCGGCCGAGAGGCGTTCTGCTTTGGCCAGCAACGCCTGACGGTCGGCCTCGGTTTCGCCCCGGCTGGAGAGAAAGCGCGTGTCATCCAAGCGCAGCAGCACGGCGCCTTGTTCGACCACCTGACCTTCACGCACGAAAATCTCACTGACGATGCCGCCCTCCAGATTCTGGATTACTTGGATTTTGCTGGACGGGATGGCTTTACCTTCGCCGCTGGTGACCTCTTCAAGTTGCGCGTGATAGGCCCAGAACAGAGCGCTCAAGATGCAGGCACTGACCACCCAAACGGTGATGCGGGTAAACCAAGGCGAGTCTTCGAGGATGGCCCCGTCGACCTCCGGCATAAAGTCGGTGTCTTGTTTGCGCTGGCGCAGGCTGGCGAAATAGCTGCGAAGTGAGTGACGGTTTGGCATACGCGCTCCCTATACCGCTGCCGGGCCGACACGGCCCTTGCGCAGTGCCTCGATAACGGCGTCTTTCGGGCCGTCTGCAACGATATGGCCGTTGTCCAGCACCACCAGGCGATCCACCAGGCTGAGCATGGCAGCACGGTGAGTGATCAACAGCAGGGTTTTGCCGACGGTCCAGTTTTGCAGGCGATTGCGCAGAATCTCCTCGCTGGTGTTGTCCATGGCGCTGGTGGGCTCATCGAGTAGCAAAATCGGTGGGTCGAGTAGCAGGGCGCGGGCCATCAGCACGGCTTGCCGCTGTCCACCGGAGAGCAGTTGGCCGCGCTCACCCACGGGGCGGTCAAAACCCTGCGGGTGTTGCCGGGCCAATTCGGTAACGCCGGTCAGCTCGGCCACTTCGAGCATGCGCGCATCGCTCACGTAGCGTGCGCCTAGGGTCAGGTTGTCGCGCAGACTGCCAGCCAAGAGCGGCAGATCGTGGGCGACATAACCAATTTGGTGGCGTAAATCAGCCACGTCGAGTTGGCGCAGATCGAGGTTGTCCAGCAGGATTTGCCCTTTTTCCGGGCTGTAAAACGCCATGATCAGGCGCGCCAGGGTACTTTTGCCGGAGCCGCTGCGGCCAATAATGCCGACCCGTTCGCCGGCCTTCAGGCGCAGGCTGACACCCGCCAAAGCCGGTGTGCTTTGGCCGGGGTAATTGAAGGTGACGTCACGCACCTCCAGAGCACCATGCAGTTGCGTGCGGTCCAGCGGTCTTTGTTTGCTCTGGCGCTCCTGCGGCAGGGCCATCAGCGCATCGGTGCTGGTCATGGTTAAGCGCGCTTGCTGATAGCGAGTGATCAACCCGGCGATTTGCCCGAGCGGGGCAAGGATGCGGCTGCCGAGCATGTAGCAGGCCACCAGCGCACCCACACTGAGTTGCCCGGCAATGATGATGTACACGCCGCAGACAATGGTGGCGATGCCGGCAAATTGCTGCAGAAACAAGGTGCCGTTGGTAGCGATGGCCGCCAACGAACGGGCATGGATATCCAGGCGGGTGAGCGCGCCGTGGGTTTTCTCCCATTGGTGCTGGCGCTCACTTTCAGCCCCGCAGGCCTTTAGGGTTTCCAGCCCACCGAGGGTTTCGATCAGCAAGGCCTGGCGTTGTGAGGCCAGTTGCAGGCTTTTTTCCACGGTGTCGCGCAGGCGTGCCTGGATCACAAAGGCGAATAGGGCGGTGATAGGAAATGCCAACAGCGGAATCACCACCAGCCAGCCGCCGATCAACCAGATGACGATTAACATCAAAAACGAGAAGGGCAGGTCTATCAGGCTGGTCAGGGTGACGGCAGTGAGAAATTCGCGCAGCCCCTGAAAGTCATGAATGCTCTGCGCAAAGCCACCTATTGTGGCGGGGCGGGCATGCATCGACATGCCGGTGATGCGCTCAAACAGCGTGGCTGAAAGCACCACGTCGGTTTTTTTACCGGCGGTATCGAGCAGGTGCGAGCGCAAAATTTTCAGCAACAACTCAAAGCCCATGCCAATCATCAAGCCGATCACCAGCACCCAGAGCGTTGAAAGCGCCTGGTTGGGCACCACGCGGTCGTAGGTCTGCATGACAAACAACGGCACCATCAGGGCCAGCAAGTTGATCAGCAAACTGGCCAAAACGGCATCGGTGTAGAGCCAGCGCGACAGCTTTAAGGTGTCGCGAAACCAGGCTTCAATGCGCGGGATCAGCGGGTTGCGCGCCTCTTCCAGGTCATGGCGTGGGCGAGCAAAAAAGGCCTGGCCGCTGTACTCGGCAGCCAACTCTTCGCGGCTGACCCATTGCTCGCCGCCCTCGGCTTCGCAGGGCAGAATTTGTGCCGTGTCGTTGTCGCCCCATTTGCGTAATACCGCACTGCGACCGTTTTTTAACAGCAGCAATACCGGCAGGTTTAGCGCAGAAATACTGGTCAGTTCGCGTTGCAGCAAGCGGCCTTGTAGCCCGGCTCGCGCCGCTGCTCGTGCTAACAAATCAGCGCTGAGACGTTGCTCCGCAAGTGGTAGGCCGGCACTCAGGCTGCCACGGCTGGCGGGGCAGCCGTGCAGTTTGCAGAGGATCAGCAGGCCATCAAGCAGAGGGTCGTCGTGATGCAGACGCGGGTCGCTGGATAGCCCCGGCCGTTCCATGCTGGTCAAAATCGACTACTCCTTATCTGTCGGTTTACTTCATGTCCGGCAAACGCGCCTCGCTTTTTACTTCGTTGAGGGCCACGGCTTCTGCCGGCACAACCACCTGCTGCTGGCGCAGCAAATCACCCATTGCAGCCGTGACGCGGTACATGGAGAACTCCTCGCCAAAGCGCACTTCGCTGTAACGCCGGTTGGCGGTGAACAACTCGTTTTCACTGTCGAGCAAGTCGAGCAGTGTGCGTTGTCCCAGGCTGAACTGCTGCTGGTATGCCTCGCGAACCCGCGCGGTGTAGTCGGCGTAATCGCGTGCTTTGGGCGTCTGCAGGCGAGCGTTTTCCATGGCATTCCAAGCCAGGGAAAGGTTTTCGTTGAGCACACGCAAAGCATTGTTGCGGATGTCCATCGACTCATTGACCTGATGCGACGTGGATTGCAGGCGCGCCTTGTCCCGCATGCCATTGAACAGGTTGTAATTCATCACCACTGCCGCGCGCCAACCGTTGCGATGGCCTTCGTCGCCCTGCACATCGTTGTCGGCGTTAGTGGCCAGTTCCAGATCGACCCGTGGGTAGAAGGTTGATTTAGCCACTTCGTATTGCTTCTCGGCCGCGTGCACATCGGATTGCGCTGACTTGAGGAAGGGGTTGTTGGCCATCACAACTTCGCGGGCATCACTCAAGGTTCCCGGCAGGGAGCCTTTCAACGACGCCGGGGATTGCAGTTCATCTGGCAAGCGGCCAACGGCACTGTAGAAGTTGGCCTCGGCATCGGCCAGATTGACCTGCTCGGTGTACAGGTTGTTTTCGGCCAGCGCCAAACGTGCTTCGGATTGATCCAGGTCAGCCGTGCTGCCGACGCCTTGCTGGCTGCGCAGGCTGATTTGGTCGTTGATGCGTTGATGGGCCTGCAGGTTGTTGCGCGCCAATTCGACCATCTCACGACGCATGAGCAAGTCCAGATAAACCTCGACTGTGCGCAAGGCCAGGCTTTCAGAGGTTCCCAGCAGTCGGTAGGCCCGTGAGTTCACCACGGCTTGGGTACGGCCGACTTCGTTGGGGGTGTTGAAACCATCAAAGAGCATTTGCCGCAGGCGTAGCTCTGATGTGCCGTAGTTCAGGGTTTCGCTGTTGTGATCGCCCTGTGCACGCGTACTGGGGCTGTCGGTGTGTTCGCGACCATAGCCAACGAGCAGGTCGACAGTGGGCAGATAACCGCCTTTGGCAATCTTTACCTCTTCATCCGATGAAAGGCGACTGTTCACGCCCGCATGAATTTCAGGGTGATTGTCGAGCGTGCTTTGAATCGCCTCAGACAATGTGATGCCCTGAGCTGGAGTGCATATCGCCGCTAGAACGATGCTGCTCCAAAGAGGGGTGAGTACGCGCATGGGTAAGACTCCTTTTGAATGTTCAGTCCAGTCGCCAATAAAATGACTTTATTCGGCTTTTTCTTTAACGAGCTTTGTAACATCAAAGCTAAGAACACTTTTCACTTTAGCTAAGAAAGAATTGCTACAAGCCTTATTCAAAAAAAATCTTATGCTTGCTGAGAAAAGCAGCACATTGTTTTCACCTGTAGGCCTTTATTTTCGCTGTATACAGCGACTTTAAGGTCTTTTTGAGCGGGGCAGGTGCGTTTCGGGGCGCGATGGCGCTGGTACGGTGGACGGTGCAAAGTTGGGTGACATTTTTTTGTCGTTATCTTTTTTAGGTAAACCGTCGTTTTCCTCAAGCCAGTAGTTTTTCGTTCTTCTCGAAGGGTGTTTGACCCTATTTGACATACGTGTCGACGGTGGTCGGCAGCGGTAGTGAGGATGGAATCATGGCTACTTTGGTGGGTGTCGTCAGTCAGGTTATCGGCGAGGTTTTTGCAGTGGCAGGCGACGGAACACGTCGGCCACTCAGCGAAGGCGATCAGGTTTTTGCCGGTGAACAATTAATCACCAGCGCAGGTGGCGCGATTGCCATCACCCTGAGTAACGGGCGACAACTCACCCTTGGGCGTGACAGCAGCCTGAACCTCACCGAGCAGATGCTCGCCGCTAATAGCGATCAGCCAGCGTTTAACCAACCTGCAGCCACTGCACCCCCCAGCGATGCAGACCTTACTGATGTGGAGCAACTGCAAGCAGCCATTGAGGCGGGTATCGACCCCACGCTTGAGGGCGAAGCCACAGCTGCGGGCCCAGGCGCGGGTGGTGCAGGCGGTGCGGGAGGCGCAGGAGGTGGCAACTCCTTTGTCTTACTGAGTGAAACCGGCGGCTCGCTAGACCCAACCATTGGCTTCCCAACGGCAGGGTTGAGTGTTGCACCTGAGTTTCCAGATGCAGAGCCGGCAGCGGCTGATGCCGCCCCTGTTGTTGTGGATTTCAGCCCCGAGTTGGAAATCGAATACCAAGATGGCACGGGCTCATTGATTGCCGGCCCTGCACTGGTGGACGAAGAGGCGCTGGACGCCGGCAGCAATGCGGACAGTCCGGCTGAACAGGCAAACGGCACGATCATCATCAACTCCCCGGATGGGGTTTCTGCGCTGCAAATTCAGGATGTGGACGGCAACTGGGTGGATGTCACCGCCGGCGGTGTGGTGCAGGGGCAATACGGCACGCTGAGTGTGGATGCAGCCGGCAACTGGACCTACACCCTGAGCACTAACACGCTGGACCACAGCAACCCGAACACCACCGGGGCGGCGGATCAGGTTGGTGAAAGTTTCCCCGTGCGAATGTTTGATCTGGACGGTGATGTATCGCCGACCGTCGCCATCAACGTACTGATAAACGACGACGGCCCGCAGGCGCAATTGAGCGAAGAACCAAGCGAGTGGGGGTTGGCCATCGTTGATGAAAGCCTGATCAGCCTCGGGGGGACTGGCAGCGATGGCGTGGCCAGCGCGGTGCTGAGTGCAGCGGCGGTACAGGATCAATTCAATAGCCAATACGGCGCAGATGGTGCCGGTGTAGGCGGCACCGTGTACCGCTTGGAACTGAGCGGCGACGATGTGTCGAGCGGTCTGTTTGCGGTGGATGCCAGCGCAGCCGATGGCAAAGGCGAGCCAATCGTTCTCAACCAAGTGGACAACGTCATCACCGGCAGCGCCGGCGGCGTGGCCTATTTCACCCTGACCATCGACCCGGCAAGCGGTGAAGTGACGCTGAACCTGCTCGATAACCTCT
>LNDO01000043.1 GCA_001465025.1 Pseudomonas sp. Ga0074129
GATCGTGACGCGTTCTTCAATGCTGAGTTCGTGATAGGACATAGGGCCGACACCTTACCGAAAGGTTCAGGTGTTGCACTCAGTTTCCGCGGCCGCCCGGTCTTTTGCCGTCTTGATCATTTCTTCCAAGTAGTAGTTGGTGGCGCTGGTGTTGAGAAATTTAGCCATGGGTCTTCCTTGGGCTTCTGGACTTTACGGTCGGGCGGTGGAGTTTAAGCGAGCTAGGCTGACCGACAAAGAGTTTGGCTAGCGCATCCAGTTCTGACTTGGTGTCGCATAAAAAAGCCAGACCTCACAGCCTGGCTTTTTCACATCTACGTCACCCTTCTTACAAAGCCCCAAACACCTTTTTAGCCAAGCTAGTCGCCGCACCAGCCGGGTTTTCACGGATGCTGGCTTCCTGTTCCGCGATCATGGCAAACAGACCATCCAGCGCCTGCTCGGTTACATAGTTCTCGATATTCGCGCTTTTCGCATCGATCACGCCAAAGCTCGCGGCTTGGCCGGCGAAGCTGTTGTATTGCTTGGCCAGGCCGACCTGCGCGGTGGCTTGTTTGACGATGGGCAGGAACTTGGCGCGCAGTTGCTCGCGGCTGGTTTTGTTCAGGTATTGGGTGGCGGAGTCCTGCGGGCCGCTGAGGATGCTTTTGGCGTCTTGCACGGTCATTTTCTTCACGGAGTCGAGCAGCAGGGCTTGTGCTTGCGGCACGGCGGCTTCGGCGGCTTTGTTCATGCTCGCTTCAAGCTGATCCACCTGCGCGCCCATGCCCATCATTTTCATGGTCTTGGCGGCTTTGCCGAGGTTGCCCGGCAGTTCGATGCGCACGTCTGGGTTGTTGCTGAAACCACCGGGTTTACCCAGTTGCTGCACGGCCACTTTAGCGCCTTGGCTGAGGGCATCTTTGAGGCCACCGCTGGCATCGCCCTGGGTTAGGTCGGCGAGGGAGAGGGCCATGGCACTAGTGGAAAGCGCTAAGCCGGCAGCCAGGGTCAGTAGACGAAGCATGATGAGCATCCTTGTGGGTGAGGGGCAGGAACTGGAGCTTAACGGAGAGTGGCCCCCCAAACCACATACACAAATGACGGATGCCTGGCGCCAATACAGGGCCTGAGCCAGTATTGATGAGAGCTGACGCAGCAGGCCGGATAACTCAGGCGGGGGAGTGTGGATGAGAGGGCGTTTGGGGATGGGCAGTGCACTGTTGGTCGGGGTGCTGATGGCGGCGGTTTCGTTGTCGGCACAGGCGATTGCGCTCGACTGGCTGGCGGTTGAACTGGATGAGGCTGAAGAGGCCGAAGTGGAAGAACTGGTGTTGCCAGTGCCGGATGACTGGATTGGCGACTTCGATGGCATGCGTGAGCGCCGTTTGGTGCGGGTGCTGGTGCCGTATAGCAAAACCTTCTTTATGGTCGACCGTGGCCGTCAGCAGGGCATCAGTTATGAATTGGGTAAAGCGCTGGAGGTGTGGCTGAACCGGCATCACCCGTACCCGCAAAAGTCGCTGCGCTGGCAGGTGATGTTTATTCCGGTGGCGCGTAACGAATTGATGCCCAAGTTGCTCAGTGGCGGCGGTGATATAGCCGCCGGGGGCCTGACGATTACGGAAGGGCGGCTGCATACGGTGGACTTTGCCGCGCCATTTTCCAGCAATATCCGTGAAGCGGTCATCACTGGGCCGTCCAGCGCAGCGCTGAGTCGGCTGGAGGACTTGTCCGGGCAAGAGGTGACCGTACGCGCCTCCAGCAGCTACTTCGAGCATTTGGTGGGGATTAACCGGCAGTTCAAGGCGCGCGGGTTAAAGCCGATCAAAATCATCCCCGCGGATGAAAATCTGGAATCCGAAGACCTGCTGGAAATGCTCAACGCCGGCTTGCTCAATGCCGTGGTGGTGGACCGCTACATCGCCGAGGCCTGGAGCCCGCTGTATACCCGGTTGAAGATCCATGACAGTTTTTATATCCGTGAGGGGGCCGAATTCGCCTGGGCGATTCGCAAGAGCAGCCCGCTGTTCAAGCAGGAACTGGCGGCGTTTGTGGATAAGCACAAAGCAGGCACGGCATTTGGTAACAACCTGCGCAATAAGTACGTGAAAAACAGCACGCGTGTGCTGAACGCCGCCAGCGAAGCTGAGCTGGCAAAGTTCAATGCGTTGGTTCATTTATTCGAGAAGCATGCCGGCACCTATGACTTCGATCACCTGATGTTGATGGCTCAGGGGTATCAGGAGTCGCAGCTCAATCAGGCTGCGCGTAGCCCACGCGGTGCGGTGGGGATTATGCAACTGTTGCCCAGTACCGCTGCAGACCCGGTGGTGGGCATCAGGGGCATCGACAAAAGTGCGGATAAAAACATTGAGGCCGGCAGCAAGTACATGCGTGTGCTGGCCGATAAATACCTCAATGACCCCGAGCTGACGCCGATGAATCGCACCCTGCTGAGCTTTGCTGCGTACAACGCCGGGCCCGGCAATTTGCGCAAGTTTCGCCGTTTGGCGGAGAAGTCCGGCTTGGACAAGAACGTCTGGTTTGGCAACGTCGAACATTCAGCCGCGCGAGTAGTGGGGCGCGAGACGGTCGATTATGTCGGCAATATCTACAAGTATTACGTGGCTTACAAACTGGCCGAAGCCAAGAACCGCACCCGTCAGGAGCTGACGCAAAAGTCCGCGCACCCTTGAATCAGGTGGCGTCGCTTAGCCGCTGCAGTTCACGGCGCACCATCTGTGCATAGGTCGCGGGTTTGAGAGCGTACAACTCCGCGGCGACCCAACTCAGCCAGCGCCCGCCCAGCTCGGGCTTGGCCGCCAGCAGGCGCTGGGCTTCAGCTTCTGCGCGAGCCTGGTTGGCCTGATGAAACTCGGCGCGGGAGTGTTTGTGGGTTGGGTCGTTGTCTGGAGGCATGGCGTTCGCAGGACTTGGGGCTGTGTAGGGAGGATCGGGGCGCGCAGCTGACGCTTTATCCATCCACCAAATCGTAGGGTGGATGAAAAGAGCGTCATCCACCCTACGGTTATGCAAGTCTCGCAGAACGTAGGCGCGGGCTATGCCCGCGATGACCACGCTAGGCATGTGCCTTATTTGTGGTCATGGGCCGCTCCTACAATTCCCCTGACTTACACCGGCTCGGCGACATCCTCGTTGCGGTCCATGGCCACTTGACGGATCGACAGGCGAATCTCCGCCGGCAGCACGCGTTTGGCCGCGCCTTCGGCCAGTTCGCTGAGCAACGGGTGGTGGCTGAGTTTGCCGGCTTCATCCTGACGCAGCACGCCTTGATCCAGCAGGCTCTGGATAAAGTGGCGGAACAGGCTCTTGTCGAAAAACTCCGGGGCATTCAGGCCATGCAGGATCGACAGGCGCTGGGCCATCACGGTGCAGAGGTCTTCCAGTTCTTCGGCGCTGATGGCGTTCTGCCCGGCGTTAAGCAGCAGGGCGGTGGCCATGTAGAAACGCTGTAGGGTCTGCACGATGGCGCGGGCCAGCAGGGTCAGCAGGACGAATTCGCGCGAGCTGGGCGCCGGGCGCACGTACATGTCGCCATCCAGCTTGAGCAGGCCTTGTTCGACAAAGGCGGCCAGCCACTGATCGACCACGGCGTCCAGTTCGTCGAGGTTCCAGCGGATAAACAGCTCGGACTGCAGGTAGGGATACAGCGCGCGGGTAAAGCGCAAAATCTGCTCGCGGTTCATCCGTGCGCTGCTCTGGAAGAAGCTCGCCAGCAACGCCGGCAGGGCGAAGATGTGCAGCACGTTGTTGCGGTAGTAGGTCATCAGAACGGCATTCTGCTCGTCCAGATAGAGGATCTTGCCGAGGGCATCCTTTTGTTCGGCGAGCAGGTCCATCTTCTGCACGTATTCGATCAGCGCCTGGCCGTTGCCGTCTGGCAGGGTGGTGTGCGGCGAATAGGGCACGCTGCGCAACAGGGCCAGGTACAAGTCGAGCACCCGTGACAGGGCGCGCTCGTCCAGCGCCAGTTTGCTGGTGGAAAGTAGCGCCAAGGCCACCAGATTGACCGGGTTGATCGCCGCGGCTTCGTTGAGGTGCTGGGCCACGCGCTCGCCGAGGCGGCCGGTGGTTTCATTCAGCCACGCCGGGCGGAACTGGGTGCCGTAATCCTGCTCGCGCCAGTCGGGCTGCTCGCCGTCGAGGAATTCCGCCAGCTTGATCGGCTCGCCAAAGTTCACCCATACATGACCGAAACGCTGCTTAAGCGCGCCGATGACCTTAAAGATGTCGAAGATCGACTCTTTCTTCTTGCTCGCGCCGCGCAGCTCGCCCAGGTAGGTGCGGCCTTCCAAAACGCGCTCGTAGCCGATGTACACCGGCACGAACACCACTGGCAGGCGGTTGCTGCGCAAGAAGCTGCGCACGGTAATGGCCAGCATGCCGGTTTTCGGTTGCAGCATGCGGCCGGTACGCGAACGCCCGCCCTCGACGAAGTACTCCACCGGGAAGCCTTTGGTGAAGAGGGTGTGCAGGTATTCATTAAACACTGCGGTATACAGCGGGTTGCCCTTGAAGGTACGGCGCATAAAGAACGCGCCGCCCCGACGCAGCAGGCCGCCAATCACCGGCATGTTGAGGTTGATGCCCGCAGCGATGTGCGGCGGCGTCAGGCCATTGCGGAACAGCAGGTAGGACAGCAGCAGGTAGTCGATATGGCTGCGGTGGCAGGGCACATAGATCACCTCGTGGCCCTGGGCGACTTCCTGCACGCCCTCGATATGGTTGACCTTGATGCCGTCGGAGATCTTGTTCCAGAACCAGCTCAGCACCAGTTCAAGGAAGCGAATGGCGGTGTAGGTGTAGTCCGAGGCGATTTCGTTGCCATAGCGCAGGGCCTGGCTTTCAGCCTTCTCCAGGCTGATGTTCTCGCGTTCGGCTTCTTCGATGATCGCCTGGCGCACCTGCGGGCCATGCACCAGGCCTTTGACCAGGTTGCGCCGGTGCGACACGTCCGGGCCGATCACGGCGGCCTTCTGATTGCGGAAGTGCACGCGCAGGATGCGTTGAACCATGCGCAGGGTGCGCTCGTGGCCTTTGTCCTGCTCGACCAGCTCGCGCAGATGGATCGGCGTGGAGAACTGCACGCGGGTCTTGCGGCCGAGGATCAGGATGCTGACCAGGCGGCGCAGTCGCCCTGTAACCGCCCAGCTGTCGGCGAACAGCAGCTTCCACGGGCTGGTTTCACGGTCCGGCGATTGGCCCCAGAACACGCTGACCGGGATGATTTGCGCATCGTCCACGGCCTGTTGGCTCAGTGCGCTGACCAGGCGTTGCAAGGTCGGCGAGATGCCGCGCTTGTCCTGGCGGCCCAGCCAGCTCGGCTCCGGCGTTAGATAAAAGAACGCAGCAGGTTCCAGCAAATCGCCCACCGCCACCGGCAAGATCGGCCGTGGTAGGCCGGCTTTGCGGCATTCGGTGTCGACCACCGCCAAATCACTCGTTGAGGGCTGCTGCAGCACATAAAACACCGGCTTGCTGCGGTCGAGCTTGAGGGTAAAGGCGGATTGGTTGATGGTTTCAGAGCGCACCCAGAGGTACAGCATGCGGCGCAAGATGCCAAAGACGAGGCGGCGGAGCGGAGATCGGGACATACGGAGTCTGCAGGCTTGAAAGCGAGCACGTGCTCGGGGCGCGTAGTGTGCCGGATCGTTCCGCTTGCGGCAAAAATCTTCTGGTGGGTTTAGCACAATCAGCGGCGGGTGGTTTAACGCATTCACCGCGCGGCCTCGTCACATGCGTGAAGTTGCTCGTGACAACACCCGAAAGCATCGCTATCAAGCCATAAGCCGACCCTGGGCTGTCTGGTTATATGTAAAGGAAGTAAAAAGTTCCGTTGTCATCAAATATTCATATAACAGCAATTGAGCTGAAATAACCCCCCGCCAAGATTCCCTCCAGCACGAACGAGCCCTAGCGCTCGGGTGTTTTCAACACTTAACGTCCATTTAGAGGAATCTTCGATGATCCGTAAGCACAGCTTTCGTGGAGTAATGGCCGGCTTCGCTACCAGCGCCCTGGCCCTGGCCGTTTCCGCCCAGGCTTTCGCTGGTACCGTTACCACTGACGGCGCCGATATCGTGGTCAAGACCAAGGGTGGCCTGGAAGTAGGCACCACCGACAAAGCATTTTCCTTCAAAATTGGCGGCCGCCTGCAGGTGGATGCTGACAGCTTCGATGGTTTGTATACCGCAAACGGTAACCGCGCGGACGAAACGTATCTGCGCCGCGCCCGTCTAGAAATTTCTGGTGTTGCCTACAAAGATTTCGAATACACCTTCAACCGTAATTTCGGCGACAGCGGTACCGATGACGATTGGGATGAAGCATCCATTTCTTACACTGGTTTCAAGCCTGTGACGCTGACCATTGGCCGGATGGATCCAACTTTCGGTCTTGAAGAGGCTGTCAGCTCAAAGTGGATCACGGCCATCGAGCGCTCGGCCATCTATGATCTTGCGCCCTGGGTCAACGACCATATGAATGGTGAAGGCGTTCGTTTGCGCACAACCTTGGGTGACGTATTCCATGGGGAATTCGGTGCATACCGTCAAAACCTCGGCGATGACAACGAGTTCTTCCAAAACGAAGATGGCGAGAACAACCATGCTTTCGTTATGCGTGGCGTGTTTGCACCGATCGTCGAAGCGGATCAGGTTCTTCACTTTGGCCTCAACTACGCCACGCGTGACGTAGAAGAAGGCTATCGCGAACGCATTCGTTCACGTCTGTCCGTACGCGGCACTACTGAAGACACTGTAAACGGCAATCGCGGCACCTATGGGGATGCCTTTTTGGACGGTGATGACAGTGCTTATAGCCTGGAAGCCGCTTACATGATGGGCCCATTCTCCGTCCAGGGTGAGTACCTCAGCCGCACTGCGGAGGGTTCCGAGGCGCTGAACGGTAATGACAAAGACTTGGAGGCATCCGGCTACAACGTACAGCTGGCCTACACCCTGACTGGCGAATCGCGTAGCTATAAACTCGATGGCGGTAAGTTTGACAAGATCAAGCCAAACGATAAGCAGTTGGGCGCTTGGGAAGTGTTCTATCGCTATGACAACATTAGCGTAGATGAAACCCCTCGACTGCCGGCCGGTGCTATTGCAGGGCTGACCGCAGATAGCATCGATGCTGGTGCCAAAGTGCATACTTTGGGTGTGAATTGGTATGTCAACGAAGCCGTCAAGATTTCTGCCAACTACCTGAAAGCTAGTGCCGACGATATTGAGAACGCCAATGGCGATGATGATGGCGATGCAATAAGCCTGCGAGCTCAGTACGTGTTCTAAGTAACACCGCTCAACTGCTGCTCCTATCTTTAAGCCCCGCCTAGTGCGGGGCTTTTTTTCGCAATTTTTATGTGGGGAAGGACCGATGCGCGTTTGTGCTGTGTTGCTACTGATGGCGGGTATGAGTGCTGCGGCTGTGGCTGAGGATTACCGTGCGGCCAAACCGGGTGAGTTGTTGCAGGTGCGCCTTGAACAGTTGCACCCGACCCAGGCCGTGGTGGGTTATGACCAGATTTTTTACAAACTCGGGCGTTTTGCCAAAGAGCCGAACAAACTCTTCGATGAGTACTGCGAGGGCAATGGCCAGGGCGAAAGCAGTAAGGTGCCAAAGGGCGCCAATCTGCATCAGCCGGACAGCTTCAGTTGCCAGGGCGCAGTGGCTTCACGCAGCAGTGAGATGAAAACTGTGGTGGTCGGCCCAGAGGGTAAGTTGTACCTGACCGATGGTCACCATACGTTCACCACGTTGTGGGAGCAGCCCGAAGGCGGCGCCAAGCTGCAGATGTGGGTCAAGGTGACCGACAACTTCAGCGATAGCGCGGATCTGGCCAGCTTCTGGCAGCGCATGCAGGCCGCGCGCAAGGTCTGGCTCAAGGATGGCCAAGGTCAGGTGATTACACCGGAGCAGATTCCAGCGCAGCTTGGCCTGGCCAATCTGGGCGATGATCCCTACCGCGCGCTGGTGTATTTCACCCGCGAGGTGGCCTACGACAAACCGCGTTCGGGCGACGTGGCCCCTGAGTTTCTCGAGTTCTACTGGGGCAACTGGCTGCGTGGCCAGCTCAATCTGAGTGAGTACGACCTGCGCGACAAAGGCGACTACCGCGACGCGATTGGCGAGGCAGCCAAGCTGATGGTAGCGCTGCAGGCTGACAGCCCGGTGGGTGACAGCGGCTTCAAGGCGGCTGAGCTGGGCGGCTACTCCTCCGTCGACCGCAAGGAAATGAGCAAGATGGCCAGCAAGAAACTGCCGTATATGGTTGCCTACAAGGCCACTCGCTGACACGGTCATATCGCGCCAGGCAAGGTGTCTGGCGCTGGGCTTGGCGCTATAGTGCAGCCTTGCCCGAATCACCGAGCTACCGATGTTGCCTACCTGCCTGAACTCCATCCATGAAATTGCCGCCAGTCAGTGGGACGCGCTGCTGACTGATGCGCAGCCTTTCTTGCGCCACGCCTTTCTCGCGGCACTGGAAGACAGTGGCAGTGTGGGCGGGCGCTCGGGCTGGCAACCGGCCCATGGCGTATTAGCAGATGCTCAGGGGCAGGTGTTGGCAGCGATGCCGAGCTATGTGAAAAGTCACTCCTATGGTGAGTACGTATTCGACCACGCGTGGGCTGATGCCTGTTCCCGCGCGGGTATCGACTATTACCCCAAGCTGTTGGCGGCGATCCCCTTTTCGCCGGTAAGCGGCCCGCGCTTGCTGGGTGCGCCGGCCGCAGTTGGGCAACTGTTGGATGAGCTGACCGCCAACTTAGAGGTGCAGGGGCTGTCCAGCCTGCACATCAACTTCACCACCGAGGCTGAGCATGCATTGCTGAGGGGGCGCGAAGGTTGGCTGGAACGCTTGGGCTGCCAGTTTCATTGGCATAACCGTGGCTATCGCGATTTTCAGGATTTCCTCGACACGCTCAGCTCGCGCAAACGCAAGCAGATGCGCAAGGAACGCGAGCAGGTCGCCGGGCAAGGCATTGAATTCGAATGGCGCGAAGGCCATCAACTGAGTGAGGCCGAGTGGGATTTTGTCTACCTGTGCTACGCCAACACCTACCGTGTGCGCGGCCAGTCGCCGTACTTGACCCGCGCCTTCTTCAGCCTGCTGGCCGAGCGCATGCCGCAGATGATTCGCGTGGTGCTGGCGCATCAGGCGGGTAAGCCCGTGGCCATGGCCTTCAGCCTCATCGGTGGCGACAGTTTGTATGGGCGCTATTGGGGCTGTTTAGCCGAGTTCGATCGGCTGCATTTCGAGACGTGTTTCTATCAGGGTATGGAATACGCCATCGCCCATGGCGTGCAGCGTTTCGATGCCGGGGCGCAGGGCGAGCATAAGTTGATTCGCGGCTTTGAACCGGTGATCACCCATTCCTGGCACTACCTCTGCCATCCGGGCCTGCGCGCGGCGGTGGCGAACTTCCTCGCCGAAGAACAGCAAGGTGTGCGTGGCTACGCCGAACAGGCGCGCAGCCTGTTGCCTTATCGCCAGGCGGATTGATCACCCGCCTGGCAGGCCCGATTACAGGCGTTTGGCTTCGGTGATCAGCACCGGCTCGCGCGGGACGTTCTGATGGCCGCCACGGTTGGCGGTTGGCACTTGGGCGATTTTGTCGACCACGTCCATGCCTTTGACCACTTTGCCGAACACCGCGTAACCGAAATCACGCGAGCCGTGGTCGAGGAAGGCGTTGTCTTTGTGGTTGATAAAGAACTGGCTGGTGGCCGAGTCGCGCACCTGGGTACGGGCCATGGCTAGGGTGCCGCGTACGTTGTGCAGGCCGTTGTCGGCTTCGTTCTTGATCGAGGCTTGAGGGTCTTTCTGCTGCATGTCGGCATCGAAGCCACCGCCCTGCACCATAAAGCCCGGAATCACGCGGTGGAACTGGGTGCCGGCGTAGTAGCCGCTGTCGACATAGCTGAGGAAGTTGGCGGTGCTGATGGGGGCTTTTTCAGCATCCAGTTCGATCTCGATTTCACCGAGGCTGGTGGTCAGCAGCACTTTTGGGTTTTCTGCGGCCAGCAGGCTGCCAGCAAACAGGACGGAGCAGGCGGCGAGGGTAAGCGTCTTGAACATACAGGGAGATCCTTATTGTGGTTTAGCGGTTGAGGCGGCCTGGTCGACTTCTGCAAGGAAGGTCAGCAGGCTGCTGTTGAACTGTTCGGGTTGGTCCATCGGTGTGGCATGGCGTGAGTCTTCAATCACCAGTAGACGAGCGTTAGGCATTTCATCGACATAGGCCTGTTTGAGTGCCACCGGGGTGTAGTCACGGTCTGCGGTGACCACCAGTGTCGGACAAATAATGCGGCTCAGACGTTCCCGCACGCCCCAGCCGATAATCGCATCGAGGCTGGCCAGGTAAGCGCGTTTGTCGTTTTGCGGCCAGCGTTGGCGGATTTTCTGCCGCAACTCTTCCTGCTCTGGCTTGGGGAACAACAGCTTGCCCAAGGCTTTGGCAATGGTATCGAGGCTGAGCAAGCGCGACAGGCTCCAGCGTTTGGCGATTTCTACGTAATCACGCAGGCTCTTGGCTTTGACTTCCGGGCCGCTGTTGACGATGCACAGGCTCTTGAGCAGTTCCGGGCGATCGACGCCCAGTTGAAAGCCGATCATGCCGCCCATGGAAATACCCACCAGATGCACGGGTGGCAGGTGCAGGTGTTCGATCAACGCCGCTACATCCTCGGCAAAATCCTGGATGCTGTAGCGCTCGTGCGGTTTGTCGGAACGGCCGTGACCGCGCACATCCAGGGCAATCACCCGGTAGTGACGCGCGAGTTCGGGGATCTGGTATTCCCAGTCGCGGGTACTGGAACCAAGGCCATGCACTAAAACCAGCGGTGCGCCGTGACCGTATTCCTCGTAGTGCAACTGGCAACCGTCGTAATCAAAAAATGACATCTGGCGCAATCTCTCAGTTGGAGGGCAAGGGCGCAGCGAAGGCTGCATGCAATGGAATGGCGTCGAAGCGCTGGATCAGCTCGATCATAATCTGTGTGGCTGGGCCGAGCGGTTTGTCCTTGTTGGAATACAGGTAGAAACGCGGATTACGGCGTGCGCCTTGATCCAGTGGCAGCGGTTTGAGCAGGCCATCGGCCAGTTCACGTTCGATCAGGTGGCGCGGCAGCCAGGCAAAGCCCAGGCCGCTGCTGACAAAGGTGGCGGCGGTGGCCAGGCTGCCGACCGTCCAGCGTTGTTCAGCGCCGAGCCAGCCAACATCCTTGGGTTGCTGGCGGCCGGAGTCACGAATGACCACCTGCATCTGGGTTTCCAGATCCTGAAAGGTGACCACGCGTTGCAGGCGGTGCAGGGCGTGGTCGGGGTGGGCCACGGCCATAAATTCCACGGTACTCATCTCTGCGCCCAAAAAGCCGGGGATGTTCAGCGCGCTGATGGCCAGATCTGCACTGCCATCTTTAAGCACTTCCTCAACGCCCGACAGCACCTCTTCGCGCAGGCGTACTCGGCAGCCACGGCTTTGCGGCATAAATGCGGTGAGTGCGCGCACCAGCCGCGCGTTGGGGTAGGCGGCATCGACCACCAGGCGCACTTCGGCTTCCCAGCCTTGCTCCATGTGGTGCGCGAGGTCTTCCAGTTGGCTGGCCTGTTTAACCAGTTGCCGCGAGCGGCGCAGCAGCACATTGCCCGCTTCGGTGAGCACCGCTTTGCGCCCATCGATACGCAGCAATGGTACGCCCAGTTGTTCTTGCATACGCGCCACGGTGTAGCTCACCGAGGATTGTGAGCGGTGCAGCACTTCGGCGGCTTGGGCAAAGCCGCCGTGGTCAACCACCGCTTGCAAGGTGCGCCATTGATCAAGGGTGACGCGGGGGGCTTTCATATTCTTTTTCCGTACACGGGTTCTTGGGTGCACACGTCGGCGTAATCGCCCTAAACTGGCTTCTTTTGGCCGGAGACTGCCCTGATGAAACAACTCTGTTGCGCGCTGCTGGTCTGCTTACCCATGACGGCCATGGCCTACTCGATTGAGGTGGAAAAACAGCTCAACGGTGCCGAAGTGTCCGCCACTTCACAGGAAGTCGACCACAACATGGGCGCGTTACAGCTTTATAACTACGGCAGCAGCGATGCGAAGTGCACCGCCATTTTCCGCAGCGGCCCTGAAGCGCCGCGCACCCGCCGCGTCACTCTGCCGGCTGGTGAAAGCCACAACCTGACGTTTAAATCCAATCGCAGCATCATCAAGCTGCGCATCAAGCTGACCTGCGAGTTGCTTTAGCCTGACTCTGGTCAGAGACTAAGTCGCCATCCTTTATAAATCAATCTAGTCGATTGTTTTGTGCTGCTTTTTGCGCTTTTTAATCAGTTGTGTTGTTTGTACGCTGTGCCCATCGACGTTCTCACCCTCCGATGGAGCACGCAAAATGACCAAGGTTCTGGTAATTGAAAGCAGCGCCCGCCAGCAAGGCTCGGTGTCTCGCCAGCTAAGTCAGCAATTTATCGCTAATTGGCAGAGTGCCCACCCGGCCGATGCGATCCATGTGCGCGACTTGGCGGTTGATCAGGTGCCGCACTTGGATGCCAACCTGCTGGGCGGTTGGATGACGCCGGCCGAGCAACAAAGCGACGCCGAGCGCGTAGCGCTGGCGCTGTCCAATCAACTGACGGATGAACTGCTGGCTGCCGATGTTCTGGTGCTGGCCGCTCCGATGTACAACTTCGCCATCCCCAGCACGCTCAAAGCCTGGTTTGACCATGTGCTGCGTGCCTGCGTGACCTTCAAATACACCGAATCCGGCCCGCAAGGGCTACTCAGCGGCAAACGTGCTGTTGTCCTCACCGCCCGCGGTGGCATCTATGCCGGCGGTGCGCAGGACCATCAAGAACCCTACCTGCGTCAGGTACTGGCTTTTATTGGCATTCACGATGTCAGCTTTATTCATGCCGAGGGCCTTAACCTCAGCCCTGAGGCTTACGAACAAGGGCTGAATCAAGCGCTGGCGCAACTGACCACGGTTGCCTAAAGGACTCCACTTCTCGTATCGATGCTCTGTTTGATGCGACCAGGCGCTTAGCGCCTGGTTTTTTGTTTCTGGCCTTCAATGAATTGGCTTTTCCATGTGTGTCATGCGCTCTACTTCTCTGCAGTCAAACGGCATGGTGGTGCCACATCTGCATAGCCTCTTGTTCATGGGCGGGGCACCCAAAGGCTGTTGCGTTGGCGGTGTCTTGGCGGGGTTCGCTGCGCCAAATGGCTCATGCGTAGCGTTCTGCTCACTGTTTTGGCCACTGTGATCGGTGCTTGCGAGAGGTTCTTCAACGGGGCGCGCATTGCTGAACGCGCTGTTCACGGGTGTCAGCGATTCGCCGGAAACCGCGCCATGAGCCGCCGTGTGGCGATCATCATCGACCAGTGCGGCTGCGATGATCGGCACGGCGATCAACGGCTTAGCCTGTTGCCGGACGGTCAAGGCAGGCGGTTGTAACTGGCAGTTCAATCGTGCCAGTTCAACCGTTCCCTACCTCTGCTAGGCTCGCCAGCCATACTGCAATGTGACGGCAGGCCGTCTGCGGTTCGTCCTGCGTTTGTCTTTACGTTTTTTCACCGCCGTTGTCAGCTTACTTGTACGCGTGCTTCAGCGCGGCAGCAGACTGGTGCGGCGTTTTGCGCGTCTGGCTTAGCAGTTCAGACGCTAAGGTTTATTGATGAATTTATCCGGACGCGGTGTAGCGCTGTCGATCGCCGCATCAGGGCTGTTTGCGCTGGTGCCTGGCTATGTGCGCTTGTTGGAGCCGCTGGACGGCTTGCAGGTGTTTGCCCAGCGGGTGTTGTGGTCATTGCCGGCGGTGTTGCTGCTGGTCACGTTGATGCGGCAATGGCCGTTATTGCTGGCCGCGTGCGCGCGGGTCAGGCGCGAGCCCTGGCTGTTCGCCAGTTTGCCGCTGGCGGCCCTGTTGATGGGCATTCAGTGGGCGCTGTTTGTCTGGGCACCGCTGGCGGGGCGTATGTTGGAGGTGTCGCTGGGCTACTTTCTCTTGCCGTTGGCCATGGTCTTGGCCGGGCGGGTATTTTATGGCGAACGCCTGCGCCCATTACAGCGCTTGGCCGTGGCCTGCGCCTTACTCGGTGTGGCCCATGAACTGTGGCTGACCCAGGCATTCTCTTGGGTGGTGCTGGTCACTGCGCTGGGCTACCCGCCGTATTTCATGCTGCGTCGCTGGATGCGTCTGGATGCGTTGTCCGGGTTTGTCTTCGAGATGCTGTTTATGGCGCCGGTGGCCATCTGGCTGGTGCTGCAGTGGGGGCCGGCAGATCTGTTCAGCCAAGCGCCACAACTCTGGTGGTTGCTGCCGGGGTTGGCGCTGCTTAGCTCGTTGGCCTTTGCCGCCATGATGGCGGCCAGCCGTTTGCTGCCTCTGGGGCTGTTCGGCATTCTCAGTTATGTCGAGCCGGTGCTGTTGTTCTTGGTGGCGCTGGTGTTTTTGGGCGAGCAGTTCAACAGCGCACAATGGCTGACGTATATCCCGATTTGGCTGGCGGTGCTTTTGGTGGGTTGGGACAGCACGCGCCTGCTGCTCAAGCAGGCGCGTCAGGGCAGGCTCAGCGAGTAGCCTGAGCGCGTCCGGCCAGCATGCGTAATATGGCATTGAGCAGTACACCGTAGAGCGGCACGAACAGCAGCAAGCTGACCACCAGTTTGACACCGTAATCGACCGTGGCGATTTCCACCCAATGTTCGGCCATAAACGGGTTGCTGCTGTTCCAGAATGCCACCGAGAAGAACGTGAAAGTGTCCAGCAGGTTGCCCAAAATCGTGGAGACGGCTGGCGCTACCCACCACAGTGACAGCTTGCGCAAACGGTCAAACACCTGAATGTCGAGGATCTGCCCCAGCACGTAGGCAAGGAAGCTGGCGATGGAGATACGCAGCACAAACTCGTTGAACTCAAGCAGTGCAGCAAAACCGCGAAAGCTGGCTTCCTGAAACAACACTGAAACGCTGTATGAAATCAGCAAGGCCGGCAGCATGACTTGGGCGATCACCAGGCGTGCATGACGTTTGCCGAGCAGGCGCACGGTCAAATCAGTGGCCAAGAAGATGAACGGAAAGCTGAACGCTCCCCAGGTGGTGTGCCAGCCGAACAGGGTAATCGGCAACTGCACGAGGTAGTTGCTGGCAGTGATGATCAGGATGTGAAACAGCACAAGCGTGACCAGCGCCATTCGCAGGCGCTGAGCAGGAATCAGGGACATGGCATGACCTTTTTGCTGGATGGGGTTAGGGAACCCATGCCGTTCGGGATTGAACAGCGGCGCGCATTCTACTGGCGCAAGGCCGCGTTTGAGTAGTGAACTGACAAAAGGAGCCTGTTTGCCGCCGTGTCAGACCGGCGGCCCTGCACCTTTGGCCAGGCCGTTCGGGCTTTTAGGCGGCAGAACCGGTAATCTATGCCGCTGTATTGCTGATTTTTTGTCGAGGTATACCCGTGTTTTCCCAATTCGCCCTGCATGAACGCCTGCTCAAAGCCGTGGCCGAGCTTAAATTTGTCGAGCCCACCCCGGTGCAGTTGGCGGCCATTCCGCTGGCGCTGCAAGGAAAAGACTTGCGGGTTACCGCGCAAACCGGCAGCGGCAAAACCGCGGCTTTTGTGCTGCCGATGCTCAATCGTCTGCTGGGCGATGGCGCTTCTCAGCCACGCATGAGCGTGCGTGCGATGATCCTGCTGCCGACCCGCGAGCTGGCGCAGCAGACCCTCAAGGAAGTCGAGCGTTTCGCTCAGTTCACCTTCCTCAAGGGCGGGTTGATCACCGGTGGTGAAGATTTCAAAGTGCAGGCTGCCATGCTGCGCAAGGTCGACATCCTGATCGGCACGCCTGGCCGTCTGATCGAACACGCCAATGCCGGCAACCTGCTGCTTGATGAAGTTGAAGTGCTGGTGCTCGACGAAGCCGACCGCATGCTCGACATGGGCTTTGCCGAAGACGTGCAACGCCTCGGTGAGTTGTGCAATGCCCAGCGGCAAACCCTGCTGTTCTCCGCCACCAGCGGCGGCGCGGCGCTGCGCGAAGTCGTCGGCAATGTGCTGAAAGACCCTGAGCACCTGCAACTCAACCGCGTCAGCCAACTGAATGAAGGCACTCGTCAGCAAATCATTACCGCTGACCATAACCATCACAAAGAGCGCTTGGTCGAGTGGTTGCTGAAAAACGAGACCTACGACAAGGCGATCATCTTCACCAATACCCGCGTCCAGGCCGACCGCCTGTATGGCAAGTTGGTCGCGCACGATTTCAAAACCTTTGTGTTGCACGGCGAGAAAGACCAGAAGGATCGCAAGCTGGCGATTGACCGCCTCAAGCAAGGCGCGGTGAAGATTCTGGTGGCCACCGATGTGGCGGCGCGTGGCCTGGATGTCGACGGCCTGGATCTGGTGATCAACTTCGATATGCCGCGCTCTGGCGACGAATACGTTCACCGTATCGGCCGCACCGGCCGTGCTGGCGCTGAAGGTCTGGCGATTTCGCTGATTTGCCATAACGACTGGGCGCTGATGTCGAGCATCGAGCGTTACCTCAAGCAGCGTTTCGAACGGCGCAATATCAAGGATCTCAAGGGCATCTACCAAGGCCCGAAAAACCTCAAGGCGTCCGGCAAGGCCGTTGGCCCGAAGAAGAAAAAAGTCGACCCGAAAACCGGTAAGAAGCTGGTGAAAAAACCAGCGGCCAAAGCACCGAGCAAGCGCAACACCATCAATAAGCCAAAGGCTGATGCGCCAGTGCTGGTCAGTCAGGACGGTTTGGCACCGCTCAAGCGTCGCACGCCGGCCGCTGAGTAAGTGTCTGTTTGAATAACGGCGGATAGGCTTATCCGCCGTTACGTTCTCAAGGTTTACTTCGGCACGATCAGAATTTTACCGTCACGCTCGCCACCGGCAGCGGCGGCAACTGCTTGCTTGATCTCGCTGAGGTCATAGGTGGCGGCCACGCGGGTCTGCAGTTTGCCGCTGGCAATCAGTTGCACCAACTCGCCAAAGACTTTCATCTGCTCGGCCTGGCTGGCGTTCTGGAACCATTTGGCCAGCCAGAAACCGCGCAGGCTGACATCGCGGAAGACGAATGACGAGGGTGATACCTGGCACGGCTGACGGCTCATCATGCCGTAGTTAACCAGTACGCCACCCTCACACAGGCTTGCGGCCAGGTGATCAGTGGCTTCACCGCCCACTGCATCAATACCCAGGCGCACACTGGCACTGCCTGTGGCTGCGCGCACGCGCTTGGCCAGGTCCGGGCCGTCTACGAGCACCACATCGCCACCCTCGGCTTCAACACCGGCAACGGCTGATTCACGGCGCACCACGTTAATGGTTTTGAAACCACGCAGCTTCGCCAGTTGGATCAGGTAGCTACCAACGCCCGAGTTGGCTGCGTTTTGAATCACCCAGTCGCCTGGCTTGAGGTCAACGAATTGGCTGAGCAGCAGCGAGGCTGTAGGCGGATTGACCGTGAGCATGGCCAACTGCTGCGGATCTGCTTCCGGCAGTGGGATCAGTTTGCTGGCCGTGGCGTTGAGGTGGCTGACCCAGGTGCCGCAGCCAACCGGCAACAGCACCATTTGGCCGACTTTGAGGTTGCTTACATCAGCCCCCAAGGCTTCGACACGGCCCACGCCTTCGTTACCGCCAACGGCAGGCAGCGGGGGTAGCAGGCCGTATTCGCCGGTCAGGGTCAGAACATCGGAGGGGTTGATGGGCGCGGCCAAGACTTTGATGCGCGCTTGGCCGGCTTCAAGCTCGGGCAGGCTCAGTGCAACGGCTTCGATCACTTCTTGGGGTTGTGGGCCGCGATGCTGATATTCGGCTTTAAGCATGACTATTCTCCAGGGCTTGATTGGCTCAAATGAGTGCGCAGAGTCTAGCCCTGTGTGGGTATCGGGCGGCTAATTCGACTCAATCGATTTCAGTGATGAAGATGCGCGCAGTGTGCTGTCATCCCGCTATGCTGCTTAAGCACTTTTACGAGTATTGCCATGAAGTGGTTGTGGATGTGGGTACTGCTTTTCATCAGTCTGACTGCTTCGGCGCAAAGCCTACGGTTTGGTTTTGGCACGCACAAACCGCCGTACATTTATGAAAATCAGGCGCGCGGTTTGGAATATGACATCGTCCTGGCGGCCGCCAGCTTGGGTGGGCTCGAGGTTGAGCCCTACTACGCGCCGATGGAGCGTCTGAGCATGATGATGCGCAAAGGCCAGTTGGATGCCATGGCCACCACCAATGAGCTCAATGGCGACAGCCCGTTTTATTCGGATGTGTATATCCGCTATCAAAATGTCGCGGTGGCCCTGCGCTCGCGAAACCTCACGATCGAGCGCATCAGCGACCTGACGGCTTATTCAGTGAATGCCTTTCAGCGTGCACGCGTCATGTTGGGAAGTGAGTATCAGACCATGGCTGAGAGCAACCCACGTTACCGCGAAGAAGCGTTTCAGATCGCGCGTAATCGCATGCTCTACAGCGGCCGGGTAGATGTGGTGGTGACCGATATGCGCATTCTGCGTTACTTCAACCTCGAGGTGCATACCCAGGTTGATGTCAGCCAGCCATTGACGATCTATCCGATCTTTCCGGTGACTGACTATAAGCTCGGTTGCCTGAAGCAGAGGGACTGCGAGCGTTTCAGTAAAGGTTTGGCGCTGTTGCGCAGCAGCGGTGATTACGCCCTTATCGAACAGCGTTACGAGTACGCGGCGCCCTGAGTTTAAGGCACCGCCAGTTCTGAATCAGGCCCTTCCTGGGCCGCGAGCAAATTCTCGTCGCTTTGCAGCGGCGTGCTGCGCACCGTGAAGTCAACAATCTCGATGGCACCAGATCCTTCGCCAAGCAAGTGGAAAGAGAACGCTTTGCGCGCTTCGGGATTGTCAAAGCTGAAGCTCAGCTCAATCGGCTTGTCGCGTGTCAGCAGTGGCAGCACCGGTATTGGCAGGGCGACATCGCGATCGTATTCCTTGGTTTTCAGATGTAGGCGCGCGCCATCAGGGTCTGCGCGCACGGCACGAATTTTCAGGGTTACGGTGGTTTGCGTATCGGCCGGAAGCGTCAGGTACTGCGCGCCAACCAAATTGTCAGTCCAGTCATCACCCGCTTGCGGGCTGAGTTTAAGCGGCTGCGGATGGGCAAACTGGTAGCTCTGTTCGTCTTGGCTACTGGTCAGTGATTGATCAAGTAGGCTGGCCCGTTGACTCATCAGGCGTGCGGCTTGCCCGCTGAAACGACCTAGATAGGCGGCGCTGTCAGCAATAAAGCCTTGGCTGGCATAGCGCCGGCAGATCTGCTGAAAGTCGCATTCGGTCAGCGTGCCCAGCCCGTCATGGTGACGAATCAGCCCGTTGGTGTAAGACATGATTTCCCGACCGCTGTTGTACTCGCGCAGCATGGAACGGCCGGAGATGTTGGCCGGTACAGGGAAGGCAAAGTAATCGAGCACCGTGGCCGTGAGATCAACTGCGCCATAGGTGCCCTGCTTGCGTGATGGTAAATCGGCCTGCTCGGGAGCGAGAAGCAGGTTGAAACCCCAAGCCGAGGCCAAGCGCACATTTTCCAGTCCATGCGACTCATCTGAGGTAACCATGACTAGGGTGTCTTTGAGCACGCCTTGAGCCTGCAGTGCATCAAGGAAATCGGCGACGGCGTCATCAAGGTAGGCAATGGCGGCGAGCTTGGCGGTCGGGTGGCGTTCCAGATAGGCCGGTGGTGCGGAGTAGGGTTGATGCGTGCCGACCGTCAGCAGTGTCAGCATCCACGGTTGTGGTTTCTGGCGCAGTTGCTGGATGTATGTCAGGGCACCTTCAAAGTACGCCTTGTCATCCATGCCCCAGGGGAACTCGATATAGGGTGTGTTGCGAAACCACTCGCGGCCGAGGGTTTTATCAAAGCCCATCTGCGGCATGATCTGGTCTTTGGCCATAAAGCGCAGCCCGGCGCCCTGCAGAAAATGTGTGCTCAAGCCGCGCTCACGCAACTGAGCGGGCAAGCATTGTTCGCTGCGGGCGGGGTTGTTCAGCAGTTCAAGACCTTTGGGTGTTCCGGAATCGAGCTTGTTGTAGTCGCCGCAGAGCATGGCGTACAGGCCACGGATGGTTTGATGGCCATGCAGTACATAGTCGCTGGTCAGCATGCCGCGCTCGGCCCATTGGCTTAGACGGGGCATAGGGTCTTCGTTGTAAGCGCTGCCAATCGCCTGGCGACTGGCTTGCAGGTAGGCGCCGGTCACGCCTTCCAGGGTGATGATCAAAACGTTACGAGCACTCCCTGCCTGGGCGAGCAGTGGTGTACCACTGAGGTCGAGTTGGTTGAGTGCGCGGATGTCAGGTGGGCTATTGGGCGTATCGCTCGCCAGTTGCTCAGCAATACTTTGTTGAAAACCGCTGGCCGTTTCTGCCAACAATTTGTGCGGCAAATTGAACTGCATCCATTGATCCGCCTCACTGGGTTTGGCCAGTTGCAAGGCCGCGTGAAGGCCTAGCAGGGCGAGCGGCAGAATCAGCCAGCGATTGGACAGGGGCGCGGCGCGCCGCGGCAATTGCCAGTAGCGCAAGCCTAAGTACAGGGCAATTAATGCCGCCATGGCCAGCGCGATCAAAGGGTGACTTAGGCCGCCGCCTTGGGTCGAGTGGCTGACGAACTGTGCATCAGTCAGAAATTGCAGATCAGCGGGCTCTGGCATGCGGCCCACGGCATTGACCAGCTCCGCCGTGCTCAAGTTGAACACGCTCCAGGTCAGCAGCACGGGTACGGCCAATAGCCACGATCGCTGATGAAGGCAAATCATCAGCGCAGCGCCCACGGCTAGGTCCGACAGATGCCCGTAGGCATGCGACCAGCCCAACATAAACCGGCTCAGCATCGGCAAGGCCAGCAGTAACAGTGCAAGAACAATCAGATTGCTGGCAGGGCGTTGCAGCCATTTACAGGTAGAGCGCACATGTACTCCCGGGGCATTTGCCATTTTCAGTCACGGCAACGCCGAATCAGCCGCACAATGCGGGCTGACATGATTCTGAAACAAGGATGTGTTATGCGCCAGAGGGGAGCTGTAAATGATTGAAACAGACGTGCGGGGAAGGGCGTTACTGTGCTGGCCAGCGCCTTGTCTGAATGAGCAAAGCGCTGTTAGACCAGGGCACGTTATTTTTTGCCGATGGTGATCTGCTTGGTGGTGCCGTACACCTGACCGCTCACGCCTTTGGCGATTTGCTGAATTTCGCCGCCGGATTTCAGGAAGGCTTCGATCTGCGCATCAATTGAAGCGCTGGTTTCAACGGCTGGAGCCGGCTTGGGTTTGCTGTTGGATGCTTTGATGCGCATGACGGCCATTAACCTGTTTAAAAATTAATTTGGCCGCGCATCGTACCTGAAAAGCTTGACAATTGCTTGGTAAATAAAGATCGGATGATGTTTTCGGTGAGTAAGTTATTTTTTAAACCTACGTTGTAACTGCCGGATATATCTCTATGTTTTGCTTTTTTAGGCCTGCTACGCAGCGCCGAATATTATGTGCGACCCCTCTGGGTTATTGGCGGCACCCAGGTGGGCGCGGGAAATGTCGGTCAAGGAGCTAGCGGTCATGCTGAGTAATTCCTAGGCGAGTCGGCTAGAATGCTGGGCTGGAAACGAGGGTAGGGCATCATGGCAGTAATTGGACGAATGAATAGTTTGCAGGTCGTGAAGCACACCGACTTCGGCCTGTATCTGGATGGCGGCGCAGATGGCGAAATCCTGCTACCTAAGCGCTACATTCCAAGCGATAGCCCAAGTGAAGTGGAAGACTGGTTAAACGTCTTCATTTATTTGGACAGTGAAGACAAATTGATCGCCACCACGGAAAAGCCAAAAGTTCAGGTGGGCGAATTTGCCAGTTTGAAAGTGGTGGATATAAATCGCGTGGGCTTATTCCTTAATTGGGGCCTGCCTAAAGATTTATTGCTGCCGCACTCCGAAGAAAAACGCCCGCTACAAGTTGGCGATTATTGCGTGGTGCATGTGTTTCTCGATAAACGCAGCAAACGCATCACCGCCACCGCTCGCCTGGACCGTTACCTGGACATTGCTCCGGTCACCTACAGCGCCGGTGAAGAGGTTGATCTGTTGGTGGTTGAAAGCACCGATATGGGCTTTAAGGCCATCATCAATGGCAAGCACTGGGGCCTAATCCATAAGAACGAAGCGTTCAAATTTCTTCGCTCGGGCATGCAGGAAAAGGGTTACATCAAAGAAGTCCGCAGCGACGGCAAGATCAGCCTGAGCCTGCAGCCGATAGGCGAAGACGTGCGTGACAGCCTGGCGGAACAGATCATGACCAAGCTGCGCGAGCAGGGCGGCAGTCTGGCGCTCAGCGACAAGAGCTCGCCTGAGGCGATCAGCGCTCACTTCCGGGCGAGCAAGGGCAATTTCAAGAAAGCCATCGGCGGGCTGTATAAGCAGGGCCGCATTGTGATTCATGCTGACCGCATTGAATTGCCGGGTAGTTAAGCGGAACCTCTCTGTCGGGGTGGTGATCTGATTAACTGGCATCGATACCCAGCGCGATGTCAGTTTTAACGGCCGAGGTGCTTATGTTGAATGTCCGCTGCATTGTTGGTTTGACGGCATTGCTGTTGAGCATGCCGCTGTATGCCGAACAACAGGCGTCGCAGCCGTTGCGTGTCATTCCGAAAAGCTACATCAGCCCCGGTGCTAGCGGCAGCATCGGCACGTATCAACAGATCGAAAGCCATACGTTGTATGGCGGGCAGCGCCTGCCGAGCGGCGTTCAGCGCAACGAACAGCGCTATGACAGTCAGACGCTAGAGCATCGCGGTGCCATTCAGCAGCGTATCGAGTACCCCGGCGGCTACTCGGTGCAGCAGTACCCCGGACAGAGCAGTCACACTCAAGAGCGCAGCCGCTGATTCAGGCGGCAACCGCTATGCCCCAGCGCAGGGCCAAAAACGTCAGTAAACCCAACGGGCCGAACATCAAGGTCAGCACGTAGCAGGGCAGCAGTGCCCAATGGCTGATTCCGGCGATGGCACCCTCATGGCGAATGTACAGCCCCACCATCAGGTCGAAGGCCAGAATGTGTACCCAGGCAGCCAAAGCGGCCGTGGGTTGGCGCAGTAATGACAGCACACCCCCGAGACTAAAAAACCTGGCCTGCCTGTGCCTGGTTCCGGGCGTTGGCGCATGGCAACAAACAGCAACCAGCTGTAGATGATGGCCAGCAAAACCACGCTTAGGCCCAGCACCAACTCGTCGGTGTAGTGCCAGAACGGCAGGCAGACGAGCATTAACCAGCCGGCTAGCGCAAGGAGTGAAGTGATTTGGAACAAGGGTTTCAACGGTGCCATGGTCTGATCACGCCTGAGTTGGGTGTCTGACCATAGCTGAATTAACGATGCCCGCGACGTTGTATGAGCGTCTGAATACTCGGGCATCAGCCGATTTGAGTGGGGTTACTTAGCTTTGCCCCACAGTTGCTCCAAGCGTTGATCGCGCCCACAACCATTGCGGTAGTAGTTGTAGCGCAGCGGGTTACGCAGGTAGTAATCCTGGTGGTAATCCTCGGCCGGATAAAACGTACTGACCGCCAATATTTCCGTGACCACGGGGCCTGGCAGGCGGGCTGAGTTCTCTAATGCTGCTTTGGAGGCTTCGGCCAGTTGCTGTTCTTGCGGCGTGCTGTAGAAGATCGCGCTGCGATATTGCGGGCCACGGTCGCAGAACTGCGCGTTCGGCGTTATCGGGTCGATGGTTGGCCAAAAGGCCTCGAGCAGTTGGGCGTAGCTGGTTTTGCTGGGGTCATAGCGCACGCGCACGGCTTCAATATGCCCACTGTTGCCGGCTGAAACCTGTTCGTAAGTCGGATTAAGCACATGACCGCCAAGATAACCCGACGTGGTTTCAAGCACGCCCGGCAACTTATCGAAGTCGGACTCAGTACACCAGAAGCAGCCGCCCGCAAAGATCGCCACGCCTGCGTTGGCCACTGCCGGTTTCTCGGTTGTAGCGACCGGCGCTTGCGCCGCGCTGGGTTCACAGGCCGCCAGCAGGCCGCCCAAAACAATCAGGCTGCTGGCCAATAAACGCTCTCGCCAGGTTTTAGTCGTTGAGTGCATGGTCAGCTCCGCAGCTCAGGCAGGGGCTCGCCTTGGGCAATAAAGCGCAAGGCCACACCGTTGTTGCACCAACGCTCGCCGCGCGGTTTTGGACCATCGTTGAACACATGGCCTTGATGCCCACCACAACGCGCGCAGTGATATTCGGTGCGCGGGAAGATCAGTTTGTAGTCCTGTTTGGTGCCGATATGGCCAGCGATTGGCTGGGTAAAGCTGGGCCAGCCGGTGCCGCTTTCATACTTGTCCTGGCTGGTGAACAGGGGCAGGTAGCAAGCTGCGCAGACAAATGTGCCGTCGCGGTGTTCATTGTCCAGCGGGCTGCTGCCGGGGGCTTCAGTGTCTTCTTCAAAGAGCACTGCATAGGCTTCATCGGAGAGTAGCGAGCGCCACTCGTCGTGTGGTTTGTTTAACGGTGTGACGGTGCTGGCGATAGCTTGCGCCAGGCTTGACTGGGTGTATCCGAGAAGCGGTAGGGTCGGCAGAAGCGCCAAACCCTTGAAGAGGGTGCGTCTTTTCATGGCGATGGTCTCAAGTAACGACGGCCTATAGACCAGGCTCACGCCAAGTTGTTACAGATGCACTGGCAAAAAGAAGGGGGGACGCGTGACACGCCGTTGCGGCCGCTCAGTGAGCGGCGAGGGGCTCATCAATCATGGCGCCATCTTCGATGATGATGCAGTTGCGTCCGGCTCGTTTGGCTTGATAAAGGCGCTGGTCGGCGCGTTGCAGCAACTCTTCCCAATGCTCACCGGCCCGCAGGATTGCACCACCGACCGACATCGTTACAGGTCCGCCTGGGCCTACGAGTTTTAGGCCAACCTGCTCTTGTAACTGCTGCGCGGCTGACAGAAGACCGGATCTGTTGGTATTGGGCAGCAGCAGGAGAAACTCCTCTCCGCCAAAGCGGAACAAGCGATCTTCTTTGCGTGAAGCCCTTTTGATCAGGTCGACAAAATCCACCAACACCTGATCGCCCGCCTGGTGGCCGTGGTTGTCATTGATTCGTTTGAAGTGATCCAAGTCCATGATCAACACGCCGTAGGGATTGCCGTGACGGTGGCTGAGCGAGGTGGCGATCTTCAACTCTTCATTCATTGCCCGGCGATTACGTGCGCCGGTGAGCGGGTCCTGAATGGCCAGTTGCTGCAGCAGATCGCGCTGGTTACGGGTGCGGTAGGCAAATATAAAGCTGAGAATGCCGGCCATCATGCCTGTGACTAAAAAAGACACCATCTGATAGTCACTTTCAAACACACGCTGGGGCTGCACTTTGCCGTAAATCATTAGCGTGGCTAAGACCAAAATCGTCGCCAGTAGCGCCTTGCCTGGCGTCACCATAAAGAAATTGAACAGGATCAGCGGGTAGATCCAGAACAGACCGTTAACGCCCAGGTTGATGGCGATAAGGGTGGCACCGGCAGAAAAGACAACCGCCAAGTACACGCCGGGCTTGACCGTGTCGCCGGTGCGCCAAGCATAAATAACGGCAATTACGGTCGAGAGCACAATGACGCTGTCCGTGACACCCACTAGATAGCTGCCACTGGCCAGTCGATAGATCGCATACGGGGTTATACCCACGACACCCAGTAAGCCCATCAGCGTGATGATGGACAATTGAAAATCGTGACGCAGGCGCCTGAATAAGCGCGATATCTGCATAAAGACTCGCTATCAGTGTGGTTTCTATTAGTTAAGCACGCGGCGTCTGATCTGGCGAAAGCAAATCCCAAGGCTTTTGACTGGTTAGTGACTTAGCGGCGCAGGTTTACGCCTTGATCAGCCGGGCGATAACAGGCGCTCAAGGGTTTGCTGCGCTGGTAACGTGCCAGTCGTGACGCTAAGGCGGGCGGTAGTTGCGACGTCTGGCTGAACCCCGAGCGCTGATAAAAAGCCACCAACGACGGCTCGCAGAACAGCCAGACATCGGCGGCGCCTGCGCTAAAAGCCGCGCTCATCAACTGGCGTGCCAGCCCTTGGCAACGATGCTCTGGTGCTACCAGCAGGCTGGTTAGCCAGAGGCCGCTCTCGACGTGCTGGAGGCACAGTGCAGCGACAATCTCTTGCTCTTCAACCACCCAGACCTGTGCCTTTTTACTGGCTCGCATAGGCGAACGCTGAGCGCGATAGAAGGTGTCGGCCCGTGTTTGTTGCTCTGAGGGAAGGCAATAGATGTGCATACAGGAAGCGTATCAGGGGCGGGGTGCCTGATGACAAGTCCGTGCTTGCACCAGGCCAAAGGCAGCGGCGGTTAATGGCTGCCGAGCAGGCTTTTAGTGCCCTGTTTATCTTTTTTATCCAGACGTTTTTCGCTGGCTGTTTTTTGTGGCTTTTTCTTGGTTTGTTTTTTTGAATCCATACCTTTGCTCATGATCTTCACCTCTGACAACGTCGTGGTTGAATGTTCTGGAGCATGCCAGCTGTCACTGCAGGGCGAGTCTGGCCCAAGCAGTCTACGCCAATGGCCCAACAAGTATCTGGATTGAAGGCCTGCTAGGGCTGTGATGGCAGCGGAGTGAACCACAATTCGTCACGCTGCAAGGGCGTGGCGGCGGGTAACAGCGGATTTGTCAGTTCGATCACGGTGCGTTGAGTCAGTTGGGCCCGTTCAAGGTGGGCAGCAAAATGCTGATGAAACAGTTGGTCGAATGAACCATCGGCCAAGGCTATTTCCATGCCTTTCTGCAGGGTGTGGGCGAGGTCGGGGCGTTGTTTGGAGACGAAGAAATACAGGGCCGTGGGGTAGCGGATCAGCAGATGTTCGTCAGCGCGCAGACGCTTACCACGCGGATGCTCCAGTTCATCCCAAATCTCCAGCACCGAACGCGGGAAGTAGTCAAAACGTTGCGCCTGCAACATGCGGAATAGGCTGCCGTAGCTGGAAGACACTTTTATTGGCAGGCTGTGGCTACGCAGAATCTCAGTGTCGGGCCAGTCATGGCCTTGGCCGGCGATAAACTGGCGCAGGTCCTTTATGTCTTCAACACCCTTGAGAAGTTGTGTGCGGTCAGATGGCAGCAGGGCGATGCGCCAGCCGAACAGACCTTTGTCGAGCGGGATGCGTACTGGCAGCAGGCGTTGCTCGCGCTCAACGCTGGTCATGCTCCAGGCGACATCCAAGTGGCGGTTGTGTTCCAGGTTCACCAGTGCGCGCTCTTGCTCCATGCTGTAGCGCGAGGGGTGCAGGCGCAACGCGCTACCGGCTTTATCGAGTGCCAATTGCAGCTGAGCCAGGGCGTAGATTGAGCGGAACTCATCGCCGTCCGCGCGACGCGGGTAGCGCACAAGGTTGCTTTCGTTAGCCACCGCAGGGGTTAGCAGGCACAGCAGTAACAGGGCGATAAGCCAGCGCCAGTGGGTTGGCGAAAGCAGGCGATGCATGTCGATATGAGTCCTTTCAATCGTTCCCGGATTATTGAGCCGGGTGTGCGTCGCGCATTATGCCAGTCTGGTCCTTTTACGGTGCGCCACAGGTCGCACGCTTCATAAGCTGCGCAAGAACTGTCCATAGCCGCGCGCATGGCCAAGGTCGGGCGCAAACTCGCCGTTCTGGAAGGCAACCTGGCCATTGATCAGCACTGTCTGCACGGCTGCGCCACGATTGACCATGCGTTGCAGGCCGCCGAACGCTTCCATTGGGGCCTCTTGATAGCTGGCCAGTGAGTCATCCAACGCATGAGGGGCGATGATCACAAGGTCAGCGCGCGCACCTTCGTAAAGCTTGCCAGCATCGATGGCAAACCAGTCAGCCAGCTCGCCGGTCAGCCGCCACACGGCTGTCTCGATGGGCATCACGGGTTGGCCGCGCAATTTGGCATCGCGCACCAGTTTGAGCAGGCGCACGCCAAAGTTATAGAACGCCATGTTACGGATGTGCGCGCCGGAGTCGGCAAAACCGATCAGGGTGCTCGGTTCGCACACCAATTTTGCGACCACCTCGGGACGATGATTGGCGATCAGCGTGCGCCAGCGCAGGCGCGGGCCGTGAGCGACCAGCAAATCAAGGAACAGGTCGGCGGGGTGCTCGTTGCGCGTTTTTGCCAGCTCACCAACGCTTTTGCCGACCACGCTGGCGTCCGGGCAATCGACGATCCAGGCGTCGTCAAAATCGCGGTGCCAAACCCGTGGGCCGAACTTTTTCTCCACGTCCTGGCGAAAACGCAGGCGGTAGGCCGGGTCCTGAAACAACTCGCTGCGCAGGTCGTGGCTGGCCAGGTGCAGCGCGGCTTGCCCGGCGGGGAATTCCTCGAAGACAACAAACTCCATGCCGTCGGCATAGGTTTCAAAAGGCACGGGCAGGGTTTGCCAGCGAAAATCCGCCCGCGTCAGGCGATTAACCCAGCGCGTCAGTGGGCCGAGGACCGGGGCCAGCCAGGGATCTGCTTTGACGTCCATCAGGGTGATCAGAGTGGTCTTCAGCGGCTTGCGCCACCAACCGCCGATGCTGTCCCAGAGAAAGGCCAGCACATTAAGTTTGGTCACCAGATTCGGCGCGCCCTGATGGATGCGCCCGCGTCGGCGCAATATTTTGTTCAGTCGCGCGTACTCAGCCCAGGGTGCATACACGGAAGGCAGCGATTTTGAGCGCTGGCGGTCGCCGTCGAGTTTATCCCAAGGGTTGGTCATGCTCGACAGGCCCAGCAAACCGGCATCCAGGGCTTCTTCCAGCAGGCGTTCCATCTGCTGCAGTTCCGCTTCGCTGGGTCGCACATGGGCATCGACGGCGCGCTCAAGCCCGAGCACGGCGACGCGCAGGTCGGAATGACCGAGGAACGAGCAGATATTCGGCCCCAGCGGATGCTGATCAAGAAAATCGGCGAACTCGCGCGAACTGCTCCAGGTTTTACGCGCCTGCAGCAACGGCAGAACATGCTCGCGCGGCACCGATTCAACGCGGGTGAACAGGTCGGAACAGTCTTCTGCGCCAGACAGCACCATGCTGATCGAGCAACTGCCGATCATCACTGTGGTGACGCCATGGCGCACCGACTCCTTGAGCGCGGGGGCGGCCACCAGTTCGGCGTCGTAATGGGTGTGCATGTCGATAAAGCCGGGCGTCACCCAACGGTTTTGCGCATCGATCACCTGAGCGCAACCGCTTTCATCCAGGGCGTCGGCGCTGATACGGGCTAGCTTGCCGTCACGAATGCCCAGATGGCGCAAAAGCCCTGGGGTGCCACGGCCATCGAAAAACAGCGCGTTTTTAATCAGCACATCGAACATCGGCAATGCCTCGGGTGAATGGACTTAACCCGATGAGCTTAGCTGGCGCTGCGCGGCCTCAGTAATGGCGTATGTGAACAAGCAGGGGTCAATTCGGCCAAGTATGAGGTGCGCGTTCAGGCATTCAAGCGATGACGCTCGGCGCTGATTTCCGGCAGATCCGTGCGGCGCATGTAAACCCGCAGCGGCTCGCTGATGTTTAGGCGGTCATCGATGTTTTGTTCCAGCAGCAATTGCAGGCGTGCGCGGTCGAGGTTCATTAATTCGCCTGCAAAGGTGCGCCAAACAAATTCGCAGGTAGGGGTGATGCTGGCTTCAAGCACATCGAGGCCAAAAGAATCTTCGGAAAACCGCACGATGTAGCGGCCGGTCTTGGCGTTGAAGCCGACAAAACCCTGAAGTTGATCAGCAGCGGCGCAGATGCTGGCAGACGTAATGCTCATAAGAACCTCGACGATGGCAGTGGCAGGGCAGCGCCCTCAATATCATCGGCATAGGCTAAAGCGCTCTAGCGTGAGCATCTTGCGGTGGATCAATAAATACTACGGTGCTGGTGACAGACCGTCTCTGCAGGAGGGCGCAGAGACGGTTAGCCCGCGTTAGGGTTTGCGCGGGCTGGAGAACGCGCTGATGTTGCCGAATGGCGAGCTGTGCATGCCCACTTTGACCGCCATTAGGGGGGAATTATTGACCCACACATCATCAATCACGATGGTTTGGCCTACATCATCGTTATCAGCGGCGACCAGCAGGTAGTAGGTGCCGTCTTCGCTGGCTTCGCCATCCCAGCTGAGGCTGATTTGCCCGACCACGGCAGAGGCGCGCGAAGGTTTGTCGGCGATCACTGCGCCGTAGGCATCCAGCAGCATGGCGCGAGGTTTCAGTGCATATTTACTGACGCCCATGCAGGGTTTGTTGCACAGCGAGTGGACGTTGAGGGTGTAGCGCTCGCCTTTTTTCAGCTGCAAGGAAAAGATTCGGTAGTTGGAAATGGAGCTGCCGAAATCCAGGCGCGGTTGGTCGGCACTGATCGGCCATTGGGGCGCGAGTAGCCCGGTGTTGAGCGGCAAGGGGATGGCTTGAGTGGTGTGGATGGCTTCCAGGGCGCTCTTGGCCATTGGGCTTTTGCCCGTTTTGACCTCTTGCTGGTAGGTTGTCTGCGGGTTGCTGGCGCAGGCGCCGAGCAGCAGGCAGGCAGCCAAAATCAGAAACTTATGCACGGTAAAACTCCTGTGTGACGACGTCCTTGTGTACACGCCTGGCGCAGTTGGCGCGGCGGGCGGCGATTCTACCCGCTTTAGGTGATGCCGGTGACGAACAATCTGCCGAATCGACGAGTTGCGCACGTTGAGCAGTGCCACTCGGGGGCCTGCGGCACGTCCTGTGCGGCAGGCCGATTCGGTTGGTTTTAGCCCGCCAGTCCGACATAGACGTTTTGCACGTCATCGTGCGCATCGAGGGCTTCAAGGAAGGCTTCGACTTCTTCGAGTTGCTCTGCGCTCAGGTTGCTCACCGGGTTTTTCGGGATGAAACCGATTTTCGCCGAGTTGACGTTAAAGCCCTGTTCCGGCAACGCGCGGCATACGGCATCCAGGTCAGTGGGTTCGGTGATAAACAGGGTGTTGCCTTCATCGGCAGGTTCGAAATCCTGCGCGCCCGCTTCGATGGCAGCCATTTCCGGGTCGGCACCGTTATCACTGCTGGCTTCGATCATGCCAACGTGGTCAAAGTCCCAGGTCACGGAGCCGGAGGCTCCCATCTGGCCTTTACGGAACAGCACGCGGACTTCGGCCACGGTGCGGTTAATGTTGTCGGTCAGGCATTCGATGATCACCGGCACCTGATGCGGGGCGAACCCTTCATAGGTGGCCGAATGGAAGGTGACGGTGTCGCCCAGCAGGCCTGCGCCTTTCTTGATCGCGCGTTCCAGGGTCTCTTTGGGCATCGAGGCTTTCTTGGCCTGATGGATGGCCAGGCGCAGCTTGGGGTTCAGGTCTGGATCGGCCCCGTTGCGGGCGCAGATCATGATTTCCTTGACCAAGCGGCCGAAGATTTTGCCGCGCGCGTTGGCGGCGGCTTCTTTAGGTTTGGCTTTCCACTGGGCGCCCATGGGATATCTCGTCGTGACGGGTTGATGAATAAAGCGGCGATTCTAGCCCTTCGAGCCGTTGTCGGCACCCCTGGCGCTGCAAACGGCCGATGGGCGCTGCACCTGGCGTTAGCGCTTGCCCATTGAACGGCGGCTGCCGTTTGGGGCTGGACCGATTTTTTTGGAGTGGGCGCTCAGGTTGCGTTTCGACTGCCGTGGCTGATCGCCTTGCTTACCTGCAGCCGCTTTGGCCGCGCTAATCAAAGAGGCAAAGCCTGTGGTTTTGCGCGCAGGGGCAGGTGCGGCTTCTGCTGCGTGCGTTGCAGTGGCGCAGTCGGCAGCATGAGTGGCTGGATCGGTTTCGACGTCGGGGGTGTGAGTCATGACAAGGTCTGCGCAGCAGGAATGGCTGGCAAGTATACCCGGCTATCGCATCGGGCTTGTGGCGGGTGTTGGCTATTGCGAGTGTGCTTTCAGGTTGCGCTGGGCCAAGGCGGCCCAGCGCGGCGGCAGGATCAGTCCTGACGGCTGGTCACTTCCAGCAGGTGATAACCGAATTGGGTTTTCACCGGGCCTTGCACGACGTTGATTGGCGCACTGAATACGACGGTGTCGAATTCTTTGACCATCTGGCCGGGGCCGAAGGAGCCAAGGTCACCGCCGCTGCGGCTTGATGGGCAGCTGGAGTTGTCTTTGGCCACTTGGGCGAAGTCGGCGCCGGCTTCGATAGCGGCTTTCAGTTCGTTGCACTTGTCTTCGCTGGCAACCAGGATGTGACGGGCAGTGGCGCGGGCCATGGGGATACTCCTAATAATGAAGTGGCAAAGCCTACCGCAATCGTGCGATGAGGCAAATGTCGGGCGATGGTTGGATTGGCCGGTTAAACGCGCGGCTGCTGCGCTTGGCAGGCCGCAGCGGTAAACAGAACGTCGGTCGAGGAATTCAGCGCGGTTTCGGCAGAGTCCTGCACGATACCGATGATAAAGCCCACGGCCACAACCTGCATGGCCACCTCATTGGGGATGCCGAACAGGCTGCAGGCCAATGGAATCAAGAGCAACGAACCACCGGCTACACCGGACGCACCGCAGGCGCAGATTGAGGCCAGCAGGCTAAGCAGCAGGGCGGTTGGCAGGTCGACGGTGATGCCGAGGGTATGCACCGCGGCCAGCGTCAGTACGGTGATGGTGATGGCGGCACCCGCCATGTTGATGGTTGCGCCCAGCGGGATCGATACCGAGTAGGTTTCTTCATGCAGCCCCAAGCGCTGACACAGTTGCAGGTTGACCGGGATATTAGCCGCCGAGCTGCGGGTAAAGAAGGCTGTCAGACCGCTTTCGCGCAGGCATGTCAGCACCAGTGGGTAAGGGTTGCGGCGGATTTTCACGAAGACAATCAGCGGGTTCACCAGCAGTGCGACAAAAAGCATGCAGCCAACCAACACCAGCAGCAGGTGCAAATAGTCGAGCAGTACCGACATGCCAGATTCGGCCAAGGTGGCGGCGACCAAGCCAAATATGCCCAGCGGAGCCAGGCGAATCACCAGTTTGACGATGCTGGTGACGCCATCGGAGAGGTCGGCGAGCATCTGCTTGGTGCTTAGGCTGGCATGACGCAGGGCAAAGCCCAGGGCGACGGCCCAGGCCAGAATGCCGATAAAGTTACCTTTAAGCAGGGCATTGATGGGGTTGTCCACCACGTTCATCAGCAGGGTTTTCAGCACTTCAGCGATGCCACCGGGCGGCGAAAGATCGGCGCTGGTACTGGCCAGCGTGAGGCTGGAAGGAAAGGTAAAGCTGGCCGCCACCGCAATCAGTGCGGCGCTGAATGTGCCGATTAGGTACAGCAGCAGAATCGGCTTGATATGGGTTTGTTGGCCGTGCTGATGGTTGGCAATCGAGGCGGCCACCAGCACGAATACCAACACCGGGGCGACGGCTTTAAGCGCTGCGACAAAGACGTTGCCCAGCAGGCCCACACTGGCTGCAGCTTGCGGTAGCAGCAGCGCCAAAGCGATGCCGGCGACCAGGCCGATAAAGATTTGCAACACCAGGCTGGTGCGGTTGAGCAACTGGATTAACGGGTTTGCAGCGGCAGACATAACAGATTTCTCTACTGGGCGAGCGAGCCCGCCACCTCTTCTATGGCCGGTTGACCTGGGTGGGATGCTGGGCGGCGGATGCGCGTTAGAAGGCTTTTCACGGGGCGGTAACGCGAGGCCACGCTGAAAAATAGCGCGCGAGTCTAACACAATGGTCAGCTTTTACAGCGCATGAACCGCCCTGCACTGCCCAGCGGTGCGGGTGTCTATCAGGCCGTCAGCCTGTTAGGTTATTGAAATAACGAGGTTGTTCTATTTAACGACGAGGTGCAGGCCATGGCTGTTGAACCCCTGAGCGCTGTCGAGGCGCGGGTGTTGGGTTGTTTGATCGAAAAGCAACTGACCACCCCTGAGGCCTATCCCCTCACGCTCAACGCTTTAGTGCTGGCTTGTAATCAGAAAACCAGTCGCGAGCCGGTGCTTAACCTGACTGCCGGGCAGGTGGGCCAAGCACTGCGCAGCCTTGAGGGTCGAGGCTTGGCGCGTTTGGTCATGGGCAGTCGCGCCGATCGCTGGGAACACCGCACCGATAAAGGGCTGGAAGTGGTGGCGGCGCAGGTTGTTCTGCTGGGCCTGCTGTTATTGCGCGGGCCGCAGACCCTTAATGAACTGCTGACGCGCAGCAGCCGTATGCATGATTTTGATGATGCCGAGCAGGTGCAGCATCACCTTGAGCGACTGATGAGCCGCGAGCTGGCTTGCCTGGTGCCACGCCAGGCCGGTCAACGAGAAGATCGCTACATGCACCTGTTGGGTGATCCGGCGGATCTGCAGGCAGCCTTGGCGGCTAAAGTCAGTGAGCCGCAGCGCCCCTCATCGGTTCAGTCGGACGAGCGGGTAGAGGCGCTTGAATTGCGCATCGCTGCTTTGGAAGAGCGCTTGGCACAACTGGAAGCCGCTCTCGGCTAAACAAAAAAGGTGCTCAATTGAGCACCTTTTTCTGGGCGGGTGATCAGCTCAGGCGAATGCCAGGGGTGCGATCCGCGCCATCAGCAGCTACACGCAGACGCTCTTGCAGGCGATCTGCGCCACCTTCCGCTACGCGATTGGGGCCTACACGGTCGGCACCCTCTTCAGCGACACGCAGACGCTCTTGCAGGCGATCTGCATCACCTTCTGCTACGCGATTAGGGCCTACACGGTCGGCACCGTCTTCAGCGACACGCAGGCGCTCTTGCAGGCGATCTGCGCCACCTTCCGCTACGCGATTGTGGCCTACGCGGTCGGCACCGTCTTCAGCGACACGCAGACGTTCTTGCAGGCGATCTGCACCACCTTCGGTTTGCAGGTTGCGACCAAAGCCAGCGTCACTTTCGATGCTGCTGTCGTGTTTTTCACCCAGCAGCGGCTGTGGATTGCTCTGTGGCAGGGCGAAGGCGTTGATGGACAAGCTGCTCAGGATCAGTGCGGCGAGAATGTGCTTTTTCATGTTCAGGCTCCTCGTGAGGGCGGGTTATCAGTGAGTACGAGGGCCATCATACGGATGGAAAATTGATGAAGAAGTGCATGCTCAGCATGGTAATCATCGACAAGATTGATAGTCCATAAAAGTCCTTATTTATTAATTATTTACTGGTTTATTTGGGGGCTCTTTAAGCGGATTTACAGGGATTTATGCTGGGTCATAAATATCGAATAATTCGATTTATTAATGGTTTGCTCGCCTTGCGCGAGCATGTGTAAGCGCTTTGCTTGAAATATCGAACGGCTGATGCGTATTTTGTGCGCTTTGCCGCTCGTGGCGGCACCCCGCATACATAAGGACAAAAGCAAATGAGCACCCTCGACCGCACCGCCTTGGCTGAATTGCTGCGTGGTGTTGATGAAATCGAATGCGTGACGCCGGATCTCAACGGTGTGCCGCGTGGCAAGGTGATGACGGCCGAGGGCTTTTTAGAAGGGCGACGTTTGCAATTGGCGCGAGGGGTTTTGTTGCAATGCATCATGGGCGGCTATCCCGCGCCGCGTTTCTATGGCAGTGACGACGGTGATCTGGCGCTGAACGCTGAACCCACTCAAGTCCATCGGCTGCCCTGGAGTGATACGCCGAGGGCGTTCGTCATTTGTGATGCGGATGAACTGGATGGGCGTAGTTCGGGTTTATCGACCCGTGGTTTGCTTAAAAAAGTCATCGCACGCTACGCCCAGCATGGCTGGCAGCCGGTGGTGGCCACTGAACTGGAGTTTTTTGTGTTTGCCCGCAATGCTGATCCGCAGCAGCCGTTCCAGCCTCCGTTGGGCTTAGACGGTCGGCGTGAGGATGGCGCTTCTGCTTTCAGTGTGAGCTCTAATAATGGTTTGCGGCCGTTCTTCCAAGAGGTCTATCAGTGCATGGCGGCGCTGGGGTTGCCGCGCGATACCTTTATGCATGAGATGGGCGTCAGCCAGTTTGAGATCAACCTGCTGCACGGCGATCCGCTGCTGCTGGCTGATCAGACGTTTCTGTTCAAGCACCTGCTCAAAGAGGTCGCACTCAAGCATGGGCTGACGGTGGTGTGCATGGCCAAGCCACTGGCGCATACACCGGGCAGCTCCATGCATATCCATCAAAGTGTGGTCGAGCAGGGCAGTGGGCAGAACATCTTCAGCGCCGCCGACGGTCAGGCCACGCCAGCGTTCTATCACTTTATCGCCGGTCAGCAGGCGGCTATGGCTGATTTCACCTTGCTGTTCGCGCCGCATGTGAACTCTTATCAGCGTCTTTGCCACCCATATGCCTCGCCCAATAACGCCTGCTGGTCTGAAGACAACCGCGCCGCTGGCATGCGTATCCCCGCCAGTGCGCCAGTGGCGCGCAGGGTGGAGAATCGCTTGCCGGGCGCGGATGCCAATCCTTATTTGGCGTTGGCGGCGAGTCTGGCGGCAGGCCTGCATGGCATTGAGCAGCAATTGCAGCCCAGCGCACCTATTCAGGGTGAGTTCGAAGTGCCGGACGAGTTAGCGCTGCCCTGCACTCTGCATGCCGCTATTGAACGGCTCAAGCGCAGTGATCTGGCGCTGGAACTGTTCGGCAAAGAGTTCATCGAAGGGTACATTGCCAGCAAGACGCTGGAACTCACCAGCTTCTATGATGAAATTACCCCATGGGAGCGCCGTGTGCTGGCGGCCCACGCTTAAATCCAGGCTGCTAGCAAGTGTTCCGGCGTCCCTACTGAGTTTTCTACAACCCCATGTCTGTGATCCTCAAGTCCTTTAGCTCGTTGTACTTCGCCACCCTGTTGATGCTACTCGGCTCAGGCCTGCTAAGTACCTATCTGGCCCTGCGCTTATCGGAAACAGCCGATGGCTTGTGGGTAGGTGCGCTGATGGCTGCCAACTACCTGGGGCTGGTGCTGGGTGGCAAGCTGGGGCACAGGCTGATTGCTCGCGTCGGGCACATCCGCGCTTACGTGGCCTGCGCGGGTGTCGTGACTGCAGCGGTGCTTGGCCATGGGCTGAGTGACTGGCTGCCCAGTTGGCTGTTGCTGCGCATGCTGGTCGGCGTGGGCATGATGTGTCAGTACATGGTGGTTGAGAGTTGGCTCAATGAGCAGGCGCAAACTGAGCAGCGTGGTCAGGTGTTTGCCGGCTACATGGGGGCTTCCTACCTGGGGTTGATCCTTGGCCAGTTGGTGCTGGTGGTGCATCCGACGCTCGGCCCGGAGTTATTGATGTTAGTGGCGCTGTGCTTTGCCCTGTGCCTGGTGCCAGTGGCGTTGACCCGCAAGTTGCACCCCGCGCCACTGCACCCCGCGCCGCTGGAGATGCGCTTTTTTATCGACCGTGTGCCGCTTTCGCTGACCACTATTGTGGTCGCGGGGCTGCTAATCGGTGCGTTCTACGGTTTGGCACCGCTCTATGGCACGCGCATTGGGCTGTCCACCGAGCAGGTGGGTTTGTTTATGGGCTGCTGCATCCTGGCCGGTTTATTGGTGCAGTGGCCGTTGGGCTGGCTTTCGGATCGGTATGACCGTGTGCGCTTGATTCGTGGCTGTGCGGCTCTGCTGGTGTTGGCCGCATTGCCTTTGGCGATTTTGCCGCAGGTCAGTTTGCCGTTGCTGTTTGCCGTCGGTTTTGTGGTTTGTGCTTTGCAATTCAGTCTTTATCCGCTGGCAGTGGCGTTGGCTAATGACCATGTTGAGGCCGATCGACGTGTATCGCTGACCGCCATGTTGTTAGTGACCTTTGGTGTTGGGGCTAGTATTGGGCCACTGCTGGCCGGTGTGCTGATGCGGTTTATCGGGGCCAACATGCTGTATGCCTTTGTCTGCGCATGTGCCTTGATTCTGGTATTTCGCGTGCGCCCTGAGCGTGTCACGCACTTGCATCAGGTTGATGATGCGCCGCTGCACCATATTCCAATGCCCGACAGCACTGCCAGCTCGCCACTGGCCGCCGCGCTTGACCCTCGTGTTGATGAGCAGATGGTGCACGAGCAGATGCACGACCAAGCGCCGCCTGCAAATGTGGGCGGTGAAACTGCGCCGTCAGCGGATGTGCGTTCATGAACTCGTTGCTCAGTGTGGTGATTCCGGTGCGCAACGAGGCGCAATCCCTGCCGTTATTGCTGGGCGATCTAGCGGGCCTGCGCGCGGGTGGCGCTGAAGTGATTGTGGTCGATGGTGGCAGCAGCGATGCCACCTGCGAGCTGGCGCGCGCCAAGGCAGATCATGTGCTTGTCTGCGAGCCAGGGCGTGCGGTGCAGATGAATGCCGGTGCTGCATTGGCCCAGGGTGAGTACCTGTGGTTTGTTCACGCGGATACGCGGGTCAGCGTTGAGGCTCTTGCTGCGTTGCAAGATGCGCTGGCAGATCGACCGTTATGGGGACGTTTTGATGTACGTCTTTCTGGTGAGGGTGCCGCCTTCAAGCTGATCGGCAAGATGATCAGCCTGCGCTCGCGATTGACCGGTGTGGCTTCTGGTGATCAAGGTATTTTCGTCCGCCGTGAGCACTTCGACGCCATGGGTGGCTACGCGCCGATCGCTCTGATGGAGGACCTGTGCCTGTGTCGTCACTTGAAGCAGCAAGCCAGGCCGCGCTGCATAAGCGTCGCGCTATCAACCTCCAGCCGCCGTTGGCAGCAGAATGGAGTGTGGCGCACCGTGATATTGATGTGGTGCCTGCGCTTGGCCTACTACGCTGGGGTTAATCCCACCACGCTTGCGCGTCATTACCGACGAGGGTCATTACTGTGAGTTTGAGTATTTCACTGCATCTGCTGGCGCGTGCGCCTGTCGCCGGACAGGTTAAAACTCGGCTTATACCGGCCTTAGGTGCGCAGGGTGCGTGTGATGTGCAACAGATGCTGCTTATGCGTGCATTGCAACTGCCAGCAACCGGGTTCAGTGAGCGTTTTTTGTGGTTGGACGGTTTGCCCGCTGCTCAATTACAGGCCTCGGCTGAGGCACTAGGCTGGACGCTGGTTGAGCAGCCCGCTGGCGATCTCGGTGAGCGGATGCGTCTTATCGCCACCTTGGGCTTGGCTGAAAGCGATGGCGTGGTGTTGATCGGCAATGACTGCCCTGCTATCGATTCTGGCTATTTGCAGGCGGCGTGTGCCGCGCTGGACGACCACTCTGTGGTGATTGGTCCAGCCGAGGACGGCGGTTATGTGTTGCTGGGCTTGCGCAAGAAGGAGGTTAACCTTTTCGCTGATATGCCTTGGGGCACTGATCAGGTGTTAGCGTTGACCTTGCAGCGCTTGAGTCAGCAAGGCTGTAAACCCGAATTGCTGCCTACTTTATGGGACGTTGACCGCCCGGAAGACCTCGGGCGGCTAGCAGCGTTGGGGATTCAGATAGACGCTTAACGCTCTTGCTTAACCGGCATCAGAAGAAACCATCGCCCTCAATGCGTCGTGCTTCGCGTTGCAGTTGGTAGACGAAACGTTCAACCAGTCTCTGTTCTTGTCCATTAATCCGGTGGAAGCGAGCGCCCACGAACGTAGTGGACAATTTTTCATCGAAAACCACGTGGCGAGCTTCAATCGCTGTGGTCATTGGGCCGAAGGGGAGCCTGACAGTCAGTCGCTCGTAAACTTGGCCCGCTTGTAGGGCATTACTCAAATTGCCGGGAAAGCGCAGCTTGCAACCTGTCGCAGAAATATCCAACAACTGACCCGGCAGCACGGTGCGAAGTTTATCTCCGGCCAGTTCAATTTTGATCAGCTCTGCTTGCTTGAGCGGGGCGCGGAAGGCGTTGCGGCGCTGGTGGTAGGTTATTTCGCTGGGCAACGTACCCAGGTAACAACGAGCCCCCTCAAGTTCGCTGATGCGCATGCTTTGCTCGCATGTCCAAGCTACGCGAACGCCTTCATGAAAAGCCTCAACGTGAAACGTCTCCCCGTTCATCAAAAAACGTTCACCGTCATTGGGCACTAGCTCATCAAGCATGAGCCTGTTCTTGTCACGATCAACCTCAACCACATAGCTCTGAAAGCGCTGGCTGCGTTCGGCAAAGGTAATAATCAGTGGGTCATGGTTTTGTTGTAATTGACGCAAGTTGGCCACAACTTCCACGGGCGTTTTCAGCACCTTGGGCGGCTGTGGTCCCTCTTCCTGATTAAAAAGGCTGGACACGGTCCGTTCGACTCCGAGCAAATTCTTTGGCACTAGCATACTGGCTAGATGACAGTATGTCCTTGTGCCTTATGAGGTTCAGGCTTGGCTGAGTGGGCGCTGCTGGCCGATTCTAGCGGCGCCTCCGCGGCTGTCATAGAGACTTGGGGTATCGTTGCCGCGCAGGATGCCAATCATACTGCGGGTCGAGGCCTGACTGGAGCGAATCAGGCGACCATTGCGCAGGTTGGCTGCTTGGCAACTTTCAAGCAGGCTGTTGAGTTGATCGCCTTGCTCGACCAAGTGCTGGCCTTGGCTAAAACCTTGTGCCAGCACATGCAGACCGGCACGGTCGGGTGTGCAGTTTAGCGATATCAGTAGTTGGCTGCGTTCTTTGCCGTGCTGATCTAAAAGGGCGAGCAGAGGTATCTTTTTGTTGAGGATATCTTGCAGCAGGTGCAGGTCACGATCACCAAGCGCTTGAAACTCGCTGTCTATCAGCTCAAGCAGCTGTGTGGCTGTGCTGATGTCATCGGTAAACAGTTCAAGTAGCTTGTTCTCGGACATGGTGAACTCTTCTGGGATATGCGTTGTTGTGTTGCGCAAAAACCTGCGCCGCTGCAATCCCCGGTCAAGCCTTGAGAACTAGCGCTGTGATTCGAGATTGAGCAGTTTGCCAGCTACGCGCATGCTGTCCACTTGGTAGCTGCCGTCTTCAATGGCTTGCTTGAGTTGAGCGACCCGCTCTTTATCAACAGCCGGCAGATCGCGCAGTTTTTCGCTGACTTTTTGCAACTGTTGGGCGTCTTTGCTCAGTTGAACAGATTCGCCACTTTTACCCGCCTGCTGCGCTTGTGCAGCAGGGCTGGGAGTCGCAGGAGCCGTTTGTTTATTGCTGATGGCTTCGTTCTGGCCACCTGCCTGAGCACTGCCAGCACGCCCTGAATTTGCAGGGGTGGCGGCATTGTTAAGCCGGTTAATGTCGATGACCATGGCGCAAAACCTCTAACAGTGTTGGATGCTTGCCTAGTTTTCGGCTTGTGCGATAAAAACTTTAGAGCAAAAACGAAATCTCATAAGTACTTAGATGCAGTGTGAAGCAGTCGTCAGTCTGTTGACAGTCTAAACCTTAATCAAAAAGCGTGCCTACATTGCAACTTCTACCTGCCCAGGCCCCACGACTCTCGCTCTTATCACGCGGTTCGAGCGTTGGTTGCGAACGCTGATCTGCTTGCCGATAACACCGTCAGACAGCGCCTCACCGGGCATTCGCACGCTAACCGTACCGCTGCGTGCGGTTATAACCACCTGATCGCCCTTGCGAATTGCTTCGGCAGGCTGCACATGGACGGGCGCAAGAACTTGGTCCGGTTGCAGTGGTCGCGTCAATTTTTTGCCGATGGCCTGGTTGAGGTCGCTCAAATAGCCCTGATTGAGTAAGCCTACATCCCGTTCTGCCAAAATTACATCCATATCCGATACGACGTTGTCACGCTTGAGTGGCCGGCTGGCGATTACCACATCTCTATATAGACGAACCTGGGCGGGAACAAAGACTGTCCAAGGTGTTGAGCCATTGCAGCGCACGCGCAGAGTGACGCGTCCGATGGGTTCTGCTGGGCTTTCCAGTGTGGTGAGCAAGGGCTCCGAGCAGAGCGGCAGGCGCAGGCGTGGGTCTAATCGGTTGATTTGCACCTCATGCCGGCCGCTTATATTGCTACGCTGCAAATAATCGCTCACCGCTTGCTCAAGAAAAGCTTCGCCTGCGCCGATAAGTTCTTCGGAACGAGTCACGGCCGCCGTCGCCACGCAGCTATAGCCGAGTGCCAGCAAAGCAGGTAAAACTGCCAGCAAGCAAATGCATTTTGTATATGGGCGTCGATTTGTTGTCGTTTCAGTTTTCATATGAGTCAGATAGCAAGGCGCGTGCCGCCTGCTAAGCTGACGATAATCTGTTACTCAAATAAGGAGTTTGGGTATGGCCGGTGTGATGGATTCGGTTAACCAACGAACTCAGTTGGTTGGGCAGAATCGTTTAGAGTTGCTGCTGTTTCGTCTGAACAGCAAGCAGTTGTACGGCATCAACGTCTTCAAGGTGAAGGAGGTGCTGCAGTGCCCGAAACTCACCATCATGCCCAAGTCCAGCCCTGTCGTGCGCGGTGTGGCCAACATTCGCGGCGGTACAATTCCGATTCTCGATCTGTCGATGGCGACGGGGAATACGCCGCTCGCCAACATTGAAAACAGTTTTGTGATCATCACGGAATACAACACCAAGGTTCAGGGTTTCCTGGTGCATTCGGTTGAACGCATTGTGAACATGAACTGGGAGTCGATTCATCCGCCACCCAAGGGCACCGGTCGTGACCATTATCTGACGGCCGTAACCCATCTTGATGACCGGATGGTTGAAATCATTGATGTCGAGAAAATCCTCGCTGAAGTGGCGCCAACGTCGGAGGTGATTTCCGATGGTGTGTTGGATGCCAAAACTCAGGCGCGTGCAGTCACCATGCGCGTATTGACCTGCGACGACTCTTCTGTAGCGCGCAAGCAAGTGACACGCTGTCTGGAGACAGTTGGCGTAGAAGTGGTGGCGCTAAATGACGGTCGTCAGGCTCTGGATTATCTAAAAGCCATGGTCGATGAAGGGAAGAAGCCTGAGGAAGAGTTCCTCATGTTGATCTCCGACATTGAAATGCCTGAAATGGATGGATACACCCTCACTGCTGAGATTCGTGCCGATCCACGCATGCAAAAGTTACACATCATCCTGCATACTTCACTTTATGGGGTGTTTAACCAGGCCATGGTTAAGAAAGTGGGTGCCGATGATTTTCTTGCCAAATTCCGCCCGGATGATCTGGCCGCACGTGTAGCGGCTCGCATCAACATCGCGGCAGGGGACTGAGGGTCAGACCCTCAGTTAAATATATGTTTGTCGAGGCTTCGCGAGTGTCTACAGGTAATTTGGATTTCGAGCAGTTCCGGACATTTCTGGAAAAAGCCTGTGGCATCCTGCTGGGCACTAATAAGCAGTATCTGGTGTCCAGTCGGTTGAATAAGCTGATGGAGCAAAACGGCATCAAAACCCTGGGTGAGTTGGTGCAGCGCATGCAAAGCCAGCCTCGCAGCGGTTTGCGTGAGCAAGTCGTTGATGCCATGACCACCAACGAAACGCTTTGGTTTCGTGATACCTATCCGTTTGAAGTGCTTAAAAGCCGAGTGTTGCCAGAGCTGATTAAGGCTAATCCCGGTCAGCGGTTGCGCATTTGGTCGGCGGCTTGCTCATCGGGGCAGGAGCCTTATTCGCTGTCGATGACCATTGATGAGTTTGAGAAAACCAATCTGGGCCAACTCAAAGGCGGCGTTCAGATTGTGGCCACGGACTTGTCGCCTTCGATGTTGATCAATTGTAAGTCCGGCGAATACGACAGTTTGGCCATGGGCCGCGGGTTGTCGCAGGAGCGTTTGCAGCGCTACTTTGATCCGAAAGGACCAGGGCGTTGGGTGGTGAAACCGGCGATCCGCAGTCGCATCGAATTTCGCGCGCTTAACTTGCTGGACAGCTATGCCAGCCTTGGTAAGTTTGATGTGGTGTTCTGCCGAAATGTGCTGATTTACTTCTCGGCAGAAGTGAAGAAGGACATCCTCACGCGCATTCACGCCATGCTCAAACCTGGCGGTTATTTGTTCCTCGGCGCCTCTGAAGCGCTCAATGGATTGCCTAATCATTATCAGATGGTGCAATGCAGCCCTGGGATTATCTACAAGGCGAAGTGAACCTTGAGGGACAACATAAGCGGGAGGCTCGTTAAACGCTGGCGCAGTTGATACACCTAGCCTTGAGTCAGTGCGCTCGTTTTACAGCGGCTCTGGCTGTCAGATTGTAGGTAGGGCTGCAGAATCGGCGCCATGCCTTTGAGTACCTGCACGGGTAGTGCGGAGGTAAAGCGGAAGTTTTCAGCGCTACGTCCCGGGACAAAGGCGGTTAGCGTGCCGTAATGGTTTGGGCCCAGATAGAACACGAAGGTGGCCGTGCGGTTCATTGCTCTGGAGCTCAACACGCGGCCACCTGTACCGACTGTTTCGATGCGGTTGTCACCGGTGCCGGTTTTGCCGCCCATTTTGAGCGGCTGGCCGTCGGGCTGTTGATAACTGCCCTGCAAGCGCCTGGCGGTGCCGTTTTCCACTACATCCGCCAGCGCGCTGCGTAACGCCGCAGCCACTTCAGCGGCCATGACACGGGTGCCTTCATTCTGATTACGCATCACCAAGGTGTCGTAAGGTGTGCCGGCAGCAAAGTGCAGGCTGTCGATGCGTGCAACGGGTTGGCGTATACCATCGTTTTGAATAATTCCCATCAGCTCGGCCAGCGCCGCTGGACGGTCGCCAGAGCTGCCAATTGCGGTGGCCAGTGACGGCACCAGATGGCCAAAGGGATAGCCCAGGTTTTGCCAGCGTCGGTGAATATCCAGGAACGCTTCCACCTCCAACATGATGCGGATACGGCTGTCCCGTGCGCTTTTATGGCGGCTGCGAAAGAGCCAACCGTAAACCTCTTGGCGCTCTGCTTGGCTGGCGGCTACGGCGTCGCCAAAGCCGGCTTGCGGCTGTTGATTCAGGTAGCTCAGTAGCCACAATTCCAGTGGGTGGACACGGGCGATATAGCCTTGATCAGGCAGGCTATAGCTGCCTGGGGCGTATTGCCGGTAAAGCTGACTGAGGCGCGAATCACTGAGTTGTTCTTGTGCCTGGTACTTGCGCAGGAAGGCCGCGAAACTGGCCTCATCGGCATGTGGGTACAGGTAACGATGTGCTGCCGCCAAGCGCGTGGGGGTGTGGCGCAGGCCATTCAGAAAGGTATCCAGGCGTTGTTGTTCCGGCTGGTCTTGGTACTTGCGCCAGAATCGCTGCAGAAAGCGGGTGCCTTCTCGGTCGGCAAATTCACTGAGATAAGCCTGTCGGCGCGGATCGTTATCGTCTTTGAGCAGTTCGGCGCTGTTATTGGGACCCTGGAAGGTGCTGTAGCGCACCAGGTCGCGCATCAGGCGGATGAACGGCAGGTTGAGCGATTCGCGCAGGGCGACACGAAGGCTGGCTACGCGTTGGTCATCTTCACGGCGAAAATTGCTGAACGTGTGCAGGCCGCCGCCGGTAAAGAACTGTTCGTGGGGGCTGGCGGAATAGCGACGCTCCAAGGCGGCATCGAGCATGCTGGTCAAATCCGCACCGGGGTTGGCCTGCAAATAGGCGACTGCCCAGCGGGTGAGATTGTCTTGGGGGTTCACGGCATTTAACTCGGCGATACTTTGCCGGGCATGACGTTGGTGCAGTTCGGCTATCACTTCCAGGTAGGTGGCCAGCACCCGCAGCTTAGCGGTGGAACCGAGTTCAAGCTTGCTGCCTTCGTTGATGTCGAAGGGTTGGTCGGTGTTATCGGTTTGCACCCTTACTACGCTGCCATTTTGCGTGCGTTCGAAGAGGGTGAAGCTGTAACGCACGTCGGCGGTTTTTTCCGGTGACAGTAGGCGTTCGCCAAACAAACCGACTTGTCCGGCAAATTGCGGGTCAGCCAACTGCTGCAAATACTGACTTACGGCTTGCTGCAAATTGTTATTCAGGGTGCTGGTGGCGCTCAGATCGAGGCGATCAAGGTCATACAACGGCATGTTGAGCAGGGCCGAAAGACGTGTACGCGAAACGCTGATGCCTTTGTTGCGCTCGACTGGCTGGATGTTCGGCTCCAGCGCCCAATCACGAAAGCTCAGCGATTGTCCCAGCGCCGCATCGCGCAATGGCGCGTCAATCAGCCCGCCGTTGGCCAGTAAGCGCAGGTGGCTGTCGGTCAATTTCGCCAGGTCATGACGGCCTTGCGCCAGATAATAGGAAGGGCGTCGCTGGGCAATCATCAGGGCAAGCACTTGGCGCAGGGCTAGGCCGCGATCAGCCGGGCTGGCACCTGCAGCGTTAGACGGATCAAGCAGCCGGTTGACCTGGATAAAGTCCGCACCAAACCAGATGCGCAGGCCATCGGCCAACCCGTGCACTTCGCCATGCCCCGGTGCGGCAGAAAGCGGCACGCTGTTGAGGTAGTCGCGCACGATGTTTTGTCGCACAGGCAATGTATTGGGGCCGCTTTGATAGGCGCGCACGCTGGCCGAGATCATCTGCTTGAGCTTTTCGTTGGCCGAGACAGTCAGGCCATCAGGTGAGTGGCGATACTTTTCCAGTTGGGTGGCCAAGGTACTGCCGCCAGCGGATTGCGCCTGCATGTCGAGTAGCTTACCGGCCTGCGACAGCGCGGCGATAACAAACCGTGGCCAGTCCACTGCCGGGTTGGCCGTTGGCTGGTTGGGGTCGAGCAGGGTGCGGTTCTCGATAAACAGCAAACTGTTGACCACTAAAGGCGGGATGTCGGTAAAGCTGGGGTAATGCTGTTGCGGGTAGCGAAACTGGTAAAACGGTGTGCCGGTGCAGTCATGGACGCGCAGGCCACTCTGGACTTTTTCCGCGTAGGGCACAAACAGCCCGCGTTGCGCGTAGTCGAGTAAGGCCGGAGAAAATTGCGCTTGGTGTTGCACGCTAAAGTCACGTTGCTGAAGGCGTTCCAGCATCAAGGGCAGGTGACTGTAACCCTGGCGTTTATCGAAGGGGCCTTCTTTAGGGTAGACAATGGCGTGGCTTGGACCGGGCTGAACGTCGTAGGTCAGGGTCTGGGCGTAACGACTGATTTCTTTCGATTGCAGGCGCGAGGTGCGCAGTTCATCCGAGATAAACAGGCCGGCAGCCGCCAGTAGCACAAGCACCAGCAACCAAATGATCAGGGTCAGCACCCGCTGGTAAAAGCGTCCGGTCGCGAGTTGTTGTTGCCGTTGGCTGGCGCTGCCAGTCGTATGGTGGCGGTGTGTGCCCATCGTCATTAAGCCTGTTACATGCGCTAAAGGGGTGCTGATTGCTCACAGAGAGCGTTCACAAAGTAGGCCGTAGTTTAACCCTTGGCATGCCGATGAGGCGGGACGGGTTTGGCAGCTGCGGCTTTACATCGCTGGTTTAGGACGGATCGAGTCCCTAGATTCGAGCAGGTTTGCATCACAGGCGGATTAGCGATGCAACGCGACCACCGATAGCAACTGCGGCTTAGCTGGCAGGCCAATGCCGATGCCTGGACCGCTGCCGAGCGTGGGCAGCGTATCGAAAGTCGCCGCCTGGTGACTGACGCCGCCATCCTGCAGACCATCCTGGCCCTTGCCCTGGCTCCCCTGCGCATTTTGGACTTGGGCTGTGGCGAAGGTTGGTTACGCCGAACTGCACACTCACGCCGCGCAACTGGGCCAGTTTGATCTGTTAGTGTGCAATTTCGCCCTGCTGGAGGAGCCGCTTGCTCCTACCCTAATTGCCCTGCACCGATTGCTAGTCAGCGATGGCAGTCTGCTGATTCAATCCTTGCACTCCTTGCACTCCTTGCACTCCTTGCACTCCTTGCACTCCTGGCGCGCCTGCCATGACGCCCATTACCGCGACGGCTGGCGAGTAGAGGCATTCGCCTGTTTGGGTGAGGGTTTTGCCGAGCCGATGCTCTGGTTCTTTCGCACACTGGAATCATGGCTGGCGCTGTTCAGCGAAACCGGCTGGCGTTTGCAGTGGCTGCAGGAGCCGCTGCACTTGCTCAGCTCTGGGCGTGAGGCCGCTTAACGATGCTGCGGCCTGAGTTGCGGTCATCAAGCGTGCGCCCAGGCCGGTGCCGACCGGGGCGCGTTGCTTAGGGCGTGCGTTGCAGTTCAGCCTTACCCGTGTTGCTGGCCAGCAGGTGTTCGGGCAGGTCGAGCAAGTCGTCGTCGAAGGTTTCCAGTGGTGGCGGGCGGCGCTCGAAGCGTGAACCGAGCACCAATAGGCAGGGTGTCAGCAGCAACGTCAGCACGGTGGCAAAGCTCAGGCCGCCGGCAATGGCGCTGGACAGTTGCGTCCACCATTGGGTCGAGGGCGCGCCCACCCCCAGGCTGGGGGTCAGCAGGTCGACGTTAATGCCCACCACCATCGGCACCAGGCCCAGCACCGTGGTCACGGCGGTGAGCAATACTGGGCGCAATCGCAGGCTACCGGTTTCCAGCGCCGCCGCACGCGGTTCAAGCCCTTGCCGGCGCAGTTGGTTGTAGGTGTCGATCAGGATGATGTTGTTGTTCACCACAATACCGGCCAGGGCGATCAGGCCCATGCCGACCATGACAATGCCAAACGACTGGCCGTTGATCAGCAAACCCAGCAGCACCCCGGCCGTGGACAGCACGATGGCCGACAAGACCAGCAGCGCCTGAAAGATGCTGTTGAACTGGGTGACCAGGATGATGAACATCAAGAAGATCGCCACCGCAAAGGCGGTGCCTAAGAAGGTGGCGGCCTCACGCTGGTCCGCTGCTTCGCCGGCAAACTTCACTTGCACATCGGCTGGCACGTCGCCCATGGCTTCGCGCAGGGCTTGTAGGCGTTCATCCAACTGCGCCCCGGCTGCCAGGTCGGCCTGTAAGGTGATGGTGCGGTTGCCATCGACCCGGCGCAGGGTGCCGACTTTGGGCGCTTGCTGCAGGGTGACAAAGTTACCCAGCGGCACTTGCCCGGCCGGGGTGTTGAGGGTCAGGCGGCCGAGTTGATCTAGCGAGCGCCAGTTGGCCGGCAGCCGCACGCGGATGTCCACTTCATCGGTGGCATCTTCCGGCCGATAGGTGGCCAGCTTCAGGCCATTGGTGACCATCTGCACCGCGTTGCCTACGCTCAGCACGTCTGCACCGAAGCGCGCGGCGGCCTCGCGGTCTACTTCAATGCGCCATTCAATGCCGGGCAGGGCGCGGTCATCTTCGATGTCCTTGAATCCGCCCAATCGCTGCATGGTCTGGCGAACCTCGTCGACCCACTGGTCAGCGGTGTCCGGGTTTATGGCACTGATCTGCAGTTTGACCGGTTTGCCGCTGCTGGGGCCTTCTTCCTGTTTGCGGAACTCCAGCACCACGCCGGGAATGTCCGCTGTGCGAGTGCTCATGTCGGCCAAAATCTCTGTGGCTGAGCGCCTCTCGTACCACTCCACAAACTGAAATTGCAGGGTGCCGATCACGTCCGCACCGAGCTGGCTGTCTGGTTGGGCGAGTGAGCGTGCGTACAATGCCTTGACCTCACTCATGCCGAGCAGGCGTTTTTCCACCCGTTGTAGCAACACATCTTTCTCCTGCACGGATAAGTCGCCGCGTGCGCGCACCCAGATCTGTGCGCTTTCCGGCTCGACTTCCGGGAAGAACTCCACGCCGTGGTTGAAGCGCCCGTAGGCGGTGTAGATCAAGGCAATCAAGGCGAGCATGCCGAGCAGGGTCAGGCCCGGTCGCTTGAGTAGGGCGTTCAGTAAGCGGCGATAACCGAGGGCGCTGCGGCCTGGTTGGGTAGCTTGTGGCAGCGGTTGGCCACCGCCTGTGACTGCACCCAACACCGGGAGAAACACCAGGGCCATGGCCAGCGATGCCAGCAGGCAGAGAATCACCGTGGCCGGCAGGTATTTCATGAATTGGCCGACCACACCTGGCCAAAACAACAGCGGCAGAAATACCACCAGTGTGGTGGCGGTGGAGGCAATCACCGGCCACGCCATGCGCGTGGCGGCATTGGCCCAGGCCTGACGAGGGCTTTGCCCTTGATGCAGGTAACGGTCGGCCAGTTCGGAGACCACAATCGCGCCATCGACCAGCATGCCCGCGACCAGAATCAGGCTGAACAGCACCACAGTATTGAGGGTAAAGCCGAGCATCCAGATCAGCAGAATACCGGTCAAAAATGCCCCGGGAATCGTCAGCCCCACCAGTAGTGCTGAGCGCATGCCCATACAGGCCACCACCAGAATCAGCACCAGCACGATGGCCGTCATCACGTTGCTGAGCAGGTCGCTGAGCATGCTTTGCACCTGCTGCGACTGGTCCATGATGTAGCTGATCTGCAGGTCCGCCGGCAGCATGGGCTGCGCTTTGCTCATCAGCGCCTTGACCTGCTCAATGGTGTCGATGATGTTCGCGCCGCTGCGCTTGGAAACCTCCAGCACCACGGCCGGCTGGCCATTGATGCGTGCATAACCCGTGGGGTCTTTGAAGGTGCGGTGAATGGTGGCGACATCGCCAAAGGTCACCACACTGCCGGCCACTACTTTGATTGGCATGGACAGCACGTCGTCGAGGTCTTCGATCACGCCGGGTACTTTCATGCTCATACGGCCCGCCCCGGTGTCCAGGCTGCCGGCGGCGACCAGGCGGTTATTGCGGCTGACCAGATTGAACAGCTCGGTGTAGTCGATGCCGTAACTGTCGAGCACCTGCGGGTCGACGATGATCTCCAGCAGGTCTTCGCGGTCGCCGCCGATTTCCACTGAGAGCACTTCGGCAATGCCTTCAACGTTCTCTTTCAAGCGGCGGGCGATGTAGACCAATTCGGTTTCGGCAATCGGCCCGGAGAGGCCAATCGACAGCACCGGGAACAGCGCCACGTTGACTTCGTTGACGGTCGGTTCATCGGCTTCGTCGGGCAGTTTGCTGCGTGCGGTGTCGACTTTTTCACGCACATCGGCCAAGGCGGTTTTAGCGTCAAAACCAGCATCAAATTCGAGGGTCACCGAGGCATGGCCTTCGCTGGCCATGGAGCGCATTTCCTTGATCCCTTCAAGGCTGCGCAACTCCTGCTCCAGCGGCCGTACCAGCAGGCGCTCGGCGTCTTCCGGGCTGATGCCTTCCAAGCTCACCGATACGTAAATGATCGGAATGCTGACGTCGGGGTTGGCTTCCTTGGGGATGGCGAAATACGCGCCTAGCCCACCGATCATCAGAAAAGCCAACACCAGCAAGCTGGTGCGGCTGCGGTCGAGCGCTGCGGCAATCAGGCCGTGCATATCAGCGGCTCCCTTCGGCCAGTTGGCTGATGACTTCTTCGCCCGCCTCGACAAAACCTTGGCCGAGGATGATCAGCGCGACTTTTTCCGGCAAACCGCTGACCCACGCGCCTTGGTTGTTCACGCTGAGCAACTGCACCGGAGTGAATTCGACCCGTTGTGCGTCATTGACCCACTTGACCCCATGGCGACCGGCTTTATCCAAGCTGAGCAGGGCCGGCGAGAGGCGATGTGCCAGGGTTTCCCCGGTTTGAATGTGCAAGGTGGCGCTGGCCCCGGCCAGGCGCAACGCCTCGGGGTTATCGACTTTGACTTCAATACGGAAGCTGCGTGAGCCAGGATCGGCGGCCGCCGCAATAAAGTGCAACTCGCCTTGCAGATTGCGCCCATCGAGCAACTCGACGCGCACGGGCTGGCCCAGTTTGAGCTGGGTTACGTCTTGCTGCGCGATCTGCGCACTGACTTTCAGTTGGCCGATGTCCACCAGGGTCAGCAGGCTTTGTCCTGGCTGGAGGAAATCGCCCAGTTCCACCATGCGCTGGTCATAAATACCGGCAAAGGGGGCGTTGATCGTGGTGTTGCTCAGCTCAATGCGCGCAAGATCCAGTTCGGCGCGGGCTTTGGCCAGTTCGCTTTGCAGGCGGATCAGCTCGTTGGCGGACACCAGCTTGCGTTCACGCAAACGCTCAGCCGCGCTGACATCCGCAGCGCGCTGGCGCACATCGGCTTCACCTTTGGCCACTTGGGCTGGGCGGTTGTCGGTAGACAGGCTCAGCAGGCGCTGCCCCTGTTTGACCGTACTGCCTTTGTCCTGATCCAAGCGCTGCACGGTGCCGCTGATTTGCGCGCGTAACTCGACCCGGCGCCAAGCTTCTATCTGGCCTTGAACCACATGCTGGCGCTGCATGGGTTCAGCTTGCAGCCACTGCACCTGAACGCTGGTCAGCTCTTGCTCGGGTGAAGGCGCATCGGCGCTGGCGGTCTCCTGGGCCTTGAATACGCCGCCGCTGAACAGCCACAACAGCAATAGCACGGTGATGGCGACGGCAATCAACCAGGGACGTTTGGACAACTGACTGAACATGGCGGATTTACTCATGGCGAGAAGGGTGAGCCAGCAGGTCGGCGGCTTGGGTGCGCAGGCCAGCAATGATGAAGTCGCTGACGCGGGCGAAGTATTCGTGCAAGGAAATTGGCTCGGCCCAGTGGGCGAAACCACCGGAGGCGATGCGCGCCATCACACCGTTAACGCAAGCTTCGACACCCCACAGCAGGTTTTGACAATCCGCTTGGGTGAGTGCCTGGTTATTCAAGGTGACGCTGAGCATGTCGCGGAAAAACGCCTGGTACTGCCGCTCGATATCAAAAAACTGCAGGCGATAGGGGGCTTCGAGGCGTTCTTGAAAGTCCGGTCGGTCGCAGTGCAGGCACAGTTGGGTGTGGATCGGGTTGTCCAGCATCAGCTCAAACGAGCGCCGGATCACCTGGCGCATGGCCTCTTGCGGCGCACTGGTCGCATGCAAGGCGCGAAGCTCATGCAGGTTTTGCAGGCTGTTGTCGAGCACCAGGCGCGCATACAACGCTTCCTTGCTGGGGAAGTGTTTATACACCGTGCCTTTACCAATACCGGCGGCGATGGCCACCTCGGCAATGGTGACGCGGTCCCAGGGGGATTCGCTGAACAACTGGCGGGCCGCCGTGAGAATGGCATTTTCCCGTTGCTCGAAAAGTTGATCTTGAAGGCGCATAAACGAAGCTTCTACTGATTGTGACCGTTGGTCATGCTATGACTGTTGGTCACAATCAGCAAGCGAGGAGATGTAACAGGCTGTGCGGTTTTTCAGCGCGCCACGCTGACCCCTTCCAGATTGGCAAAGGAGGTGTCCTTGGCGGTCAGTAGAAAGTCACGCATAAACGGTGCATCGAGCATGTCGGTGCGGATGCCGGCATACAGGGTGGCAAACAGGCCTTTCTCGCCTAAGCGCTTGGCGCTGACATAACCGCGCGAGCTGTATTCATGCAGCGCCCAGTTGGGCAGGCCGCACACGCCACGGCCACTGGCCACCAGTTGCATCATCATTACCGTCAGCTCTGAGGTGCGCACTTGCGCGGGCTCGATATCGGCCGGCTCCAGAAACCGGGTGAAGATATCCAGTCGGTCACGTTCCACCGGGTAGGTGATCAGGGTCTCTGTGGCCAGATCGTGCGGCCTGATGCAGGGCTTGCTGGCCAGCGGATGTTGATTGGCCACGGCCAGCATGGCCTCGTAGGTAAACAGCGGCACATAGGTGATGCCGGCCAGCTCAATTGGGTCGCTGGTCACCACCAGATCGAGATCGCCACGGGCCAGCGCGGGTAGCGGGGCGAAGGAGAAACCGGAAGCCAGGTCCAGCTCCACTTCGGGCCAGGCGTCGCGGAACTGGTCGATGGTCGGCATCAGCCACTGGAAGCAGCTGTGGCATTCGATGGCCATGTGCAAACGCCCGGCGGTGCCGCCTGCCAACCGCGCCAAATCCCGCTCGGCACTGCGCAGCATTGGCAGCAGCGTATCGGCCAGTTGCAGCAAACGCAGGCCCGCGCTGGTAAAGCGCACCGGCTTGGTTTTGCGCACAAACAGCGGCATGCCCAGGCGTTCTTCCAGCTCCTTGAATTGATGCGAGAGTGCCGACTGGGTGAGGTGCAGGCGCTCGGCGGCATCCACCAGGCTTTCACTTTCGCGCAGGGCATGCAGGGTTTTCAGGTGGCGTAGTTCGAGCATGGCGGGCCTCAGGGTATCTCGCAGAACGGCTGTGTGTAGGGGCGAGCTTGCTCGCGATCAGGGTTGTAAAAGCATCGCCAGCAAGCTGGCTCCTACAAATATGTGGGTTAGGAGAACATGAGGAAAACTATAGATCAAGACGAATATCTTGAGTTTGTCTCACTCATCAACACTGTCGAGAATAGCTCCATCGTATTGATCAGATGGAGCGTTATGACATGGCCTTGTCCCATTCCCTTGGATTTCCCCGCATCGGCGCGGACCGCGAACTGAAAAAAGCCCTGGAGGCTCACTGGAAAGGTGAGCTGGATGAAGCAGGTTTGCAGGCAGTCGGGCGTGAACTGCGCGCCGCTCATTGGCAGGTGCAGAAAGACGCTGGTATCGACCTGCTGCCGGTGGGTGATTTTGCCTGGTACGACCAGATGCTGAGCCACTCCCTGAGCTTCGGGGTAATCCCCGAGCGTTTCCGCCCGGCTGATGGCAAGCCGACATTGGACACCCTGTTTGCCATGGCGCGCGGCGTGTCGAAGGGTTGCTGCGCTGGTGCGCATGCGCAAGAAATGACCAAGTGGTTTGATACCAACTACCACTATCTGGTGCCGGAATTTAGCGCTGACCAGCAGTTTCAACTGAGCTGGACGCAGCTGTTCGATGAAGTCGACGAAGCCCACGCCCTCGGTCATCGGGTCAAGCCGGTGCTGATTGGTCCGCTGACCTACCTGTGGTTGGGCAAGGCCAAGGGCGGAGAGTTTGAACGTCTCGACCTGCTGGAGCGCTTGTTGCCGGTCTACGGCGAAATCCTCCAGCGCCTGGCAGCACAAGGTGTGGAGTGGGTGCAGATCGATGAGCCGATTTTGGCGCTGGATCTGCCGCAAGACTGGAAGAACGCCTTCGAACGCGCCTACAACCTGCTGCAGCGCGAGCCGGGCAAGAAACTGATCGCCACTTACTTTGCCGGTCTGGAAGACAACCTCGGCCTGGCTGCCAGCCTGCCGGTGGATGGCCTGCATATCGACCTGGTGCGTGCGCCCGAGCAGTTCCCAACCATTCTTGACCGCCTGCCAGCCTACAAGGTGCTGTCGCTGGGCGTGGTCAATGGGCGGAATGTGTGGCGTACCGATCTGCACAAGGCGTTGGAGATTCTGCGCGAGGCGCAAGTCCGTTTGGGCTCGCGCTTGTGGGTTGCGCCGAGTTGCTCGCTGCTGCACAGCCCGGTTGATTTGAACCGTGAAGACAAGCTGGATGCCGAGCTGAAAAGCTGGCTGGCCTTCGCCGTGCAAAAATGCGAGGAAGTCGCCTTACTCACCCGCGCCCTGAACGACCCGCAGGATGCCCGCGTGCAAGACGCCCTGGCCACCAGTGCAGCGGTGCAGGCCGGTCGCGCAGAATCGCCACGCATTCATAAACCGGAGGTGCAGGCGCGCTTGGCCGCTGTCACGGCTGCCGACAGTCAGCGCCAGTCGCCGTTTGCCAAACGCATCGAGCAACAGCGCGCCCGCTTGCAACTGCCGGCGTTGCCGACCACCACCATTGGCTCCTTCCCGCAAACGGCGGCCATCCGCCTGGCGCGTCAGGCCTATAAAGCCGGCAAGCTAAGCCAGGCCAACTACACCGAGGCCATGTACAGCGAGATTCGTCACGCGGTTGAGGTGCAGGAAAACCTCGGCTTGGATGTGCTGGTGCATGGCGAGGCCGAGCGTAATGACATGGTCGAATACTTTGCCGAGCAGCTCGACGGCTATGCCTTCACCCGTTTTGGTTGGGTGCAAAGTTACGGTTCGCGCTGCGTGAAACCGGCGGTGATTTACGGTGACCTGAGCCGTCCCAACGCCATGACCGTGGCCTGGATCGGCTATGCGCAAAGCCTCACGCAAAAAGTCATGAAGGGGATGCTGACGGGGCCGGTGACCATGTTGATGTGGTCATTCGCGCGTGATGACATCTCTCGCGAACAACAGGCGCGTCAACTGGCGCTGGCCATTCGTGATGAAGTGGTCGATCTGGAAACGGCCGGCATTAAGATCGTGCAGATCGACGAAGCCGCTTTCCGCGAGGGCTTGCCATTGCGCAAGGCGCAGTGGCAGGACTATCTGGACTGGGCTACTGAGGCCTTCCGTCTGTGCGCCTCTGGGGTGCGTGACGAAACGCAGATCCACACCCACATGTGCTACAGCGAGTTCAACGATGTGATCGCCTCCATCGCAGCCATGGATGCGGATGTGATCACCATCGAGACCTCACGTTCGGACATGGAGTTGCTGCAGGCTTTTGAAGCCTTCGACTACCCCAATGACATCGGCCCGGGCGTTTACGACATTCACTCGCCACGCGTACCGGACAGCCGTGAAATGGCCAAGCTGTTGCGCAAGGCCGCGCAGCGCATCCCGGTCGAACGGCTGTGGGTCAACCCGGACTGCGGCCTGAAAACCCGCGCCTGGCCAGAGACGGAAGCGGCGCTGGTGAATATGGTGGCGGCCGCCCGGCAGTTGCGTACTGAGCTGGCCTGATCCACAAAGCTGTCGCGGCTAAAGCCCTTCCCGCGCGATCTCTGCTGGGTAGGGGCTTTGGCTGCTGGGCTTGATGCAGCAACGTTGGTGGGGTTCGGCAGCTGAGCAGACCGCTCGTCTCCCTTCATTAAACTGTCACCTTTGTGTGGCAGCGCGCTCGCACAAACATCATCACACTCACGTCTTAATGGGGGGCTGCGCTCTGCTGTCCCAGCCGGGGTGTATGGGTATGCGTGGATTGATTCTTCTGGTCGCACTGCTGTGCGGCCTGCCGGCATTTGCCGCGCAACAGTGCAATGTGCAGGTGCCAACGCAGACGGCTGATGTGGGTGATGTGCGCTTGGCGTATCAAAGCATCGGCCGGGGCAGTGACCCGGCGCTGCTGTTGGTCATGGGTCTGGGTGGGCAATTGATCCACTGGCCTGATGAGGTGGTTGAGCGTCTGTGTAAGCAGGGCTTTCGGGTCATTCGTTTCGATAACCGCGATGTCGGGCTGAGTGCGTGGGCCGGTACGCCACCGACAATCAACCTGACCTATGAAGCGCTGCGTTATCGCGTTGGCCTGGCGGTAACCGCGCCCTATGGCCTGCGGGATATGGCCGGTGATGCCTTGGCGCTGCTAGATGCCCTGAACATTGAGCGTGCCCATGTTTTGGGTGCGAGCATGGGCGGGATGATTGCGCAGCACATGGCTGATCTTGCGCCTGAGCGGGTACAAAGCCTGACGTTGGTGATGACCAGTTCCAGCGCCCAGGGTTTACCTGCCCCGAGCAGCGATTTGCTGGCGTTGCTGGCCAAGCGTGAAGCACCGAACCGAGCGGTGGCGTTGGAGCAACAGGCAGACCTGCTGGCGGCGCTGGGCAGTCCGGCGGTTAGTGATGATCGGGACTTATTGCTGCAGCAGGCACAGGTCGCTTACGACCGTGCGTTCAATCCGGAAGGGGTGCAGCGTCAACTGCTGGCGATTCTGGCAGAGCCGAGCCGGGTCGAGCTGCTCAACCGCTTGCAGGTGCCAACGCTGGTGGTGCATGGCACCGCCGATCCGTTGTTGCCGGCTATGCACGGCGTGCATGTGGCAGCGCACATCAAAGGCAGTGAACTGAAACTGATCCCCGGCCTGGCGCATCGTTTCCAGGATGCCTTCAAAGAACCTTTGTTGGCGGCGGTGTTGCCGCACCTTGAAGCCCATCGCGAGGATGGGCGGTGGGTGCGGCTGTGAGCGGGTAACCTGGGTTTAGCGGGTGCCGAGAAAGTCACGCTTACCGATGGCCACGCCGTTGTGACGCAGGATGGCGTAGGCGGTGGTGTAGTGGAAATAGAAGTTCGGCAGCACGTGATCCAGCAGGAACGCTTGGCCCTGGAAATGGGTTTCCTTGTCGCGGCGCTTGAGCGTTACGGTGCGTTCAGCGCTGGCGTCGATCTGCGCCGCATCGAGGCTGGCGAGAAAGCTTAGGGTGGCGGCAATGCGCGCTTGCAGTTCGGCAAAGCTGGTTTCGTCGTCAGCCTGGCTGGGCGCCTCTACGCTGGCCAGCAGCGCGGCACCGGCTTTGGCACCGTCACAGGCAATCTGCACCTGACGCACCAGCGGGAACATGTCCGGTGCCAGTCGGGCATTGAGAAATACGCTTTGCTCGATTTTCTTCTCTTCGGCGTGGGCGGCGGCGATGCCGAGGATGACCGACAGGTTGTTCAACTGGCGGGTAAAGACCGGGATGGAGGCGTGATACAGGGACATGAATTACTCCAGATGCGCCGAGCCCGCGAGCTCGGCTGTCAATAAAAGTGCGATTGAACACACCGCCGCGATCGCCGCGGTGCGTGAGGTGAACGGATTTAGCCGACCGTGATAGGCGGCAGCTTGGTCAGCTCCACGGTCTGTGCTTTGCGCGGGGCGAGGATTTCCGCCTCGCCATCCACCACCAGTTCGTCGTTCTGGTTGAACACGCGGGTGGCCATGCGCACGCGGAATTTCGGCAGTTTTTCCAGCACTTCCAAACGCACGGTGAGGGTGTCACCAAGTTTTACCGGCGCGGTGAAACGCATGCTCTGGCCCAGGTAAATGGTGCCAGGCCCGGGCAGCTCGCAGGCCACTGCGGCGCTGATCAGCGCGCCGCTGAACATGCCATGGGCGATGCGCTCTTTGAACATGGTCTCAGCCGCGTAGGCCGCATCCAGATGCACCGGGTTATGGTCGCCGGAAACTTCAGCGAACAGTTGCACATCGCGCTCGCTGACCGTTTTGCTGTAGCTGGCGGTTTGGCCGACTTCAAGGACGTCGTAGGGTGTGTTGCTGCTTTGCGTCATGGGTGGCTCTCTTGGCTCTGTTGGTGGCACTGGCGCGGTTGGCTGAGGGCCTGTTGCAGCCAGTCGATGATGTAGGTGGTCACTTCGTCACGATTGCTCTCGTTGAGCAGTTCGTGGCGCGCACCGGGGTAAATATTCACCTGCACATGCTGGTTGCCGGCGGCGCTCAAGGCGTTGGCCAGGTCTTGCTGACGGTGGCCATCACTCACCGGGTCACAGGCACCGCCAATCACCAGTAGCGGTAGGCTGTTATCGATTTGCGCGAGGTTTTCCAGCGGGGTGATCTGCTGCAGGCCGCCGAGCAGGTCAATCCACAGTTGATTACTGCAGCGGAAACCGCACAGCGGATCATTGATATAGCGGTCAACCTCGTCCGGGTCGCGGCTTAGCCAGTCGAAGGCGGTGCGGTTGGGTTTGAACGCCTTGTTAAAGGAACCAAATGACACAAACTCCAGCAGGGCGCTGCGCCCCAGTGGCCCCTGCCGCCAGCGTTCAAGGCGGGCGAGCCATTGCCCCGCACGGTACAGCGCGACCGGCTGGTAGTTAGAGCCGGAAAGAATCGCCCCTTGCAGGCTGCAACTGTGGTGCATCAGGTAGGCCTGGCTGATGTAACTGCCCATGCTGTGCCCGAGCAGGAAGATCGGCACCTGGGGATGGGTCTGGCGCATGTGGTGGTTGAGGCAGGCCAGGTCGTTGACCACCTGCGCCCAACCCTGGTTATCAGCATAGTGACCCAGCATGCCGTGCTCAGCCGTCTTGCCGTGGCCGCGCTGGTCGTGGGCATACACTTCAATACCCTGAGCCACCAGCGCCTGGGCGAAGCGCGCATAGCGGCCGCTGTGTTCGGCCATGCCGTGGGCAATCATCAGCAGGGCTTTGGGCGGTTGTTCGCTGTACCAGCGGTTGACGTAAAGCGGCGCAGCTTCGCTGCTGGGGAGCCAGAAGGCTTGATGAAGCATGGCGAGTACCTTGAGCCTGCAGATGGTGGGCATTGTGCACCCGACACAGCGCTGAGCAAAGTCTGCGCTGTTTTAGCGTTGATAGCGCCGAATTATCTGCTGATACTCGCCGGAACGGTGCAGTGTACCGATGCCGCGTTCGAATATGCTGCGCCAGTCCGGCTCGCCGTCCTTGTTGGGCGTAAAGCCAATCTGCAGTGGGATGCGCTCCAGTACCTGGCCTTGCCAAACGAGGCTATGGCGCAGTTGCTCATCGTTTTCGATCAGGTACTCGCCCACTGTGTGCTCTATCAGCACCATGTCAAAACGCCGTGCATTGAGTTTGCGCAGGTTGGTGATGTCATCGACCGCTTCAATCAACTCAAGCCCCGCATCGGAAAACTGCGATGAATAGCCGTAGCCGCGCACGATGCCCAGCTTGCGGCCGCGCAACTCGCTCAGCTCGGTAAAGCGCAACGGGCTTGTGTCTCGGCGCATGAACAGCCCCAGTTCGCTGTAAAACAATGTGCGTGTGGGCTGTAGGCCTTCTTCAGCTATCTCGCGCGGCCACAGTGCCAGGGCACCTTGGTAGGTGCCGTTGCGTAGCGCTAAGCGCACCCGTGCCCAGGGGCGGAAGTCGATTTGCACCTCATGCCCTTCAACGGCAAAGGCGCGCCGGGTCAGTTCAACCAGGCTGCCACCGCCGCTTAAATGTTCAGAACTGTAAGGTGGGTATTCCAGTGTGGCCAGGCGCAGTTGGGCGCCGCTCTGCGCGTGGCACATAAACGGAAACAGAATGAGTGCGGCGAGTCGTACAAGGTGCATGGCAGTTAGTCGTAGGAACGTGCAGATTGGGTATAGGTGCAACGGGCGGATAGTTCCACACGGAGCCATGAGATTCAGTGCATCAATGACGAGGCCAGGCTATTTGCCAGCCTTGGGTTAACTGTTACTTTTCAGCCAACTCCGCCATCAGCGTGTTCGCAAACAGTTGCGCAGGTCATGTTTAAGGAAATAAGGGGCTGCACGCGCAGCGCCTTGATTCTCCGCTTATTTAACGTGGCTTGAGTGAAGTGTTTTGCGTAATCATTTTTTGGCGGTTGGCATCAATTCAGGGCAAGGGGATAAAAATAATGCAACCTGATTTCTGGAGCGACAAACGCCCGGCCGGCGTACCCAATGAGATTGATCTGGGAGCCTACAAATCTGTCGTGGAGGTATTCGAGCGCTCGTGCAAAAAGTTTGCGGATCGGCCTGCCTTCAGCAACTTGGGCGTGACCCTGACCTATGCCGAGTTGGATCGGCTCTCTGGCGCATTTGCCGCCTATTTGCAAAAGCACACCGATCTGCAGCCCGGCGACCGTATCGCCGTGCAAATGCCAAACGTGTTGCAGTACCCGATTGCCGTCTTTGGGGCCATGCGTGCAGGCCTGGTGGTGGTCAATACCAACCCGCTGTATACCGCTCGCGAAATGCGCCACCAGTTCAAGGATGCCGGCGTGCGTGCGCTGGTGTACCTGAACATGTTCGGCAAGCTGGTGCAGGACGTGCTGCCTGATACCGACATCGATTACCTGATCGAAGCCAAGATGGGTGACCTGCTGCCGAGCCTTAAAGGCTGGTTGGTCAACACCGTGGTCAAGAAGGTCAAGAAGATGGTGCCGGACTACCAGCTACCGCAGGCTGTGGCCTTTAAGTCAGTGCTCAAGCTTGGTCATGGGCACGCCCTGAAACCCGCCAAGGTGGGGCAGGACGACATTGCCGTGCTCCAGTACACCGGTGGCACCACCGGTGTGGCCAAGGGCGCGATGCTGACTCACGGTAACCTTGTGGCCAACATGTTGCAGATTGATGCCTGCCTGTCGCAGCTCGGCCCGGATGGCACGCCGCTGATGAAGCAGGGTCAGGAAATCATGATCGCGCCGTTGCCGCTCTATCACATCTATGCATTCACTGCGAATTGCATGTGCATGATGGTTAACGGCAACCACAACGTGCTGATCACCAACCCGCGTGACATTCCAGGTTTCGTTAAAGAACTGGGCAAGTGGCAGTTCACCGCGCTGCTGGGGTTGAACACCCTTTTTGTTGCGCTGATGGATCATCCCGAGTTCAAGAACCTCGACTTCTCCCACTTCAAATTGACCAACTCCGGCGGCACGGCACTGGTCAAGGCGACGGCTGAACGTTGGCAGGCGATGACTGGTTGCCCGGTGACTGAAGGTTATGGCCTGACGGAAACCTCACCCGTGGCCAGTACCAATCCGTATGGTGACAAAGCGCGATTGGGCACGGTGGGCATTCCCGTACCGGGGACTGCGTTCAAGGTCATCAGCGATGACGGCGAGGTGTTGGCGCTGGGTGAGCGTGGCGAACTCTGCATCAAGGGTCCGCAGGTGATGAAAGGCTACTGGCAGCGTCCGGAAGCCACTGAAGAGGTGCTGGATGCCGACGGCTGGTTCAAGACCGGCGATGTCGCGGTGATTGATCCGGACGGCTTCGTGCGTATCGTTGACCGCAAGAAGGACATGATCATCGTCTCTGGCTTCAACGTGTATCCCAACGAAATCGAAGACGTGGTGATGGCGCATCCTAAGGTCGCCAGCTGTGCCGCTATCGGTGTGCCAGACGAGAAGTCGGGTGAGGCGGTGAAGTTGTTTGTGGTTGCGCGCGACAGCAGCCTGACGGCCGATGAACTCAAGGCGTTTTGTAAGGAAAACTTCACGGGGTACAAAGTGCCCAAGCAGATTGTTTTCCGTGATGCATTGCCCATGACCCCCGTGGGTAAAATTCTCCGCCGCGAATTGCGCGACATCGCCTGACCTGCCTCTAGGTTTCAGCGCAGACTCTCACCTGAGGGGATGCGCTGAAACACCTCTTTCTTATCGAAACCCCTTTAGCCCGGCAGTCTTCACGGTTATTTCGATGTGACTATTTGGCTGGTTTTAGTCGCTTTTGTGACTGTGGCGGCGCTTATTGGCGCTGGTCGCTATTTGGCAAAGCTGCTACTCTCGGGCGGATTTTTTGTGATTTGCCGTCTAGAGTGCGTGGCCTTTCAGGCCGTCGCGGCGCGACGTAAACAAATGGCCGATAGCAATTTGCGTTGTTAACGTCGCAAAAAATCACGCAACCCTACAATAAACAGCCGTCTACGCGCGGCGAAGATCAAGTTGTTGCTGAGGAGTGGGCTTCCATGACCGAAAACTTTTGGAAGGATAAGTATCCCGTTGGGATTGCTTCTGAAATCAATCCTGACCAGTACCCGAATATCCAGGCGGTACTGAAAGAGTCCTGCCAACGCTTCGCCGATAAGCCAGCTTTTAGCAACATGGGTAAGACCATTACCTACGGCGAGCTGTATGAATTGTCTGGCCAATTTGCGGCCTACCTGCAGCAAAGCACGCCCTTGCAGCCCGGCGACCGTATCGCTGTGCAACTGCCCAACGTTCTGCAGTACCCGGTTGTAGTTTTCGGTGCCCTGCGCGCCGGCCTGGTGGTGGTAAACACCAACCCGCTTTACACCGCGCGGGAGTTGGAGCACCAGTTCAACGATTCCGGCGCCAAGGCCCTTGTTAGCCTGGCCAACATGGCCCACCTGGTTGAGCAAGTCCTGCCCAAAACTGGCATCAAAACAGTCATCATCACCGAAGTTGGTGACATGCTGCCGCCGCTCAAGCGCTTGCTGGTCAACAGCGTGGTTAAGCATGTGAAAAAGATGGTGCCGGCCTATAGCCTGCCGCAAGCCATCAAATTTACGGCGGCTATGGCCAAAGGCCGTGGTCAGAGCGTGAAAGAAGCAGCTCCGGCCAATGGTGAAATTGCCGTGCTGCAATACACCGGCGGCACCACCGGCGTGGCCAAGGGCGCGATGCTCACCCACCGCAACCTGATCGCCAACATGCTGCAGGTCAAGGCGCTGATGGGCTCGGAAATGAGCGAGGGCAGCGAGGTGTTGATTGCGCCGCTGCCGCTCTACCACATTTACGCGTTCACCTTTCATTGCATGGCCATGATGCTGATTGGTGGGCACAACGTGCTGATCACCAACCCGCGTGATCTGCCGGCGATGACCAAAGACTTGGCTAAGTACAAGTTCACTGGTTTTGTCGGTCTCAACACGCTGTTCGTAGCGCTGTGCAACAACGAAGAATTCCGCAAGTTGGACTTCTCCACCCTTAAAGCAACGTTCTCCGGTGGCATGGCTCTACAACTGGCCACGGCAGAGCGCTGGAAGCAGGTCACCGGTTGCTCCATCTGTGAAGGTTTCGGCATGACCGAAACCAGCCCAGTAGCTTCGGTTAACCCGTTCAGCAACATCCAGATCGGCACCATTGGTATCCCGGTGCCGTCGACCCAGTGCAAGGTGATCAACGACGAAGGTGTTGAGCAGCCATTGGGTTCGATTGGCGAGCTGTGCGTGAAAGGCCCGCAGGTGATGAAGGGCTACTGGCAGCGTCAGGAGGCCACTGACGAAATCCTCGATGCTGAAGGCTGGTTGAAGACCGGCGACATCGCGGTGATCCAGGAAGACGGTTATATGCGTATCGTCGACCGCAAGAAGGACATGATTCTGGTGTCGGGCTTCAACGTTTATCCGAACGAGCTGGAAGATGTTCTCGCCACCCTGCCAGGCGTGATGCAGTGTGCAGCCATCGGTGTACCGGACGAAAAGTCGGGCGAAGCGATCAAGATCTTCGTGGTGGTCAAGCCGGGTGAAACGCTGACCAAAGAGCAGGTCATGGAGCACATGCGCGCCAACGTCACCGGTTACAAGGTGCCGAAAGCCGTCGAGTTCCGCGATGTTCTGCCGACCACCAACGTTGGTAAGATCCTGCGCCGCGAACTGCGTGATGAAGAGCTGAAGAAGTTGGGTAAAAAGTAACGGTTTAAACCGTCTTTTTCCTGGCAGTAAGCGCTTAAAAATACCCCGACCAGTTCGGGGTATTTTTTTGTGCGGCGCTCACTCAGCGCGTGCCTGGATCCAGTAGCGTGCCCACACCTATCAATGGGCTGAGTTGTTCTTGGACGGGCAGCTTTCATCGGATGGGTTAGTCGCTTGAGGTGCGCGATGCATCAACCTCGCTCAGCACGCTGTCACTCACCATCGGCGTAACGCGTTCAGTCTGGCTGGTGGCTTACGTGCGGATTCCACGCCATTCGGACACTCAGCCCACGCTGATCCGGACACCTGTTCCACGATCATTCGGACAGGCAGTCGGAGCGCAGCGACGCAGGGC